>CAWIKT010000047.1:0-8596 GCA_963836555.1 uncultured Actinomycetota bacterium | reverse complement strand
CGAACTGGTCCGGCGCCGACGAGACCGCGCTGCAGACCGCGTTCTCGGCGATCGCCACCGGCACCGACCCGGCATCCGCGCTCGGCACCGCCCAGACCACCATCCTGGGCGACCTGAACGCGCAGTGATTCCCCGCCCGCGGGGCCGGATCCAGTCGGCCCCGCGGCGCCATTCCGCGCATGACGTGCATGGCAGCCCGCGCACAGCGCGCGGGCTGCCATGCACACCGGCACACGTCCGGAGACGGGCTCCAGGGAAGGAACCCTCCATACGATGAGCGCGATTCAATCCGATCGCCGCGGGCAGGACGTCGAAGAACTGGACGCCTTCCCAACTCCGCCCGCGGGCCGCCGCGGCGTGTCGATCCAGGGCAGGTACATCCCCTACGTCCTGATCCTGCCGGCCGCCGTCGCCCCATCGGCGTGCTCGGTTACCCGCTGGTGCGGGTGATCCTCCTCGCCTTCCAGAACGTCAACACCTACCTGCTGGCTGGCGAACCCGAGCCTGGACAAGTGGATCGGCTTCGGCGGGATTCAGCAGGGTCCTGTCCGACGCCCAGTTCTGGCAGGTTGTCGAGCGCTCCTTCCTGTTCACCGTCGAGGTCCGTCGCGATCTCGATCGTGGTGGGCCTCGGCATGGCGCTCGTGCTGAACCTGGTTTCGCCGTGGGCGAAGATCTTCGTCTCGTTCCACGGTCCCTGATGTTCGTGTGGGTGGTGCCCGCGCTGGTCACCGGCACCATCTTTCCGCTGGCTGTTCGACGCGACCAGCGGCGTGATCGACTACATCTGCTACCTGCTCGGCGGCAGCGGGATGAAGAACCACGACTGGTTCGCCAACCCGACGCAGGGCCTCTACGTGGTGGTCGCCTTCACCGTGGTCTGGGCGCCCTGCCGTTCCTCGTGTCGGTCTCAACGCCGCGATGACCCAGGTGCCGCGCGAACTGGTCGAGGCCGCGAGGGTCGACGGCGCCAACCCGGTGCAGCAGTTCCGGCACGTCATCTTCCCGATCATCCGGCCGTTCCTGCTGCTGTGCACCTCGCTCAGCTTCATCTGGGACTTCCAGGTGTTCGCGCAGATGGCGCTGCGCCAGCAGTCGCCGGAGCCCGGCTATTGGACCGTGGGCGTCTACCTCTACGAAGAGGGCTTCACCAGTTCGCACGACAGCACCAGCTCGGTGATCTCGATCGCGATGATCGTGCTGATGCTGGCGGTGCTGGTCGCGTACATCCGACAGGTCGTCAAGATCGGGGGCCAGGGCTGATGGCATTCACTCCAGCGCGGGCGGTCCCGTCGCAGCTGCCGGAAGAGCGACGCGCCCGGGTGCGCTCGCGCGGCCGGCGCCCCGGCGAGAGCCGCGCGATGACCGGCGTGTGGAACGCGATCGCGGTCGTGTTCGGCCTGGTGATGGCGTTCCCGATCTACTGGATGATCCTGACGACGGTCAAGTCGAACTCGGACCTGCTCTCGCAGAACCCGACCTTCTGGCCGACGCACTTCGACTTCTCCAGCTACAGCACCGTCTTCAACGACCCCGACTTCCTCAGCAGCATGCGCAGCACCGCGATCATCACGGTCGGCTCGGTGGTCGCGGGACTGGTGGTCGGCTTCCTGGCCGCCGTGGCGGTCGCGCGGTTCCGCTTCCGCGGCCGCAACCCGTTCATCGTGGCGATCCTGATCGTGCAGATGGTGCCGCTGCTGGCCATCGCGATCCCGCTGTTCATCGTGCTGAACAAGGCGGGGCTCTACGACCAGTACCTCGGCGTCATCCTCGCCTACCTGGTCTTCACCATCCCGTACGTGGTCTGGACGCTGCGCTCGTTCATCGTCAACATCCCGGTCGAGCTGGACGAGGCCGCGATGGTCGACGGCTGCACCCGGTGGGGCGCGTTCTTCCGGATGATCCTGCCGCTGTCCATGCCCGGCCTGGTCACCACCGGCGTGTACGCCTGGATCCAGGCGTGGAACGAGTTCGTGCTCGCCAACACCCTGCTCAGCAGCAACGGCAAGCGCACCTCGATGGTCTGGCTCTCGTTCTACTCGGCCAGCCCGACGCACGGCGCCGACTACGGCTCGCAGATGGCCGGCGCGCTGCTGGTCTCGCTGCCGGTGATCCTCCTGTTCGTCGTCTTCCAGCGGCGGGTCGCCTCCGGTCTGACGGCGGGCGGGTGAAGGGATAGCCCGGCCGGGACCTTCCCGGACCACCGCCCCGTACCCGCGAGACCGAGGACGAGACCATGGCCAGATCCGCCGCCGAGAGCGCCCGACTACTGCGCGACGCCATCAGCCGCCTGACCGATGCGAACACCATCGCGCACTGACGAAGAGCGAGCCCTCATGACCAAGCTCGCACAAACGATCGGCCTGACCGACATCCAGAACGACATCATCTCGACGGTAAGGCAATTCGTCGACAAGGAAATCATCCCGAACGCGCCCGAGCTGGAGCGCACCGACACCTATCCGCAGGCGATCGTCGACCAGATGCGCGAGATGGGTCTGTTCGGGCTGATGATCCCGCAGGAATACGGCGGGCTGGGCGAGTCGCTGCTGACCTACGCGCTGTGCGTCGAAGAACTGGCCCGCGGCTGGATGAGCGTTTCCGGCGTGCTCAACACCCACTTCATCGTCGCCTACATGCTGCGCCAGCACGGCACCGACGAGCAGAAGCAACGTTTCCTGCCGCGGATGGCAACCGGCGAGATGCGCGGCGCGTTCTCGATGTCCGAGCCGGAGTTGGGTTCCGACGTCGCCGCGATCCGCACCCGCGCCACCCGCGACGTCGACGGCGACTACACCATCAACGGCCAGAAGATGTGGCTGACCAACGGCGCCAGCTCCACATCTGGTCGCCGCGCTGGTCCGCACCGACGAGGGCGCCGACAAGCCGCACCGCAACCTGACGACGTTCCTGATCGAAAAGCCCACCGGCTTCGGCGAAGTGCTGCCCGGCCTGGTCATACCCGGCAAGATCGACAAGCTCGGGTACAAGGGCATCGACACCACCGAGCTGATCTTCGACGGCTACGCCGCCAGCGCCGAGGACATCCTGGGCGGCACCCCCGGGCAGGGCTTCTACCACATGATGGACGGCATTGAAGTCGGCCGGGTCAATGTCCCGGCCCGGGCGTGCGGTGTGGCCATCCGCGCCTTCGAATTGGCCGCGCGCTACGCCCAGCAGCGGCACACTTTCGGCAAGCCGATCGCCGAGCATCAGGCCATCGCCTTTCAAATCGCCGAGATGGCAACCAAAGTCGAGGCCGCCCATCTGATGATGGTCAACGCCGCCCGGCTCAAGGACTCCGGCGAGCGCAACGACGTCGCGGCCGGGATGGCGAAATACCTCGCCAGCGAGTTCTGTGCCGAGGTGACCCAGCAGAGCTTCCGGATCCACGGTGGGTATGGGTACTCCAAGGAGTACGAGATCGAGCGACTGATGCGCGACGCGCCGTTCCTGCTCATCGGCGAGGGAACCAGCGAGATCCAGAAGTCGATCATCAGCAAGCGACTGCTCGCCGAGTATCGGATTTGACATGAGCGTCCCGGATTTCGCCGCGCGACCGCAGCTTTCGGAAGACGTTGCGCGCTATGTCCGCAAGCGGATATTCGACGGCACGTACTCGGCCGGCGAATACGTCCGGTTGGATCAGCTGGCCGCCGAGCTGGGGATCAGCGTCACCCCGGTGCGGGAGGCCCTTTTCGAGTTACGGTCCGAGGGGCTGTTGGCGCAGCAGCCGCGCCGCGGCTTCGTAGTGCTGCCGGTCACCGAGCGCGACCTGGCCGACGTGGCCAACCTGCAGGCCCACGTCGGTGGGGAGCTTGCCGCCCGGGCCGCGGTAAGCATCGACGACGCGCAACTCCGCGAGCTCAAGCACATTCAGTCACAGTTGGAAGAGGCCTACGCCGGCAACGACATCGAGCGCACGGTCCGACTCAACCACGAATTCCACCGGGCTATCAACGTGGCCGCCGAGTCACCGAAGCTCGCGCAGATGATGTCGCAAATCACCCGCTACGCACCGGAATCCGTGTTTCCGATCATCGCCGGCTGGCCCGACCAGTCGATCAAAGACCACCGTCGGGTGGTGGCGGCGCTGGCCAAGCGCGACAGCGAATCCGCGCGCAGGGCGATGTCGCACCACCTGGCCGCGGGGGCGGCACCGCTGATCGACCACCTCGCCGAACACGGCGTGGTCGAATCGGGCTAGCGCTCGGCCGCGCCGGCCAGCAATGCGCGTAGTCGGCCGATGTCGACCTTGCCGGTCGCGCCGCGGGGAATCGCCGCGTCGTCGGCCAGGAACCATACCGTCGGAACCTTGAACGAGCTGAGTCGGTTTCGCGCCTGCGCACGTAAGTTGTCGACGGTGACATCCGCCGAGTCGCACACCACAGCGACACCGACTCGGTCTCCCTGCGCGCCGGGCAGATTGGTGACGTAGGCGTTGTCGACACCGTCGATGTCGCGCAGCGCCCGCTCCACCTCGGCGGGATAGACGGTCGCCCCGCTGACCTTGAACATGTCGTCGGATCGACCGTGGTAGAACAGAAAGCCGTCACCGTCGAGTCGGCCGAGATCACCGGTGGGGTAGAAGCCGTCGACGGTGAACAGCTCCTCACGGCTTTGCCGGCAGATGCCGCGCAGCGTGTGCGGGCCGCGAAGTTCAATCATTCCAATGGTTCCTGCGCGGAGAGTCTGTCCACTGTCGGGATCGGTGATGCGGACCTCCATTCCGGGGAAGGGCTTGCCACAGCTGCCCCACGCTGAGCGCGGCATATCGGTGTCGGCGGGGTAGCCGCAGTAGGGCCCGAATGTTTCAGTCATTCCCAATAGCGTTGCCCGCGAACCGGGTTCGGAACGCTGGTCGGGCGGCAGCAACGCCTCCAGACTGCCCACGCGCAGTGCGGACAGGTCGACTCGGGTGCGATACGGGTGGCGCGCCAGTGCCTCGCCTTGGTCCGGCCAGCCCCGGAACAGGTTCACCCGCTCGCGTTCCAACAACTGGAGCGTCGTCTTTGGCTGCGGGATCTCCTCGGTGACCAGCGTGGCGCCGGCCACCAGTGCGGAGAGCACTCCACCGGCGAATCCGCCCACCCAGAAGAACGGCATCGGCAGATACAGCCGGGTGCCGGCATCGATGCAGCGGCTTGTCAAACCCGCGCGCACGGCGCCAAGTGCAGCACCGTGCGAGTGCACCACGCCCTCTCGGCGGGCCGCTGCTTCCGGAGGTGAACATGATGGCCATCGTGTCGCTCGGTGTCACCGTGGCTGCGACGGCGTCGACGAATGAGGTCGCGGGCGCTTGCGGCAAGGTGGCGGGCGTCCACACCTGGCGCAGCGCCGGCAGTTCCGTGCGGTACAACGTCCCATCGACATCACTGCGGCCCAAAGCCGACGCAGGTCGTCGAGGTAGCGGTGCCCGCGAAATTCCTCGACGCTGATCAGGTACTGCACCGACGCGCTGTGCAACTGCGCGGCAAGTTCCCGCGCCTGAGCAGGGTACTCAGCGGAACCAGCACCGCACCGATGCGGGTGAGTGCGATCGCGATCTGCACCCAGCGGCGCCGTTGGGCATGATGAGCCCGACCCGGGTACCCTTGCCGATCCCGGCCTCGATGAAGCCGGCGCCCACTCTTGTGCTGCAGTCTAGTTGGCGGTAGCTCAGCCGAGAGTTGGAGTCGATCACCATCGGCTTGCTCGGGTGGTGCGCCGACTGCTGCCGCACCAGGCTGTCGATGGTGTCAGGCATCGAACAGTCTCTTCAGCGCGGCAGGTCGGGTTTCCCGCTGGCCAGCATTGGCATCTCGGACGGTGACAGCGCGGCGAGCCGCTTGGGAATCTTGTAGGCCGACAGTTCAATCGCGAGCTTGCGACGCAGGTCGGCCTCGTCGAAGTCGACCGCGTCGTCCACGATGACGACGGCGGCGACCGCCTGGCCGCGATCGGGGTCCGGAATGCCGAACACGTACGCCGTACCGCCGGTGATGGTGGCGATGGCCTGCTCGACTTCGCCGGGGAGACGTTGGCGCCGGCGGTCTTGATCATCGACCCGCGCCGACCGAGATAGTAGAAGAATCCCTCGTTGTCGGTGGCGGCTAGGTCACCGGTGTGCAGCCAACCGTCGGCGTCGAAGCATTCCTCGCGGCTACGCCTGTAGTAGCGCTGCATCAAACACGCTCCGCGAATGTACAGTTCACCCGGCGCTCCGGCCTCGACCGTCAGCTCGGTCTCTGGGTCGACGAGCTTGGCGGCTATCCCGGGCGCCGGTGTGCCGAACGACCCGCGGCGATGCTCGGGCTGGTCAGTGTCGTCGGCACTGATCAACACGACGCTACCGGCCTCGGTCAATCCGAGCATGTTGTGTCGCAACTCGGGGTCGGCCGGCCGTACCTGGCGAGCCATGATCGGATACAGGTTGCCGCGTCGCATCGAGGATACGTCGCGGCCGGGAAAGCTGGGATGTTGCGTCAGGTGCCGGATTCCGGCAGTGAAACCATTGGTGACGGTGGGCCGTTCGGCCTCGAGCAGATCCAGCGTGCGACCCGGGTCGTCGGCGTTCGAGCAGACCAGTGATGCGCCGGCAACCATGCTGGCCAGCAACGCAAATCCGAGTCCGCCGATCCAGAAGAACGGCGAGTTGCAGAACAGCTTGTCCGACGCGGTGAGGTGTCGCACCGCGTTGAGGTTCCGCTGATGGTCGACCAGCGCGGCATGGGTATGCAGCACTCCCTTGGGCGCACTCGTGGTCCCGGACGTGTAGACGATCGTCGCCGCGTCGCATCCTTCGACGTCGCCCTCCATCGCCGACAGGAGTGCTTCGTCAACACTTTTCCCCCGGCGTTGCAGCCGAGCGACGTCGACGATGACGTGACGCAAATTCGGTGTGGCCGTGCTGAAAAGCCGACTGTCGGAGTCGATCGTCACGCCCGGCACCGCCTCGGTCAGGCGCCGCACGTAATTGTGCGATCGGAAGGACGCAGCCGACAGCAGGATCTGGGTATCGCTGTCGATGAGTTGCTCGCGCAGTTCGCGGGCCGTCGCGAACGTCGAAAATGGTACGACGACAGCGCCGATCCGCGTCGCGGCCAGCATCCCCACGACGAAGTCGGCACCGTTGGCATAAAGCAGTCCGACGTGAGTGCCCTTGCCGACGCCCAGGCCGATCAGACCGCGCGCCGTGAGCGCGGAAAGCCTTTCGGCATCGGCGTAGGTGATGCGTTCAGCGTCGCAGATCAGTAGAGGGTGATCGGCCCTACCGCGAGCCTGGGTGCGCAGTACCTCGCCGATGGTGACCGCTTCACCCGCCATCATGGTCCTGCACTGCCGAGGTCACATCGATCACTTGTCGCCGGATGGCGGCCAGGTCGGGCTTGCCGGACGGTGTTCGGGGAAGCTCGTCGACGATCACGATTTCGGTCGGAATCTCGTAACTAGCCAATCGTTTTCGCAGATATTCGGTGAGTCCGGCGGCGTCCGCCGACTCCGCCGCCCGCAGTTCCACCACGGCGACCGGCGTTTCGCCGAGCCGTTCGTCGCCCCGCCCGACGACCGCGGCACCGGCCACGGCGGGATGGCCTTCCAAGGCCCCACGTACGTCGTCGGGCATGATTTTGAAGCCGCCGCGAATGATCGCCTGGTCGGCCCGGCCGACGATCCACAGAAACCCGTCGGCGTCGATCCGCGCCAGGTCGGTGGTTCGTATCCAGCCCGCGGACGGGCCCAGCTGCGCCGGCCTGACCTCCAGCAGACCGGTCTCGCCGCACGCCAGCGGGGCACCGGCGTCGTCGACTAACCGCAGCTGGGCGCCAGGGTTGGCGCGTCCCACGCTTCCGCGTTTGTCCCGCCAGAATCTCTGATGATCGGCAAGCGTCCAGCTTGCGACGCCGCCGCCGAATTCGGTTGCGGCATAGGAGGTCAGCACCGGGATCCCGTACTTCGAGGTGAACGCGTCACAATCGTCCGCCGACAACGGGGCGGTGCCCGAGGTCACCGCCCGAATGCTCGCCAGATCCTCGCGGGGCAGGTCCGAGTGCAAAACCATCCGCAGCGCGGCCGGCACCAGCGACACCGCGCGGGGCCGGTGCGTGCGTACCGCCTCGGCCCACCGGTCGAGGTCGAACCGCTCCAGCAAAACGAACGGACGCGCCTCGGCGACGCACTGCAAGATCCGAAAGACGCCGCCGATGTGCACCAGCGGCGAGTTGACGATCGCAACGCTGCGGCGCAGTTCCGTTGGCGGCGCAACATTATCGGTTTCCGATCCCATCACGCTGTGCGCCAGCATGTCGTAGGTGAGGTCGATCCGTTTGGGCGGGCCGGTCGTCCCACTGGTCAGCATGCGCACGGCCACACCGGGTCGCCCGCGGACCGGACGTTGTCGGCCGGCCGGCGCGACGTCAGGCTCGGTGGCCAGGTCGGTGACTGAAACCGTTGCAGTGCCGGGTATCTCGCCCAGTAGCGCCAGATCCCCGGGCTCGCCGATGGCCCATGGCAGCTCGAGCTGTTCGACATCGGTCTTGATCCGCTCGTCGCCACGGGCCGGGTTGATCACGACGACCGTTGCTCCGCAGCGTAATACCGCGAGCAGCGCCGCAAGCTG
>CAWIKT010000046.1:0-25452 GCA_963836555.1 uncultured Actinomycetota bacterium | reverse complement strand
CAAATGCCACAAGGCGATGGGCGAGTTCAAGTACGTCCGAGAGCTGTTCGGCGCGCTGGCATGAGACCGTTGCGGAACGGGTTACGACCTTCTCATCGGGAAGCCGGCCTGGCTGTTCATGGCCTATGGTATACCGGTCATCCTAAATACCAGCATTCGCCATGATACGCATACGGCTCTCGTTCAGCCTCCTAGCAATACGTAGGGATTTGTTTCTTGTTCTTCAACTTCGTAGTCCCTTCGTGCCTTCGATTCGTCGTCTACGAGACGAGGCGCGCTTCGGCGTCACGACGCACGACCGGCTCACGTCCGGCGTCGTTCCGGACGGACAAGATCCTCAAGCTGCGGGCGGCCAGTGGCAGCGCAGACGCAGAAGATCATCGGCGCGCTCACGAACCTCGAGATACCGGAGCTGCTGCCGCTGCCCGACGTACGCGTGGTCGAGCACTTCGAGGCCCTGATCGGGCGCATCGACGTGCTGCTGAACCTGCGCAAGGTGCTGGCGGAGGAGGCGGAGCTGCAGGAGACGGCGCGGCAGAACATCCTGCTGTTGCGCCAGCTCGCGGGTCAGCTGATCGAAACCATACTCACGGATAAATGCCAGCTGTTCTCAGACGACGTCATGCAGCAGGTGCAGGCGTGGCAGCGCGACACTTTCCTGCGAGATCTGCGATCCACTTACCGCCAGCAGCAGGACGCCGGTCCGCTCAGCCGGGGGTGGATCGTCCGTGCCGCTCCCGAGCTCGAATTCAGTTGAGCGGACTACAAACCCGGCAACAGATCGTTAGGTCGATACCGTGAACACGTCTGCCGAACAAGGCATCAACGAGCCGCTCGCCATCGTCGGCGTCGGCTGCCACTTCCCCGGCGGCGCGCTCAGTCCAGACCTGTACTGGGATCTGCTGCTCAGCGAGACCGATGCCACCTGCGTCGTTCCTGAGACCCGTTGGAATGCAGCGAAATACTATGATCCCAACCCCAAGAAGGTTGGGAAGATGACCACCCGTCGAGGGGGCTTCCTCAACGAGATCGATCAATTCGATCCCCAGTTCTTTGGTATCTCGCCGCGGGAGGCGAACCTGGTCGATCCGCAGCAGCGCCTCTTACTGCGGACCACGTGGGAGGCGTTGGAAGACGCCGGCATCTGCGCCGACAGCCTGGCCGGTACCGATGTGGGCGTCTTTGTCGGTGGCTTCACCCTCGACTACCAGCTTCTTCAGAACCAAGGTCGCACCAGCCGATACCGGTTCAAGACGCATTCCGCCACCGGGATGATGATGACGATGCTGGCGAACCGCATATCGTTCGCCTTCGATTTCCGCGGACCCAGCATGACCATCGACACCGCGTGTTCCAGCTCGCTGGTCGCGGTACACCTTGCCGCGCTGAGCATCTGGAATGGCGAATGCGATTTGGCACTCGCCGGCGGTGTCAACATCATGATCGGACCCAACACCGCGATCGCGGAATCGAAGAGTGGATTTCTCGCACCGGACGGCCGATGTAAGGCATTCGACCAATCCGCCGACGGATATGCGCGAGGCGAAGGCGGCGCCGTCGTCATCATCAAACCGCTGCAGCAGGCCCTGCTCGACGGCGATGACATCTACGCCCAGATCCTCGGCACGGCCGTGTCGCAGGACGGCCGCACCGATGGCATCACGGTGCCGAGCGCGCAAGCCCAAGAGGCGGCCATCACGGCTGCCTTACGACGAGCGGGCGTTCACCCCAACGACGTTGGGTACGTCGAAGCACACGGGACCGGGACCCCGGTCGGCGACCCGGTCGAAGTCCGGGCTCTCGCGAACGCACTCGCCTCACAACGCCCGCCGACCCAGCCGCTGGTGATCGGGTCGGTCAAAACCAACATCGGCCACCTGGAGGCCGGAGCCGGCGTCGCCGGACTGATCAAAGCGGCGCTCGTACTCAAACACGGATACATCCCGGCCAACCTCCATCTTCACCACCCCAGCGATCAGATCCCGCTGGGGGAGTGGAACATCGACATCCCACGAAGCGGGCGGCCGTTCCCCGACACCACGCGGCGCGTAGCCGGAGTGAACTCCTTTGGCTTCGGTGGCACCAACGCGCACGTCGTGCTCGCGCAACCACCGGCGCCGGCCGCCACCAACGGCGTGAACCACTGTCTGCCGTTACCCCTGGCTGTGCTGCCGATCTCGGCGCGCACCGAGGAGGCGCTGGCAGCGACCGCTCGGCAGCTCGCCGAACACCTGGACGCACACCCAGACCTCACCCTGCTCGACATCGGCTACACGCTCGGTAGGCGGCGCTCCCATCTGAACTACCGTCGAACCCTCGTCGCTGACAGCATCACCGAAGCCCGCGAACAGCTCCAAGCACTTGCCGACGGTGGGCAGATCTCGGCGAGCCGCACCAGCCCGGTTGCGCCCAAACTCGCATTCGTCTGTACCGGCATGGGCCCGCAGTGGTGGAAGATGTGCCGCAACCTCCTCGATGTGTATCCGGCGTTCACCGCGAGCATTCTGCGCACCGATCGCGAACTGTCCCGCTACGCGGACTGGTCACTGCTCGACGAACTCCGCGCCGACGAAGCCCACTCTCGGATGGGCGAAACCGAGATCGCGCAGCCCGCCAACTTCGCCATTCAGATCGCCCTCGCCGAGCAGCTCAAGCATCTCGGCATCACACCGGATGCGGTGATCGGCCACAGCGCCGGCGAAGTAGCCGCCCATTACCTCGCCGGCATCCTCACCTTCGAGCAGGCGGTCCGCGTCATCTACCACCGAAGTCGTCTGCAGCAACGCACCAGTGGGTTAGGCCGGATGCTTGCGGTTGGCCTCAGTGCCGAATCGTTCATGGACACGATCGACTCCACCATGCGCGACTCAATCGGACAATGGGTATCGATCGCCGCGATCAACGGCCCGTCGACGGTTACCGTCGCCGGCGACAGCGACATCCTCGAGAAGATCTCACGTCACCTCGACGAATTGCAGATTTTCAACCGGTTCCTCAACGGCAAGGTCCCCTACCACACCCACTACATGGACGTCATCAAGGCCGATCTGGTCAGCGCCTTGGACACCCTCACCCCGGCTGCGGCGACAGTGCCGCTGTACTCCACGGTCACCGGCGAGCGCTTGGACCGGTATTCCGACGGCGCCGGGTACTGGTGGCAGAACACCCGTGCCACAGTGCTTTTCGAACCCGCGGTCCGGCGCATGCTCGATGATGGCTACACCCACTTCGTCGAACTGGGCCCGCACCCAGTTCTCGCCGCATCATTGTTCGAAGTCGCCGCATCACACAACAGCGACGCCGTCGTTCTGGCCGCCCAGCGACGCGACGAGGATGACGGTCGTACGCTGATGAATTGCGTTGGCGCCCTGCACTGTCACGGCCACGATGTGGCATGGGAGGCGCTCTTCCCGCGGCAAGCGGCGCGACTTCTCAAGCTTCCGTCGTACCCGTGGCAGTCGAAGCGCTACTGGAACGAGACGCAGGAAGCGGCCGAGGACCTGCATTACCGCCCGGTTCATCCACTGCTGGGACAGCCCGTGAGCGGGGTGCATCCGGCCTGGGAAGTCGAGTTGAGCACCGCTACGACACCGTTTCTCGCCGATCATCACGTACAGGGGAGCATCCTCGTACCCGGGGCGGTCTACATCGAAATGGCCTTGGCCGCAGCCCAGGCCACCTATGGGTCCACCGAGTACAGTGTCGACAACCTCGCGTTGCTGCATGCAGTCATCCTCGATGACACCTGTGACCCGGTGCTGCGGACCACCCTCAACCGCGATAGCGGAACCCTGGAGTTCGCCGCACTCACGGCGACTATTGGCGGTGACGTCAAGTGGACGATCACCGCGACAGCCGAGCTCAACACGCTCGCGCGCTCGCCCGGTCGGGTAAACCTGCCGCGCCACGCAAAGCCCACCACCGCAATCGATCACGACGAGTTCTACACCAGAGCGCAGTCCGTCGGATTCACCTACGGTGCTGCATTCCAGAGCATCGACGGCATGGTGTCCGGAAACGGCTGGGCCACGGCCGACATCACGACACCCCCACCGCTCGGCCAGGACATCGAACAATTTCGATTCCACCCGGCCCTCATCGACGGCGCCTTCCAGACACTCATCGGCACAACACTTCTCGGACGCGAGGCCGAAGACGACGCCTACCTTCCCGTTCGAATCCGGCGCAGTGCCATCTACGGTGCACCGCAGCCGCACATGACCGCCCAGGTTTTGGTGACGTCGGCCACCAAGGACGAGATCGAAAGTGACATCGCGCTGGTTGGCGATGACGGCGAGCCGCTGGCCGTCTTCACCGGGTTCACGTTGCAAGCGTTGAGCGCATCCTCGCGCATGTCGACAGAACGAGTGGACAAGGGGCTGTACGAGGTTCAGTGGGTTGAGCGCTGCGAGGCCAACAGCGAACCCAACGAGTCAGCGGCCCCAAGCGACAATCAGTCCTGGTTGATCTTCCTCGACACCGGCGGTGTCGGAACGGCGCTCGCCGATCAGCTCCGCCGCAGCGGGCACCGAGTTCGCGTGGTCCTGCACCAACCCGTCGCCGGGTTGACCAAAGTGGACGGTGGATACGCGCTGAATCCTCAGCAGCCCGACCAATTCCTTCGATTGATCGAGACTCATTTCGACAACGAAGGCGACCTCGCCGGCATCATCAACTGCTGGCCACTCGACATCTGCGCTGAAGCCGGAGGCGCCGACACTAACGACCACCTCGGTGTCTTCACGATTCTGCATTTGGCCAAGGCGTTCGCCGAGCACGACAGCATCACGCCACGGCTGTACGTCCTCAGTGCCAACACGCAGTCAGTCCTGGGAACCGAGCATCTCGCCGCCGAACAGGCAGCTGTGTGGGGGCTCGGACGCGTTGTCGGCCACCAGGAATTCGCGAGCTGTTGGGGCGGACTGATCGACATCGACGACAGCGACGAGTTTGCCGAAACCGCCTCACACATCTGCGAGCACATTCTCGGGCAGGATGCCGAGGATCAGATCGCGATCCGCAACGACACAGTGTTCGTCCCGCGCCTTCGTCGGACCTCCAACCTCACTCGATCTTTCCCGACGAAGCTCACCCCCGACGCGACATACGTCGTTACCGGTGGCGCGGGAGCGCTCGGCCGAATCGTGGCCGGGTACTTGGCCGAACGGGGAGCGCGGCATGTCGCCCTGCTGTCGCGCAGCGAGATCCCGCCGCGCGACCAATGGGCCCTGCTACCCGAAGACCACCGACACCACGAGACCGTCAATGCGATCCGCAAGATCGAGCGCCTCGGCGCCCAAGTCATCACTGCCAGTGTCGATATCACTGACGCCGACCAGGTGGCAAGCTGGCTGAGCAGTCATGTCCGGAGCGGAGGCCGACCAGTCCGCGGAATCATCCACGCCGCAGGGTCAGTCGAGGACCGGCTAGTGGTGAACATGACCGAAGACGACTTCACCAAAGTCATGTCGCCGAAAGTCAACGGCGCCCGGGTGCTGCACAACGCTTTTCGCGGTCACGATCTGGAATTCTTCGTGATGTTCGGGTCGGCGGGATCGGTGATTGCCTCGCCCGGGCAGGGAAACTACGCGGCCGCGAACGCATTCCTCGATGCGTTCGCGCACTACCGGAAGGCTCAGGGCCTGCCGGCGCTCACAATCGGTTGGGGGCCATGGTCGGTGGGAATGGTCGAAGATCTCAAGCTGGAGAAGGTGTACGCGCAGCGGGGAATCGAACTCATCACACCCACGACCGGCACACGCATCCTTGATCGCCTCATCAATCAAAGAGTCCCGAACGTTGTTGCGATCGACGCCGACTGGGTGCGGGCACGCCGTGCCGGACTCGGCGCTGCGTTGCCGCCGATGTTCTCCGAGCTGGGTGCGGCCGAAACGGACTCCGATGCAAGTGAATCCGACTACTCGGTACTCGACTTCCTGTCGCGCTGCCCGAGAGCCGAAAGGCTCGACGCCGTCGCCGGTCACGTTCGAGAAGTCGCTGCCGCGGTGTTCGAGATTGCGCCTGCGGACATCGAGCCCGATGACACTCTCGATGAGGTCGGCCTGGACTCGCTGATGGCCATGGATTTCAGGCTCAGGGTCAATGCGATGTTCGCGATCGACCTGCCGCTGCTCGAGCTGCTTCGCGGTGTCAGCGTCAATTCGGTAGCTGCCCGGATCCTGTCCGAGCTCCGATTCGCCGGCGCCGACCAGGCTGCGGCCGCCGACGACGCGCCCGAGCCCGTCGCGACCGACGACGTCGACCGATTGATCGAGCAGCTCTCCGATGCCGAGCTTCGTGATGTGCTGGCCGAACTCGAGAACCGAGGCGGGGCGGAGTCGTGAATTCCGCTGTGCGGGTTAGATCTTTGTCTAAGACCTACGGGAAACTGCAGGCAGTACGGGATGTGGACCTCGATGTGGGATACGGCGAAGTGTTCGCGATCCTCGGACCCAATGGGGCGGGCAAGTCGACGACGATCGAGATCCTCGAAGGGCACCGCAAGCGTGATCACGGACATGTGAGCGTGTTGGGTGAAGATCCCGGAGTGGCCGGACGGGCGTGGCGCGCCAAGATCGGCATCGTGCTGCAGGAGGTCAGCGACGCCGGGATGCTCACCGTCGCTGAGACGCTCCGGATGTTCGCGAAGTGCTATGGAACAGCGCGCGTTCCCGAGGAAGTGCTCGAGCTCGTCGGCCTAGGACAGTTGTCCGAGTCGAAAGTGAGGACGTTGTCGGGAGGGCAGCGCCGCCGACTCGACGTTGCTCTGGGCATCATCAACCTGCCCACGCTGCTATTTCTCGACGAACCAACGACCGGCTTCGACCCCGAAGCGAGGCTGCGCTTTTGGGACCTCATCCGGCTGCTCGCACGCGGCGGTACGACGATCCTGCTGACCACCCACTACCTCGAGGAAGCGGCGGCGCTGGCAGACCGTGTCGCGGTCATCGCCGGGGGACGGGTCGTCGCGGTCGACTCGCCGCAGAACCTGATCCGCCATGTCAATGCGGTCGCCACTGTCCGGTGGAAGGTGGACGGCCGAATCCACACGGAGCAGACCGCTCAGCCGACCGCACTGATCAGGCAGAGCTCGATGGACGGTGCGGAGCTGTCTGAGCTGACGGTCACCCGTCCCACGCTCGAGGATGCCTACCTGCAGTTGATCGGCATGGAATGACGGAAGTGACCCGCACCCCAGCACGGCGACAGCGAGCACGCGAGGCTTTGCCGTCCCCGTTGCGCATCGGCTTGTCGCGAGTTGTCCCCGAGCTCAAGATGTTCTATCGCCGGCCAGAACAAATGGTCCTGACTTTCTCACTGCCGGCCGTCATCTGCATTCTGCTGGGTTCGATCTTCTCCACGAAGCTGCCCAACACCGAAATCAGCACGGGCGCGGTCATCGCGGCCAGCATGCTCGCCTACGGGATTCTCTCTACCTCATTCATCAATCTGGGCATCAGTATCGCCGCCGACCGCGATACCGGCGCCCTGCGCCGTCTGCGCGGCACGCCAACGACCGCCGTGTCATATTTCATCGGGAAGATCTCCTTGGTGGCCATCGTCAGCCTCGCCGAAGCTGTCATCCTGCTGGCGGTGGGGCTGCTCTTCTTCGATTTGCGCTTACCCGCAACGGCATTCGGATGGTTCACGCTGGTCTGGGTATTTCTTCTCGGGATCGTCAGCTGTTCCCTACGTGGGCATCTTCATCAGCAACTTGGCCAGTAATGCAGTCGCCGCCGCCGTTGTCACCAACGGGCCGGCGGTCGGTTTGCAGTTCGTGTCAGGGACGTACGTGCCGCTCGTCGTGCTGCCGACGTGGATGTTGGTCGTCGGCTCCGTCTTCCCGGTCAAGTGGATGGCCCAGGGCTTCCGGTCGGTGTTGCTGCCGTCGAACATGGCCGCGTTCGAGCCGGCCGGAAGTTGGGAACGCTGGCACATTTTCCTGATGCTCACGGCGTGGGCAGTCGGGGGGTTGGCCGCGTGCCTCCTGGTCTTCCGATGGTCGGACCGAGACTGATTGGCGGAGCCAACCCTGTGAGCTGCACGCCGTCTGGCTTGGAAGCCGGAAAAAATGGGAATAAACAAGCACCTATCGATGCGTGGGAACGGCTGGGCAAGGGGTCGGTAGCAAACGCGATCCGGCGAACGCTGGCGATCAGAGCACGGCAGATGGTTGTCTTGGCAGAGCGACGGTAACGGTTCGAAAGGATGTCGGTGGTCTTTCGCGCAGACCAGGAGATCGGACGCGATCTTGCCGCTGTCGATTGGGCGGCAACACCGCTCGGACCGGTCGAGAACTGGCCGCAAAGTCTCCGCACTGCGGTCAACATGCTGCTCGCGTCACGCTTCTCGATGTGGATGGCGTGGGGCCCGGAGCTGACGTTCTTCTGCAACGCGGATTACCGGCGCAACACCTTGGGAAGCAAATACCCATGGGCGCTGGGGCGGCCAGCCAGCGAGGTGTGGGCCGAAATCTGGCAGGACATCGGCTCTCGAGTCGAGCGCGTCATGTCCGCCGGCGAGTCGACGTGGGACGAAGCGCTGATGCTGCTTTTGGAGCGTTCGGGCTATTCCGAGGAGACTTTCCACACGTTCTCCTACAGCCCCCTGCGCGATGACGACGCACAGATCGTCGGGATGTTGTGCGTGGTCAGTGAGGAGACCGACCGGGTGATCGCTGAGCGTCGGATGGCGACGCTTCGCGATCTCGGTTCGGATTCAAGCGTCGTTCGGACCGAAAAGCAGATGCTCGACTTCGCGGCCGAACAACTCGCTCGCAACACCTACGATCTGCCGTTCACCCTCACCTATTTGTTCGACGACGACGGCGACGCGCGGCTGGCCGGGGTGAGCGGCATCGCGCCCGGCGATCCCGGTGCGCCCCAGACTCTTCCGGGCAACACCACTGCTGGGCTGTGGCCAGTCGCGAAAGCAGCCCGCGGGGAATCCGAGCTGGTGGACCTCGACCGCACGCTCAACCTGCCGACCGGCGCCTGGCGCGAGCCTCCAGAAAGCGCGCTCGTGGTGCCGTTGCTCCAAGCCGGCGGTGCGCCTTACGGGTTCCTGGTCGCAGCGCTGAACCGGCATCGCCTGTTCGACGACGACTATCGAAGCTTCGTCGAAATGGCCGCCGGATACATTGCTGCCGGAGTAGGACGGACGCGTAGTTACCAGGCCCAGCAGTCGCGTGCTGAGGAACTGGCCGAACTCGATCGGGCCAAGACCACGTTCTTCTCCAGCATCAGCCATGAATTCCGGACACCGCTCACCCTGATCCTCGGTCCGGTCAACGAATTGCTGAACCTGCCCGCAGGACTCGACGAGCAGGCGCGACAGGAACTCGAGCTGGTCCGGCGCAACGGGCTTCGGCTGACCAAGCTGGTCAACACCTTGCTCGATTTCTCGCGAATCCAGGCGGGGCGAATGGAGGGCCATTTCGAGCCGACCGACCTGTCGCTTGTCACCGCCGAACTCGCCAGCATTTTTCGATCCGCGATCGACCGGGCAGGTCTGACCTTCACCGTCGATTGCCCGCCGCTCGATCGATCCGTCTACCTCGACCGCGAGATGTGGGAGAAGGTTGTGCTCAACCTGCTCTCCAACGCGCTGAAGTACACGTTCGACGGCTCGATCACGGTGCGCGTCGGGCACGACGACACAAGCGCGATCGTCACCGTCACCGACACCGGAATCGGGATACCCAAGGGGGAGATGCCCCGGCTCTTCGAGCGTTTCCATCGCATAGAAACGGCACGCGCCCGGTCGACCGAGGGCAGCGGAATCGGTTTGGCCCTGGTCAAAGAGTTGGTCAGCCTGCACGGTGGCACCATCGCTGCCGACAGTCGAGAGGGCGAGGGCACGACTTTTACCGTGCGCATGCCCTTCGAGGCCACGCAACTCGCCGGCGACGGTTTCGCCTCGGCGCCGGCATCGCACGCGATCCCGGGAGTCATCGCCGACCCCTACGTGCAGGAAGCGTTGCGCTGGCTGCCCTCGGGAAAGGGAACGACCGCGGTCTCCGAGGTGCACCACAACTGCCATCACCCCGGCCGATGGTGACGGGGAACGCGCACGGGTGCTGATCGCCGACGACAACGCCGACATGCGTGAATACCTGACCAACTTACTCAAGAACTCCGGTTACGACGTAGGCGAAGTGGTCGACGGCGGCGAAGCGCTGAAGGCCATCCGCACTGAGGTTCCCGACCTGGTCATCAGCGACGTGATGATGCCCGGGATGGACGGTCTGCAACTGGTGGCAGCATTGCGGGCTGAGTCGCGAACAGCGACCATCCCGGTGTTGTTGCTGTCGGCGCGGGCGGGCCAGGAAGCATCTATCGAAGGACTGCGAGCCGGCGCCGACGACTATCTCGTCAAACCCTTCGCCGCTGCCGAGCTACTGGCGAGGGTGCGCGCTAACATCGAATTGGCACGGCTGCGCAATCATCAAATCCGTTGGCGCACAGCGTTAGTCGACTCCCTGCAAGAGGCCTTTTTCGTTTGCGACGAGAACGGCGCCGTTTTGGAGATCAACAGCGCCTTCACCGAGATTCTCGGCTACGGTCCCGAGGGCCTGCCATATGCGGCCACGCACCCGTGGTGGCCCGACGCTGAGGCCGATCCGGAAGCCCGTCTACTCGTCGAAGAGGCTTTCGAACGCATGCTGAGTAGCTCCAACGGGGGCTTCACGGTCCCGGTCAATCATCGTGACGGGCACCGGGTTTGGGTAGCCGCCACCTTCAACCATGCCGAGGATCCCGACACCGCCCGGCAGATCATGGTCGGCACGATGCGAGACGTCACGGCCGAGCACTACATCGTGCAACGGCAAACTGCCCTGGCGGCATTGAATCAGCAACTGGCGCAAGCAGATACGGTCGACAGTGCGTTGAGTGGAGCGGCACAGGAGCTGCGCCGGGTATGGAAGGCGCGCCGCGTCCTGGTCGCGACGTTCGACAACAACGACGAGTCCGCCGCACCCGATCTCGTGTGCGCAGGCGATTCCGTTGCCTGGAGCGAGTTGTCGCCCAGGGAGCGACAGCTCATCGAGTCGTTGCGTGACGCCGAACTGCTGACCACAGTCGCCGAGGAGCCCGGCGCCGCAGGCATCTCGTTGCGTCATCTGCGCGGCATCTCGGTTTTCTGGGTCGAATTGGCCGAAGCTCGGCCGTTCACCTCAGAAGATCACACGCTGCTGACGGTGTTGGCGGGACGCCTCGGCCAGGGTTTGCAACGCGTCTACGAGGTCGATGAGCAACGCGAAACCGCGGTGGCTCTGCAACGTGCGATGCTCGGTCCCGCGAGTCTGCCGGGCGGCTTCGCCGTGCGCTACCACCCGGCCAGCCGGCCGTTGCAGGTCGGCGGGGATTGGTATGACGTCGTCAGCCTCGACGCCGGCCGGGTTGCGCTGATCGTCGGCGACTGTGTCGGACATGGGCTGGCCGCCGCGACCGTGATGGGTCAGTTGCGGAGCGCGTGCAGGGCGCTTTTGCTCGAGAAGTCCAGCCCCAGTGCGGTACTCGCTGGACTCGATCGGTTCGCCGCCCGGCTGCCCGGGGCGGATTGCACCACGGCCTTCTGCGCAATTGTCACCCTCTCGACCGGCGAGCTGGTGTACTCGAGCGCCGGACATCCACCGCCGATTATCGTGCAGGCCGACGGCAGCACCGAGATGCTGGAAAGCGGCCAGGGATTCCCGCTGACGATCCGGGCCGAGCAAGAGCGGCCCGAAGCGAGCATTACGATGCCGCCGCGTTCGACGCTGCTGCTCTACACCGACGGTTTGGTCGAACGTCGCGGTGATCTCATCGAAGACGGCATGGCCCGCGCCGCACACCTCGTAGGTGGTGGCCGCTCAAGCGAACTCGATGAGCTGGCCGATGAACTGATGTCCAGTCTAGAACCCGCTGGCGGCTATCCCGACGACGTCGCCATCTTGCTATACCGACAGCCCGCCCCCTTGAAGATGGACTTCACCGCCGACGTCCGACACCTGGCGCCAAGCCGCGACGCCCTGCGCACCTGGCTGACCAAGGTGGGCGTCGAACCGGAGCAGATCCAAGACATGCTCGTCGCCACCGGCGAGGCCGTCGCCAATGCAATCGAACACGGGCACCGCAACCGGCCCGAGGGCACCATCTCACTGCGGGCGACGGCGGTTGTCGACGGCCTGCACGTCAGCGTGATCGACACCGGCGTCTGGAAAATACCGCGCCAGGTGCCCAACGAATATCGAGGTCGCGGGCTTTCGCTCATGCGATGTTTGGTGCAGGACTTGAGCATCCATTCCAACGATGCGGGTACTACCGTTCACATGTACGCAAGGATCACGTAATGATGACGCCGCTCACCCTCAACACCGATCGTAGCGTCGACGGGACGCCGCGGGTGACCGCGACGGGTGAGATCGACATCAGCAACATTCACGTGTTTACCGAAGCGTTGAGCACGGCGAGCGGCGCCAGCGGCAGGCCGATCACCGTAGACATGAGCGCGGTCAAATATCTGGACAGCGCCGGGGTCAACGTACTGTTCAAGCACGCCGACGAAATCGACCGCCTCCACCTCATCGTGCATCCGTTGTTGGTGCGCGTCCTGTCGATCACCGGCCTGAGCGAGATCGCAATCGTCGAATCCGCACCGACCGGTGAAGTCGGCAAGAGACAGTAGCTCGCGGCTTTCATAGCGCGACCGTCATAATCGACCCGTGAACGCGGTTGTGGTGGCTAGCGGTGTCGCTGTCGTAGAGCTCGGCGGACTCATCGCACTCGGGGTTTTGCTGATCGTCTCGCGGCAACAGTTGAAGCAAACGCGAACGGAGCTGGAACGCAGTCGTCAGGCCAGGCCGGGCAGGCGGCGACGCCCTGGGCTCGCCCCCTTCGCAATCCGGACAGCATGGCGGACAGCCGACTCCTTGATGACCAAAGGCATTGGCGCCACGGTCCGTAACTCGATCGAGGATCTGGCAGGGTGGGCGCAGGTGGAGCGTCCCGATCTCGCCCGCCTGACCGCGGACGGTGACGTGGTGATCGTCTTCTCAGACATCGAAGACTCCACGATGCACAACGAGGAGTTGGGCGACCGGGACTGGGTCAGGGTACTGGAGCGGCACAACCGGCTCATCGAGAAACTCGTCGCCGAGCACGGGGGACACGTGATCAAGACTCAGGGCGACGGGTTCATGATCGCCTTTGCCGACGCCGAGCAGGCGGTGTTGTGTGGAATCGGGGTACAGCGGGCGTTGCTCAAGAACGCCGAGCAGTGGAACGGAATTCGCGTCCGGATCGGCGTTCACATCGGGCCTTCGGTCAGGCGAGGCGACGACTTGTTCGGGCGCAATGTCGTGATGGCCGCCCGGATTGCGGGGCAGGCCGGCGGCGGCGAGATTCTCATCAGCGAGGCGGTACGGGAGGCAATCTCCGGCGCCGGCGGTATCGATTTGTGCGCGCCTCGAGAAGCCGAACTCAAAGGGCTGCAAGGGATTCACCAACTTTATGCGGTCAAGATTCCCGACTGACCATCACGGCCGAATCTCCACCTGGTCGTTCGGGTTGAAATAGCGCTCGGTCCCGTCGGTGAACTGCACCGTGCACACTTCGGGCAGGAAGCCGCCCTCGTACGGGGCTAGCTCGGAGACAACGCGCGTCTTGACCCGCTTCCACGCGTCGTCGCCTTCGCCGTACTCGCGGAGTTGGTAACCGGGCATCCGGTTGGTGAGGTCGACTGCCCGCATTTGGAGCACCCGGGGAGATGGCGTCGGCATAGTTACCAATTCTGCCGAGTATTTCTTACGACCAGGTGAAGGCTAAGTGCGAACGGGCAGTGGATCCGAGGGTCGCCGACGCACCAACGTGGGCCACCAGAACCACGGGCCCAAGATGGCGAGAATGGACGGCACGATGAACGAGCGCACGATCAACGTGTCGAGCAGCAGTCCGATACACACCGTCGAACCCATCTGACCGATGGTCCGCAGATCGCTGGTCAACATAGCCAGCATGGTGAACGCAAACACCAGACCCGCGGACGTCACCACTCCGCCGGTGCTGCCCAGAGCTCGTATCAGCCCGGTATGCAGTCCGCCGTGCAACTCTTCCTTGACTCGGTTGATCAGCAGTAGGTTGTAGTCCGAGCCGACCGCCACCAGAATGATGAACGTCAGCGGCAGGATCAACCAGTGCAGCGGCAGCCCGATCAGGTGCTGCCACAGCAAGATCGACAGCCCGAACGCGCCGGCGTAGGAGAACGCCACGGTGGCCGGGAATCACGAACGCCGCCACCAGACTCCGCGTAATAAACATCATGATCAAAAAGATCAGCACGAACGCGGCGATCGCGGCGATGAGCAGGTCGGACATCGCGTATTGCTTGATGTCCTTGTCGTTGGAGCCCGAGCCGCCGATGTACACCCGGGCGCCGGCGAGCGAGGTCTCCTTCAAGATCGTCTTGATCGCCTCGGGAAACATCTCGACATGCTCGACGCCCTCGGGACCCATCGCATCGCCCTCGTGGGTGACGATGAAGCGAGCAGCCTTGCCGTCCGGCGACATCATCAGCTTCATGCCGGTTTTGACGTCCTCGTTGTCGAAGCCCTCGTGCGGGATGTAGAAGAAATCGTCGCTGCGTGACTGATCCCAGTCGTTGCCGACGTTGATCGAGTCGTCGAAGGTCTGCTGGGTCGACTGTGACTGCAGATCCGCCGACCCGTAGCTGTTGACCAGCTTGGCCTTTAGGGCCTCGGTGTCATCGGCGGTGGCCTTCAGTTGTTCGATGATCTTCGGGAAGGTCTTGTCGACCTCGGACAGGGAGATCCTGGCGAATTTGATGTCCTCGGCCAGATGATCGATCTGATCGACTGTTGCGACACCGATCGGAAGGTCCAGCAGATGGGAATGTCGAAACAGTGCTTCTCCCAGAAGAAGTAACTCTTGATCGGACGGAAGAAGTCGTCAAGATTGGAGACGTCGTCATTGATCTCGTTGCTGACGGCTTCCAAATCCTCCACGGTGAGGACGGTCTTGTGCAGCTCGTCGGAGACTTTCTGAAAGAAAGTGATCTCTTTCCGTAGCACCGCGACCGAGTCGTCTTGGATCTTGGCCTGCGCGTCGGTGTTGTTGTTCTGTTCGATGTTGAACGGCAGCTGTGCGCCATTGCCACTTCCCTGAGTGGTGAACAAGTACGGGATCGACGCGTGCTGGAGAGCGCGGCCAAGAGGCCGGGTCATGCCTTGAACCATCGCGACACCGTTGAGGCGAATCAGAGCTCGGGCCACGCGGTCCAGCGATATGAAGTCGGCGGAATTACGCATGTCGTGGTCGGTCTCGACCATCAACATCTCGGAGAACAGCTTGCTTTTGGGAAAATGTCGGTCGGCGGCCTGGAAGCCGAGATTGGCCGGCGCACCGTGCGGCTGATACTGCCGGTCGTCGTAGTTCTGCCGATAGCTCGGCACGAAGATCGCACCGAGCATCACGATCGCCGAACTCGCGACCAAGATCGGCACCGGCCAGCGCACCACGCTGGCGCCGATCCGGCGATACAGCTGCGCCTTGGCTTGCTGTCGCGGTTCGAACATGCCGAACAGGCTGCCGACGGTCAACACCGCCGGACCAAGGGTCATCGCCGCGGCAATGGTGAACAGCATCGTGACCGCAACAGCCGGGCCCATGGTATGGAAGTAGTTCAGCCGCGCGAACGTCAAGCAGTAGCACGCGCCGGCGATCGTCAAACCCGACCCTACGACGATGGGCAAGACACCTTTGTAGGCGATGTAGAACGCGTCCTCACGGCTATAGCCTTTGTGGCGTTCCTCGTGATAGCGGCCCATCAAGAAGATGCCGTAGTCCGTTCCGGCTCCCAACGTCAGCGCGATGACGATGTTGACCGCGAACGAGGACAACTCGAGGTAGCCATGGTGCCCGAGGAACGAGATCAGGCCCTTGGCGAACAGCATTTCGATGAGGACGCCGAGGAGAACGGGCAGCACCGTCGGAGGAGAGCGATAGACGATGATCAGCATGACCAAAATGAGGATGATGGTCACGATCGTGACGTTGTTCAGGCTGGCGTTGGCGATGCTGAGCGTGTCTGACGCCAGCGGCGCGGCGCCGCTGACGAACACCTTGAGTCCGGGTGGAGGGGTGTCTGATCCTTGTCGCCGTGGTTGACGATATTGCGGACGGAGTTGACGGAATCATTGGCTTCTATGGTCCCGATGTCGCCGGACAGCCGTAACAGCACATAAGTGCACTTGCCGTCGACGCTCTGCGCCCCGGCGGCGGTGAACGATTTGCCCCACAAATCCATCACGTACTGCACGTGCTTGGTGTCGTGCTGGAGGCGCTTCATCAACTTGTCGTAGTAAGCGTGGTCCTCGTCGCCCAGTTTTCGGTTCTGTGCCTCCAGTACGACCATGCTCAGGTTGGTCGAATTGGACTCGTGGAACTTTTCGCCGATGTGCAGCAGCGCCCGCTGCGACGGCGCGTAGTGCGGAACCATCGGCCCGGCGAGTTCCTCGGCGACGTCCTCCACCTTGGGCGTGAAGGCCGTCATGGTGACCGCAGCGAAGCCCCAGAAAAAGATGATGGGTATGGCGAACCGACGCACCATGCGTGGGAGGAACGGGCGTTTGACGCGGGGCTGATCGAGGCGGTGCTCGCTCATGCGGACTTCACCCTGCATTGGACGTCGGCGTCGGGATGGTTGTCCGTAGCCTCGGGAACGCCGGATTGCGGGGGTGGCAGCATGCCGTTGACCAGCATGCGGCAGCGCAGCGGGCCGCCATGGACGTGCACTGAGATAGCGCCGGACGCCACCGTCAGCGTGGTGGTTTCGTCGTGGGTCCAAGGCTCATTCGTGAAAATGACGTCAGCCGGGTGCGGGTGCCCGTCGATGTCGACGTAGACGATCTTTCCTTTCTTGCCGACGGGACCGAAGACCTGGTACGTGATCCGTTTGACGTTGAATTCCTCTGGAGCCTGCGGACCATTGACCGTGATGACCGGTTCCGGTTCGGAGAATTGGTGCACTTTGTACATGCACTCCAGGCCAACACTGACCGCGATCACGGCGACCAGCGGCATCCAAATTCGCGATAGGACACTCCGCGCGGTTGGACGAGGGCTCACCCGATTACCCTTTCGAACAAATTCCCCGAATCTCGTACTGACGACCCGACCTCATCGTCGGCCGCATATCAACCAGGTTGATATGCGGCCGTTACGACGATACCAGTACAGAACGGCAACGACTACAACTGGCGGAACGTTATCACCACCCCACGCGCTCGGCAGCGCGTACAGCGGGGACTCAGCCCACCACTTCGGCAGTCCGCAGCCGACCCTTCAGCCGCTTCGCGCGCAAAAGTTGGATGGCGAGGTTTGTTGAGGTGAACATTGGGATTACGCCGATGAACGTCCGCTCAGACGGAGTGGCCCCCTGCAGGTACTCCAGACATCCGAAGACGTAGTAGACCGACAGTGCAAACAGCGTGAAGGGAATGCAGAAGGCCATCGGATTGCCGCGGATGGCGACAATGCGCTGGGCATATTCGAACTCCGCGGGCGTCATCGATTCGCGTTTGCGCAATTTTTTGATGACTCGCGGCGCCGCTCCGATTTCCTCGCTGAACGGGATCTTCGGCTCGCTCTCCAGCCGCCGTACGTAGACCGTTCCGATCGCCAGCAGCAGTAACGTCACCGCCAGGGCGACCAAGGCGAGCAGCCCCCAGAAATATGTACTCAAACCCAATGTGCTCACATCCAGCTCCTTCGCTTCGCCACCGCGAACCTAACATCGCGAGCGGGATCCGGCCTGTCCCTCGAGACTGCAAGACTGGCTCCCATGCCATCCTTCGACATCCGAGTGCGCGAAGCCGGCCCGCAGGATGCGGCTGCGTGCCTGGAGATTTACCGCCCCTACGTCGAGAACTCCGCGGTGAGTTGGGAACTCGAGCTGCCCAGTGCCGAGCAGATGGCGAATCGGATCGCGACGGTCAACCAAACTCACGCCTGGTTGATCCTTGAAACAGACCACCGGACAATCGGATTCGCCACCGGGCACGCCCTATGGAGTCTTCCCGCTTACCGTTGGTCTACTCAAACCGGGCTCTATATCAACAGCGGTCACCAACGTCGCGGCGGCGGCCGAACCCTCTACACGCACCTGCTGCGTCGTCTCGGCGAGCGTGGCTACCGACGAGCGTTTGCCGGAATCACACAACCCAACGAGCCCAGCAACGCGTTCCACCGGTCCATGGGCTTTCAGGATGCTGGTTTATATCGCCGCGTTGAATGGAAGAACGATCAGTGGCATGACGTCGCATGGATGCAGTGCGATTTACCGGGCGCCGCCAACGCCGCCGACCCGCCGGGGTTGATCAACTGAGCGTCCCCGGCGTCTGACGAGAACGGAGCAACATGAGCGAGAGCGCCCAGATCGGAACGATCGAAACCCGCGTACCCGCCCGTCTGGATCGGTTGCCGTGGTCGCGCTTCCACTGGCGCGTCGTCATCGGCCTCGGCGGGGTCTGGGTGCTGGACGGGCTCGAGGTCACGATGGTCGGCAACGTCTCGTCCCGCCTCACTGAGCACGGCAGTGGAATCGCGCTCACCGCCGCGGACATCGGCACGTCCGCCGCGTTCTACATCGCCGGAGCATGCTTGGGCGCGTTGTTCTTTGGCCACCTGACCGATCGATTCGGACGGCGGAACCTGTTCATCCTGACCCTTGCGGTCTACCTCACCGCAACGGTTGCGACGGCGTTTGCCTTCGCACCCTGGTACTTCTTCCTCACCCGATTTTTCACCGGCGCCGGGATCGGTGGCGAGTACGCCGCGATCAACTCGGCAATTGACGAATTGATTCCAGCGCGGGTGCGCGGACGCGTGGATCTCGTGATCAACGGAACGTATTGGCTCGGCTCGGCCGCCGGGGCGGGCGCGGCGCTTCTTTTGCTCAACACGTCGAACTTCGCGGCCAACATCGGCTGGCGGCTCGCGTTCGGGATCGGCGCGATCTTCGGAATATTCGTCCTGCTGGTCCGGCGCAACGTCCCGGAAAGCCCACGCTGGTTGTTCATCCATGGACGCAACGAGGAAGCCGAGCAGATCGTCGGCGAGATCGAAGCCGACGTCGAGCGCGAGACGGGCCGGCCCCTTTCGGAGCCGCCAGGTAAACCGCTGAAAGTGCGTCAGCGCGAAACGATTTCGTTTGTCGAGATCGCTAAGGTCGCGTTCATGCTCTATCCGCGACGCGCGGTGCTCGGGTTGGCGTTGTTCATCGGGCAGGCATTTCTCTACAACGGCGTGACGTTCAACCTTGGCACATTGCTCAGCGGGTTCTACGGAGTCGACGCCGGGAAGGTGCCGCAGTTCTACGTGCTGTGGGCCCTGAGCAACTTCTTCGGGCCGCTGGTGCTGGGGCGACTGTTTGACACCGTGGGGCGCAAGCCGATGATCACCATGTCCTACGTGGGCTCGGCCGCCGTGGCCGTGGTGCTCGGGATCCTGTTCGTGACCCAGACCGGCGGAGTCTGGGCCTTCATTGGCGTTCTTGCCGCAACGTTCTTCCTGGCGTCCGCGGGTGCGAGTGCCGCCTACCTGACCGTCAGCGAAATCTTCCCGATGGAGACCAGGGCGTTGGCCATCGCCTTCTTCTATGCCGTCGGCACGGCAATCGGCGGCATCAGCGGGCCGCTGCTGTTCGGCCAGCTGATCGAATCCGGCCAGCGCGGCCAGGTGATGTGGTCTTTCCTAATCGGCGCCGCCGTCATGGCCGCTGCGGGACTGGTGGAGTTGTGGCTCGGGGTCGCCGCAGAACAACGCCCACTCGAGGAGTTGGCGCTGCCGTTGACGGTGGCTGACGCCGAGGACGACAACCAGCAGAAGTGAGGTGGAAAGCGTCGCGCGAGCTACTAAGCCGTTAACGCTCGTTGAAATCACGTCGGCCATCAGACGAGATATGCGTTTGCGTGCTGCGTCGCGTTCGCCGATTTGGAAAAATCTGGCGTTATGAAGCGACTACTGATGCTGCTCAGCACCGCCACCATGATCATCGTGGCCGCGCCGGCCTACGCAGACGACCCAGCACCCAACAACGACACTGACTTCACCAAGCAACTCACCGACGCCGGGGTTACTTATCAAGACCCGAAAACAGCGGTCGCGGCCGCTAAGGTCGTGTGCGAACTGCTTGATGCCGATCAACCTAAAGGCGTGGTCGAGAAAAATCTGGAATCACGCAACGGATTCACCGACAACGGCGCACAAAAGTTCATGATACTGGCGACCGCTGAATACTGCCCCAAGCATTCGACCTGAGAAAGGGCCGTCGAGAAACATTGGTGCAGCAGGAAACTAACCCCCGCTGCGCACCACATCGTCGGCCGCTGCGCGCATCCGCTCCGACAGACGTAGCAGGTCGTGTTCACCGATCCCGTTCTGCAGGGTGTACGCGAGCTGACGTAACTCGACGGCGCAGGTTCGCAATTCGTCTTCGAGCCGGGTCTGAACCGTGATCATGGCCTTCTCCCTCGGGCGGGACGGGCAAACAGCCCGACAATCCAATGTGAAAAATTTACGTTGTCCAGCAACCATTCCGCGAGGGGTCGGGGACGTCTTTTACGAGACATTGACATCGCGTTTACGTGTGGTTCGACTCGGCGCACCGTCACGTGCGCCGGAACCGACTCGCTCCGGCGGAGTCGGCTCGGGCGAGCAGACTCGAAGTCATTGCGCCACAATGACATCGCTGGGATCGGTGCCGACCGCACGGGCATATCGCGGTCTTGTTCACGATGCGTTCGGCTCTCATCAGATGACCGCGGGGGCAACGCAGCGGCGGCGGCGGCTTGCGAATCGGCGGAAATCACACCAGTTCACCGAGCGCAGTCATAGAGCGAAGGTAAGCGCTGTCCCTGCGTGCTGCATTAAGAAATCAGATGGACTGGCTGAGAAAAGTTCAGCCCGCTGCGGCCTTTCGACCAATAGTGAATTCGACGAAACAAACGGAGCATTGCTATGTTTCGCGTGCTGCCGTTATTGACGGGGTGCTAGCTTCGACGCGTGCCTGAACCCGGAAACCAACTGCGTATCGGCGTGCTCGGCGCGGCCCGGATCGCACCAGCGGCGCTCATCAAGCCGGCCAACGACAACCCTGAGGTGGTGGTGTCTGCGGTTGCCGCGCGCGACGGGGCACGTGCTCGGGCATTCGCTGCCAAACACAGTATTGCCCGGGTGCACGACAGCTATGAGGCGCTGATCGGCGACCCTGAGCTCGACGCGATCTACAACCCCCTGCCAAACGGCTTGCACGGCAAATGGACTCGAGCCGCAATTGACGCGGGCAAACACGTTCTGTGCGAGAAGCCGTTTACCGCAAATGCCGACGAAGCCCGTGACATTGCCGGCTTGGCGGCGCGGTCCGACCTGGTCGTGATGGAGGCGTTTCACTACCGCTACCATCCGCTCGCCCTCCGCACGGAACAGATCATTGCGTCTGGCGCGCTGGGGAGGCTCACGCGGGTCGAGGCCGCCCTCTGCTTTCCGCTGCCCAAGTTCTCCGACATCCGGTACAACTACGCGCTTGCGGGTGGAGCATTGATGGATGCCGGCTGCTACCCCGTACACATGGTCCGCACGTTCGGCGGTTCGACCCCGACGGTGGTGTCGGCCCAGGCCAAACTTCGCGACCCGCAAATTGACCGGGCGATGACGGCAGAGTTGCAATTCCCCGAGGGCCACACCGGTCAGATCCGCTGTTCGATGTGGTCCACCCGCTTGCTGGAAATCAGCACCCGGGTCATCGGCGCGCGCGGTGAATTGAAGCTGTTCAACCCCGTGACCCCGCATTTCGTCCACCGGCTCGCCGTCCGGTCCGCCGACGGCAGCCACGTCGAACGCTTTTCCCGCCGACCGTCCTACGCTTACCAGCTCGACGCGTTCGCGGCCGCGATCCTGCGCGGTGAACCGGTGAAAACGACACCGGAAGACGCGATTGAGAACATGACCGTCATCGACGCGATCTACCGGGCCGCCGGCCTTCCCCTGCGTCAGCCGAGCTGATCATCGAATGCTGGTCGTCCGCGCGAGTCCGCGCCATATCATCGGCTGATGAAGGCCGGCGGATCGGACACCGTGGGCTCGCCGGCGTTTACCGACGAGGATTCGGCCCGTTACTACGCCGCGGGCTGGTGGTCGGATACGACGTTGTCCGCCGCGGTCACCCGCAACGCCGCGCAGCACCCGGATCGTTCTGCGTACATCGACCGACCCGGCGACGCGTTGACGTGGCGCGAGTTCGACGACGCAGCAATAGCTTTGGCGGAGCAATTGGCGGGTGCGGGGGTGGTCCGCGGTGATCGGATCGCGGTGTGGCACGGTGACTCGAGCGCCATCCACGCCTTGTTTGTCGCCATCGAGCGTTGCGGGGCGGTGGTGGTCGGCATCGGCGCCCGCGCCGGCGTCCGTGAGGTCACTGCGATCCTGCGCACTGCGCAGCCGACCATGCTGATCAGCGACGGTCAGCGCAACGACGACGCGACCCGGGCCGCCGCCGGTATCCCGGTGGTGGTCCTCAGCGGCGGTGGCGAGGAACTTCGACTAGGCCTTGAGGCCGCACCTGCTGCGCTACCGACCGGTCGTGCGCTCGGGCCAGATGACGTGTTCCTGATCAACTCCACATCGGGGACCACCGGGTTCCCAAAGTGCGTCGTACACACCCAGAACCGCTGGTTCTACTTCCACCAGAAGGCAGTTGCCAACGGGAACCTGACACCGGACGACATCTTCCTGCCCGTCATCCCGATGCCGTTCGGATTCGGGGTGTGGACCAGCCACACCACGCCGATCTTCTGTGGTGCCACTACCGTCATCCTCGACCGCTTCAGCGCCCGCGCGACGTGCGCAGCGATCGCGCAGCACCGGGTCACTGTGTTGTGTTGCGTCAGTACCCAGTTGACGATGCTGGTCGCCGACCGCGCGTCGCGGGAATTCGACTTGAGTTCATTGCGGGTCGTTTTCACCGGCGGCGAAGCCTTACCCTTTCGTCCGGCTATGGAATTCGAAACACTCACCGGTGCAACGATTCTGCAATTCTATGGGTCGAATGAAACCGGTCTCCTCAGCGCCACGACTCTTCGTGATTCACAGTCGCGCCGGCTACGGACGGCGGGCCGGATTGTTCCGGAGATGGCGGTACGCCTCTTTGATCGCGACCAGGACGTGACTACGACGGGTCGCGGCCAGCCCGCATGTCGAGGTCCCGCGACCAGCCTCGGCTATCTCGGCGGCACCGACCACGACAAGCTGTTCACTCGCGATGGGTGGATGCGGATGGGCGACATCTGTGAGATCGACGCCGACGGCTTCCTGAGCGTCACCGGGCGCATGTCGGACTTCATCCTGCGCGGCGGTAAGAACATCAGCGCGGCTCAGGTAGAGGACGCCGCGAACACACATCCCGCTATCGCGGTCGCAGCCGCGGTGGCGATGCCCGATCCGGTTTTCGGCGAGAAGGTCTGCCTCTACGCCGAACTCGTCGACGCGACCCCAATCGATCTGCCGAGCCTGATCGAATTCCTCTTGGCTGCAGGCGTTTCGAAGGAACTCCTTCCCGAGCGCCTCATCGTCGTCGACGAATTGCCGAGATCGTCGGGCGGCAAGGTCGCCAAAGGCTCGCTCCGTGAAGATATTCAGGCCAGGATGGAGGTCAATGATGAACGCCCCTGATGCGCGCCGAGGCGGCTTAGAGGTGTGGGCGCCGTCGGTGGTCCCACCCATCGGCGTCGACCTTTCGAGCGAGCAGGCTCTCGCGGTCGCCTTCCGCCACTTGGCCGGTATCGGGTTCGCCGAGAATCTGGCCGGACACATCACCTGGCAGCCCGACGGGCAGAGCGACATGTTCGTCAACCCGTGGGGACTGTGGTGGCGGGAATCACCGCCTCGGATATCTGCGTGGTCGACGCCGATGCGCGGGTCGTCCACGGCCGGTGGGATGTCACGCCGGCAATTCACATTCACACCGAACTACATCGTGTCCGCGAGGACGCTCGGGTGGTGATACACAATCACCCGTACTACGTCTGCGTGCTCGCCGCACTGGGCAGACTTCCCGGAATTGGTGCATCAGACGGGCTCACTGTTCCTCGACGATCTATGCCTGGTCGAGGCCTACGACGGCGAGATCGACAGTGCCTCGCGCGCAGCCGATCTCGCGGTCCGCATTGGTGGTGCCAATCTCACGATCCTGGCCAATCACGGGGTCATCGCGACCGGCCGCAACCTGGCCGAGGCCGTCTACCGCGCCGCATCCATCGAACGGGTCTGCCGGCTCGCCTACGACGTGATGCTCACCGGCCTGCAACCCACGCCGATGAACTGGTCGGACATGGCGGGCATGCAGCGGTCCCTCATCGAACGTGCGGCCGACGTGTATTGGGCGGGCGCGGCCCGCCTCACCATCAAATCCGATCCCGCCGTGCTGAGTTGAGCCCGGACGAAGTGAGCGCAATGCGATGAAGTCGATCGACGAGCTGGCCGCCAACCTGAGTTTCACCACCGCCAAGACGGGCGAAGACCGGTCGGTCTCATTCCTGCCGGATCCGCCCAGGGCGCCGCGCCGCTACACCTTGATCTCGGTGGACGATCACATCGTCGAACCACCGGACACGTTCATCGGGCGTCTGCCGCAACGATTCGCCGACCGCGCACCGAAGGTGGTCGACACCGACGACAGGGCCGACATGGGTCTACGACGACCGGTGCTGCCGAACGTTCGGTTTCAATGCGGTCGTCGGGCGGCCGGTGTCGGAATACGGCTTCGAGCCGGTCCGCTTCGACGAAATGCGCAGAGGCGCATGGGATATCAATGCCCGAGTACAAGACATGGACCTCAACGGCGTCTACGCGTCGTTGAACTTCCCGTCATTCCTGCCGGGCTTTGCCGGCCAGCGGCTGCAGCAGGTGACCCCATCCTTGACGCCTTCGTTCAGTTCGGTCTTCTTCGTCGCCATCACCCACATGTCCAACATGCTGGGCACGGTAACCCCGCTGAAGGAGATCATCCCCGGGTAGCGCACGAACACGGCATTCCCGTGCTGGTCGACGGATCTCGAGCACATGCATCTTCATCTCGACGTGCGGATCTGACACCGACTTCTACGCGTTCACGGGACACAAGGTGTACGGTCCGACCGGCATCGGCGTGCTCTACGCCAAGTCGAAGTTTCTGGAGATGCGCCCTTCAACGGCGGCGGCAGAGATCATCGACGTGGGTGGCGGAACGAGAGCATCTCCTGGATTTCGCCAGCCGCATCGGGTTTGAGGCCGGAACCCCGCCGCTGGTCCAGGCCATCGGCCTCGGGGCCGCGCTCGCCTATATGGAGAGCGTCGGCCGCAATGTGATCCACGCCCACGAGCAGGCGGACCTGACCACCTATGTCCACGAGCGAGCAAT
>CAWIKT010000045.1:0-3415 GCA_963836555.1 uncultured Actinomycetota bacterium | reverse complement strand
GTGTTCGCAGCGGGTGTCAGAATTCAGGTCATGACCGCAGCGCCGCCTCCAGTCTCCGCTCCACGTTTCGAGCCCGACGAGGGGTGGGTGCCCGCCGACGAGCGCCGCTTCGGCCTTGACCGGCGCACGCTACGCCCGACGCTGGCGGTGTTCGCCCTGGTCTTTGTGATGTCGGTGGTGTTGCCGGTAGTCAACGCCGCGGTCCCCTACCACGACATCGTCAGAGCCGGTGATGTCATGCAGATCGAGGGCGACGTGACCTTTGTCCCCGAGGCGGGCTGGGGCATCACCTCGGGTGTGCGCGCCGGGCACGCCCCGACGTCCGGGCAGTATCCCGACTCGGCCACCGTCGAAGACGGCGCGATGAAGTTCACCGTGCGTACCGGCGCGTTTCGCGGCGACGCCGACCAGCTGCTCGATCAGATCGAGGCGACATCCGACGCGCTGAATCAACGCCGCGGAGTGCATATCACCGGCGCGCCCGCCACGATCACCACCGCGCAGGGCAAACAGGGCGCGACCATGCGAGTCACCGGACCGCACACGGGAGGGCTGATCGCTGCCTTCGTGTTCGACGGTCGCGGAGTGGAGGCCGTGGCGACCGGACCGACCGACGCCGGTGCCGAGCAGAGCGCCGCGGTACTGCGAATGATCGGCAGCATCCGCGAGTCCAAGCAGGAAAAGAAATGACGACGCTCGCCGAACTCGATCGCGCGCGCGACGTCGCCCTCGATATCTCCGGCTGGGGCCGGCGGTTCGGCTTCTACCAACCACGCAACTTCGCTTTCTGGGCATATTCGGCGTTGGTGGGCATCGGTGTCCTCACCTTCTTCTCAACTCTGGCAAGCGAATACAATGCCTACGGCAAGGCGATCGGATTGGCGATCACCTCGTTCGCGATCTACGCCGCGCTGTTTTGGTGGTTCACCGACCGGATCGACCACTACGCCAAACTCCCGCACAAGTTGATGGTGGTCGCTTTCCTCTGGGGTGGGTTCGCCGCTACCGGAGCTATGGCGGCCAATGCCAATGACGCACTCCTGGCCTTGTACGGCAAGAACTTTGGCCAAGTATGGGCCCTGAATTGGGGTGCCGGGCTCGCCGCACCGTTCACCGAAGAGCTGGCCAAAGGTTCGGGACTGCTTCTGCTCATCGCGTTGGCACAACGGCACGTGCGAACCGCGTTCGACGGTTTTATCCTCGGCGCGTTCATCGGCCTCGGGTTCCAGATCGTCGAAGACATCACCTATGCCATGACGTCGGCCGGAACTCAGTTCGGCGCCAACCAAATCGGTGCATCGGTCGGCACCATCATCTTGCGCATGCTCACCGGGGTGGCCGCACATATCCTCTACAGCGCCATCTTCTGCGCCGGCGTGGTGTACCTCTTCGGCCGCCCGGCCGAGCCGCGGAGAATCGGCCGCGGGCTGGTGCTGATCGCGATACCGATGCTGCTACACGGGACCTGGGACTCGGTGGCGACCATCGCCGGCCAGAATGCGCCGGCGCTGATCGGACTGCTGATCGGCACGATCATCGTCGCGCTGATCATCGTTGCGCGGGTCTACAAGCTGACCGTCGCCCGAGAACGCGACTTCGTCCGCGATGTGATGGCCCCCGAACAGGCCCGCGACATCATCACACCGGCCGAACTGAGTGCGATGGCCGGTAATCGCAAGGCCCGCAAGGCGTATCGTAAAACTGGTCGCAATCGTCAAGAACGACGCCGCGCCCGCTACATCCTCAACGCGGCCTACGCACTGGCCGACGAGTTGGCCACCGCGCGTGGCGCCGACACCGACCGGGTGCGCTTCGCGCGATCGGAGGTCGCCCGCATCCGCGCGGGCCTACCCTCTCCTTGGTGAAGTTATCTGACGACGGAATCGTCAGGCACCCGCGGCGACTCGTCGGGCGTCCAGGCCAACGGCTGGCCGGGCTGTCCCGGAAACAGGTAGTCGATGAAAGCCGCTGCGGTGGGCTGTGGTTCGTGGTTTGCCAGGCCTGGCCGCTCGTTGGCCTCGATGAACGCATACTCCTCGCCGGTGACATCCGGCACCAGCAGGTCGATGCCGGTCACCGGGATACCGATCGCCTCGGCAGCTGTCACCGCGACCCGGCACAGCTCGGGATTCACCTCCGGGGTGACGTCGTGGATCGTGCCACCCTGATGCAGGTTTGCGGTGTGGCGAACACGCAACCGATTACCTTGCGGCAGAACATCGTCCAGCTGCCATCCACCTTCGAGGACCGTCGCCTCGGTGACAGCGTCGAGCGGGATTGTCGACCCACCACCGGTCGCCGCCGAGCGCCGTCGGCTCTCTGCCACGATAAGGTCACCCACGGTGTGTTTGCCGGTGCCGATGACCTCGGGTGGCAGCCGTAAGGCGGCGGCAACCACCCGCCCGTCGATCACGACGAGTCGCAGGTCGTCACCGACCACCCGCTGCTCGATCAGCACTTCGGGATATTGCTCGCGCGCCCATGCCAGCGCCGTGGTGAGGTCGCCAGGTCCGTTCTCGGCGGTGACACCGACCGTGATGCCCTTGCCCTGCTCTCCCCGGGTGGGTTTGACGACGACCTCACCGACCTCTTTCAAGAAGGCGTAGTCGTCGTCGTCGAACGTCGCCAGACGCGCGCGCGGCACGACGATGCCGGCATCCGCCACCAGCCGGCGGGTCAATCGTTTGTCGTCGCAACGGCACATTGCGATGGCAGAGGTGAATTCCGACAGCGATTCTCGAGTGACGACGCTGCGGCCACCATGGGTGAGCCGCATTTCGCCGGTTTCGGCGTCCAGGACCTCTACCCAGATGCCGCGACGCAAAGCCTCGTCGGCGATGATGCGCGCGTACGGGTTGAGATCGTCGACGGTTTCCGGCGGCGGGCTGAACAACGGCTGGTTGATCGCGTTCTTGCGTTTGATCACCAACACCGGTACACGCCGGAATCCCAGCTTCTCGTAGAGCCGGATCGCAGCCGAATTGTCGTGGGTGACCGACAGATCCATGTAGGCGCGACCGGACCGGCGGAAGTGCGAGGCGAGCTTTTTCGTAAGAGCGATGCCGATGCCCGGAATTCCGGCACCCGGATCGACTGCGAGTGTCCACAAACTCGAGCCGTGTTCAGGATCGGAGAACAGCAGCTTGTGGTCAACACCGGTCACCGTACCGATTACGGCGCCGTCGTCGTCTCGCACCGCGAGCAGGTAGGTGACAGCGGGCTCGTGCAGGTTGTTGTTCCAAATCGTTTCGACGGGCGAAGGCACCATCCCGCAACGGACGAAGACCCGGTTCATGGCGTCCGCGTCGGACAAGTCGTGGAGCGGGCGCACCGTGATGCCTACCGGAGACGGTGCGGTCTGGTCTTCGGCCGAGTCGTCGGTGAACCGTAGCCGATAGGTGTGACTTGGGTCGAT
>CAWIKT010000044.1:0-73983 GCA_963836555.1 uncultured Actinomycetota bacterium | reverse complement strand
GGTGGCGCTGTCCAGGCGCAACGAGACCACGTACGGCCGGTCGGGCTGCGGCGACGGCTGCGCCGGATTCGGCACCACGACGACGTCGGGCTGTTGCTTGGCAACCTGCTGCAGGAACGCGGCGGCGGCGGTCATGTCTTCGTAGCTGGCATCCGCGCGTGGGGCCGCGACCAGCGCCAAGGGTGACGTCCCCTGGTCGGGGTAGTGCGCCTCCAGCGCGTCGTGCACCATCAGCGACTGGGATCCGGGGACCTCGAAACCGCCACCGGTGAGGTGACCCGACGAGGTCAACACCAGGTAGAGGGCGGGGACCAGCGCGAGCAACCAGCCGCTGAAGACCAGCCAGCGACACCTGCGCAGACTGCTGCTCAAGCGCATCATGAAGTGCTGGATTTTGGTCTCCCCGCATTAGCGTTGCGTGTCCGCGAGCCTACCGCAGCCAGCTGTATACGCAGGTGGGTTCCGAGTCGCTGAGCTGCAACAACCCGGTAACGGCGCCGATTCCCACATAGGTTTCCCATAGGTGTGACGAGATCCCCGCCGGCGAAGTGGCGACCCCGCCGGATTCGATGGCAGGATGACGATCACGTGCCGGCCCCGCGCCGGCGAAATGTTTGCGGGGCGACGGTTCCTCGCGAGCCACAAGGAGCCACACATGACGTCTCTGACTGGGAGCACCGCGACGCTGCGCCGTCGACTGATCGGCGTCCTGACCGCGACCGGGCTGGGAGGGACCGCTGCGGTGGTGCTGCTGTCCGCACCGTCGGCCGTTGGTGCCGCCGACCCGTGCGCGGCCAGCGAGATGGCCCGCACGATCAGCAACGTGGCGCGCTCCGCGGGGGACTACCTCGACGGGCACCCCGAGACCAACCAGGCGATGACGTCGGTTATGCAGCAGCCTGCCGGTCCGAACTCGGTCACGTCGCTGAAGGCATTCTTCGACGCAAATCCGAAGGCCGCCAGCGACTTGCAGACCATCGCGTCGCCGCTGGCGGGTTTGTCCAGTCGCTGCAAGATGGCGATCAGCCTGCCGCAGGTGCTCGGCTTCATGCAGTCGGCGCAGGGCGCGCTGCCCGGTGGCCTGCCGGGCGCGGCGCAGGCGGTCTCCGGCGCTCAGAACGCGATCCCGGGTGCCGGGGCGGCAATACCGGGCGCGGCCGGCGCCTTCAGCGCGTTCAAGTAACTGATTCGGCCCCGTCCTGGTCGAGGTGGTTCTCGCTGCGGAACATGAAGAAGAACACCACCCAGCCGATCGCGGCCAATATCAGCCAGCTGACCAGCCGATAGATCAGCATCGTCGAGACGGCGGTCGGCAGCGACATGCCGCTGGACACCAGGCTCGGCACCAGCACCGCCTCGACCATCAACAGGCCGCCCGGCATCAGCGGAATCGTGCCGACCGCCCGGGCAGCCGCGCACGCGACCGTCAGCCCGCCGAGCGACACCTGCGACGCGCCGGCCGCGTAGGCGGCAAATGCCAGGCAGGCGACGTCGGCGAACCGGTTGATCACCGACCAGCTGAACGCCGCCGCCAGGTCGCGGCGGGTCAAGCTCACCGACTCCAGTTGGCAGAGCATCTCCCGCCACTTGGCCAACCCGACGTCGGACGGCTTGCCGCGCAACGCGTTGAACCGCGCCAGCACCCGGCAGCCAATGCTTTCGATCAGCTCGGGTCGTGACGCCACCGCCTGAGCCAACAGCAGCAGCGCAACAAAACCGCCCAACGTGAACAACAACGAGAACGGGTTGTTCTTCGCGCCGAGGACGAACGCGCCGCCCAGCCCGAGCAGCGCCAGCCCGACCGCCTGCAGCACCCCGGACATCACCAGCTGCCACGACGCCACCAACGTCGATGCACCCCAAAGGCGTTGCTGCCGAAGCAAAAACGTCGCCGCGATCACCGGGCCGCCGGGCAGGGTGGTGCTCACCGAGTTGGCCGCGTAGTAGGCGGCTTCGGAGCGAAGCTTGTGCACCGGCACCCCGGCCGAGGCCAGCAGCGTCCGCTGCACCTCGGCGAAACTGTGCATCAACACGATCGCCGCCGCCGCGGATGCCAGCAGCCACCACCAGTTCGCCGCGTACAGACTTCGGGTGGCCTTTGTCAATTGATCCCACGCCAGCGCTACCTCGACGGTCAGCACGATCGCCACCACGCCCAGCGTCACCCACCGCAGCCACCAGTACCTGCCGCGGGCACGCTCGGGAACCTGGCCATCGACGTTCCTGGCCGGTGCGTCGTGCGACACGCGATTAGCGTAGCTCGGCAGGTCGCGCCGGGATCGCTGCGCGACGCCGGTGTCCGCCCCTGGGCGATGGGGCCGACCCGCCGCGCCTGGCTGCGCCACGCTTGCGATCGCCCCTAGGCTGGTCGGTATGCCATCACAGGCCTCGGCCGACTACGCCGACTCGGTAGAACCGATCGTCCGCAAGACCGCAGCCTGGTCCTGGCGCCTGCTGGTGATCCTGGCCGCCGTCGTGGCGCTGTTGACCGTCATCAAGCGGCTGGAAGTCATCGTCGTCCCACTCCTGCTGGCCATGATGCTGAGCGCGTTGCTGGTGCCGGTCGTCGACTTGCTGGACCGTCGCGGCGCGCCCCGCGGTGGCGCGGTGGCACTGGTGATCCTGGCTGGCTTTGCCATCCTCGGTGGCATCCTGACCTTCGTCGTCAGCCAATTCATCGTCGGGGTACCGGATTTGGTCAACCAAGTCACCCGCAGCATCGACTCCACCAAGAGGTGGCTCATCGAGGGGCCGATGCATTTGAGCCGCCAGCAGATCGACCACGCCGGTAACTCGGCGATCGAGGCGCTGCAACACAATCAGGAAAAGCTGACCAGCGGCGCCCTGTCGACCGCGACGGCGACCGCCGAAATCGTCACGGCCGCGCTGATGATGCTCTTCACGCTGATCTTCTTTCTCTACGGTGGCCGCAACATCTGGCACTACGTCACGAAGTTGATCCCGACCGACCATCGGGAACGGGTGCGCGCTGCCGGCGGGGCCGGATTCCATGCGCTGACCGGCTACATCCGGGCCACGTTCCTGGTGGCACTGGTCGACGCGGTGGGCGTCGGCACCGGGTTGGTGATCATGAGCGTGCCGCTGGCGCTGCCGCTGTCCTCGCTGGTGTTCCTCGGCGCGTTCATCCCGCTGGTCGGTGCCGTCCTCAGCGGCTTCCTCGCGGTGATCGTCGCGCTGCTGGCGAAAGGCTTTGTCTACGCGCTGATTACCCTCGGCGTGTTGGTCGCGGTCAACCAACTCGAGGCACACATCCTGCAGCCGTTGGTGATGGGCCGGGCGGTATCGATCCATCCGCTGGCGGTGGTGGTGGCCATTTCGACGGGCGGCGTGCTGGCCGGCATCGTCGGCGCGCTACTGTCCGTCCCGACCGTCGCGTTCCTGAACAACGCATTCAAGGTGCTGCTGGCTCCCGACCCGGAGGAGGCGGCCGAAGAGAGCGACGACGCGCTGATGCAGGCCGAAGCCGACGAGCCGCAACCCACCAAAGCCGGAGCCAAAAGCCAATAGCGCCAAACGAATTCGCCGCTAGCCGTTAGATGCGGCCCTCTCTGCGCAAAAGGTCCGCGGCGCTGAGCCCGCCGCCGCGTCGCGGACGGGGCTGCTCGCCACGAGCGTTCAGCTTCTCGGTGGCGGTATCGGAGTCCTTGTCCTCGCGCGGTGGGGTTGGAATTGCGGTGGTGGCGTCTTCCGGCGGCTCGTTGGCCGGCGGAGGAGACGGCTTGTCCCGCGGCGGAACCTGCAGTGCGCGGGTTTCCTCGGCGGACGGCTGCGGTGGCTGCGTACCAGCGCCGGCCTTTCCGCCACGCAGGTCGCTCAGCCAGGACTCGATCTCCCGGTCCTCGCCACGCGGGCTTTGCGGGGGAGCGGGCGGGCGCGCCGGCGCGGGGGCGGCCGACGGGTTCGGCTGGGCCGAAAAGCGCGTCGTCGCAGCCTCTTTCGGCTGCGCCGGATTGGTCATCCGGTTGGTTCCCGCAGCCGACGGCGGCGCATCCTTGACCGGGGGCCGGACGTCTGGCCGAGGTGCGGGCGGCGGCGGCGCGGTGGGCCGGGCCGGGCGCGGCGCACCCTCGGCACTGGGGTGCGTGGGGTCGTGCGGCGGGCGGGGAGGCACCGTGACCGGCGGGCGGGTGTTGGCGGCGGGCCGCGCAGCCCGGGCCCGCGCCGACGGCACCTTGCGCTCGTCGGGTAGGTGAATCTCGCCCAGCCCCAGACGATTCTGCAGACGCTTCATCCAGTGCGGCGCCCACCAGCAGTCGTCGCCGAGCAGCTTCATCACCGACGGCACCAGGAACATCCGAACCACGGTGGCGTCCAGCAACAGCGCCGCCATCAACCCGAAAGCCAGATATTTCATCATCACCAGGTCGGAGAAGATGAACGAGCCCGCGACCACGGCGAGCACCAAGGCGGCCGCGGTGATCAAGCGACCGGTCGTCGCCGTACCGATTCGGATAGCCTCGGCGGTGGACATGCCGCGCGCTCTGGCTTCCACCATGCGCGAGACCAGGAACACCTCGTAGTCGGTTGCCAGACCGAAGCCGACCGCGACCACCAGGGCAATCAGCACCACCATCAGCGGCGTCGCCGTGAAGTTCAGCCACTTCGACAAATGGCCGTCGACGAAAATCCAGGTCAGGATGCCCAAGGTCGAGCCCAACGTCAGCGCGCTCATCACCGCGGCCTTGATCGGCAGCACCACGGACCCGAAGGCCAGGAACATCAGCAGCATCGTCGTGGTCAGCAGGACCACCAGCATCAGCGGCGCTTTGTCGAACAGGCTGTGAATGCTGTCCTGTTCGAGCGCGGGGACACCACCGACCAGAACGGTCAGACCACGTGGTGGTGTCATCGACCGCAACTCGTTGAGCTTCTTGCCCGCGTCGCTGGCGTTGACCAGGCCGTTCTGGATCACCCGGACCGAATCATCCTTGGGGTGGCTGCCTTTCGGCGTCGACAAGCACGGGTTTCCCGCGATGGTCGGGCAGGCCCGCTCTTGCCAGGTGGTATCGGTGAAACCGCTGATCGAGGCGGCGTCGTTGCGGACCTCGGCGACCTGTTGGTCGGTGACCTTGCTGCCGTTGTCGCTCTTGATGACCAGGGTCAGTTGGTTGGTGCGATAGCCAGGGAAGAGCTTGTCGAAGTTCTCCTGCGCCAGGCGCACCGAGTTGTCCGGCGGCAGATACTTCTCGCTCATGCCGCCGAAGGCCAGGTTGTGCAGCGGAATGACCAGCGCGATCATCCCGATGACGATGGGGATCGCGAACACCAGCGGACGCCGCATGACAACGTTGACCAACTTGCCCCAGAACCCGGCCTCGACCTCTTCGCGGGTCTTGGTCTTCTGCAGCCGGTCCGCCAGCCAGTTCAGGTAGGCGCGCGAGGGCTTCCAGTTCGCCAGGAACGGGATGCGGAACAAGGTGCGCACACCGAGCGCGTCGACGTGCTTGCCGAGAATCGACAGGATCGCGGGCAGCAGCGTGATCGACAGGATCGCGGCCAACGACACCGAGATGATCACCGCGTAGGTCAGCGATTTGACGAACCCCTGCGGCAGCAGGAACAGGCTGGCCGCCGAGACAGCGATCAGGACCGCCGAGAACACCACCGTACGGCCGGCCGTCATCACCGTGCGCCGCACCGCGGCCTCGGTGTCGTAGCCCTCGGCGATCTCCTCCCGGAACCGGCTGACCACGAACAGCCCGTAGTCGATGGCGATACCGAACCCCATCATCGACACCACAGGTTGAGCGAAGAAGTGCACAGGCCCGAACTCGGCGATGAAGCGCAGGATGCCGGTCGAGCCGGCGATGCTGAGTCCGCCCACGATCGCGGGCAACGCGGCGGCGATCACCCCGCCGAACACCAGGAACAGCACGACCGCCACCAGCGGCAGCGCCAGCACCTCCATGCGTTTCTGGTCGGTGGCGATGGTCCCGGTCAGCGCGCCGGCGATCGGCTCGAGGCCGGCGAGCTGGACCTTGCCGTCGTTGAGCTTCAGAAGATCGGGCTCGATGTCCTTGTAGTTGGTGAGGATCGTGTCGTCGTCATCGCCCTTCAGCGGGATGCTGACGAAGGTGTGCTTGCCGTCCTCGCTGGCCATCCCCTTGATGACGGGGTCGGTGCTGGTCGGCGCCGCCAGCCAGCCGGCCCAGCCGACGACCTGGTCGGGGTGGTCTTTTTTGAAGGCGTTGAGTTCGTCGACGACCTTCTTCTGCCAGGCGGGGTCGTTGACGGACTTGGGTGCGGTGAACGTCGCCACGATGTGGCTGGTTCGGTCGCGTCCATACGTGTTGTCACCGAGCACCGAAGCCTTGACGGACTGGCTGCCGTCGTCGTAGAAACCACTTTGGGTGACGTGCTTGCCCAGGCTGATCCCGAAGATGCCGCCGAGCAGGCTCAGCGCCACCATCACGCCGATCACGATGAATCGGTAGCGATATACAGTTCGACCCCACCAGGCGAACACGTAAGCTCCTTACTGGATCTGCGACGACCCGCGCATAGATGTTGAGTTGTCAGACACGCGAGGTCAGCAACGAGGACAGTGGCCGGAACGGTTGCAGCCACGCCCCCTGGTCAGGCAGCGAATCGAGGCCGATCCGCGGTAGTGGCTCCCGGAACACACCGGCGATGTCCTCCAGGTCGACAAATTCCAAGGTATCCGACGCTAGCGCCCAACTCGCATGTTCGCGAAATCCGAGCACCTGCACGGGTACCCCGCTGCGCGCGATTTCCTCCAAGGGTATTCGGAAAGCCTGCCCGTCGGCGGACGCCACCACCAGCGCCGCCAATCCGTCCTGAAACCGCTGCGCGATGTGTTCGAGCATGTCGCTGTCGACGTCGCTGTCCTCGTCGAGCTTCGGCTTGGCGAACACCGCGAACCCGACATTGCGCAGGGCGTCCACCCATGGACGCACCACATCGGCACTGCCTGCGGCGATGTTCGTGAACACGGTCGCCTCGGGCTCGGTGGCGATGTCGTCCTGGTTGACCGAGACTTCCGCGGTGCGGCCCAGCAGCCAGCGACCCAGCGCGTCGAAGCGCGGACGCTCCACCCCGGTCGGTCGTCGGCCCAGGATCGAGCCCAGGCCCATGTCAAGGTTCGGCGCGTCCCAGACCAGCAGGACCCGTCGCGGCGCGGGCCGCGATGCGACCTGAGGGTCGATCGCTTCGGTGAGGCTCATGAGGAATCTCTTCCGCGGCGTTCCCAGACGAACTCGTTGACGACGCTGCCGGCGGCCTCGGCCTTGCCCTCGTATTTGGTGGTCGGGCGGATGGTCGAGATCGGCGTCTCGGCACCCGGTTCCAGCCTGGTGAGCAGGGGTTCGGCGTCGCCGACCTCGGCGATCTGCTCGGCGTAGTCGGCATGGTCGGTCGCGGCGTGCAGCACCCCGCCGGGCCGCAGCCGGTCGGCAATGGTCGCCACGACCGCGGACTGCAGTAGCCGGCGCTTGTGGTGCCGAGCCTTGGGCCAGGGGTCGGGGAAGAACACCCGCACCCCGCTCAGCGAACCGGGCGCGAGCAGATGGTCTAGCACGTCGACGGCATCGCCGCGGATCAGCCGGATGTTGGTTACGTGCTCCCGGTCGATCGCGGACAGCAACTGCGCCAGACCGCGCCGGTAGACCTCGACGGCGATCACGTCGACGTTCGGCTCGGCCTGCGCCATCGCCACGGTAGAAGTTCCTGTGCCGCAGCCGATTTCAAGGATCAGGGGCGCGTCGCGGCCAAACCAGGCCTCGGTGTCCAACGGTTGAGGGGCGTCGTCGGAGACGGCGACGCAGCCCAACTCCGGCCACAGCCGCTCCCAGGTCCGCTGCTGCGCGGCCGACAGCTGCGAGCGCCGCGTACGGAAGCTGGTGGTTCGGCGGTAGCCGGGGACTTCACATCCCGCAGGCAGGGCGGTAGCAGGCGTCGGCGGTGTGGCCGCGTCCACCCAGGGCTGCGCGCGCATCCGTTCATCGTGACCCATGAACCCATCATGTCGTTGCCCGCGGGCCAGATTGATACCCAACAGTTGCCTTTGGCCGGTGCCGGGTGACTCGCGTCCGGACTGGGCAAATGTCACCATTCGGCAGACAAAACGGTGGTGCTACGCGGTAATCGGCAGGTACTCAGCCACAATGAGGGTTTAGCAGCACCTGCTGGCGAACTTGAGCGGATAGGGGCATCCGATTTTCGTCGAAGAGCTGGAGCGGTTTGCGGCCTCGGTTTCCGAGCCGCGCTGCGCCGCGATCGCCGAGCGACTTGCCACCCCGGCGCGGGTGGCGGTATCCGGGCGTCGCGGCGTCGGCAGCACCACCGTCGCCCGGGCCTTGGCGCGCGCGGGGATCGCCCTGACCACCCCGGACGATGCTGACCTCGACGTCTACGTGTTAGCCGACGCGGTCAAACCCGAGGACCGCGCCGCACTCACCAATTCCGCCAGACCGGTGCTTGCGGTGCTCAACAAGGCCGACCTGGTCTCCACTACCGCACCCGGTCGTCACCCGAACGGTCCGAGTGACGCCGCCCGGGCCCGCTGTGCGCAGCTGGCGGCCCGGGCCGGGACGCCCGTCGAACCGTTCGTCGGTCTACTCGCCGGCGCGCCGCTCGACGACGAATCGTGGGCGGCGCTGCAGGACGAGCGTCTATCGGTCCCCGGTCTCGGAGCCTTCGGCACCCGGCAGGCCAGGGCGGCGATCGCTCGCGGCGCGGCGCGGGCCGACGTCGCGGCCCTGCTGCGCGCCTTGAGCAACATCGACGTCGTGGTCGCCAAGATCGGTGTGCTCGGCGCGCCACTGCGCTACCAGCGCGTGCGGGATGCCGTGGCCGAACTGGAGGCGATGGCCGTGACCGACCAGCGCATCAGCGAATTCCTGACCAGCGACGACATCGTGGTCGCCCGGATGATGGCGGCGGTGCACGCGGTCGAGTCCGTCGGCATGGAGGTCGATCGCGGCGACTCCGCGGACGCACACCTGAGGCGCGCGACACGCTGGGAGAGGCACCGCCGGGGGCCAGCCGCGGGCATCGAACGCGCCTGCGGCGCCGACATCGTCCGGGGCTCGCTGCGGCTGTGGGCGAAGGCCGGGGGCTCGGTATGAGCAACAAGAAAGATAGTGAAGCGGCCGCCGAGGTCGATGCGACGGTGGCGGCGATCGGACCTCAGCTCGGCGCGCCGAGCACCCAGCGGTTGGAAGCGGTCCTGGTCGCCGGGCCGTGGCTGGCCGGGGTGACCAGCGTGGTGGCCGCGCTGCGCGAGAAGCTGCCGAAGCAGAAGTTCGTCGAGTCCACGGACCTGGCGCCCGGCGAAGCGCCGACCGCGGTGGTGTTCGTCGTCTCGGCGGCCGCGCTGCTGACCGAGTCCGACTGCGCGCTACTCGACGCGGCGACCGCCGAGACCGACGCGGTGATCGGCGCGGTGTCCAAAATCGACGTGCATGAGAATTGGCACGAGGTCCTGGACAGTAACCGCAAGGTGTTGGCAGCACACGCGCCGCGTTACGCCGATGTGCAGTGGGTCGGGGTCGCCGCCGCGCCCGAGGAGGGCAAGCCGCGCATCGACGAGCTCGCCGCGGCGGTGTCCGAGCAGCTGGTCGACAACCAGCTTGCCCGTCGAAACAGGTTGCGCGCGTGGAAGTCTCGGCTGCAGACCATCGCCGACCGGTACGACCGCGACGCCGATGGCGCGGGCCGCCGCGCGCGAGTCGAGACGCTGCGGGAACAGCGCAGCGAGATCCTGCGGCAGCGCCGGCTGTCCAAGTCCGAGCGGACGATCGCACTGCGCAGCCAGACCCAGCAGGCCCGCACCCAGCTGTCCTACTTCGCCCGCAATCGCTGTGCCACGGTCCGCTCGGAGCTGCAGGAGGACGCCGCGAGCCTGAGCCGGACCAAGCTGGCCGAGTTCGAGGGTCAGGCGAGGACCCGGCTCAAGGACGTCATCACCGAAGTGGACGACGGCACCACCACGCAGCTGGCCGAGATGGCGCAGACCCTTGGGCTGACGGTCGAACCGCCCAGTCCGGCCCCGCTGCCGACGGTCGACCCGCCGTCGCCGCCGCTGAAGTCCCGCAAGTTGGAGAGCCGGCTGATGATGTTGCTGGGCGCCGGCTTCGGGCTTGGCGTGGCGTTGACGCTGAGCCGGCTGCTGGCCGACCTGACCCCCGGGCTCACCATCGCCGGGGCCGTCGCCTGCGCAGCGATCGGTCTGGCGCTCACGGTCTGGGTGGTCGGGATGCGCGGCCTGCTCCGCGACCGGGCCCTGCTGGACCGATGGGCCGGCGAGGCCACTGCGCTGGTGCAGTCCGCGGTGGAGCAGTTGGTCGCGACCCGGGTGCTGGCCGCCGAGTCAGCGTTGACCGCCGCGCTGAGCGAGCAGGACGAAGGTGAGAGCACCCGGGTGGCCGAGCAGGTCGGCGTCATCGACACCGAGCTGCGCGAACACTCCGTTGTCGGGGCTCGGGCCGCGGCGCTGCGCGGCCAGGAGATGCCGACGGTGCAGGCGGCCCTGCAGGCCGTCCGGGCCGAACTCGGCGAGCCGGAGCCGTCGGTTGCGGACGCCGATCCGGCGTCCGACGATACGAACATAGAGTCCGAGCCGCCGGCGTCAGCCGATACCGATGACGAGCGCACCGACGAGAATTCGACGACGAATACCGCCGATAACGTGATCTGAATCGTTCTTGTGAGTTAGGCGATACACTCCCGCCTTTTTCTGGGTATTCAGCTCGCGATAACCTGTGTAGAGGCCGCCGCCAACTAGCCGCGCACTACAGCACACCGCGACTGCAGGAGATTTCGATGACTTCAGCGACCGTTCCCGGTCTGGATTCCGCCCCGACGAACCATCAGGGCTTGTTGTCCTGGGTGGAGGAGGTCGCCGAGCTGACCCAGCCGGACCGGGTGATGTTCGCGGACGGCTCCGACGAAGAGTGGCAGCGGCTGGCTGACCAGCTGGTCGAGGCAGGCACCTTTACCAAACTCAACGAAAAGAAGCACAAGAACTCGTACTTGGCGCTGTCGGACCCGTCCGACGTTGCGCGAGTCGAGTCGCGGACGTTCATCTGTTCGGAGCGTGAGGTCGACGCCGGCCCGACGAACAACTGGAAGCCGCCGGCCGAGATGCGCGAGACAATGACCGAGCTGTACCGCGGTTGCATGCGCGGACGCACGATGTGGGTTGTCCCGTTCTGCATGGGCCCGCTCGGCGCCGAAGACCCCAAGCTCGGCGTCGAGATCACCGACTCCGAGTACGTCGTCGCCTCGATGAAGGTGATGACCCGGATGGGCAAGGCTGCGCTGGAGAAGCTCGGCGACGACGGGTTTTTCGTCAAGGCATTGCACTCGATCGGCGCTCCGCTGGAGCCCGGGCAACAGGACGTCCCGTGGCCCTGCAATGACACCAAATACATCACGCACTTTCCTGAGACCCGCGAAATCTGGAGCTTCGGGTCCGGCTATGGCGGCAATGCGCTGCTCGGCAAGAAATGCTATTCACTGCGGATCGCCTCGGCGATGGCCCACGACGAGGGCTGGCTCGCCGAGCACATGCTGATCCTCAAGCTGATCTCGCCGGAGAACAAGGCGTACTACTTCGCCGCCGCGTTCCCGTCGGCCTGCGGCAAGACCAACCTCGCGATGCTGCAGCCCACCATCCCGGGCTGGCGCGCCGAGACCCTTGGTGACGACATCGCCTGGATGCGCTTCGGCAAGGACGGCCGGCTGTACGCGGTCAATCCGGAGTTCGGTTTCTTCGGCGTCGCGCCGGGCACCAACTGGAAATCCAACCCGAACGCGATGCGCACCATCGAGGGCGGCAACACCGTGTTCACCAACGTCGCACTGACCGACGACGGCGACGTCTGGTGGGAAGGCCTGGAAGGTGAGCCCGACCACCTGATCGACTGGAAGGGCAACGACTGGGTGTTGCGCGAGACGGACACCAAAGCGGCGCACCCCAACTCGCGCTACTGCACTCCGATGTCGCAGTGCCCGATCCTGGCCCCGGAGTGGGATGACCCGCAGGGCGTGCCGATCTCGGGCATCCTGTTCGGCGCCCGCCGCAAGACCACGGTCCCGCTGGTCACCGAAGCGCGCGACTGGCAGCACGGCGTTTTCATGGGCGCCACCATGGGCAGCGAGCAGACGGCCGCGGCCGAGGGCAAGGTCGGCGATGTTCGTCGCGACCCGATGGCCATGCTGCCGTTCCTCGGCTACAACGTCGGCGACTACTTCCAGCACTGGATCGACCTCGGCAAGAACTCCGACGAGTCGAAGCTGCCGAAGGTCTTCTTCGTCAACTGGTTCCGGCGCGGCGACAAGGGCGAGTTCCTGTGGCCGGGCTTCGGCGAGAACAGTCGCGTGCTGAAGTGGGTCGTCGACCGCATTGAGCACCACGCCGGCGGTCAGGAAACCCCGATCGGCGTCGTGCCCACCGCGAACGACCTCGACCTGAGCGGCCTCGATGTCGACGCCGCGGACGTCGACCGCGCGTTGGCGGTCAACGTCGATGAGTGGCGCCAGGAACTGCCGCTGATCGAGGAGTGGTTCGAATTCGTCGGCGACAAGCTGCCGACCGGTGTCCGGGACGAGTTCGAGGCCCTCAAGCAGCGCCTCGCCGAGTCCAACTAAGGCGCCGCCGACCCGTTGGCGGGGTTGCCACAACCGAAATATCGGGCAGCCGAACTTGCGGTTGCGACCCTGCTGACCAGCAAACTTTCAAGTGCGCGCGACTGTCATTCGGTAGCCAGGCTATGTTGCTGCCTAGGTGGTTGGCGGGTACCTTAGCCACGTGACAACAACGGCGGGGGCTGTAACGGAGTCGCGCGCCCGGTCGTGGACGTTGTTCCGTTCCCTGGCCATCGTCAGCGTCGTCATCGCCCCCGCGTTGGTGCTGCGCATTCTCGGTGTCCATCTCGACCCCGTCGTCGGCCTGATCGCGTACGGCGCCGCCGTCGTGGGTGCCAGCTTCGTGCTGGCCTGGGCCGCCGAAGCCGCCCAGGTCGACGTGTCCGGCGGCCTCGCCGTCGCCGTGCTGGCCGTGATCGCGGTGCTTCCCGAGTACGCCGTCGACCTGTACTACGCCTGGACTGCAGGCCACCTGCCCGCCTACACCCAGTACGCCGCCGCGAACATGACCGGGTCGAACCGGCTGCTGATGGGCCTCGGGTGGCCGGTCGTCGTGTTGGTCAGCGTGCTGGTGGCCCGCCGGAGCTCCGGCCGCAAACTCGACGGCGTGAAGCTCGAGACCAGCAACCGGGTGGAAATCGGCTTTTTGATGTTCGCCGGCGTGGCCGCCTTCGGTATTCCCGCAACCGGACACATCCACATCGCGTTCGGGATCGCGCTGCTTGGCTGGTTCGGTTTCTACCTGTTCAAGCTCAGCCGCGGCGACGTCGAGGAGCCCGAGCTGATCGGCACCGCCGCCGCGTTGGGCGCGCTACCGGAGCGCATGCGCCGCGTCGCGGTGGCTGCGCTGTTCATCATCGCCGCCGGCGTCATCGTCACCTGTGCGAAGCCATTCGCGGACAACCTGATCGGTGCCGGAACCCAATTGGGTATCGACCGCTTCCTGCTCGTCCAGTGGGTGGCTCCGCTCGCGTCGGAGGCGCCGGAGTTCATCATTGCGACGATCTTCGCCTCGCGCGGTAAAGGCGACGTCGCGATCGCGATGCTGATCTCGGCCAAGGTCAACCAGTGGACGCTGCTGATCGGCTCGCTGCCGGTGGCGTACATGCTCGGCGGCGGCAACGCCGCAATGCATCTGGACAGCCGCCAGGTCGAAGAGATCGTGCTGACCGCGGCGCAGACGCTCATGGGTGTGACGCTGTTGCTGGGTCTGCGGTTCCAGCGCTGGACCGCGTGGGCGCTGCTGATCCTGTTCGTCGTGCAGTTCCCGCTGACTTCGACCGAGGGACGGCTGGCGCTCAGCGGGGTGTATGGAGTCATTGCGGCGGTGGCGCTGGTGCGCTATCGGCGGGAGCTGCCGGCGATCTTGTCCGCGCCGTTCGGCGGCCGGACCAAACGCCATGGCGGACATCCGCATCCGTACCCCGAGCAGGTGCATTAGCAGTAGCTCCTGGCCCGACCGCGCAACGTGAAGCTGTCTTCACGGTTGATGCTCGGCCGCTATGGCGCCCTCTTGACAGCTGTCAAGTTTTGCGGCGGTACAGTCTGCCCATGCAGATCCGCGAGCACACCTCCGGCCAGGGTGGTGCCAACAAGCCCGCCATCATCCTTCACCCGTCCGGCAGGGTGATCACGTTCGACGAGCTCGAAGCCCGGGCCAATCGACTGGCCCACTATTTCCGGCAGGCCGGCCTGGTCGAAGGTGATGCCGTTGCGATCCTGATGGAGAACAACGAGCACATCCACGCCGTGATGTGGGCCGCCCGGCGGGCCGGCCTGTACTACGTACCGATCAACACGCACCTGACCGCGCCGGAAGCGGCGTACATCATCGACAACAGCGCCGCCAAGGCGATCATCGGATCGGCCGCGCTGCGCACGACGTGTGAGAACCTCGCCGAGCACCTGCCGCACGGCCTGCCCGCGCTGCTGTTGCTCGCCTCCGGCGAAGGGGAGGCCGACCTCGACGGCTGGCAGCGCTACCCCGAATGTGTTGCAAGTCAACCGGATACGCCCATCGCCGACGAGATCGAAGGAGACCTGCTGCAGTACTCGTCGGGCACCACCGGCCGGCCCAAGGGAATCAAACGGGCCCTGCCACACGTGTCGCCGGCGGAGGCGCCGGGCATGATGTCGGCGCTGGTCGGTTTCTGGATGCACCCGGACGCGGTCTACCTCAGCCCGGCACCGCTGTATCACACCGCGCCGTCGGTGTGGTCGATGACCGTGCAGGCCGGCGGCATCACCACCGTGGTCCTGGAGAAGTTCGATCCCGAGGGCTGTCTGGATGCCATCCAGCGGCACAAGGTCACGCACGGGCAGTTCGTCCCGGTGATGTTCACCCGGATGCTGAAACTGCCTGAGGCGACGCGCAACTCGTACGACCTGTCCAGCCTGGAGCGGGTGATGCACGCCGCCGCCCCCTGCCCGGTGGAGATCAAGAAGCAGATGATCGACTGGTGGGGGCCGATCGTCGACGAGTACTACGCCTCCTCGGAGGCCATCGGGTCGACGTTGATCAGCGCCGACGAATGGCTGGCGCACCCCGGTTCGGTCGGTAAGCCGATGATGTGTCAACTGCACATTCTCGACGAGGACGGTAACGAGTTGCCGCCCGGCCAGTCCGGCGAAATCTATTTCGAGGGCGGCTTTTCCTTCGAATACCTCAACGACGAGCAGAAGACGGCCGCGTCGCGCAACAAGCACGGCTGGACGACGGTGGGCGACGTCGGCTACGTCGACGAGGACGGCTACCTGTACCTGACCGACCGCCGCCACCACATGATCATCTCCGGTGGGGTGAACATCTATCCGCAGGAAGCCGAGAATCTGCTCGTCACTCATCCGAAAGTGTTGGACGCAGCCGTGTTTGGCATTCCGGACGACGAAATGGGCCAGAGCGTCAAGGCCGCCGTGCAGACGGTCGACCCCGCCGACGCAACCGATGAGTTCGGCCGTGAACTGGTCGACTGGCTGCGGGAGCGGTTGGCGCACTACAAGTGCCCGAAGTCGATCTCGTTCGAGGCGCAGCTGCCACGCACCGACACCGGGAAGATGTTCAAACACGAACTGATCAAGAAGTATTCGGTGTGACGCTGCGCATCGTCAAGGTGTCGGAGCCGGACTCCGCGCCCGGCCCTGCGCTGCTCGGTGCTCCGGTCGTGGCCGTCGGGCCATTGTCCGACGCCTCTGAATATTGGCTGACGCACGCCACTTTCACCCTGACCGAGGACCCGGCCGACGACCGTCGGGCGATCACGGTCGGGTCGATCGATAGGGCGGTGGCTGATCTGAGCCAGCAAATCCGGCGGTGGCCGATCGCGGCGGCGACGTGTGACGACGTATTGCGGTCGGTGGACGCTGCCGGTCCGGCGCTGCCCGGGGTGATCACCGAGTCGCTGGCGTACTCGACGTTGCAGGCAGGTCCGGAGTTCGCCCGTTGGCTGGCCGACCGCGGTCCGGCCACCATGCCCGACATCGCGGATCCGGTGCAGGCGCAGCGCGACGGCGACACCGTACGGATCGCGTTCAACCGTCCGCAACGGCACAACGCGTTCTCCACCGACGCCCGGGCCGCACTGCTGGAGGCTTTGGCTGTGGCGCAACTGGATTCGTCGGTCGACGAGGTCGTGCTGACCGGGAACGGCGCGTCGTTCTGTAGCGGGGGCGACCTCGACGAATTCGGCACGTTCACCGACCCGGCCAGCGCGCATCTGGCCCGCACCCGCTACAGCCCGGCGCTGGCGCTGGACGCCGTGACGTCCCGACTCGGTACGGCATGTCGCGCGCAGGTGCACGGCCAGGTGCTGGGCAGCGGATTGGAGATGGCCGCATTCTGCGGCCGCGTCGAGGCCGCAGCCGACGCGGTGTTCGGGCTGCCGGAGCTCAGCTTGGGGTTGATCCCCGGCGCGGGCGGCACGGTCAGCGTGACCCGTCGGATAGGCCGCTGGCGCACAGCCTATCTCGTGCTGAGCGGCCGGACCATTGATGCCGATACCGCTCTGGCCTGGGGCCTGGTCGACGCGGTGCGGTAGTGCCCGCCGGCGTCACAACCCGCCACGGGAGACCAACTGCGCGGCAATCACGTTGCGCTGAATCTCGTTGGTGCCCTCACCGACGATCATCAGCGGGGCGTCGCGGAAGTACCGTTCGACGTCGTATTCGGTGGAATACCCATAGCCGCCGTGGATTCGGACGGCGTTGAGCGCGATCTCCATCGCGACTTCGGAAGCGAACAGCTTGGCCATCCCGGCCTCCATGTCGCACCGCTGGCCGCTGTCGTAGCGCTCGGCGGCGTAGCGGGTGAGCTGACGGGCGGCGGTGAGCTTGGTCGCCATGTCGGCCAGGTAGTTGCCCACCGACTGGTGTTTCCAGATCGGCTGGCCGAAACTCTCCCGCTGCTGCGCGTAGGCCAGCGCATCGTCGAGGGCGGCGGTTGCCACGCCAAGAGCCCGCGATGCGACCTGAATACGGCCGGTCTCAAGGCCTTTCATCATCTGCGAAAATCCCCTGCCCGCATCGCCGCCGAGGATCGCCGAGCGTGGCGCGCGATAGCCGTCGAAGGACAGCTCGCATGTCTCCACACCCTTGTAGCCCAACTTCGGCAGGTCACGCGACACCGTCAGCCCCGGCCCGTGCTCGACGAGCAGCACCGAGATGCCCGCGTGCCGCGGCCGGGCCTGCGGATCCGTCTTGCACAGCAACGCGATCAAGCCCGATCGGCGGGCGTTGGAAATCCACGTCTTCGAACCGTTGACGACGAGCTCCGAGCCGTCCAACAAGGCGGTGGTCGACATGTTCTGCAGATCGCTGCCACCGCCCGGCTCGGTGAGCGCCATCGTCGCCCTTAGCTCACCGGTGGCCATCGGCGGCAAGTAGCGCTGCTTCTGCTCGTCGGTGCCGAACAACGTCAGCAGCTTGGCCACCACGGTGTGGCCGCCCATCGCCCCGGCCAGACTCATCCACCCACGCGCCAACTCCTGCGTCACCAACGCATAGCACCACATCGAGACCGGCGTCCCGCCGTACTCCTCGGGCACCGCCAGGCCGTAGATCCCGATGCGCTTCATCTGCTCGATCCACGCTTGGGGATACTCGTTAGCGTGTTCCCGTTCGCGCACCGTCGGCTTGACCTCTTTATCGACGAACTCGCGCACCGTCGCGACCAGCATTGCCTCGTCGTGGCGCCGCTCCTCATCGTTTCGCTCTGCATCGTCGCCGGCGCGGTCGTCATTCATCCGCCCATGTTGGCACGCCGGGAAGCGGGGGCATGATGACAGTCGGCCCCTATTTCGATCAGGTGCACACCGGTCAGGTGTTCACCGCCGCGCCGTCGATGACGCTCACCCCGGGACTGGCCGCGGTGCACCAGAGCATCCTGGGCGATCGGCTGCGGTTGCCGCTGGACGCCGAACTGTCCGCCGCGGTCACCGGGTTGCCTGCGCCGCTGGCGCACCCGGGCCTGGTCTGCGATGTCGCGATCGGCCAGTCGACGCTGGCCACTCAGCACGTCAAGGCCAACCTGTTCTACCGCGGGCTGCAGTTCTTCCGCTTCCCGTCGATCGGTGACACGCTGTTCACCCGCACCGAGGTCGTCGGGCTCAAGAAGAACTCTCACCGGCCGGGCCGGGCGCCCACCGGGCTGATGGCCCTGCGGATCACCACCATCGACCAGGCCGACCGGCTGATCCTCGACTTCTACCGCTGCGCGATGCTGCCGCTGAGTGCCGACGCCGACCCTGACGGCTCCAACCACGCCGACGACCTGTCGACGGTCGGTGTGGACCTGGCCACGCCGCCGTCGGCCGCCGCGGACTGGAACGGTGACGTCTTCCGCCGACGGGTAACCGGCCCGCATTTCGACACGGGCCTGGCCGGGTCGGTGCTGCAGAGCAGTGCCGACGTGGTCACCAGCGCACCGGAATTGGCTCGTCTGACCCTGAATATCGCCGGCGTGCATCATGATTCACGACTCGGCGGCCGACGGCTGGTGTACGGCGGCCACACCATCGGGCTGGCGTTGGCGCAGGCCGGCAAGCTATTGCCGAACCTCGCGACCGTGCTGGGCTGGACGTCCTGCGATCACACCGGACCGGTGTACGAAGGCGATACGCTCTACAGCGAGCTGCACATCGAGTCGGCCGAGCAGACCGACAACGGAGGTGTGCTGGGACTGCGGTCGGTGGTGTTCGCCGTCAGCGACGTTCCCGACGAGCCGCGACACGTCCTCGACTGGCGTTTCACCGCGCTGCAATTCTGATGCTGACCGAAGCCCGCCGCGTGGCCGCCGACATCGGCGAGCTTCTCGGCGTGACAGTCGACGCCGACACCGTCCTGACCGGGCGCGCCGTATTGATGAAACTGCCTGAGCCCGGCCGCGTTTCGGCGGGCGGCGCCACCCGGCTACTGCCCGCCGCCGACGGGTGGTGCGCGATCGCCCTGCCGCGTGATGACGACGTCGCCGTCCTGCCCGCCCTTCTTGAAGTCGATGCGGTCACCGAGCCGTGGGGTGAGCTATCTCATTGGGCTGCAACACATTCAGCGGCCGATGTCATCGCTCGCACTCGGCTGCTCGACATCGCGTCGGCAGCACTGGGCGAGGCCTGCGCCGGTGTGCCCACCGCCCGATCGTGCGGTGCCGCCATCGGACCGCGACGTCTCGACGGCCTCCTCGTCGCGGATTTGTCGTCGCTGTGGGCGGGGCCGCTGTGCGGCCAACTGCTCGCCCGCGCGGGCGCGGTCGTCGTCAAGGTGGAAAGCCCGAACCGGCCCGACGGCACGCGCCGCGGTGAGCCCACGTTCTTCGACTGGGTGAACGGCGGAAAGCTCTCCTACGCAGTCGACTTCGATACCGGTGCCCTACGCCGTCTGCTCGGCGTCGCCGACATCGTCATCGAAGGCTCGCGGCCCGCGGCGCTGCGACGCCGCCGACTCGACGCCGACAGTGTGCCGGGTCCGCCGGGCCGAATCTGGCTGCGCATCAGGGGCTATCACGACCAACCGGACAGACCGGCCTTCGGTGACGATGCGGCGGTCGCGGGCGGCCTGGTCGGTGACGGACCGGTGTTCCTCGGCGACGCAATCGCCGATCCGCTCAGCGGACTGGAAGCGGCCCGCGCGATAGGAGAGTCGCTGCGTCGCGGCGGCGGTGAGGTGATCGACGTGGCGCTGGCACAGGTCGCCGCCCGGTACGCGGCCTTCCCGCGCGGTGAGGCACCGACGGCCACGCGGCCGGAGACGGCGCCGGCGTCGGCGCTGGGAGTCGACAATGACGCTGTGGAGCGGTTGGTAGCCGAAAGATGTTGATCAAACGCGGAGTAACACTCGACGGGGCGGCGGTCGACATCAGATTGAGCGACCGGATCGACGACGTCGCCGCGACCCTGACGCCACAGCCCGGTGAAGACGTGCTGGACGCAGCAGGCGGTACCGTGCTGCCTGGTCTGCACGACCACCACGTGCACCTGTACTCCGCCGCCGCCGCGGCAACGTCGATTCGGGTCGGGCCGCCACAGGTCCGCGACAAGGCCGGACTGGCCGCCGCGCTGAGCGACGCGATGCCCGGCGAAGACGGCTGGATCCGCGCGGTGGCATACCATGACTCGGTCGCCGGACCGCTGAGCCGCGACGTACTGGACGCCATCGCCCCCACCACCCCGTTGCGTGTCCAGCACCGCAGCGGAGTGCTGTGGATCCTCAACTCGGCCGGCCTGGAACGCGTCGGCCTGACCGATCATCCCGACGGCCGACTGCGCAGCACCGACTCCTGGGCCGAAGCCCTGGGTCGCAGCGAAACCAGCCTGGGCGAACTCAGCGAGCGGCTCGCCCGCTATGGCGTCACCGGAATCACCGACGCCACACCGGATCTCGCGATCGCCGACATCGTCGGCTTGTCGGAGTTGCACCGGCACGGAGAGCTGCGCCAGCACGTGCACTGCCTGGCTCCGGGCAAGCGCATCCTGCACGACGACGATTTGGACCTCGAGCAACTGGCGGGCTGGATCTCCGATAGGCATCGCGACAACCACCCGGTCGCGGTCCACTGCGTCACCGCCGCTCAGCTGGTGGTGACCATCGCGGCGCTCCGCGAAACAGGTTGTCACCCGGGCGATCGCATCGAGCATGCCGCCGTCGTCCCTGCGGACAGCCTGACCGACCTGGCCGACCTCCGGGTGACCGTGGTGACTCAGCCCAATTTCGTTGCCGAGCGGGGCGATCATTACCTCGACGAGGTGCCTTCGGACGAACACGATCAACTGTGGCGAGTGGGATCACTGCTCGAGGCGGGCGTGCCGGTGGCGCTGTCGACCGATATGCCATTCGGTGACGGCGACCCGTGGGCGGCGATGCGCGCCGCAGTGCATCGTCGGACGCCCAGCGGCGCGGTTGTCGGCGGCACTGAATGCGTCTCGGCCCGAACGGCATTGGCGATGTTCCTCGGCGGCGCCGAGCATCCGACCCGACCACGGCGGGTCGAACCCGGAGAACCCGCAGATCTGTGTGTGCTGAGCGGTCCGCCCGACACAGCCCTGGCCGAACTGGACGCCGCGATGGTCGCCGCGACCATCATCGACGGGGAAATCGTCTACGCAGCCGACTGATTCAGGAGATCTCCCCGACCAGGTACCGCTGCAGGGTCGGTGCCACCGCGTCAACCAGCGTGTTGACGTCGAGAGAGTGGATCGGCTCGACAGACACCCCGTAACGCATGATGCCCAGCCCGACCACCTGCGAGGCGCACAACGACGCCCGGAAGCTGACTTGGTCGGCCCCCAGCCTTTTGAGTAGCGGGTTGAAGACCGGTCCGATGAACAGGCCCTGCGCGAGGTCGACGGTCTTGGCCAGGCCCGCCGTGGCGATCGCGCTGGCGGCGAACGGGCCACCGCCGGTGACATCCCACGTGGTGAGCAACATGTGCAAGGTTCGTCGACCGGCCTGGTTCACGCTGCCGCGGATCGCCCGGTCGATGAATTCGGGCGTCCCAAACGGCAGACGTAGCTTGCGCGCAACGGGATCAAGGATCCCGCGAGACGGCTTATCGCTGGCGGCCACAGTGTCAGGATGACCGCGATACCGGCAAAGTTCAAGCACCTGGTCAGTGCGGCAGTTCGCGGAACGGCGTGTTCTTGTACGGCTCAGGCTCTTTCGGCAGGCCGAGCACGCGTTCGCCGACGATGTTGCGCTGAATCTGGTCGGTGCCGCCGCCGATCGAGGTGAAGTAGGCATTCAGCGTCCGGAAGGTCACCGCGTCGCCGACGGGATTGTCGGGTCCGGTCAACATCGCTTCCGCGCCGACGATTTCGGTTTCGACGCGCGCGGTTTCGTGCAGGATCCGCGACATCGCGATCTTGCCCAACGCCATCAGTGTGGCCGACTCCACGCGGTCGGTCGCGGCCTTCGACCGCTGGGTGTTCCACCTGTTGACAGTGGCCAGGGCGTCGACGCGGGCGATCTGTTGACGAATGTAGGGGTCATCGAGCCGGCCGGCCTCGCGTGCCAATTCGACCAGCAGATGGCCTTTCTCGTCGCGGGGCCGCTTGGCGTCCTTCGCGGTGCGGGCGATGTCGGCCATGAACCGCCGCTCGTAGGCCAACGCGGTCTGCAGCACCGACCACCCGGCGTTCACCTCACCGACCAGGTTTCCGGCCGGCACGCGGGCGTTCTCGATGAAGACCTCGTTGAACTCCGACTCGCCGGTGATCTGATGAATCGGCCGGATATCCACGCCGGGTTGCTTCATCGGCAGCATGAAGAAGCTGATGCCCTGATGCTTCGGCACATCCCAGTCGGTCCTGGCTACCAACATGCCGTAGTCGGCGGTCGTGGCGAACGACGTCCACATCTTCTGGCCGTTGATAACCCAGTCGTCCCCGTCGCGCTCGGCCCGCGTCCGTACGCCGGCCAGGTCCGAACCCGCGCCCGGCTCGCTGTAGAGCAGACACCATTTGCTCTCACCGCGGATCGACGGCGGAATCAGTCGCCGCTTCTGCTCTTCGGTCCCTACGTCGTGCAGCGTGCAGGCGAACAGATTCGCGCGGTCGTGGCCGCAACCAAAGGCCCCGACCGCCGCGAATTCCGCCGCCACCAAACGAGATTGAGAATCGGTCAGCCCACGTCCGTAGAACCCGGGCTCCCAGCTCGGGGTGGCCCACCCCGCGTCGACGACGATATGGGCCCAGCTGGCGCGATCGATATCCGTGTTCCAGTTGTCCGCCAACCACTTCCGGACCTCGGCGCGCAACTCGTCGTCGGCGGAAGTCATTCCTCAGGCTCCGATCTGCTGTAGGTAGCGTTCGCGGTGCCAGGACGCGCTGCCCAACAGCTGAGCGTCGCTGCGGGCTCGCCGCAGATACAGGTGCGCCGGATGCTCCCAGGTGAATCCGATTCCACCGTGCACCTGGATGTTGGTCGCCGCGACGAAGACAAAAGCGTCCGCACAATATGCCTGCGCCAGAGCAAGATCCGCGATCCGCGACGGCGCGTGCGCGGCAAACGACTCCGCCGCGAACCGCGCCGCCGACACCGCGGACTCGGCTTCCAGCAGCATGTCTGCGCACATGTGCTTCACGGCCTGAAAGCTGCCGATCGCGCGGCCGAACTGGTAACGGGTCTTGGCGTAGTCGGTGGCCATCTCGACCGCCCGCCGCGCGCCACCGGCCTGCTCGCTGACCAGCGCCAGCGCCGCGTGATCCAGCGCGGCATTGAATGCGTCGATGCCGGCTCCCGCTCGGCCGATCAGCCGCGCCGGGGTGTCGACGAACTGCAGGCGGCATTGCTTGCGGGTGGGGTCGACCGTGTCCAGCGAGGTCACCGACAAGCCGGCGGCACCGGCGTCCACCGCGAACACCCCCGGCCCCGCGTCGGTGGCGGCGAGCACGTAGAACCGTTGCGCCACAAGCCCGTCCAGCACGAAGTGCTTGTAACCGGTCAGATGCCAGGTATCGCCGATGAGCCCCGCCGACGTGGCGATCGTCGACGGCACCCGGGCCGAGCCGTCCTCGGCGAAGGCGACGGTCGCGATCAGCTCACCCGCCGCGATCCGCGGCAGCGCCGCGGCGCACTCCCCGTCGTCCCCGCTCGCGTCCAGCAGGCTGGGGACCAGTACCGCCGTCGACAGGAAAGGACCGACCAGCAGCGCCCGGCCCATCTCCTCCATCACGATGCCCATGTCGACTGGGCCCGCGCCGGCGCCGCCGTGCTGTTCGGCGATCAGTAGGCCGGTCAGGCCCATGGCCACCAGCTCGCGCCAGACCGTCGGGTCGAACCCGGTGTCGGTGGCCATCTGCGTGCGCACCTGCGCCTCACTGGAGTGACGGGCCATCAGGTCGGCGACCGCGCTGCGCAGCGCCCGCTGTTCCTCGCTCACCGAGAAGGGCATCAGGCATGTGGCGCCGAGCGCCGATCGCAGGCTCGCGCACTGGCTGGCGAAAAAGGCTTTTGACACCGAGGCTTTCGGCACCACGAGGTCGAAGCCGTGGAAGGCGCCCTGGACCGTCTCGACTTGGCACGGCACCCCGGCCGCGGTCAGCCGGGCGGCGTAGGCAAGGTCCTCGTCGTGGAACAGGTCGTGCGTGCCGACGCCGATCCAGGCCGGGGGCAGTCCGCTGAGATCCTCGTGGCGCGCCGGCACCGCGACCTTCGGGTCGGCATTGCCGAGGTAGGCCGCCCAACCGAAGCGGTTGCTCTTCGGTCCCCACAGCCGGTAGTTCGGGTTTTTCGGCGTCGACCCACTGCGGTCGTCCAGCATCGGGTAGGCCAGCAACTGCAGGGTCGGCTTGACCTCCCCACGGTCGCGGGCCAGCAGGGCCAACGCGGCGGCCAGTCCACCGCCGGCGCTGGCTCCGCCGATCGCCACCCGGTCCGGGTCGACCGCGGGCAGATCGGCGAGCCACGTCAGCGCCGCGTAGCAGTCTTCCAGGGGGGCGGGGTAGGGGTGCTCGGGCGCCAACCGGTAATCCACCGCGGCCACCGTGACGCCCAGCTCGCGGACGAATCGACGGCACAGGTCGTCGTCCTGCCGCGCGGTACCGATCACGTAGCCGCCCCCGTGAATCCACAGCAAGGCCGGGCCCGGTCGGGGGGTGCCTTCCGGACGGTGCAACCGCACCCCGACACCGGAGCTCAGGATCAGAGCCTCGACGCCGCGCTTGCTGGTCCCGCCGCGCTGGACCAGGGGTGAGACCTTGCGGATCAGCTTCAGCGTCCTGGGGCCGACCAGCGCGCGGGGCGCGAAACGCGCGACTTTGCTCAGGTCAGGGTGGAACTCAGTGCTCGGCATCGATCCAGTATGGCAACGTCGTCCGGCGCCATGTCCCGGGCTCCGCCGTTAGCGCGAAAAGTTCAGCGGCTACCAACATTGGCTCTTCGCTGCCGCACAGTCGCTGCGCGTAGTGTCGGGCGGGTGACGTCAACACATGCGTGATCACCGGGCGTGTCGGTGCGACGCGTGGTGTCGATGACGTGGGGTAGCAGCCTGATTGCTGGTTCTGCGAGCCGGCTGGTCGCGACATTGCAGAACGGTGTCGAGGTGCTGCGGTTCGGCGGCCTTCAGACCGGTTCCCGTCCGTCGCCGTTCGAGACCGTGGAGCGGTGCGACATGTACCGGTTGCGACGCTACTTCCCCGACAGCGCGGATGATCCGTCACGGCCGCCGGTCATACTTGTGCCGCCAATGATGATGTCGGCCAACGTGTTTGACGTCACGAGAGAGCAGGGAGCGGTCGGAGTCCTGCATGATCTCGGAGTAGACCCGTGGGTGGTTGACTTCGGCTCGCCGGACGTCGAAACCGACGGGCTCGAACGCACTTTGAGTGACCACGTTGTCGCGCTCAGCAGGATCATCGATTCAGTCCACGCGCATACCGGCCGCAAGGTACATCTGGCGGGGTATTCCCAGGGCGGCATGTTCTGTTATCAGACCGCCGCCTACCGCCGGTCCGAAGATTTGGCCAGCGTGATCACCTTTGGCGCCGCCGTCGATTCCCTTGGCGGTCTGCCTTTCGGAATTCCCGCGGTCTTGGCGGGCCGCGGCGCGCAGCTGCTCGCCGACCACGTCTTCAACCGTCTTTCGGTCTCGGGATGGATGGCCCGCACTGGTTTTCAACTTCTGGATCCGATCAAGACGGTCCAGGCGAGGTGGGACTTTCTGCGGCAGCTCCATGACCGAGAGGCGTTGCTGCCCAGAGAACAACAACGCCGTTTCCTCGAGGTGGAGGGCTGGGTGGCATGGTCGGGCCCCGCGGTCGCCGAACTGTTACGGCAGTTCGTGGTCCACAACCGCATGATGGCCGGCGGCGCCGCGATCGACGGCACGCTGATAACGCTCGCGGAGATCACTTGTCCGATCCTGGCGTTCATCGGGGAGGTTGATGACATCGGCCAACCCGCGGCTGTCCGAGGAATCCGGCGGGCTGCCCCCCGCGCCGAGGTATCCGAAATCTCGATGCGGGCAGGTCATTTCGGCCTCGTGGTCGGATCGACCGCCGCCACCCACACGTGGCCCAACGTTGGCAAATGGGTGCTATGGCAAGAGGATCGAGGGGCCAGGCCGCAGGACGTGCATGCGATGGAGGCCGATCCCCACGTCGGGATTGATGATGCGGCCGGTCTGTCGTCGCGTATCGCTGGATCGGCGGGTGCACTGGCCGAGGTGGGCATCGGCGTGAGCTTGGGGTTGGCCGACGCCGCGGTGGGGGCGGTGCGCAGTGGCAGGGAGATCGCCGAGGAGGCAGTGCGCACGCTGCCCCGGCTCGCGCGCCTTGGCCGGCTGCAGCCCCACACCAAAGTGTCGTTGGGCGGGTTGATGGCCGAGCAGGCAAACAGGGCGCCCGAGGGGGAGTGCTTCCTCTTCGACGACCGCGTCCACACCAATGCGGCGGTGGATCACCGCATCGACGAAGTGGTGCGCGGCCTCATCGCCGTCGGTATCCGGCAGGGTGCCCGCATCGGTGTGTTGATGGATACCAGCCCCAGCGCCGTGGTCGCGATCGCGGCACTGTCTCGGCTCGGAGCTGTCGCGGTGTTGCTACCCCCGGACAACGACCTCGCCCCGGCCGTCCAGCTGTGCGAGGTGGCTGACATCGTCACCGATCCCGACCATCGGGCGGCGGCCGCCGCGACCGGCGCCAAGGTGCTGATCCTCGGTGGCGACCTCCACACGTGGGACCTCGTCAAGCCGGGCTCAGACCGGGTCGTCGAGCTAGACCGCCTCGACCTGTCCGGTGAGCGGCTCCCGCGGTGGTATCGGCCGAACCCGGGCCGCGCAGGTGATCTCGCCTTCGTGTTCTTCAGCAAGACCGGCGGTCGCCGAGCGATCAAGGAGGTCACCAACCATCGGTGGGCGCTGTCGGCCTACGGCACCGCCACAGCCGCCGCGCTCGGCCGCGGCGACACGATCTATTGCCTGACCCCGCTGCACCATCCGTCGAGCCTGATGGTCAGCCTTGGCGGCGCGGTCGCCGGCGGGTCGCGCATCGCGTTGACCCGGGGCGTCCATCCAACCGAGTTCGCCGACGAGGTCCACCGTTACGGCGTCACGGTGGTGTCCTACACCTGGGCCATGCTGAGCGAACTGGTAAAGGTGACGTCGCCTGAGCTTCAGGAGCACCATCCGATCCGCCTGTTCATCGGAGCCGGGATGCCAATCGGGCTGTGGCACAAGGTCACCGACCGATTCGCCCCGGCCCGGGTGCTGGAATTCTATGCGTCCACCGAGGGGGACGCGGTGCTCGCCAACGTGGCGGGGACGAAGACCGGGGCCAAAGGTCGGCCGCTGCCGGGCAGTGCCGAGATTCGGCTCGGCGGATATGACGCCGCGACGGCCCGCTTCATCGAGGACGACGATGGTTTCGTGCGCCCCTGCGCGGACGACGAGGTGGGTGTGCTGCTGGCGAAGTCGCGGCCGGGACTCGACGCCGCACGAGTGTCGATGCGTGGGGTTTTTGCCGAGGGAGATACCTGGATCACCACAGACCACCTGTTTCGCCGCGACCGGGACGGCGACTATTGGTTTGTCGACAACAGGAACACCGTAATCCAGTCGATGCGCGGGCCGGTCTTCTGCCAGCCGATTTGCGATGCCCTCGGCGACATCACCGTGATCGACCTGGCCGTGGTCTATCCCGTTGCGACCGACGGGCACGACGTCGCGGTCGCAGCCGTGACGGTCGGCAAATGCGGCACCCTCACCGCGGCCAGCCTGACCACCGCGTTGAGTAGTCTCCCTCGCGGCCAGCGTCCCGCCATCGTGCATGTCGTTGACCGGATACCGCTCACCCCGTCCTACCGCCCACTGTCGACCACGCTGCGAGACGCCGGGCTGCCGGCGCCGGGGGAAACGACCTGGTTTCACGATCACACCGATGGCCACTATCGACAATCGGCCACCGCCTGAGCGATCGGGAGCGCTGCTTGTCGTACCGGACCTGTTGGGTGCCGCCGCAGACTAAGCACACCGTGCGTCGGCAGCTCGAGGATTGTCCAGGGTCTCCCTGGCCCGCGAAGGGCGTGGTGGACGGTCAGGCTGGCCTTGGATGAGCGCCATCGCTGCCTCCACAGTGCTTGCGGCGGGTAGCAAACCCTGCGGGTCGCCGATCCGCAGCACTCGAGAGACTGCCGCACTGGGTACCACTGCCCAACCTATGCCAGGGTCCGCGCAGCAGACTGAGACCCTGTGCAACGCTGAGAAGCCCTCGGTTCCAAAGAAATTCAGGTCGCGCAGATCGAGGATCAATCCGCGGCAACGCATTAGGTGCCCCATGGTGTACTCGGTCAGAGTGTCGGCGTTGGATGCATCGATGTGCCCCTGGGCGCTGATGACGGCTACCGATGATCCCAGCCGACGATAGGCTAAGCGTGTGGTACGACTCTCCCATGGTTGGGAAAGAAAGCCGTCGGCCCGCGGCATAGATGGCCTAGCAATAACGTTCATGGTGATCCCCGAGGTGCGGTTGTCACCGGTCTGTTCGGCGTGAGCTGACGCTTGCGAGGACAGCGGCGGACGGCCGACCCCAATCCCGAACTGGTTGAAAGTCTCAACTGACTCGAACGCTTCGCCCCTCCGGGGCAGTTGTCAAGCTCTGTGATCGGGCTTTGGGCGCGGGTTGGTGAACTGCCACAGGAGTGGGTCGGACGGATGCTCAGTCCAGGCGAATCGGGTCTGAAAAATTGATATCTCGCCCGGTAGTGGCGATGAAGTCGTCCAGAATGTCGACCACGGCTGTCGGAGATTCGACATGAGGGAAGTGTCCGACGCCCGCGAGCACCTCGAGCCGACTGCCCGGCACGGCCTCGTGAGCGGCGTAGCCGTGGGCGAGCGGAATGATTCGGTCCTGCTCACCCCAGATCAGCAGGGTGGGCAATCCATGACTCACATGGATCTTGCCGAGCGCGCTGACCGCCTGGCCGCGGTAGTCCACCACCGAGCGCAACGTACGTAGGAATGCTTGGCGGGTCGGCCGGTCCGACAACGAGCAATAGGCGCTCCACATCTCGCTGGCACGCGGCGACTTGATTCCGGCCGACGTGAGCCACGACCCCAGCTTGTTGCCGAGGGTCAACACGGGTTGCGGCGCGACCACCGGCAGCACCAACTCGGCTCCGGGTGCCGAGAGGATGCGCAATATCCAGTTGAGCTCGGGGCCGAGGCCACCGCTGCTGATCAGAACCAGGCGCTGGCAGTAGTCGCGATGTTGATAGGTGAACTGCATGGCCACACCGCCACCCAGCGATTGACCGACCACTGTCGCCTGCCTGATACCTAGCTCGTCGAGCAGATCACGCAGCCAGGCCGCGAACGCACCCAGCGAATAGTCACCGCGCGGCTTGGCCGATTCACCGTGCCCCAGCAGGTCTGGAGCGACCACTCGATACCTTTTCGCCAACTCAGGGATGACCGCCCGCCAGGTCGCCGAGCTTCCCGCCATGCCATGAATCAACAGCAGTGTCTCGCCGGCCCCCGCGTCCCGATAGGCAATGCGCTCACCGTGCAGATCGAGATAGCTCATCTCGGTCACGTGAACTGGTCTCCGTTCAACAGTCATCTGCGCTGTTCGCGGCGCCATTGGCGGACCGCCGCGATCGCCGTCTTGAGTCCGCGCCGGCGTCCCGTCACAGGGTCGGTACCGATGAAGCCAGGCTGAAGTTCGGTGAACATCCGCTCGCTGCGGGTCTCCGGAGCGTTGTCGGTGGTGTCGCGCAAGTAGCGGTCCGGCAGGGACAGCTTGGCGATAGTGCGCCACGTCTTGGCGCACTGAGCGAGGAATGAACCTGTGGTGTAAGGCAAGTCGTACTTGTCGCACACCTCTTGCACGCGCTGCGAGATCTCGTGTAGCCGATTGCTCGGTATATCGGGATATAGGTGATGCTCGATCTGGTAGCACAGGTTGCCGCTCATGAATCGCAACGCCGGACCGGCGTCGAAGTTGGCGCTGCCCAGCATCTGGCGCAAATACCATTGCCCCTTGGACTCGTCCGCCATGTCGGTCTTGGTGAACTTCTCAGCGCCATCGGGGAAGTGTCCACAGAAGATCACGGCATCGGTCCAGATGTTGCGAATCACGTTGGCCACGATGTTGGCCTTCAGCGTCGATGTGAAGGTCGCCGCCGGCGACACCGAGGTCAACGCCGGGAACGCGACGTAGTCCTTGATCAGTTGGCGTCCGGCTTTGGTGGAGAATTCGCGGATCTGCTGCAGGGTTGTTTCGCGGCCCGGGCCCGCTTCGAGGAGTTTGCCGAATTCGATGGGCTGCAAGCCAATTCCCCACTCAAAACCGAATGCGAGGATGGTGTTGAAGACCAGGTTGCCGACGTTGTAGCCCTTCCAGGGCTGGTCACGGGTGACCCGCAGGGTGCTATAACCCACGTCGTCGTCCATGCCGAGAATGTTGGTGTACTTGTGGTGCTGAAAGTTATGAGTGGCTTTCCAGTGTTTCGACACCCCGCTCATGTCCCACTCCCACGTCGAGGAGTGAATCTCGGGGTCGTTCATCCAGTCCCACTGGCCGTGCATGACGTTGTGGCCGATCTCCATGTTCTCGATGATCTTGGCCACACCGAGGGTCACGGTCCCGGCCCACCAGGCGGGGCGTCGCGAGCCACCAGACAGAATGAGGCGCCCGGCAACATCCAAGGCACGTTGCGCGGCGATCGTGCGGCGGATGTAGAGCGCGTCGCGCTCGCCAAGCGATTCCTCGATATTCAGCCGGATCGCATCCAGCTCCACGGCCAGGTTGTCGATGTCGGCGTCGGTCAGGTGAGCGAAGGCTGGAACGTTAGTGATCGCCATCGTTTATCCGCCTTTCTTTCGGCTCGGTGTCACCCGGCTCGGCCAGCTGCTGGCCGAGCCGGGGAGTACTTGGGGCCCGGTCAGTAGTAGTGGCGGCGACCGCCGACGGCGTGTCCCATCCGTCCCATCAGCATTAGTGCCAGGCCGACGACGAGGAGAATGACTCCGATGACCAAGCAAAGATGGGCGTAGACGAAGGTCGGGACGAGGGCTGGGAGTACGAGCCCAAGGATGATAAGGAGGATTCCGAGGCCGATCATGACGTTTACCTAGTTTCTGTGGGTATGGGGTAAGAGGATGGCCGGGTCAGTGTCGGAAGGTGCTATTTAGCATGATGCTCAAGCGATTTAGCGGTGGCCTGCCCCGTCGGCGCGTCTTTCGGTGCGCGGCCGTGTTTTCCCGGCATCGTGCATTCCGACCGTATGAGGATCGAATCAGAATGTTTGGCGCGAGCTAATGCTCATCAAGTTTGGCGGCGGACAGCCAAAACTATTTCCAGACTGGCTGAATGGCTCAGCACCACCAATCCTACACCTGTCGGGTATCCCGGGCCAGATGTTGTTAAAGCCTACAGCGTACGGTGTCGCGGGTGAGCCAGGTGCGCGGATCCCGTTGGGGCTCAATGACTCGTGCGGTCACCCGGGGCTCCTCGAGCAGGTGGCGGTGATCACAAACAAGACACGGCTGTGCGCGTCGTACCCAAATCGCTACCCGTCCCTGCTCACGGCGGGGGTAAGCGGTTCGTAGCTGGCATGCCGTATCCATCGAACGGAATACACTGGCGGAGAACATCATTCGCACGAACCAGCAGCGTGGAAAATGACCGAATTCATACCGGACTCGCTGGGCCCTCGACTTCGCTGACCGCATATGTCGCGTGCATAGGAACCACCGGGTAGCGCGGTTTGACGTGCTGGCAGCGATCAGCCCATGTGTGGCCCCTGGTCAGTGCGCTCGACGTGGGTTCGGTCCGCGGCGGCGAGCGAGTCGAGAATGATCTGCGCGGCAGCGTTTCGATCGGTGCGCGTGCCACAAGCTTCGTTGCCCACTGTCGAATGTGCTTGCCGCGGAGCGTAGCCGCGGCCGATGAGTACCCCGATGGCTTGATTGATGACCGACGTCGTGCGCAGGTATGTCGCGGCGTCCGGCCCGGCGGGGACGCTCAGGTGCTGATCGAGCGCGAAGTCGCTGGGCGGACGCCCGGTCAACCACACGAGGTCGGCGGAGAGATCGACAAATGCTCCTGGGGTCGCCGCGTAGAGGATCAGGGCGACGGAGGGCGCAACTCGACCGTCATGGACATCGGCCGGCGGCGTCAGGCGAAGCGAGGTGCGAACATTGCCAGCGGCGCCGTCGGCGAAGGTGCTGAACGTGTACGGCGGCTCACTGCCGTCGACTGTTACGCTCAGACCGAGATAGGCGGGAACAGCCGCCAGGGCATCGACGCCCAGTTGGTGCAGGCTGTGCAGCAGATCGGCGCCGGGCTCATCCAGGGCCGCGGCGAGAATGCCCAAATCGGCGGCCAGGGCCGCACTGATCTCCATGTCGATTGCTCCGCTGGGCGCGCCCGAGCGCGGATCGAACCTTCCGGTGCCGAACAGGCGAGTCGCCTGCAGGGTGGGGAACGTGCGACGCAAGCCAGGACCCGTCGCGTTGACTGTTCACCCAGCCTCCAACCTACGCGCATCACACCTGCCACGGCAGTTCGGTCGCGCGCCGAGCTGGTGGTGCGGGCTCAGATGGGGTTGCGTCGGGCGCGGGCGCGCCGCACTGCTTCATCGACGATATGTTGGGCCACCTCAGCCAATTTGCGATGGTCGGCTTGGCTCATCGCGCGCAGCTGAGCGAACGCCTCCTCGGCGCTGCGCCCACTGCGTCCCCGGATCAAGCCGATCGCCTGATCGATCACCGGGCGCGTCGAGAGTGCCTTCTGCAACTGTGCTGTCAGCGTCATCGCGTGCGCGAGGACATGGGCGTTATGTACTGCCACCGCCGCGGGTTTGGCGAACAGTTCTCCCAGTTCAGCGGCATGCTCATCGAAGACGTCCTTGCCGTGGGCGTAGACGTTGATCGCGCCGATCACTCGATCCGACAGCAGCAGCGGCAGCGAAAGCGCGCTGTGCACGCCCAAACGGCCCACTCGCGGACCGAACCGCGGCCACATCTTCTCCCCACCCAACGACCCAGACCGCACCGTGCGCCGCTCCCGTGCCGCGGTGATGCAGGGTCCCTCCTTGAGGGTCACGTACTGAATCTCGTCGATCTCGGCGACAAACGAGGCACTCGCGGCCAACGCCTCCACCATGTTGTCCAATTGGTCGAGACGTAGCAAGGTCACCCCGGCACCGTCGGCGCCCGGTATCGCGCGCACCGCGAATGTCGATACTTCGCCCAGTAACTCGGGTAGCCCGAGACTGCCCGCCACCAATCCCGCCAAGTCCTCGATCCCGGCCCGCAAGTCAGCGGCATCAGCGCTAGCCCGCTGCGCGCTCAGGGAACCCGACGGTAAGCCGTTAGTGTTCTCGCTGAATTCCGTCATACCTGCGCTCAATAGTCTTGGCGGAGCTGGGAATCGAACACCGAGGTCCAGCGCCATCGTAACGCGAGCGTCACGAGTTGGATTGTTGAATGTGATGGTACGCCGGCGGTGGCGGAGCAGAGACACTGTCGCGCGTCTTTGTCGGCTACCGCGGTCAACGCGAGCCGTCCAATGGGTGTAGCGTCGAGAGTGCTGAGAATTTCAGCTGGTCCGGGATGAGTTCAGCCGTCCGCCGCTTAACTCAAGGAGCACTGGCTCCGAACCCTCACAACCGGTGATCCATAGCTGGTCAGGTCACCATGACCACGTCACTTGCTTTCTGCGCCAACATCGGCATCTCCCTGCTCGTCGACCCCCTGAATGAGCCGCCGGTGGCCCATGTGTACCGCGGCCATCAATCCATCTGCCTTGTGGCGCAACAGATCCCGATCCCGGAATCCTCGCTATCTACCAAGGAGACACCATGAAGCCTTTGATCGTCCTGATTGCGGCGCTCCTCGTTGTGACCCTGATCGTGTTGTCGCTGTCGATCAGAGTGGTGACCCAGTACGAGAAGGGTGTGTTGTTCCGCCTCGGCAAGGTGGTGGGTGTCAAGGAACCTGGGCTGGCCTTGATCATCCCGGTCATCGATCAGCTGGTGAAGGTATCGCTTCGGATTGTGACGATGCCGATCCAGTCCCAGGGCATCATCACCCGCGACAACGTCAGCGTCGACATTTCGGCGGTCGCCTACTTCCGAGTTGTCGACGCGGTGAAATCGGTGATCGCGATCGAGAACGTCCACGCCGCGATCAACCAGATCGCGCAGACCACGCTGCGCAAGGTCGTGGGCCAGCACAGCCTTGACCAGGCGCTGTCGGAGACCGACACCATCAACGCCGATATCCGGAAGATTCTCGACATCGCAACACTCGAATGGGGTGTTGAAGTGACACTGGTCGAGCTCAAAGACATTCAGTTGCCCGACAGCATGAAGCGCGCGATGGCTCGGCAGGCCGAGGCTGAGCGCGAGAAGCGAGCCAAAATTATTGCGGCAGAGGGTGAATCGCTGGCAGCAGCCGCGTTGGGTGAGGCATCGGACACGATGATGGCCCACCCGTTGGCTCTGCAACTGCGCAACCTGCAAACGCTTGTCGAACTCGGGGTGGAGAAGAACACCACCATCGTGTTCCCGGCGCCGCTGATGAGTGCGATCGGTGAACTGGGCGCCTTCCTTGCCAGAGAAAGTGCGGCCTCCGCGTCCCCGACCCAACTGGTCACCACTGCGAATGGGGCCGACACGGCAACGCGAACCGGGTAACTGCGAGTCGGCAAAGGGAGCCTCACAATGACGACCCGTACCCTCGAACCTGAACTGCTCCGCAAGATGGACGCTTACTGGCGGGCGGCGAACTACCTGTCAGTCGGCCAGATCTATCTGTATGACAACCCGTTGCTCAAACGACCGCTCCAGCTATCGGACGTAAAGCCGCTCGTAGTCGGTCACTGGGGAACGACGCCGGGTCAAAACTTCATCTACGTGCACCTGAACCGGGTCATCACGAAATACGACCTGGACATGTTCTACGTCGCCGGCCCTGGCCACGGCGGCCCGGCCCTGGTCGCCAACACATACCTCGAGGGCTCCTACAGCGAGATCTATCCTGATATCACCCAGGACGAATCCGGACTGAAGAAGCTCTTCACCCAATTCTCTTTTCCTGGAGGCATTTCCAGCCACGTAGCCCCGACGACTCCGGGATCGATCCACGAAGGCGGGGAACTGGGCTACTCGCTGAGTCACGCGTTCGGCGCTGTCTTCGATAATCCCGGCCTGATTGTCGGGTGCGTTATCGGCGACGGTGAGGCCGAGACTGGGCCACTGGCCACGGCCTGGCATTCCACCAAGTTCCTCAGTCCGATATGTGACGGCGCGGTACTGCCGATCCTCCATCTGAACGGCTACAAGATCAGCAATCCGACCGTGCTGGCCCGCATCGAACCCGACGAGCTCGACCAGTTCCTGCGTGGCTGCGGCTGGGACCCGCATTACGTCGAAGGTGATGATCCCCAAGCCATGCACGAATTGATGGCCACCACCCTCGACACCGTCATCACCGACATTCACGCGATCCAGCACAACGCTCGAAGCGCCGGTGACACCACCCGCAGGCGGTGGCCGATGATCGTGCTGCGCTCCCCGAAAGGTTGGACCGGACCCAAAGTCGTTGACGGCCTGCGGATCGAAGGAACCTTTCGGGCGCACCAGGTTCCGCTTCTCGTCGATGAGCAGCATCCCGGCCACGTCGCGCAACTCGAGAGCTGGATGCGCAGTTACAAACCCGACGAGCTGTTCGACGCAGCCGGGCGGCTGCTGCCCGACCTGGCAGCGCTGGCCCCTACCGGGCAACAGCGGATGGGCGCCAACCCGCACACCAATGGCGGAGAACTGCTGCGAGATCTTCGGATGCCCGACTTCCGCACCCACGCGGTGACGGTCGCCTCACCCGGGGCGGTGCAAGCCGAAGACACCCGCGTGCTCGGCGCTTTTTTGCGCGACGTCGTCGCGCTGAACGACGACGCGCGCAACTTCCGGATCTTCGGCCCCGACGAAACCCTGTCGAACATGCTTGGCGCGGTCTTCGAGGTCACCGACCGACAATGGGATGCCCGCACTGACGCGAACGATGAATTTTTGGCTCCCACAGGCAGGCTCTTGGATTCGATGCTCAGCGAGCACCAAAGCGAGGGTTGGTTGGAAGGCTATCTGCTGACCGGCCGGCACGGGCTGTTCAACTGCTACGAGGCGTTTATCCACATCGTCGACTCGATGTTCAACCAGCATGCCAAATGGCTCAAGGTCACCGCGAAACTGCGGTGGCGTCGTGATATCGCGTCATTGAATTATCTGCTCGCCTCTCATGTTTGGCAGCAAGACCACAACGGTTTCACCCACCAAGACCCCGGCTTCCTGGACCACGTCGTCAACAAAAAAGCTGAGGTGGTGCGGATCTATCTGCCGCCGGACGCCAACTGCCTGCTCTCGGTTGTCGACCATTGTCTGCGCAGCCGGCACTACGTCAATGTTGTGGTCGCTGGGAAGCGCGCGATGCCGCAATGGCTGAACATGGACGACGCGGTGATCCACTGCACCGAGGGCATCGGCATCTGGGGATGGGCCGGAAACGACCGGGACGTCGAACCGGATGTGGTCCTGGCGTGCTGCGGAGATACTCCCACCCTGGAAGTGCTGGCCGCGGTGTCGATCCTTCGAGAATACCTGCCCGAGTTGAAGATCCGGGTGGTTAACGTGGTGGACCTGATGAGGTTGCAGTCGGCGACCGAGCACCCGCATGGGCTGAGCGACCGCGACTATGACGCCCTGTTCACCACCGACAAGCACATTATCTTCGCCTTCCACGGCTACCCGAGTCTGATTCATCGACTCACCTATCGCAGGACCAACCGAAATCTTCATGTGCGCGGTTACAACGAAGAAGGCACCATCACTACGTCTTTCGACATGCGTGTGCAGAACCACTTGGACCGTTTCCATCTCGTCGCAGACGTCATTGACCGGCTGCCCCAGCTGGGCGCGACCGGCGACTACCTGAAGCAGGCGATGGCGGACAAACTCATCGAACACACCCGCTACATCAACACCCACGGCCAAGACCTGCCCGAAATCCGCAATTGGATCTGGAATCCACCGCACTCGACACCACCGATCGGCGGGCGGACGGTGTTTGCGGAGGAGTTCCCCCCAGCCGGGCACCGACTCGGTCGTTTACACCGACCGACGGCATACGGACCAACGCCATGACCGCCGACGCGCGGCACGTCACACCTTGCCGACGTTCTGAGATTTCAACGCGACGCAGGTGGCCGAGCAATGACGAAGATTGGCCGCTCATGAGCAGCGGCGGCTACTGGGTACGGAGCAAATGAGCTTCCGCACTCTTCCGGCCGAAAGTGGGCCGGTCAACTACTAAAGCAGGTCACGCACCCGCTGGCCTTGGTGCTGATCCTCGCGGCAATACTGGCCTGGTTCACCGGGACCCTCTGTGCGGCAGTCGATTTGGACAAACGTCCGACGGCTGGTAGACGGCCGATAAAGATCGTTAGTGATCAGTCGGCTTTGTTGAATCGCGTTCCAGGGTGCGCACGAGCCGGAGAGCCGTGTGATCACGAAATGTGGGTGGGGCCCCTCTAGCGCATCTTCTCGGGAATCGAATTCAGCGCGTGCAGAACATGTTCTGCCAGTTCGCTGGCTGCCGTGTCTTCGAGGTTGGAATGAGACGTGATGGTGTCCCTGACCAGTTCGAGACGTAGTACATAGGGCGATTTGGACATCGTCTGTGAAGCCATGAGATTTTCCTCTTCAGTCGAGCATGTTCGCCCGCAACCGAGCTACCCGATACCTACGACGCTACGCCCATTCCCGTCGTTGGGGATGAATACTTGGAGTCGCTCGGTGCAGCACAATCGAGAATCGTTCGCGTGCTGGAACGTCGAGGTCACCGCCAGAGTCGACCCGCGCCCCAATTCTTACTCGGACGGCGATAGAACAGCGATAGACTAGAAGGACCGGGACCAATCGGGCCCCCATGATTAAGGGTCCAGTGATGTCCGACAAGTCTCCTCGGCAAACCATGAGTAAGAAGTCTGCAAAGTCATTGAAGGAGAAGCGAGCCGTCAAGCACGCCAAGGCGGCTCTCGGCACCGCGTCCACCGACGCGTTACTGCACAACAAGAAGCGCTGAAGCACAACATCTTTCATAACCGCTCCAGGTCGGCAGCGAAGCGGTCATGAGTGGCCGAATGCCGCGATTTGCGCAAAGTCGTCGTGTCCGATCGTTCAGTCGAGCCTCGAGTGGACCTTAGCGTGCACCTTTGAGCAGTTCCGGCCGCGATTCGCTCGGCCGCCCTCGCCATGGAACCACCGTCATGCTCGTCCGCCAAGCGGTCTGAATATGTCGGCGCTTCATCGGCTCGCCGAGCGGGGTCACGGCCGTTTGGCGCAGTTGCGAATCCCGTCTAGCAGGTACTCAGCGTCGTCGTGCTGCGCGCATGCGTAACAGTGTCACTTTTGCCGTTTGACGCGCGGCCCGCGGGGTACGCTGCCTCGATGACAGCACCCCTGCCGGCACGTCACGCTGGCCGCTCCTTGGCGTCGCAGGTTAGATGGTTTTTGCGGGCCCGTCCGGGCGACTACATGCTGGCAGCGAGCGACGCCATGGCGTCGCTCCCGCTGGTCGGGCGACACTTGGAACCGCTCGGCGGCATCACCGCGATGAGCGTTTGGGGCTCCCGGTTGGCTCCTGAGTTCTTATCCGCGTCCGCCAAATCGTGGCGTACTCCCGGCGCCGGTGAGGCGCGCAAGGCGGCCCGGGAGCAAACCGAAGCGGTCATCGATGCGGCGCTGCGCGGCATCGTGGCGAACAACGACCTGGACATCGAGTGGCCTGCGCCTGACCGGACCCCGCCCTTCTGGCGCGCACGGCACCATCGTCGCCATCTACACCGGACGTCCGTGCGGTATGGCAAGGAGCCATCGCAACTGCTGGACGTCTGGCGCCGTAAGGACCTGCCGGTCCGGCCGGCGCCGGTGATGGTGTTTGTGCCCGGCGGTGCCTGGGTGCACGGCGGTCGTCAGTTGCAGGGTTATGCGCTGATGTCGCAGCTGGCCGAGATGGGCTGGATCTGTCTGTCGGTGGAGTACCGGGTGTCGCCGCACAACCGTTGGCCGGCCCACATCACTGACGTCAAGACCGCGATCGCATGGGCGCGCGCCAACGTCGACAAGTTCGGCGGTGACCGCGATTTCATTGCGGTGGCGGGCTGTTCGGCGGGCGGACACCTTTCCGCGCTCGCCGGACTGACCGCCAATGACCCCGCCATGCAGACGGAGTTGCCACCGGACTCGGATACCTCCGTCGACGCCGTGGTAGGTATTTACGGCCGCTACGACTGGGAGGACCGCTCGACTCCCGAGCGACAACAGTTCGTCGAATTCCTCGAGCGGGTGGTGGTCAAGCGCAGAATCAGTCGGCATCCCGACGTGTTCCGCGACGCATCCCCGATCGCGCGTGTCCACCCAGATGCCCCGCCGTTCCTCGTGATTCACGGCAGCGGCGACAGGGTGATCCCGGTCGAGCAGGCGCGCAGCTTCGTCGAGCGGCTGCGGACTGTTTCCCGCTCGGTGGTCAGTTACGTGGAGTTGCCCGGCGCCGGACACGGTTTCGACCTCACCGATGGCGCACGGACCGGCGCGACGTCGACCGCGGTCGGGTTGTTTTTGAACCAGGTTTATCGCAACCGGATGATCGCTGCCAAAGAGGTCATTTAGCCGCCGCACGGTTGTAGGGTCCCTCCCATGAAGCGGCTGAGCGGCTGGGATGCGGTACTGCTGTACAGCGAAACTCCGAATGTGCACATGCACACACTCAAAGTGGCTGTGATCGAGTTGGACGCCGACCGCCGCGACTTCGACATCGACGCGTTCCGCCGGGTTATTCACAGTCGGCTGTACAAGCTGGAACCGTTTCGCTATCAGCTGGTTGACATTCCACTCAAGTTGCACCACCCGATGTGGCGGGAAAACTGCGACGTCGATCTCAACTATCACGTGCGGCCGTGGCGGCTGCCGGCGCCCGGCGGTCGCCGCGAGTTGGACGAGGCGATCGGGGAGATCGCCAGCACACCGCTGGACCGAGATCACCCGCTGTGGGAAATGTATTTTGTCGAAGGCTTGGCTGACAACCGGATCGCCGTGGTCGGTAAAATTCACCACGCGCTCGCCGATGGCGTGGCTGCGGCTAACCTGCTCGCGCGCGGCATGGATCTGTTGCCCGGACCGCAGACCGGTTCGACGCGGTACGCACCAGACCCGGCACCATCGACCGGCGAACTGGTCCGCTCGGCGTTTGCCGATCACATGCGTCATATTGGGCGGATACCGGGAACCATCGGCTACACGGCGAAGGGCATCAATCGAGTGCGCCGCAGTTCGCGCAAGCTCGGCCCCGAGTTGACCATGCCGTTCACGCCGCCACCGACCTTCCTGAATCACATGCTGACTCCCGAACGCCGTTTTGCTACAGCAACTTTGGCGCTCGGCGATATCAAAGAGACATGCAAGGCGCTTAGTGTCACGATCAATGACATGGTGTTGGCGCTGTCGGCGGGCGCATTGCGGACGCTACGAGTGAAATATGACGGCGACTCTGACCACGCACTACTGGCGTCGGTGCCGGTCAGCTTCGACTTCTCACCGGATCGGGTCTCGGGCAATCTGTTCACCGGAATGATGGTGGCGCTGCCCGCCGATGTCGACGATCCGCTGGAGCGGGTGCGGCGGTCACATGACTATGCGCTCGAGGCCAAGGAAAGCCACCAACTGCTCGGTCCTGAACTGGTCAGCCGCTGGGCGGCATATTTCCCGCCGGGGCCCTCGGAGTCGTTGTTCCGCTGGCTGGCCGGCCGCGACGGGCAGAACAAGGTGCTCAACTTGCCGATATCCAACGTCCCGGGTCCGCGCGAATACGGCCGGGTCGGCGGCGCGAAGGTCACCGAGATCTATTCGGTAGGCCCGCTAACGACCGGCAGCGGTATGAACATCACGGTATGGAGTTACGTTGACCAGCTGAATGTTTCGGTGCTCGTCGACGGCGCGACGGTCGACGATCCACATGAGGTCACCAAGGCCGTGGTCGACGAGCTGATCGAAATCCGGCGCGCGGCGGGGCTTTCCGAGACGCTAACGGTGATCGAGGAAGCGCTGGCTCCAGCCTGACGGTCGTGCTTCAGGTGCTGCTGGGGCCGATGTGGCTCTGCAGGTCGCGTCGCGAGATCTTGCCGGTGCTGCTGCGCGGCAGCTCGTCGAGCATGATGATCTCGCGCGGCACTTTGTAATTCGCGAGGTTGGCCCGAACGTGCTGCTTGAGATCGTCGACGGTGGCCGACGCCGACGGCGTCAACACCACGAAAGCCGCCAGCCGCTGCCCGTACTGCTCGTCGTCGACGCCCAGCACGGTGGCGTCGGCGACATCGGGGTGCAGGCCCAGGATCTTCTCCACCTCGATCGGGTAGACGTTCTCACCGCCCGACACGATCATCTCGTCATCGCGCCCCACCACGTACAGCCGACCCGCCTCGTCGAGGCGTCCGACGTCGCCGGACGCCATGAAGCCGTCGTGGAAGTTCTTGTCGCCACCGGAGGTGTAGCCCTCGAAACGGTTGGAGTTGCGGACGAAAATCTGGCCCACCTCACCGACCGGCACCGGCCGGTGGTCGGAGTCGAGAATGCGAATCTCGGTGCCCAGGATGGGTTTACCCGCGGTGTCGGGTGCGGCCCGCAGATCGGCCGGCGTCGCGGAGGCGATCATGCCGGCCTCGGTGGCGTTGTAGTTGTTGTAAAGGATGTCGCCGAATTCGTCCATGAATTTTGTGACTACGTCAGGCCGCATCCGCGAACCGGACGCGGTCGCGAACTTCAACGAGCGGCCGCTGTAACGCCGGCGCACCTCGTCGGGCAGATCCATGATCCGGTCGAACATCACCGGCACCACACACAATCCGGTGGCCTGGTGGCGGTCGATCAGGTCGAGGGTGGCCTCCGGGTCGAACTTGCGCCGGGTGACCACCGTGCAGCCCAGCGACGCGGCGAAGATCAACTGCGAGAAACCCCACGCGTGGAACATCGGCGCGACCACGACCGTCGTCTCCTCGGTGTGCCACGGCACCCGGTCCAGAATCGCCTTCAGTTCCGTCGAGCCACCGCCGGAGTGCTTGGCGCCCTTCGGATTACCGGTGGTTCCCGAGGTCAGCAGGATCATCTTGCCCTTGCGATCCGTCTTGACCGGTCGCTGGCCGAGGTGAGCGTTGATCAACTCCTCGACGGTGACGTCGTGATTGTCGGGATGGTCGGTCCAGGCGACGACGCGAAGCGTGTCGGATTTGTCGACGAGCGCGCGGTCCACCGACTCGGTGAACTCCTCGTCGTAGATGACGACATCCGCGCCCTCCCGGTTGACCACATCGGCCAGTGCCGGGCCGGCGAAGGACGTGTTGAGCAACAGCACGTCGGCACCGATCCGATTGGCCGCGATCAGCGCCTCGACGAAGCCACGGTGATTGCGGGCCATGATCGCCACCACTTCCGGCGTTCCACCGGGAAGGCCCTGCAGCGCAGCGGTCAACGCATTGGCGCGCTGGTCGAGTTCACGGTAGGTCAGCGAACCCAATTCGTCGATCAGCGCGGGGCGATTTGGGCAGCGCTGCGCCGACATGCCGAATCCGCTTGTGACAGCGAGTCCTTCACGACGCGCCACACCGACGATGCGCACATACTTGTCCGGCCGCATCGGGGCGATGATCCCCGCGCGGACCATGCTGCCCAGCAGACCGAGCGCCACTGCTACCCGATTACCGGGAGACGACGTTCTTTGGCCAACCCGTCGAGCGCCTTTTGCATAACGCGCCGGACATGGGCGTCGACCGCGTCGATGTCGGGGTTCTCCCCGAATTCGGCTGTGACATCGATGGGTTCGAGTACCTGCATGACGATCTTGGTCGGCAGCGGCACGTTCACCGGCAGCACCGCGGACAAACCGAACGGGAAGCCCACGGAGATCGGCAGGATCTTCGACCGCATCAGCTTGTCCAGCCGCAGCAGCTTGGCCAGTCCCATTCCGCGGGACAGGTAGAGCTGACTTTCCTGACCGCCGATGGACACCGCCGGGACGATCGGCACCCCGGCGTTGAGGGCGGCCCGCACGTAGCCGGTGCGGCCGTCGAAGTCAATCACGTTCTCCGACAACGTCGGTCGGTACACGTCGTAGTCGCCGCCAGGGAAGACCACTACCACGCCGCCGGATCGCAGTGCCTCGTCGGCGTTTTCGTGATTGGCCCGGATGAAACCGGTGCGCCGGAAGAAGTCGCCGGTGGGTCCGGTGAAGATGATGTCGTGGCTCAGCGTGTAGACGGGACGGTCATAGCCGAACTGCTCGTAGAACCCGGTGGCGAACACCGGCACGTCCATCGCGAACAGCCCGCCGGAATGGTTTGCCACCACCAGGGCACCGCCGGGCGGGAAGGACTCCAGGCCGCGGATCTCGGCGCGGTGGTAGCCCTTGATCAGCGGTCGGAGCCAACCCATCACCCGTTCGGTGAGGCCGGGGTCCCACTTGGACATCTCGTTGGGTTCGGTATTGGTGGCTGCCATTTGGCTGTGATGCTAGCTGAGCCGGCGAGGGTCGATACCATCTCTCGACAGACACCTTCCACATATTCAATTGAGGAGCGCACAACGCTGTGAGCACTGAAGAAGCCGCCGCACCCGAAGTCCTCGTCGAGCAGCGGGACCGGATCCTGATCATCACCATCAATCGGCCCAACGCCAAGAACGCGGTCAACTCCGCGGTAGCCCACGGTCTGGCCGACGCGATGGACCGGCTCGACGACGATACCGGCCTGTCGGTGGGCATCCTGACCGGCGCGGGCGGCTCGTTCTGCGCGGGTATGGACCTCAAAGCGTTTGCCCGCGGCGAGGTTCCCATCGTCGAAGGCCGCGGGATGGGCTTCACCGAGCGCCCACCCGTCAAGCCGTTGATCGCGGCGGTCGAAGGCTACGCGTTGGCCGGCGGTACCGAATTGGCCTTGGCCACCGACCTGATCGTGGCGTCCAAGGACGCGTCGTTCGGTATTCCCGAGGTCAAGCGTGGTCTGGTGGCGGGTGGCGGTGGCCTGTTGCGGCTGCCCGAACGCATCCCGCCCGCGATCGCGATGGAACTGGCGCTCACCGGCGAAAGCTTCACCGCCGAACGGGCGCACGCGCTGGGCATGGTCAACGTGCTGGCCGAACCCGGTGGCGCGCTGGACGCCGCGATCGATCTCGCCGAGCGGATCACCGTCAATGGCCCGCTTGCGGTGGCCGCCACCAAGCAGATCATCGTCGAGTCCCGCGGTTGGAGCCCGGACGAGCGATTCGGCAAGCAGAACAGCATCTTGATGCCGGTGTTCAGCTCGAACGACGCCAAGGAAGGCGCGACTGCGTTCGCCGAGAAGCGGCCGGCCAAGTGGACTGGCACCTGAGCTCAGGCGGCCCGATCCGCGTCTAGTCCCCAACTCGCTCGTGGGTTTCCGGCATTGACGCGACGTCAGCCCTGACCTCGGGCACGACGTCAGCCGAATGCGGCGTCATCTAAACTGGCATGACACTCCTGCCGGGTTTTGTAACGTTGGGACACCACAGAAAGTGCGAGCGTGAGTATTTCGCTACTTCTCGAGATGGCCAGCTCGAGCGATCCCGAGCGGACGGCCGTCGTCTCCGGGGATGTCCGGCTGACGACGCAGCAGCTCAGCGATCTCGCCGACGGTGGTGCGGGCCTGATCGCTGCCTCGCGCGCCTCGCACGTCGCCTATGTCGGTCTCGGCGGCGCGATGCTGCCGCTACTGATCTTCGCGTCGGCGCGGGCCGGACTGACGTTCACACCGATCAACTACCGGCTGTCGGCCGAGGGCATCAAGACGCTGATCGCGCGACTGCCCGAGCCGCTCGTGGTCATCGACAGCCGCTACCTCGGCGAGTTGGGCGGGCCGGAAGGCCTGGCGGGGGTCGCCAAGCAGGTCATCGTGAGCGACGAGTTTCTGGTGCGGGCCCGCGACGCCGAACCGGCGGTGGAATTCGCCGACCCGGACTCGGTGGGCATCGTGTTGTTCACCTCTGGCACCACGTCGCAGCCCAAAGCCGTTGAGCTGACGCACAACAACCTGACCAGTTACGTCACCGGCACCGTCGAGTTCGGGTCCGCCGAGCCGACGGACGCGGCACTGATCTGTGTACCGCCGTACCACATCGCCGGGGTGAGCGCGGCGCTGTCGAACCTGTATGCCGGGCGCAAAATGGTCTATCTGCCCGTCTTCGACGCGCAGGAATGGCTGCGACTGGTCGACGCCGAGCAGGTGACCAGCGCGACGGTGGTGCCCACCATGCTGGACCGGATCGTCGGCGTGCTCGACGGCGGCGCCCACCGGCTGCCGTCGCTGCGCAATCTGGCCTACGGCGGCTCGAAGGTGCCGTTGCCGCTGGTCCGCAAGGCTCTCGAGTTGCTGCCGCACGTCGGTTTCGTCAACGCCTACGGCTTGACCGAGACGAGTTCGACCATCGCGGTGCTGACGCCCGACGACCATCGCGAGGCGCAGGCCGCCGATGACCCGGCGGTGCTTCGGCGGTTGGGTTCGGTCGGTCAGCCGGTGCCGAGCGTCGAGGTGCAAATCCGCAGTGAGGACGGCACGGTGCTGCCGGCGGGGGAGACCGGCGAGCTGTTCGTCCGCGGCGAGCAGGTGTCCGGTCGCTACACCGGAATCGGTTCGGTGCTCGACGCCGACGGGTGGTTCCCGACCAAGGACATCGCGATGCTGGACGACGGCGGCTACCTGTTCATCGGCGGCCGCAGCGACGACACGATCATCCGCGGCGGAGAGAACATCGCACCCGCCGAATTGGAGGATGTCCTCGTCGAGCACCCAGATGTGCGCGACGTCGCGGTCGTCGGGGTCGAGGATCCGCAGTGGGGGCAGGCGATCGTCGCGGTGGTGGTGCCGGCCGTCGGCGCCGAGCCCGACCCCGAGGAGCTGCGCGAGCATGTCCGCAAGAGTTTGCGGGGGTCGCGGACCCCTGACCGGGTAGTCTTTCGCGACGAGCTGCCCACCAACGCGACGGGCAAAGTGCTTCGCCGCGAAATCGTCGAAGAGCTTCGCGCCGCTCCGGCCGAGCAGTAAACGAACGCAAGGATCGAAATCATGATCAAGAACGGAACCCGTCTGGCCAGCCAGGTCTGCGACACCCAGGTGATCGTCGTCCGCAGCGCCGACAGCCTTGACGACTTGCGGTGCGGTGGGCAGCCGATGGTGGAGTTGGGCGCCGAGCGGTCGGGCGAGCTCGACCCGGCGTTTTCCGATGGCGCGATCATGGGCAAGCGTTACGTCGACGACGCGGGCGCCGAAGTGCTGGTGACCAAGGCCGGCGCCGGGACGCTGGCGGTGGGCGAGACGGCGCTGAGCCTGAAGGAAGCCAAGCCGCTTCCCGCTAGCGACTAGCTCGGTACGCCGTTCCGGCGGACGAATTCCCTTGCCTTGACCAAGAATTCGAGCTGCTCGTAGACCTTGTGCAGCGGTTCGCTACTGCGGCACGACCGACTCAGCACGACCGCGCCTTCCAGCGTGGCGATCGACATCACCGCCAGGGAGTCGGCGTCGGACTCCTCGAAGCCGTCGGCGACAAACGCCCACGTGAGCGCCGTACGCCAATGCGCGAAAATCCGGGCGGCCTCCGCGGACAGCCGGACTTCGTCGTCGCCCGAGCCGATCGCCGCAGCGACCACCGGGCAGCCGGCATGGAAGTCGCTTTCGGCGAGCACGCGCTCCCAGAACTCGACGAACTGCCGCAGCAATACCTTGGCGCCCCGGCCGGCGGCGTCGTCGATGTCAGCGGTGATCGCGTCCCCGGCATACTGCAGCGCCTCGGCGAGGATCTGATTGCGACCATCCGGGAAGTGGTAGTACACCGAGCCGCGGGGCGCACCGCTGCGGGTGAGTACCTCGTCGATGGTGACGCCGGCGGCGCCGCGCTCTCGCATCACCTCGGCGGCGCTGACCAGCATCTTGGTTCGGGTGTCGCCGCGCTTGCGGCGAGCATGAGTCGCTAACGACATGGGCGCTTCCTGATGGGCGTCAGGCGGCGGGAGTCTGGCGGAGCTGCGGCATCCGCCAATGGATGGTGCGCGGGGTGAAGCGCGCGGGCCGCAGCGTGCTGCGGCGCAGGCCGGCCCATTCCCCGCTCACGCGGTAACCGGCGACGTTGAGTTCGACGATCAGCATGGTCTTCTCCTGCTGCTGCGCCATGCGCCGGGTCCGTCCGACTCATGATTATGGGTTAAAACATATAAGACTTGCGTCTAGCAATCAAGCTGAAAACCTTTACCCCGCTGAACAGGGACCTAAACAGGACGTCTGTGTGAGCTGTGCCATCGGCATCTCCCCCAGGGGATTCAGGCCGAAATTATGGTCAGATACATATTAATTCGCCATGCGCGAAAGTCGGCAGGGTCGATACGGTGGCCTGGTGGCCCGGATCGACTACGTCATCCACTACGTCGAATCGCTCGGACGGTCGGTGGACTTCTACCGCGACATCCTTGGGCTCGCGGTGCGGGTCGAAGGGGACGGTTATGTCGAGTTTGCGATGGAGAACACGAAGTTCTCGCTTTTCGAACGTGCCAAGCTGCCCGAGCTGATCGGGCGCGGTGGCGGCACCCCGCCCTGCAGCGAGATCGGCTTCATCGTCGACGACGTCGACGGCGAGGCGCGGCGGTTGACCAACCTCGGCGTGGAGATCCTCAGCGGGCCGGTCGACCGGCCGTGGGGGGAGAGGACTCTGCACGTCGCCGACCCCGACGGCAACATCGTCGAGTTCGCGCAGAGGCTGCGCTGACACTTCACCGCAAGAGCTGACGTTTCCGGCGGTCGGCGGAGTTAGGCTCGGCCCAGGCGATTGAAAGGCATCAGCGATGGGCCATTACAAGAGCAATGTGCGCGACCTAGAGTTCAACCTGTTCGAATCGCTGAGGTTGGACGAGGTGCTCGCCGACGACGCGTTCGGTGACCTCGACGGCGACTCGGTGCGGCAGATGCTTTCCGAGGCGGCCCGATTGGCCGAGGGTCCGGTCGCTGAGTCATTCGCCGAGAGCGACCGGCATCCGCCGACGTTCGACCCCGACACGCACGTCGTCACCTTGCCCGAGGCATTCAAGAAGTCGCTCGATGCGTGGCGACAGGGCGAGTGGTTTCGGGTCGGGCTCAACGAGGACGTCGGCGGTATACCGGCGCCGTCGATGGTGCAGTGGGCGGTCAACGAATTGGTGCTCGGCGCCAACCCTGCCGTGTTCATGTACATGGCGGGCCCGATCATGGCCAACATCCTGTACGGCATCGGCAATGAGCAGCAACGACATTGGGCCACACTGGCGATCGACCGCAACTGGGGCGCGACGATGGTGCTCACCGAACCCGACGCTGGATCCGATGTCGGTGCGGGCCGAACCAAGGCGGTCGATCAGGGTGACGGCACCTGGCACATCGATGGCGTCAAGCGGTTCATCACCAGCGGCGACAGCGACGATGTGTTCGAGAACATCATGCATCTGGTGTTGGCCCGGCCCGAGGGTGCCGGCCCGGGAACCAAAGGGCTGAGCCTGTTCCTGGTGCCGAAGTTTCTACTCGACCCCGAGACCGGCGAGCCGGGGGAGCGCAACGGGGTGTTCGTCACCAACGTCGAACACAAAATGGGTCTCAAGGTTTCAGCCACCTGCGAGGTAACCTTCGGTCAGCACGGCACCCCCGCGATCGGCTGGCTGGTCGGCGACAGCCACCGCGGGATCGCGCAGATGTTCAAGGTCATCGAATACGCCCGAATGATGGTCGGTACCAAAGCTATTGCCACGCTGTCGACGGGCTATCTGAATGCGTTGGACTACGCCAAGTTTCGAGTGCAAGGCGCCGACCTCACCCAGATGACCGACAAAACCGCGCCGCGGGTCACGATCATCCACCACCCCGACGTGCGCCGGGCGCTGCTCACGCAAAAGGCCTATGCGGAGGGGCTGCGGGCGCTCTACCTCTACACCGCGGCCCACCAAGAGCCAAGAGCCGCCGCGATAGTGTCCGGCGCCGACGCCGACTTGGCGGAGCGGGTCAACGACCTGCTGCTGCCGATCGTGAAAGGCGTTGGCTCCGAACGGGCTTACCAAACCCTGACCGAATCCCTGCAGACGTTCGGCGGCTCCGGCTTCCTGCAGGACTATCCGATCGAGCAGTACATCCGCGACGCCAAAATCGACTCGCTCTACGAGGGCACCACCGCGATTCAGGCGCAGGACTTCTTCTTCCGCAAGATCGTCCGCGACCATGGCGCGTCACTGACCCATCTGATCAAGCAGATCGAGGGGTTCATCGACAGCGACGAGGCCCGCCCCGAGCTCGCCGATACCCGTGAGCGACTGGCCACCGCGGTCGACGATCTGCAGGGCTGGGTCGCCACCATGACCGGCTACCTCGTCGATTCGCAGCAGAGCGCTACCGAGCTCTACCGTGTCGGCCTGGAGTCGGTGCCCTTCCTGATGGCGGTCGGCGATCTGTTGATCGGTTGGCTGCTCCTGGGGCAGGCCGAGGTCGCGCTGCACGCGCTCGACGGCGACCCGAGCCCGGCCGATCGCTCCTTCTATGCCGGAAAAGTCACGACGGCAAGGTTTTTCGTCAACAACATGCTGCCCCGGTTGACCGCCGAACGCGGCATCGCCGCGAACGTCGACCTCGCGATCATGCAGCTAGGCGAAGAGGCGTTCTAGTCGCCATTCGCCGCTCGAAACCGCGGCTGGCCGCAGTCTCGACCACGAGAGCGCGGCGCCGCAGTCTCGCGGTAAGGCATTTGACGCTACTCGGCGGTGTAGCCCATCGGCATCAGCACGCTCTTCTGCTGGGTGAAGTGCTCGACGCCCTCGGGTCCGTTTTCGCGGCCGATGCCCGAGTTCTTGTAGCCACCGAACGGACAGCACGGGTCGAACGCGTACCAGTTGATCGCGTAGGTGCCGGTGCGGATCTGCTCGGAGATCTTGATACCGCGCGGCACGTCGGTGGTCCACACGCTGCCGGCCAGCCCGTACGCCGAGTCGTTGGCGATCTCGATCGCGTCCTCTTCGGTGTCATAAGGAATGATGCTCAGCACCGGGCCGAAGATCTCTTCCTGCGCGATCGTCATCTTGTTGTCGACGTCGGCGAATACGGTGGGCTGGACGTAGAAACCGTCGTCCAGTCCTTCGGGCCGCTTACCGCCGGTCACCAGGCGTGCCCCCTCCTCGACACCCTTGGCGATGTATCCCTCGACACGGTCCCGCTGCTTCTCCGAGATCAGCGAACCGATCTGCGCACCCGCATCCGTCGGCGGCCCGACGGGCAGCGAGGCCGCGAAATTGCCCACCGCTTCGACGATTTCGTCGTACCGCGAACGCGGAGCCAGGATGCGGGTCTGCGCCACGCAGGCCTGCCCGGTGTTCATGAGCCCGGAGAACACCAGCATCGGGACCGAGGCGGCCAGGTCGACGTCCTCGAGCAGGATGGCCGCCGACTTTCCGCCCAGCTCCAGCGTGCACGGCTTGAGCATCTCGGCGGCGCGCTTGCCGATTTCCTTGCCGACGGCCGAGCTGCCGGTGAACGAGAAGATGTCGACTCCCGCGTTGGACGTCAGTGCCTGTCCGGTCTCGACGCCACCGGGAACGATCGACAGCACACCCTCGGGCAGACCGGCCTCGGCGAACACCTCCGCCAAAGCATTTGCGCTCAAGGGTGTTTCAGCGGCCGGCTTGAGCACCACAGTGCAGCCGGCCAGCAGCGCCGGGCCCAACTTGTTGATCGCCAAGAACAGCGGGACGTTCCACGCCACGATCGCGCCCACCACACCGAGTGGTTCACGATGGACGATGGTCTGCCCGTAGCCGCCGTTGCGGACCTCTTGCCACTTGACCTGATCGACGGCGGGACCGGCGAAGAAGTTCAGACATCCGATGCCGCTCATCCACTGCATGGTCTCGACGGACATCGGCGGCTGGCCGGTCTCGTCGCCAAGCAGCTTGACGAAGTGGTCTTTGCGCTCCTCCATCAGCTTGAGCGCGCCGGCGATGACCGCCGCGCGCTCCTTCGGCGGGGTCGAGGGCCACGGTCCACTGTCGAACGCGGCGCGGGCCGCGGCAACCGCGGCGTCGACGTCGGCCGGCGCCGCCATCGGCACCTTGCCGACGTATTCGCCGGTGGCGGGGCAGTGCACCTCGATGACCTCGGACGTCGACGGCTCGGTCCACTTGCCGCCGATGAAAAGCTTGTCGTACTCCGTTGTAGCTTGCTTCGTTGTGACGTCAGTCATTTTCCGCCGCTCCTCTCGATTCTTGCAATCGCGCTGCCCTGTCGATCGTCGCCGGCGGGCATGGCCGCCACCCTACCCAAGCCACGGCGAAACGAGAACACGTTTCATTCTCGCGGCCGAAGTACTAGCACGAGATTGCTCACCAGGAACTCACGCACCACCGGCACAGCTGTCAGCCACCAGGCCCATTTCGGGTGGTAGCGCGGGAACGCGGCGATCAAGGCGCCCGTACTCGTAGCCCAGTCCAGGCCGTCCGCCGCCGAGACGGCGAACAACGACGACCCGTAGTTGTTTTTGGCCGCATGGCCGTGTTTGCGGGCGTAGCGTGCCGCCGCCCGGGCGCCGCCGAGGTAGTGGGTCAGGCCCATCTCGTGACCGCCGAACGGGCCGAGCCACACGGTGTATGACAGCACCACCAGGCCGCCGGGCCGGGTGACCCGCAACATCTCGCCGCCCAATTCCCACGGCCGCGGCACGTGCTCGGCGACGTTCGACGAGAGGCAGATGTCGACGCTGTCGTCGGCGAACGGCAGCGCCATGCCTGACGCCCGGACAAAGGTGACGGAGTCACGCGCCAAAACCGGCCCCGCGGCGTGCATTTCGTTCGGGTCGGGCTCGACGCCGATGTAGTGCAGACCCGCGTCGGTGAACGCCTTGGCAAAATATCCCGGCCCGCCGCCGACATCGAGCACACGGCGCCCGACCGGTCGTTCGCCGTGGATGCCCTGCCACAGATCGCTCACCATGTCGACGGTGTCGGCCGCCAACGGGCCGTAGAAACGCGGCGGGTCGCGTCGCTCGTGGCGAAAGCTGGACAACAGCCGCACCGAGCGGCGCAGGGTCGCCCGCCGCGCAAACGCCTCGGTCACAACCACCGGCCAACCCTAAAGCCCGGGCATTGCCAATTTCGAAGGCTCCTGCGCATCGTCGTGCGAGCCCTGCATCGTCGCCCCGCTAGGCTGGCCGGATGTCCGGTGTGCGCTCAGTGCTGCTTCTGTGCTGGCGCGATACCGGGCACCCGCAGGGCGGCGGCAGTGAAACCTACCTGCAGCGCATCGGCGCGCAGCTGGCCGCCTCCGGCGTCGACGTCACGCTGCGCACCGCGCGATACCCCGGGTGCGCCGCGGCGGGAAGTCATCGACGGCGTCCGCATCGACCGCGTCGGCGGGCGGTATTCGGTCTACATCTGGGCGATGCTCGCGATGGCTGCGGCCAGGCTCGGCCTCGGACCGCTGCGACGGGTTCGGCCCGATGTCGTCGTCGACACCCAGAACGGCCTTCCTTTCCTCGCCCGGTTGATCTACGGCTCCCGCGTCGCGGTACTGGTGCACCATTGCCACCGCGAGCAGTGGCCGGTGGCCGGCTGGTTCCTCAGCCGGGTGGGCTGGTTCGTCGAATCACGGTTGTCGCCCAAGCTGAATCGCCGCAATCAGTACGTCACGGTGTCGCTGCCGTCAGCCCGCGACCTGGTCAGCCTCGGTGTCGGCAACGAGCGAATTGCAGTGGTGCGCAATGGAATCGACGAGGCACCCGCGTCGACGTTGATGGGCCCGCGGGCTTCGTCGCCGTGCGTGGTCGTGCTGTCACGGCTAGTGCCGCACAAGCAGATCGAGGACGCGTTGGACGCGGTGGCCCGGCTACGGACCTCGATCCCGGATCTGCACCTCGACGTCGTCGGTGGCGGTTGGTGGGAGCGACGGTTGGTCGACCATGCGCGGCAGCTCGGGATCATCGATGCGGTGACGTTTCACGGCCATGTGGACGATGAGGCCAAACACGTTGTCCTGCAACGCGCGTGGGTGCACGTCCTGCCGTCGCGCAAAGAGGGCTGGGGTCTGGCGGTCATCGAGGCGGCTCAGCATGCGGTGCCCACCATCGGTTACCGGTCCTCGGGTGGACTGGTCGACTCGATCATCGACGGCGTGACCGGAGTGCTGGTCGACGGCCGCGCCGACCTGGTGAACCGGCTCGAGCAGCTACTGGCCGACCCGGTGCTGCGCGACGAACTCGGCGCCAAGGCGCAGGCCCGCAGTGCCGAATTCTCCTGGCGGCAAAGCGCGGACGCGATGCGGTCGGTGCTGGAGTCAGTCGCCGCCGGCGGCCGCGTCGCCGGCGTGGTGTGACAACCGCCACCGCCCCGTAATCGCCAACCCGACAGCCCCGCCGAGCAGCATCGCCAGCCACGCCAGATGCGCGGCGATAACGATTGCTCGTCGAAGCGCTGACGCGCCGGCGGTGTTCCCGCCGACCCGGTACAGCTTCAGGTCTCGCCCGCGATATACCACCGGCAGTCGAGCAGGAGTCCCTGCGGCGGTGCTCATGTCGCCGGGTGTGCCCGTCTCGACAACCAACCAGCCCACGCCGGCTGCGCGTAGCCGACCCGGGTCGGCACCGGCCAGCAGTAATCGCTGCACCTCGCGCGCTCGGTCGCCCTCGCCGAGTACGGTCGTGCCGGAGATCGTCAGGTCGCCGGTCGCCAGCACGTCGGCGCGCAGCCATCGCGGCAAGGGGTCGAGCACCGGCGCCGGACCCGACCAGGCGAACCGCCGCATGCTGTCGGCGGGCAACACCGCAACCTCGGCGGGCTCGCGGTTGATCAGCGCGGCGACGGCCTGCCAATCGCCGGGGTAGTGCACCGCGTTGACCTGCCCCGCAACACCCCAGGCCATGTCGGGCAACGAGAGAATCAGCGCGAGGCAGCACAACAGAGCTGCTGACACGGGACGCAGCCAACGTCGCAACGTCAGGACCGCTCCCGCGGCCGCCAGCGCGTAGCCGGGCATCGCCAGGGCAACCCACTTCTGCGCGTCCCGCAGAACGCCCAGTCCCGGCACGGCCTCGACCACGGCGTGCAGCGCCGCGAGACCCGGACCGGTCGCCAGGGCGGCGGGAATCAGCACCGACGCCGCAGACAGCGCCAGTAACGGCCGCACGACACGAGAAGTCCGCAAAGCAATCGCGCCGGCCACCAGCACCGCGAGCAGCACGACAGCGGATACCACGGCGAAATACGTTGTGCGCGAAGCTGGTACCGCGTCAGCGTTCCAGATGCCGCCCAAGCTGGCCAGGCTGCCCAGTGTGCCCAGGCCGGGCTCTGCGCGTGCGGCGAACGCGGCGATGCCCGGGGTGTGTGTCCACATGTCCGACGACGACAACCCCACTGCGGACGCGGCCAGCCACGGCAACGCAGCCAAGACCGCGGCACCCAATGTCATTGCAGCGCAACGCCGACGCGAGTAACCGCCGGGCATCGCGACGCACGTCAGCCCAACGATTGCGGCGAGGATCAAGCCGGTCGGAGTCAGACCCGCCAGCGCGAACCAGAACGCCAGACCGAAAAGTCCCCTCCACGAGAGTGTTTCGGCCATGCGCAACGATGCCATCGTCGTCGCTGCCCACGGCAGACAGCCATAGCCGAGCAATAGGCTCCAATGTCCCTGCAAGAGTCGCTCGCCGACATAGGGATTCCAAATCGCCAACGTGATCGCGGCAAATTGGCCCCCCGCACCGGATTCCGGCACCAGCACCGAGGCCAATCGGCCCGCCCCCCAACCGGCCAGAAACAGACCCAGCACCAGCAGCGCCTTGACCACGATGCCGCCGTCGATGCAGTGCGAGGCCACGGCGATCGCGAAATCCTGCGGCGTTGCCCGGGGAGCCGAGACCAGTCCGAGCGCGCTATCGGTCACATACGAAGTCGGGGTGGACACCGCATCGCGCAGTAATAAGTAGCCCGGGCCTAGCAGCGGAGCCACCACCACCAGCGCCAACGCGAGCGCGTACCCGGGCCGAGACCAGCGCACGCCGTGAACTAGCTAAGAAGGATCGGGCGGGCCAGACGCCGGAGGGCTTCCCGTACTCGACGGGCCGTCCCGCTTGACGTCCTTAGGTTGGGTGGGAATCTTCTCGGTCTCCGCCTCGGCGCCGGGTACCCGCGCCGGCGGCGGCTCGCCGCGTCCGAAGAAGCCCTGCTCGTCGTCTTCCGAACCCGATTCATTCAGCGCGGTTTCGGTTCGCAGGCTGAACGAGCCGAGCAGCAGCCCACCGATCAGCGCGATCACCCCCGCCGCGGTGAACGTGATCGGCAGCACCCGCGACCACAGCGCGAGCCGATCGCGCTCATTGCGTGCGGCGTTGACCTGCGCCTCAACCGTCTCCTCGGTCGACGTGACCTTGTAGTCAGCCAGCGTCACCTCGGGCTTCAACGCGTCGCGCGCATAGTAATGGTTGGCGCGCTCTTGCTTTTTGACGATCGTCCCCGATTCCGGGTCCACCCAGAACGTCCGCTGCGCGGCGTAATAGCGCGTCATCGTGATCTTTTCGTCGGGATCGCCCGGCACGCCCCACATCTCCGCGCTATTGGTGAGCTTGCTGTCGGCGTCGTCGGCGTACAGCGATGGATACCGGACCGGCTCGGCGAGCTTGCCGTCGGCGTCATAGCCGACGTCTTGGGTGAACTTGTAGGCGGTCAGGCCGTTGACGTCCTCTTCGCCGGTGTAGTTGGCCTCGAACGCCTTCTGCGCAATCGGGTCGAAGTATGCGTAGGAGCGCTTCTCGGTGTGGAACGGGAACCGGTACGACAGCCCCTCGTGCGGCAACGCGATGTTGGTGGCCGGGCTTTCGTCTTTGAAGCCGCGCGGCTTCTGCACCGCGCCACCGGGGTGGGTGTCGTCGGACACCGCCGAGGCGGTCTTGCGGTTGAGCGTGACCGTGTCGACCAGTGCGAGCAGCAAACCGGAGTCCTTCTGCTTGTCGCTGCGTCGAACCGAGCTACCCACCTGGAACGTCACGACGTCGGCGTTGGCCGGGGATTCGACATCAATCTGCTGCTGGGCCACCACCGGCACGTTCTTGTCGACGACGAGCTTTGGACTGTAGAGCGAACCCGGATCGACGACAGTGCCGTTGCCTTCGCCGATCAGCGTCGCATCCAGATCGAGTGGAATCTTCGTGATCCGGCTACCGGTGTAGGTCCACAGCAACAGAGCCGCGATCAACAACGCGGCACCGAGTCCCATGATTCCGCACGCGGCCATCCGCAACATGACTGCTCGGTTCACGTTGCCGTGACCTCCTTCTGGTCTCGTCCGGTGTCTGTACCCTCGGCGACCTGGGGTTACACCCACTTACCGCGCTGCGGCGAAGCAAAACTCGTTCGACCCTAACAGCATTATTTAAGGCAGCGGTTTATGTCCCCACGGTGGGCAAATCGGGTGGCGGGCAGACTGTCCGTATGAACGCCGCCGGTGACGATGCAGAGCGCGGCGATGCTGAGGAGCTGATGGATGCCGGGCAGGTGGGCGGCACGCGCAAGTTCCTGCCCGCTGTCGAAGGGATGCGGGCGTGCGCCGCGATCGGGGTCGTCATCACCCACGTGGCGTTCGATACCGGACACGCACGAGGATTCGACGGGCGGCTGTTCGGCCGCTTCGATCTCGCCGTCGCGGTGTTCTTCGCGCTGTCCGGATTCCTGTTGTGGCGCAGCCACGCCGCCGCGGCCCACGGCCTCGCGCCGCGCCCGGCCACCGGCCACTACCTGCGATCGCGGGTCGTGCGCATCATGCCCGCCTATCTGGTTGCGGTCGTGGTGATCCTGACGCTGCTGCCCGACGGCAATCACCCGAATCTGACGGTGTGGCTGGCGAATCTCTCGCTCACCCAGGTCTATGTCCCGCTGACGCTGACCGCCGGCCTGACCCAGATGTGGAGCCTGTCGGTCGAAGTCAGCTTCTACCTCGCCCTGCCGATCCTCGCGATGCTGGCCGCCCGCCTCCCGGTCCGCGCCCGGATCCCGGCCATCGGGGCGCTGGCCGTGGCGAGCCTGTTGTGGGGCTGGATTCCGTTTCACGCCCCGCCCGGCCTCAACCCGTTGACGTGGCCGCCGGCCTTTTTCTCTTGGTTCGCCGCGGGCATGCTGCTCGCCGAGTGGATCTACCGCCCGACCGGCTGGGCGCACCGCCTGGCGCGGCACCGATTCTTGATGGCCGCCATGGTCGTGGCGGCCTATCTGGTCGCGGCCTCGCCGCTGGCCGGCCCGGCTGGACTCGTGCCGAGCAGCAACGCGCAATTCACCGTCAAGACCGCGATGGGCGCGCTGGTCGCCGCGGGTCTCGTGGCGCCGCTGGTGCTCGACCGGCCCGGCGACCGCCACTGGTTTCTGGGCAGCGCCCCGATGGTGACGCTGGGACGTTGGTCGTACGGGATTTTCATCTGGCATCTCGCCGCGCTGACGATGGTGTTTCCGGTCATCGGTCAGTTCGCCTTCCACGGACACCTGGTCGAGGTGCTGACGCTGACGCTGGGCTTCACCATCGCGATCTCCGCGGTGAGCTACGCGCTCGTCGAATCGCCGTGCCGGGAAGCGTTGCGGCGCTGGGAAAATCGCGGCACATCGCGCAACGACACGACCATCAGCCCGCGTCAAGAAGACGCAATCGCGCCATGATCTCGCTGCGGACCGCGGAACGGCGGGCCTTGCCGGCATCGTCGCGCAGCGGGGCGTCGACGAATTCGACGGTCGCCGGCACCTTGTACCCCGCGATCCGGTCGCGCAGGAACTCCTGCACGCCTGCCTCGTCCAGCGTGACGGCGGCGTGCACCAGGGCGTAGGGCACCTGTCCCAGGTCCTCATGGGGGACCCCGACGACCAAGCAGGACAGCACATCTGGGTGCTCGGACAGCGCGGCCTCGATCTCGGCCGGGTAGACGTTGCGGCCACCGACGGTGAACATGTCGACCCGGCGGTCGGAGATGTAGAGGAACCCGTCGGCGTCGAAGTAGCCGAGGTCGCCCAGCGAATCCCAGCCGTCACGCGACTTCGCGGTGGCGCCGACGTAGCGATAGGTGGGGCCGCTGCCCGGGCTGGGCCGCATGTAGATCTCTCCCACCTCGCCGGGCGGGCAGGGGTTGCCGTCGTCGTCGAGCACCTTCATCTCGCCGGCCACCACGATCCCGACCGAGCCGCGGTGGGCCAGCCACTGGTCACCGGAGATGAACGTCAGCGCCTGTAATTCGGTGCCGCCGTACAGTTCCCAGACCTTCTCCGGGCCGAGCAGGTCGATCCAGGCCTGCTTGATCGCAGGCGGGCACGGCGCACCCAGATGCCAGAACCGGCGCAGCGACGAAAGGTCGAAGGCGTCGGGATTCTCGTAGTACACCGGCAGACACCGCTGCATGATGGTCGGCACCGTCGTCAGGAACGTCACGCCATGGTCGGTGATCAGCCGCAGGAACTGCTCCGGCTCGAAGCGGCTCATCAGCACCAGGTGGTGGCGCATCAGCAGCGCGATGGTCGCTGTCGTGAAACCGGTGTTGTGCGACAACGGAACTGGGACCAGCGTGATATCACCTTCCTGGGCGCCCAGTGGATAGCCGATCGCCGGCGGGATCCTGCTGTCGCCGCCGGATTCGATGAGTTTGGGACGGCCGGTGCTGCCACCCGACCCCATCGCCTTCCATACCGGCGACACCGCTTCGGGCAGCGCCGCGTCGGACAACGACGGGTCGGGCTCGAATCCGATTGGCACACTGTTGATCTCGGGCTGCCCCAGCCGACCGACCAACAACGCCGGTGGCCGCAGCTCCAGCAACCCGGCCAGCTCCGCGTCGGGCAGTCGCGCGGACAGCGGCTGCGGCACCGCGCCCAGTTTCCAGCACGCCACCGCGGCCTGGATCCACTCGATCGAGTTGGGCAGCACCATCGTCACGTAGTCGCCGACGCCCACGCCGCGCTCGGCGTACGCGCGGGCCAGCCGGTTCGTCGAGCGGTCGAGTTCACCGCGAGTCAGCGTGCGCCCGTCGCACGTGACGGCGGGCTCGTCGGGAGCGAGCGCGGCCAGCGCCGAGATCTGGGCTCCGATCGGCGGGACCGGGGCCGTCACGCGTAGGCGCCCTGCCGCTCGAAGATCCGGCGCGGGTTGTCGACCAGCATGGTGTGCAGTTGCTCGTCGGTGACGCCGCGCTCCTTCAGGGCGGGGATGACGTCGTTGTGGATGTGCAGGTAGTGCCAGTTCGGTGCCATCTGCGGCACCAGCTCTTCAGGCAGCGCGTCGAAATAGCAATTGGCGTCGTGGGACAACACCATCTTGTCGGCGTGCCCGCGCTCGCACATCTGCGCAACGATGTTGACCCGGTCCTCGAACGGCGAGATCACGTCGAGGCCGAATCGGTCCATGCCGAGGTAGGAGCCCGGGGCGATGAGCTCTTCGAGATAGCCGATGTCGGTGCTGTCGCCGGAGTGCCCGATGATCACCCGGCTCAGATCGACGCCCTCTTCTTCGAAGATCTTCTGCTGCTCGAGTCCGCGCCGCAGCCCCGCATGGGTGTGCGTGGAGATCGGCACCCCGGTGCGCTTGTGGGCCTGGGCCACCGCGCGCAGCACCCGCTCGACACCCGGGGTGACGCCGGGTTCGTCGGTGGCGCACTTGAGGATGCCGGCCTTGATGCCGGTGTCCGCGATGCCCTCCTCGATGTCGCGAACGAACATGTCGGTCATGATCTCCGGACCGTCCAGCATGCCGCCGGGGCCCTCGTAGTGGAACCGGAACGGGATGTCGTTGTAGGTGTACAGACCGGTGGCGACGACGATGTTCAGGTCGGTGGCCGCAGCGACGCGGGCAATGCGCGGGATGTAGCGGCCCAGCCCGATCACGGTGAGGTCGACGATCGTGTCGACGCCGCGTGACTTCAGCTCGTTGAGCCGGTCGATGGCGTCGGCCACCCGTTTGTCCTCGTCGCCCCATGCCTCCGGGTAGTTCATCGCGATCTCGGTGGTCATGATGAACACGTGCTCATGCATGAGCGTGACGCCGATATCGCCGGTATCGACAGGGCCGGAAGCGGTATTCAGTTGCGACACAAGTTGATGCTAAGCCTTGCGGTTGGGCTCGATCACCGAAACCGTGATCGCGACTAATCCACCGGAATACGCCTGTGTGGCTAGTGTGTCCCGCGTCGGTGTCCAGTCGTCGACCCGCAGGCTGGGCCAGGCGTTGGTACGTTCGGCCATTCGGTCAGCACCCCTCGGTTCGGCGTCGCACCCAGCCGGGCTTGTGACTAGTTAACTTCTTACCGCCGGCGCGGGCTAGCCGTAGCAACATTGACCGGCGTCAGACCCTTGCGAAGTGATGTGGCTCACAGTAAAGTGACCAGTGGTCATTCCGATGGAGGAGGGCAATGCCGACGGTTACCTGGGCTCGCGTCGACCCTGCGCGCCGCGCCGCGGTGATCGAGTCGGCGGAGGCGGAGTTCGGTGCTCACGGCTTCTCGGGCGGCAGTTTGAATGTCATCGCCCGGCGGGCGGGCGTGGCCAAAGGCAGCCTGTTCCAATACTTTGCCGACAAGCGCGATCTCTACGCGTTCATCACCGACGTGGCCAGCCAGCGGGTGCGCGCGTACATGGAGGCGCGGATCGTGACCTCGATCCGAGCCGGCCGTTCTTCGACTTTTTGACCGACTGGCTCGACGTGTGGATCGCCTACTTCGCCGACCACCCACACGAGCGCTCGCTGCACGCGGCGGCAAGCCTCGAGGTCGACACCGACGCCCGGATCAGCGTGCGCAGCGTCATCCATCGTCATTACCTGGAAGTGCTGCGGCCGCTGGTGCGAGAAGCTCAGCTGCGCGGCGACTTTCGCAAGGACGCCGACACCGAAGCGTTGATGTCGTTGCTGCTGTTGATCTTTCCGCACCTGGCCTTGGCGCCGTACATGCGCGGGCTCGACCCGATCCTGGGGCTCGACGAACCCAGCCCAGAGCAGCCGGCGCTGGCGGTACGCCGCCTGGTGGCCGTCCTGGCGGCCGCATTCGCTCCCGTAAGCAGCACAGAAATTCATCCGCAAAAGATCTGAGGAGGTCACATGACACGCACGAGTACGCGATCCATGGTCGCTGGAGGACTGAATTGGGACAGCCTGCCGCTGAAGCTGTTCGCCGGAGGTAACGCCAAGTTCTGGAACCCCGCCGACATCGACTTCTCCCGTGACCGTGCCGACTGGGAGACGCTCACCGACGACGAGCGCCACTACGCCACCCGGTTGTGCGCGGAGTTCATCGCCGGCGAAGAAGCGGTCACCGAGGACATCCAGCCGTTCATGGCCGCGATGCGCGCCGAAGGCCGCCTCGGCGACGAAATGTATCTGACGCAGTTCGCTTTCGAAGAGGCCAAGCACACCCAAGTGTTCCGGATGTGGCTCGACGCCGTCGGTATCACCGACGACCTGCACGAGTATCTCGAGGACGTGCCGACCTATCGCAAGATCTTCTACGAAGAGTTGCCCGAGTCGCTCAACGCGCTGTCGACCGACCCGTCGCCGGCAGCCCAGATCCGGGCGTCGGTCACCTACAACCACATGGTCGAAGGAATGTTGGCGCTGACCGGGTACTTCGGCTGGCACAAGATCTGTGTGGACCGCGGAATCCTGCCGGGCATGCAGACACTGGTCCGGCGCATCGGTGACGACGAACGCCGCCACATGGCGTGGGGCACGTTCACCTGCCGGCGTCACGTCGCCGCCGACGACGCCAACTGGGGCGTCTTCGAGACACGGATGAACGAACTGATGCCGCTCGGACTGCGCCTGATCGAGGAGGGCTTCGCGCTCTACGACCCGATGCCCTTCGGCCTCTCGGTGGATGAGTTCATGCAGTACGCCGCCGACAAGGGAATGCGGCGCTTCGGCACGATCAGCAGCGCCCGCGGTCGACCGCTGGAGGAGATCGACCTCGACTACTCGCCGGTGCAGCTGGAAGACACCTTCGCCGAAGAGGACGCCAAAGTCCTTGCAGGCGCGGGTGTCTAGCGGTTACTCGACCTTCGAGCCGCCGGACGCGGAGCCGCTACTGGATTCGCCGACCCACACCGTCTTGGCGTTGCAGAACGCGCGGATGCCGAGGTTCGCGAGTTCGCGACCGTAGCCGGAACGCTTGACCCCGCCGAACCCGAGTTCGGGGTAGGACACCGTCATGCCGTTGATGAAGACCTGGCCGGCCTCGATGTCGTCGATGAAGCGTTCCTGCTCAGCCTCGTCGTTGGTCCACGCGTTGGACCCGAGCCCGAACGTGGTGGCGTTGGCGATCTCGATCGCCTCGTCGATGTCCGACGCCCGGTACATCGAGGCGACCGGACCGAACACCTCTTCTTTGTAGAGGGCCATGTCCTTGGTGATGTCGGTGATCACCGTCGGCGGGTAGAACCAGCCCGGCTGGTCCAGCGCCTTGCCGCCGAGGCGGACCTTGGCGCCCGCCGACGCGGCGTCATCGACCTGCTTGGCGATCTCGTCGCGACCCGATTCGGTGGCCAGCGGACCCACGTCGGTGTCCGGGTCGGTCGGGTCGCCGACCTTGAGGGCCTCCATCTTCTCGACGAACTTGTCGACAAAGGCGTCGTAGATGTCGCTGTGCACGATGAAACGCTTTGCGGCGATACAGGATTGACCGTTGTTCTGCACCCGGGCGGTGACCGCGGTGTCGACGGCCTCGTCGAGGTTGGCCGAGGGCATCACGATGAACGGGTCGCTGCCGCCGAGTTCCATCACGGATGGCTTGATCTCGTCACCGCAGATGGCGGCGACGGACTGTCCCGCCGGCTCGCTACCGGTGAGCGTCGCCGCGGCGACCCGCGGATCACGCAGGATCGCCTCGACCGCGCTGGACGAGACGAGCAAGGTCTGGAAGCAGCCGTCCGGGAAACCGCCGCGGGCGATCACGTCGGACAGGTACAGCGCCGACTGCGGCACGTTGGAGGCGTGCTTGAGCAGGCCGACGTTGCCGGCCATCAGCGCGGGCGCGGCGAACCGGACGGCCTGCCAGAGCGGGAAGTTCCACGGCATCACCGCCAGCACCACGCCGAGCGGCTGCCACCGGGTGTAGGCGCGCTTCGCGCCGACCTTCGACGCCTCGGCCGGCTCGTCGGCCAGCAGTTTCTCGGCGTTTTCGGCGTAGTAGCGGAAACCCTTGGCGCACTTCAGCGCTTCGGCCTTGGCGGACTTGAGCGTCTTGCCCATCTCGAGCGTCATCATCGCCGCGACGTCGTCGGCTTCCTTCTCGAGCAGGTCGGCGGTGGCGTTGGCCCACTCGGCGCGCTGGGCGAACGTAGTCGAGTGGCGGTAGTCCAGAAACCGCTCGTGAGCTTTGGCGATCGCAGCCTCGACGTCGCTGTCGGTGGCCGGGGTGAAGGTCTTGACTGTCTCGCCGGTGGCCGGGTTGATAGTGGCGATGGGCACGCTGACATCCTTCGCTTGAAGATTGGGTAAAAGGTCTAACACCTAGCCTGCCACTATCGTTCCCACAAAGGGAGGTGCCGATGAGCAAAGCTGCCGAGTTGATAGTCAAGTGCCTGGAAAACGAGGGCGTCGAGGTCGTCTTCGGATTGCCGGGTGAGGAGAACATCCGGTTCGTGAAGGCGCTGGCCTCGTCCAAGATCCGCTACGTCCTGACCCGGCACGAGCAGGCGGCGTCGTTCATGGCCGAGATGTACGGCCGGGTCACCGGGCGGGCGGCGGTGGTGTCTGCCACGCTCGGGCCGGGTGCGATCAACATGCAGCTGGGCGTCGCCGACGCCACCACCAACAGCACGCCCCTGGTGGCGATCTCCGCCCAGGTCGGCCAGAACCGTGAGTACAAGGAGTCCCACCAGTACGTCGACCTGGTGTCGATGTTCGCGCCGATCACCCGCTGGGCCGCCGACATCCCGACCGCGCAAGCAATCCCGGAGATGGTCCGCAAGGCGTTCAAGGTCGCCGAGACCGAACGTCCGGCGGCGGTGTATCTGGCGGTGCCCGAACACATCGATGCCGACGAGGCCGACTACGACCTGGGGCCGTTGCCGCGCAATGTCGTTCGCGCCGAGGCGCCCGCCTTCCGTCAGGTGGCGCGTGCCGTCGACATCCTGCGTGAGGCCAAGCGTCCGGTGGTGCTGGCCGGGCACGGCGCCGCCCGCGCCGACGCGACCGATGCGCTGGTGCGGTTCTCCGAGAAGTTCGACATCCCGGTGGCCAATACCTTCCACGGCAAGGGCGTCATGCCCGACGACCATCCCAACGCGCTCGGGGCACTAGGGTTCATGCGACACGACTATGTGAACTTCGGGTTCGACAACGCCGACGCCGTCATCGCGGTCGGATATGAGTTGCAGGAGTTCGACCCGGTCCGGATCAACCCCAAGGCCGACAAGAAGATCATCCACGTGCACCGCTTCCCGGCCGAGGTCGACGCGCACTACTCGGTCGACGTCGGGATCATCGGCGACATCAGCGCCTCGCTCGACGCGCTGACCGAGGCGCTCGACGATCACGTCTATGCCGCCGACCCGCACATTCCCGGTGCGGGTCTGCTCAACGAGGAATTCACTCGCGGACAACAAGATTCGCGATACCCGTTGGCGCCGGCACGCGTGGTCGCCGACACCCGTGCAGCGTTGGATCGCAGTGACGTCGTGCTGGTCGACACCGGTGCCACCAAGATGTGGATGGCCCGGCTGTATCCCACCTACGAACGCAACACCTGCCTGATCTCGAATGGGTTGTCCACTATGAGCTTTGCGTTACCCGGTGCGATGGGGGTCAAGCTGGCGCAACCGGAGTCGAAGGTGCTGGCGGTGGTCGGCGACGGCGCCTTCCTGATGAACTCCCAGGAGATCGAGACCGCCGTCCGCGAGAAGATTCCGCTGGTGGTGCTCATCTGGGAAGACGGTGGCTACGGCCTGATCGAGTGGAAGATGGACCTCGAGTTGGGCGAGCACCACTACGTCAAGTTCGGCAACCCCGACATCGTGAAATACGCGGAAAGCTTCGGCGCCAAGGGCTATCGGATCTCTAAAGCCGACGAACTGTTGCCGACGCTGCAGACCGCGCTGGCCGAGGACGGGGTTTCGCTGATCTGCTGTCCGGTCGACTACTCCGAGAATCTGCGGTTGACCGACCGTCTCGGCGAACTCGACGAGACGCTCTGAGTTACTTAGCTACGCAGTGGAGGAGTGCAGCGAAACTGGGGGCAGATAGCTGCTCTCCAGGGTGCGCTGCCACCACGCGTGATCACGCCGCAGTTCGGCCGCGGTGGTGAACCGGTACCGGTACAGCTGGGCGCGGACGTAGTGTGGCGGCGTGTTCGGGAAAGGATTGTGGCGCAGTAGTTTCAGCGTTGGCGGATCATTGCGCAGCAGCCGCACGATGAATGGCCGAAACCACGAGTAGGCGTACTGCGGGGATATCGCGGCGAACCACATCAGCCAGTCCAGTCGCAGGTGATACGGCGCCCATTGCCGAGGCAGTCGCCGCACCCCGCCCGGTTTACCTTTGAATTCGTACTCCTTCCAAACGGTCTGGTCGTTGATGTCGGTGTCGTCGGTGCCCTCGATCACTACCTCGCGGCGGGTGCGCCCGATGCTGCCGAATGCCCCGTAGGTGTTGATCAGGTGAAAAGGATTGAACGACATGTTCATTCGCTGACGCCGCGAAATCATGTTGCGCACCGGGAGGTAGCTCAGCGCCAGGGTCAGCGCCGTAAAGCCGATCACCAGCGCGGTGAACCACCGCGGCGCATCGGCCAATGGCGGCTGGTGGGAAATCGGCAGTATCACCGACAGCGAACTCGCGTCGATCGCACTGAAGGCCAGCAGGATCGTCAACCAGTTGAGCCAGGCGAAATTGCCCGACGCCACCAACCACAGCTGGGTGACGATGACGATCGCCCCGGCGATGCTAGCGACCGGTTGGGGGGCGAACAAGCCGAACGGAACGATCAGCTGCGCAACGTGATTGCCCGCGACCTCCACCCGGTGCAGCCGCTTGGGTAGGTGGTGGAAGAACCAGCTCAGCGGACCCGGCATCGGCTGCGTCTCGTGGTGGTAGTCGAGGCAGGTCAGATCCCGCCAGCAGGAATCCCCGCGAAGCTTGATCAGGCCGGCACCGAACTCGACCCGGAACAGCAGCAACCGGGCCAGCCACATCGCCAGCACCGGCGGAGCCGTCCGGTCGTTGCCGAGAAACATTGCCAGAAAGCCGGTTTCGAGCATCAGCGACTCCCAGCCGAACGAGTACCACGTCTGCCCGACGTTCACGATCGACAGGTAAAGAGTCCACAGCAACAGCCAGGCCAGGACAACGGCCCACAGCGGCAGCACGTTGGGCAATCCGGCGGCCATCGCCGCCGACAGCGCCGCGCCCGACCAGGCGACCGTCGCGAAGAGCCGGTCGGAGTAGTGGACATGAAAGATGCTCGGCGACCGCGCGAACGACTCCCCGGCCAGATACCGCGGAATCGGCAATAATCCGTGCTCCCCTAGCAGCGCGCGGAATTGCCGCGCGGCCGCAACGAACGCAAACACGTAGATGACCGCGATGCCGCGCTCGAGCACCAACCTGCTCGGCCAGTACTCCGGTGCGTTCACCCAGCCCATGATGTCGCGCGTACCCGTCTGACCGGCGAAAAAACGTTATCGCCGCGCCGGTGGCGGCACTCCGGCGATGACGGCGCCGAAGTTTTGCAGCGCCACGTTGCCGTCCTGCCAGTAGCTGCTGTGCGCGGCGACGCTGGGAAGCCCGATCGGTCCGGCGGGTCCGGGATCGGCGGCCAGGCGTTGCGCGCCGAACCCCGGCGCGATCGGGTCGACCCCCAATGTCCATTCGGTGACCACGCCGCCCATGCTGATCACGTCGTTCTCGGCCCGCATCACGTAAACGTGGGCGCCGTGGTGCAGGTCGAGCCGGTTGGCCCGGTCGACCATCATGCCAGGACTGCCGACGGCGACGACGTTGTCGGCGTCGAGGTGATGTCCACTCGCGGCGGCCGCGCCGATGACCGCCGAGCCGTAACTGTGACCGATCAGGGTGTCGGTCGACGGCGCACCGACATGGGACGCCCGTTGCCCGTTTTCGAACGCGTCCAACCGATCTGCGCCGTGATGGGCCGGCTGCGGGAAAGCCGCGTGGCTGAGATCCATCGGGCGGTCGTAGCCCATCCATGTCGTCACCGCAACGTCGTCCGGTCGCAGGCCGGGATCAGCGATCAGAGTGGCGGTGTACATCGCCAACGATTTGTCGTCGCTGAAACGCAGCCGGGCCAACCCCTGACCGGTGCCCGGGACGAGGACCGCGTTGCGGCGGGCGGTATCGGGATTGCCGATCGACACCGCGCCGCGGCCGAACTCGTCGAGCAGCCCCAAGTACCGCCTGGGCCCGCTCGTCGAGTCCAGCGTTGCACGCACCGCCGCGTAACCGGCGAGCCGGCTTCTGGCCACGCTCAGTTGCGACTGCAACGCATAGACCGCGCCATCATCTACGCGCGGCGTGCTTGTCAATTCGTCGATGCTGCGCTGTATGCGGTCGACGTCGGACCGGGACTGCCCTTCGAGCTCGTCCATGTGCAGCCGGTTGTAGTGGTCCTTGCCGAGGTGATCGGGGCAATCCCACGGCATCCCCGGGTGGTTGCCGATCCCGTGGTCTTGGCGATACAACCAGTCCTTTTCCTCAGTGCTGAGCTGATTCCACAGCGTGTTGAACTGCATGGGGTCGACGGGCAGCGGCGAAACCAACGCCCGCTGGACAGCCGGCCGGTTGTCGTGCGGGCCCGCCGGCACCGGCCGATCACCGTCGGCCATGTCGATGGCGTTCGCCAGTTCACGATCCGTCGAATCGGCCTCTGCGACAATCGCATCCAAACGCGGTTGTAGCTGCATCTCGGCGATCAACACCGCCATCGGCGGGCCGCTGAAGCTAGAATTCGGCACCACGGTGTTAGCGCGGCGGTCGATGGTCATTTGCAGTTCGGCCGCGTCGCGGCGCAACACACTCAGCGCCGACTGCAACTGGGCGATGTCGTCGGCGGCCTTGCCGGCGGCGCGCGCGACGGCCAGCGACTCATTGCCGTGGGCGTCGAGGTCGAGGCGTATCGACGCGTTGGTGTGCCGGCGGGCCACCGCGGTCTCTCCCTGCCAGGTGTCGAATACCGCCAGCGAATCGAGTTGACGGGCAGCTTCTAACGTCGCTTCGCTACGCGCGACGGCCGCGTGAAACACCTCGCGCACGGCATCGGCGCTCCACCGGTCGATGTCGGCCACGGTCAGTGTCACAAGTCAGGCCGGATCCATGCAGCGCAAAACCGTGGCGTTCGCGTCTTCCATTGTCGCGAAGGCGATTCCGTCGCCCGTCAAGTCCAGCGCGTGGTCGCCCACGCGGGTCAGCAGCCGACGCGAGGTCTGCAACCACGTTGCCGCCGTCGTGCTCAGCGCCGCGGCGGAGGCGCCCACCCAACCCGGCTCGGCACCCGCTATCCGGTTGTCCGAAGCCAGGTGTGCGCTGGCCAGATCCTCACCCTGCCCGGCGACGTGTGCCGCCGAGCCCGCCAAAGTCTCCAGGTCGACCCGAAAGATCGCCATGTCTCACCGCCTCACAGGAAATCCGTTGCCTATCCGCCTAACAGCAGCGCAGTGGCATCGCAAGTCACCTGTCGGGGCGCGATCCCCCGAATGGACCCGGCATCCACAGCTGTGCGTTAGCGCTCAGGGCTACGCGTCACCGTCGAGGCCGCCACCGCGGCAAGCGAAATCAGCGCCAACAACTGCACCCAGGCGGAATGGCCGGCGTAGCCGTCGACCGATCGCCACGGGTGGCGGGACAGGGCGGCGCCGGCCAGTGTCAGGCCGCCGGCGCTCAGCCACAACGTGACGTTGTCGCGTCGTCGCCGATGCGTGCGCAGCGCCCACCGCAGGCCCAGCGCGACGCCGAACACCGCTACCCCCGCGGCCCCCGCGATCACCGCGCCCGCAGCCAACACCGGAACGGCGGCCCAGAGTCCGGGCGTCCACGGCTGTGCGGCCGGATCGTCAGCAGGCCGGCGTCGTGGCGGCCACCACGCCAGCAGCGCCAGCAGCGGCAGCAGCGCAAGCCCGCCGAGCAGGCCGATCCGGTACAGCGAGTTGGGTGCATAGGTCAGCGTGATCGTGCCCGCCGTGCCGGCCGGCAGCAGCCAGGCCTGCTGCCATCCGTTGACCGCCAACGCTTTCAGGCGCGTGCCGGAGCTCGTGCGTGCCACCCAGCCGGGGTTGATGCTCTCGGGCACGACCAGTACCCGTGCCGTTTTCGCCGCTGCCACCCGCACCTCGCGCCGAGCCGGGCCCCACGCCCCGGTGCTCACCGGGCTCGAACCGGCCGACGGGCCGGCCTGTGGGCCGGTGAGTTCCGCGCCGTCGACGACGAATTGTGGCCCGGGACTTACGACTAACTCCTGCTGGCCGGTGGGCAGGTCGATTGGCTGCGGGTCGCACGGCCGGGCGGTCACCGGAGCACCGTCGAGGAGCGCACCGACTCTGGTGTGGACTTCGGTGTGGACGAAGCGTCCGGCGATCGCGAGGATCGGACCGTGCTCGCAATCGATGGTGACGTCGCGAGTTCGGTTGCGGCCCGCGTCGGCGGCGGCGATCGGCGCGCCGTCGGTGCCCAGCGCCGCGATCTCGGCGAACCCCGGGGGTTTGAGCTGGTCGAAGCCGACCGCGGTCCGGTCGATGACGTCGTTCCAGTCCAGCACGCTGACCGTGACGGTGTCGGTGAGCCGCGGCGTCAGCGAAACTATCTGCGAGCCGGCGGGTTTCAAGGTACGGGCTTGCGGGCCGTCACCGAGGTCGACGGCCACCATCGTCGGGTGGGTGGGTAGCGGAGACGAACTCGGTGTCAGCCGTAGCCCGGTCACCTCCGTGGGCTGGGGGAGGGTGAGGGTGATGGTCGGGGCGCTCTTGTGCTGCACCACCCGCTGCGGGGCGGTCCACGCCGTGGCCGGATCACGGTCGGTCGCGGCGTAGGCCGATCCGAGCACGTCGACCGAATCGGCGTCGCCGTGCGCCTGGGTGGTACCCGGCTCGGCGAGCAGGTCGGCCAGCTTGGGTCCGGGTCGGGCCCGCACCCAGATCGTGGGGGATCACCGAGATCGGCGCGGGGACGCTGAGGGTTCGGCTGAAGGCGGCCGGCGTTTCGGGGGCCAGCGCCATCGAGGCCGCACATTGCACGTTGGTCGGGCCCCTCGCGCAACCCGGCCTGCCCAGCGGCTCGGGTCCCAGATCCCACTGTGCGACAGCGGCATTCACCGGGGGAGCGGGGACCTGGGCGGTATGGCGGATGTTGATCGGATGCGCGAAGCCGTGAGCGTCGTACTGGGTGATCGAGAAGTCGGTGATCGCGAACTGCACACCGGGCGATCCGTCGTCGGTGCCGATCGCGGTGATCCGGACCCACGGGGTTTCACCGTAGGGCAGTGCCCCGCTGACCGGCTTGCCCGCCTCCTCGAACCGCAGTGTCGTTGTGCCGGTGGCGGTTTCGACCTCGATCCGACGGACCTGAGCGCCGATGGTGGTCGCGCTGGGGGTGATCGCGATGACGCTGTTCGTCATCGGGTGGTCGAAGTCGACCTGCAGCCATTGCCCGACGGCCGACTGCAAGTGCGTTGGACACCCAGCTGGTCGCCGGGTCGGCGTCGATCGCCGCCGCGGGAGACGCGGCGGTGGCGACGTTGGGCAGCGCCGTCGAGTCCGACGACGAGCTCGACGCGGTCAGCCGGCCGCCGGGCCATGCGCCGTAGACGGTGTCGGCGCCCGGCGTCGGATAGTCGAGCACCCGGTTGAACGTGTGTCGGGCATCGCCGGCGGCCCGGACAGCCGACGAGTGGTCGTCGACCCGGCCGTAGTCGGTCTCGCGGGCCAATGGCGTGTCGGTGACGTGACGACGCGGTACCGGCAGGCCCGCGCGCCACTGCGTCGGCGGTCAGCAGCACCGGACCCAGCGGCGGCTGATCGGACAGCCGACGGCGTTCGTCGAGTCGCAGCAGGGCCTCGGGTCCGCCGTCCACCCGGGCCATCTCATCGACGTCGGCCAGGTAGGGGGCGCCCGGATTGCCGACGCCCGCGGCGACACGATAGACCTCGACGGCGGGGTAACGCGGACGAAGGCCGCTGTCGGTGACGAACCCGGCCACCGGTCCGGGCCCGACGGGTTCGCCGAACTCGGCGACCTTCTGCAGCCGCGGCGATCCCGTCGATCGCCCGGTGCACCAGGATCGGGCGGGCCGACCGGGAGGTGTCCGGGTCGAGGTCGTTGCGCATGACGAGATACGAAATACCTTGTCGAGCAAGGGTGTCGGCGAGTCCGGCCGACGGTCGTCCCGGCGGCGAACAGCCGTTGCACCGAGTCCAGCGCGCGGATGGTCTGCGGCGGCGTCAACGGGATCGAGTCGCGGACTCCCCACGGGCTGTCGCCGAGCACCTGCAGCGGCTCGTCGTGGCTGTTGCCCCACAGCTGGGTGGCGAACGGCGCGCCGGGAACCACCAACACCCGGCCCGGCGTCGGCGACCCGGTGTTGTGCGCAGTCAGCCAGTCGGCGGTGTCATGCCAGTACCGGGGTATCGCGGCGAAAGTGCCGGGCGGGGTGATCCGCCCGGTCCACGCCAGCGACGTCGCGGCGGTCAGCGCGGTCAGCACCACGATCCCGACTGCGATCCGCCTGTCGCGCTCGGGGTGAGCAAACGCCTTGAGCCACAACGCTTTCGGCGCAGAACCCGGCAGCGGGACCCGGCCCAGCAGCTGGGCCAGCCCCAGCACCACCGGGATCCGGATCAGCGACTCGAGTTTGTGCTCGTTGCGCAGCGGCGCGCCGCCGGCGTCGAGAAACGCCTGAACGTGCTGCGCCACCGGCGAACCCAGCCCGCCGCTGTATCCGACGCCCAACAGGACCATGCCCAGCAGCAGCATCGTCACCAACCGGCCGCTTCCGGGTACATCGCGCGCGGACATCCCGGCCAGGCCGGCCAGACCGGCCGCCGCGACCAGGCAGGTGGCCAAGATCGCAACAGACCCGGTCACCAGCGGCGCGCCCGCCGTGGCGTTGGGCGCCACGAACGGTGTCCAGCTGTCGGTGCCGCGCAGCACCTCGACCACCGACGACCACTGCGTCGTCACCCCGGACGACTCGATGAAATCCAGAAACGGCGGGCTGATCCGCGCCATCAGGATCAGCGCCACCAGCCACCACGTCATGGCCAACGCCAGCGCCAGCGACAACCACCCGGTGTAGCGCCACCACCGCCGGTTGGGCCGGTGACAGGCCCACCAGATCACCGCGGGCAGGCACCCGGCCAGCGTCGCGATTGCGTTGACGGCCCCCATCAGCGCCACCGCCACCCCGGCTTGACCGGCCAGCCGTCGCACCGAGCGGTCGGCGAGATCGCTGCTGCGCAGCGCATTTATCGTCGGCAGCAATACCCACGGCGCCAACATGATTGGCAGGGTCTCCGACGAGATCGACCCCAGCGTCGTCAGGACCCGCGGCGACAACGCGAAGGCGGCGGCCGCGACAACTCGCGACGACGGGGTGCCGATGCCCAGCGCCTCGGCCACCCGCAGCAGCCCCCAGAATCCGACGGTCAGCAGCAGCGCCCACCACAACCGCTGCGTGACCCAACCCGGCAGGCCCAGCAGATGACCGGCCGCGAAGAAGGCGCCGTGCGGAAACAAGTAGCCGTAGGCCTGGTTCTGCGCCTGCCCGAACGGCAGCTCGCTGTTCCACAAGTTGCCGGCACGGGCCAGGAAGCGCACCGGGTTGGCGGTGAGGTCGAGCTTGGTGTCCGAGGAGATCCGGCCGGGTGAGGATCCGAAACTCAGGGCCAGCGCGACCGCAGAGGCCAACCACAGCCACCGTCGCGACAACGGCACAGGAGTTAGCTAGCTGCGGTTGCCGTACTCGACCCGGTTGAGCACCGACGACTGCGGGTCGCCTCCGGGGAGCGGCGGCTTGGTGTCCTGCTGCACCATCAACGTGATCCCGAAGATCGCGGCGGCCCCCAGCAACAGGCCGACCACGACACTGGCGGCGGCGGGCGCGACAAAGCGATTCATCGCTGCCCAACCTAGCAGAAGACGCGGCCGCGGCCGCTGAGGTCACCGCCATGCCCGAGCACACCTCATGACAGCATGTCCTGATGAGTTTGCCGCGCATGCTGGCCGTGCTCGCCGCCGTCACGGCGCTGATGACCGGGTGCAGCCACACCTCTACGAAGCCTGCGCCGTCGACATCCTCGACGGCCAAGGCGCAACCGCCCGCCAAGCCGGCGTGTGGCGACCCGTCCACCATCCCCCTGCGCGACAAGCTGGCTCAGTTGTTGATGGTGGGCGTTCGCAGCGGCGAGGACGCCAAGGCTGTCGTGTCGACGTACCACGTCGGCGGCATTTTCATCGGCAGCTGGACCGATCTGTCGATGCTGGGGCCGAACCTGGGCAAAGACCTCAGCGCCAGCACCGCGCTGCCGCTGGCCGTCAGTGTCGACGAAGAGGGCGGCCGGGTGGCCCGGCTGTCCAAACTGATCGGTAAATCGCCGTCCGCCCACGAGTTGGCGCAGACCCAGACTCCGGAACAGGTCTACGGCCTGGCATTGGAACGCGGCCACAAGATGCGCGGGCTCGGTATCACCGTCGACTTCGCGCCTGACGTCGACGTCGTCGAAGCCACCGTGCCGGATGACACGGTGATCGGCGACCGGTCGTTCGGCTCGGACCCGGCGAAGGTCACCGAATACGCCCGTCAATACGCCCGCGGCCTCCGCGA
>CAWIKT010000043.1:0-26738 GCA_963836555.1 uncultured Actinomycetota bacterium | reverse complement strand
GTTGGTGCCATGGGGACGCAACGGCGTGTCGCTGGACCTGATGCGGCGCTCCCCGCAATCCCCCAACGGAACCATCGAACTCATGGTGAGCGAGCTCGCCCTGCATGCCGAGCGGATCGGCATCACGCGAATCTCGTTGAACTTCGCCATGTTCCGGTCCGCGTTCGAGCAGGGCGCCCAGCTCGGCGCCGGACCGTCGCCCGGCTGTGGCGGGGATTCCTGTTGTTCTTCTCGCGATGGTGGCAGCTGGAGACGCTGTACCGCTCCAACATGAAATACCAGCCCGACTGGGTGCCGCGGTACGCCTGCTACGAAGACGCCCGGATGGTTCCGCGGGTGGGTGTCGCGTCGGTGATCGCCGAGGGATTCCTGGTGCTGCCCTTCGGCCGGCGCGACGAACAGCACACCGGCCAACACCCGTCGGTGCCCCCGACACTGCTGGCGACCGGACTGCTGCACGACGACGGTTCGGCCCCTGACGTGGCCGCGTTGCAGGAAGTCGATGCTTATGACGGCGACGAACGCGGCCGCCGGCTGCCCGAGCAGATGCGGGTCCGGCTCTCAAAGCTGAAGGCGTTGCAGGACAGCGGAATTGATGCTTACCCGGTCGGGCAGCCGCCGAGCCACACCGTCGCTCAGGCGTTGGAAACCGCAGACCAGACCGGCGTGTCGGTGTCCGGCCGGGTGCTGCGAATCCGGGACTTCGGTGGCGTGCTGTTCGCCGAGCTGCGTGACTGGTCAGCGGAAGTTCAACTGCTGCTGGAGAATTCGCATCCTGGAGCAGGGCAGCACCGCGGATTTCACCAAGGCCATCGATCTCGGCGACCTGGTCGAAGTGACCGGCGAGATGGGATCCAGCAAGACCGGCACCCGGTCGCTGATCGTGCACCGCTGGCGGATGATCGGTAAATGCCTGCGACCGCTGCCCGACAAGTGGAAGGGGCTCACCGACCCCGAGGCGAGGGTCCGCACCCGCTACGTCGACCTGGCCATCAACACCGAGTCACGCGACCTGATCACGCGCCCGCAGCGCGTGCTGCATGCGATCCGAGACACGTTGTTCGACAAGGACTTCCTCGAGGTCGAGACCCCGATCCTGCAACAGATCCACGGCGGCGCGAACGCCCGCCCGTTCGTCACCCACATCAACGCCTACGACCTCGCGCTGTACCTGCGGATCGCGCCCGAGCTGTACCTCAAGCGGCTCTGCGTCGGCGGCGTGGAGCGGGTCTTCGAGCTGGGCCGCGCGTTCCGCAACGAAGGCGTCGACTTCAGCCACAACCCCGAGTTCACCCTGCTGGAGGCCTACCAGGCGCACGCCGACTACAAGGTCTGGATCGACGGCTGCCGCGAGCTGATCCAGAACGCCGCGCTGGCCGCCAACGGCGCCCACGTGGTGCATGCGACCGCGCGAGGACGGCACGCTCGAACCGGTCGACATCTCCGGCCTTTGGCCGGTCAAGACCGTGCACGACGCGGTCTCCGAGGCGCTCGGTGAGCACATCGACGCCGGCACCGACCTGGCCACGCTGCGGCGCTGTCCGACGCCGCGGGGATTCCGTACCTGGCGCACTGGGACGCCGGCGCGGTGGTGCTGGAGACTGTACGAGCACCTGGTCGAAGACCGCACCGAGCATCCGACGTTCTACATGGACTTCCCGACGTCGGTGTCGCCGCTGACCCGGCCGCACCGCAGCCTGCCCGGGCGTCGCCGAGCGCTGGGACCTGGTGGCCTGGGGCGTCGAGTTGGGCACGGCCTACAGCGAACTCACCGACCCCGTCGAACAGCGCCGTCGACTCGAGGAGCAGTCGTTCCTGGCCGCCGGAGGAGACCCCGAAGCGATGGAGCTCGACGAGGATTTCCTGCAGGCCATGGAGTACGCGATGCCGCCGACCGGCGGCCTCGGGATGGGCATCGACCGGGTGGTCATGCTGATCACCGGCCGCAGCATTCGCGAAACGCTGCCCTTCCCCTTGGCGAAGCCGCGCTAGCGAACCGCGCGTGGCGAGACGCGCGGCCCACCAGATCCACAAAAGTCATGCTCACAGCACGCAAAATGTATGACAATGGACTGCGTGACAGGTTCAGCGGCGAACCTCCCCATGGCAGTGCTGGCCGACAACCACACATCGTTGATGCACGGCTGGGTGCCTGGTGTCGTGCAGGCGGTGTCGGTAGCCCTGTTACTTGTGGCTGTCGGATGGCGAACCCGCGTGTGGCGCCTGTTCTATCTGCCGGTGGCCGCCGTGCTGGGCGCTGCATTGGCCGCGTGCGTCAAGCTGGTACATCGCCAGCGCCGGCCTGGCCGACGACCCCGCACCCCAGCTGCTGTGGTGGTGGATCGCCGGTAGCGGTGCGGCCGCCGCCATCTTGATCCTTGGCTGGGGCAGCGCACGCTGGTGGCGCCGCGGGGTGTCGGTGCTGGCCGTACCGCTGTGCTTGCTCAGCGCCGCGCTGACGCTCAATCTCTGGGTCGGCTACTTCCCTACCGTGCAGACCGCATGGAATCAGCTGACCGCCGGGCCGCTGCCCGATCAGACCGACCCGGCGGGCGTAGCCGCGATGCAGACCGCGGGCCTGCATGCCCGCCCACGGCAGTCGTCGTCCCGGTGACGATCCCCGACGACCGCGTCGGGTTTCAAGCACCGCGGCGAACTCGTCTACCTGCCGCCGGCCTGGTTCGCCACTAACCCGCCGCCGCCGCTGCCGACGGTGATGATGATCGGCGGCGAATTCAACACCCCCGCCGACTGGCTGCGTGCGGGCAACGCCGACGAAGACCATCGACGACTTCGCCGCGGCCCACGGCGGCAACGCCCCGGTGTTCGTGTTCGTCGACTCCGGCGGAGCGTTCAACAACGACACCGAATGCGTCAACGGCCGCCGCGGTAACGCGGCCGACCACCTCACCAAGGACGTGGTGCCTTTCATGGTCTCGAAGTTCGGCGTCAGCCCCGAGCCGGCCAACTGGGGCATCGTCGGCTGGTCGATGGGCGGGACCTGCGCGGTCGACCTGACCGTCATGCACCCCGAGTTGTTCAGCTCGTTCGTCGACATCGCCGGCGACACGGGCCCCGAACGCGGGCACCAAGCAGCAGACCATCGACCGGCTGTTCGGCGGCAACGCCGCCGCCGTGGGCCGCCTTCGACCCCTCCACTGTGATCACCAAACACGGTCCGTATCACCGGGGTGTCGGGACTGGTTCGACGTGTCGTCGAGCACGCCGTCCGCTCACCGCGCATCTCGGTGACCGACGCCGGCGACACCACTCACGGCGGCCGAGACTCCGCACGCACCCCGGGCGACCAGACCGCAGCGGCCGAGTCGTTGTGCGGCCTCGGCCGCGCCAACGGGATCGACTGCACGATCGTCGCGCAACCCGGCACTCACGACTGGCCTTTTGCCAGCAACGCCTTCGGCGCGGCGCTGCCCTGGCTGGCCGGCCGACTGGCCACGCCCGGGGTGCCGCGGATTCCGAGCCCGTCAAGTTGGCCGCCGGCACGCCGGATCCGATGCCGCATGCCACGCCGGCTGGTCGTTGACCCGGGTAGCGTGAGTTCATGCCCGACCATCCGGAAACTCCGCGTCCGATGCCGATACCGGCTACACGAGTTCCGGAGTGCCGACCTTCGACTCGGTCCGCGACAAGATCGAGTCCCGGTACGAAACGTCAGTCGGCGCAGCAGAATTGGATGCCGAGACGTCCCGAAGGTCGCGACGTCGACGAGCAGTTCGAGGCGAGGCAGAGCGCGGCCGCCGACCGGCTGGCGCAAATTCGCGAATCGATGCGCGACGACCACCGCTGACTCCGACGTCAGTGCACCGTGCGCGAATTCACTGCCGACGAGCGGCGAAGACGGCTGATTAGCCGGCAGTTCGTTTCGCTAACCGACAGCGTCACCCGCGCGACCGCCGCTCTGATCGGCCTGCACGCCACCGACCCGCCACGCCCTTTCTGTCGTTGTGGGCGCGATGCCCGGGCTTCGTCGTCGCCGATCTCGAGCACGAGCTGTACCAGAACCGCTCGGTGGTAAGGCATTTGGCGATGCGGCGGACGCTGTGGGTGGTGAGCGCCGACGACCTGCCGATCATTCAGTCCGCCGCCAGCGACCGGGTTGCCGCCAACGAGCATCGCCGGCTGGTCGCCGACCTCGCACAAGGCGGGCATCGCCGACTGACGGCGAACAGTGGCTGGCGACGGCATGGTCCGCCGTCCTGGACCACCTGGCGAGGCACGGGCCGCTGCAGCAGCACCGAACTGCGTGCAGCGCTTCCCGAGATCGGCGGGACCTACGACCCCGCGCCGGGAAAACCGTGGGGCGGGCTGGTTCCAGTGGCACCGCGGGTGTTGACGGTGCTCTCGGCCCGCGGGTCGAATCCTGCGCGGGCCCAACGACGGCAGCTGGACCACGTCACGGCCCCGGTGGGTGCCGACCGCGGACTGGCTGGAGCGCGGTTCCCGCGCCAGCCGACGCCATTTGCCGTGCTGGTGCGCCGGTGGCTGCGGACGTTCGGGCCGGCCACCGCCGACGACGTCAAGTGGTGGTTCGGCAGCACGCTGACTGCGACGCGAAAAGCGCTGGGCGACATCGGCGCTGTCGAGGTCGACCTGGACTCGGGCCCGGGCTATGCGCTCCCGACGACGTGGAAGCCGAACCGGAGGTCGCCGCCCGTGGCCGCGCTGCTGCCCGGACTCGACGTGACGACGATGGGCTGGTTCGACCGCGACTGGTATCTCGGCGAGCATCGGGGCCAGGTCTTCGACCGCAACGGCAACGCCGGACCCACCGCCTGGTGGAACGGACGGATGGTCGGCGGCTGGTATCAGGACGACGCAGGCGCGCGTGCAGGTGCAACTCCTGGAGGACCCCGGACGCGACGGCCGACGAGCGTTGACGCGCACGCGCCGCCGAACTGACGTCATGGCTCGACGGTGTCCGCATCAAACCGCGGTTCCCGTCGCCGTTGTCGAAAGCCGCCGGCTAGGCACTCGACCTTGCGGCGCTTGGCCGCTCGCTTCGCCGGTCGGGTCGCGGGCTTGCTGGCGTCGGTGAGCATCTCGGCAAGGAACTTGCCGGTGTAGCTCTCGGGGACCGCGGCCACGTCTTCCGGGGTGCCCTCGCGCGACGACCGTGCCGCCGCCGCGCGCCGCCCTCGGGTCCCATGTCGATGATCCAGTCCGACGTCTTGATGACGTCCAGGTTGTGCTCGATGACGATCACCGTATTGCCCTTGTCGACAAGGCCGTTGATGACCTTCAGCAGCTTGCGGATGTCTTCGAAGTGCAGGCCGGTGGTGGGCTCGTCGAGGATGTAGACGGTGCGCCCGGTCGATCGCTTCTGCAGTTCGGACGGCCAATTTCACCCGCTGCGCCTCACCGCCGGACAGCGTCGGCGCCGGCTGGCCCAGCCGCACATAGCCGAGCCCGACGTCGACGAGCGTCTTCAGGTAGCGGTGGATCGACGGTGATCGGCTCGAAGAACTCCGCGGCCTCCTCGATCGACATGTCGAGCACCTCGGAGATGGTCTTGCCCTTGTAGTGCACCTCGAGCGTCTCGCGGTTGTACCGCGCGCCGTGGCAGACCTCGCACGGCACGTAGACGTCCGGCAGGAAGTTCATCTCGATCTTGATGGTGCCGTCGCCGGAGCACGCCTCGCAGCGACCGCCCTTGACGTTGAACGAGAATCGGCCCGGCTGGTACCCGCGCACCTTGGCCTCGGTGGTCGCCGCGAACAGGGTGCGGATCTTGTCGAACACGCCGGTGTAGGTCGCCGGATTAGATCGCGGGGTGCGGCCGATCGGCGACTGGTCGACGCGGACCAGCTTGTCGAGCTGTCCAGACCGGTGACGCGGGTGTGCCGACCCGGGACCTGCCGGGCGCCGTTGAGCCTGTTCGCCAGCACCGACGCCAGGATGTCGTTGACCAGCGTCGACTTGCCCGAGCCCGAGACGCCCGTCACCGAGGTCAGCACGCCGAGCGGGAACGTCACGTCGATGCTCGCGCAGATTGTGTCTCCTTGCGCGCCGACGACCGTCAGCTGGCGCTTCTTGTCCACTGGGCGCCGAATCGCGGGCGCCTCGATGCTTTCCTTGCCGGACAGGAAGGCCCCGGTGATCGATTCGGCGTTCGTCAGCAGGTCGGCGTAGGTGCCGCTGTGCACGATATGACCACCGTGCTCGCCGGCGCCGGGGCCGATGTCGACCACCCAGTCGGCGTGCGCGATGGTGTCCTCGTCGTGCTCGACGACGATCAGGGTGTTGCCGAGATTCCTCAGCCGCGTCAGGGTTTCGATGAGCCGACGGTTGTCGCGCTGGTGCAGGCCGATGGACGGCTCGTCGAGCACGTACAGCACGCCGACCAGACCGGACCCGATCTGGGTGGCCAGCCGGATGCGTTGCGCCTCACCACCGGACAGCGTTCCCGCCGCCCGCGACAGCGACAGGTACTCCAGTCCCGACGTCGAGCAGGAAGCCCAGCCGCGACTGGATTTCCTTGAGCACCTGGCCTGCGATCGCTTGCTCGCGGGTCCCCAGGGTGAGCGCGTTGAGGAACTCCGCGCAGTCGGAGATGGACAGCTCGCAGACCTCGGCGATCGACTTCGCGCCGTGCTTGCCGGCGGTCATCGTGACCGCCAGGATCTCCGGCTTGAGCCGCGTGCCCTCGCACACCGGGCACGGAACGTCGCGCATGAAGCCCTCGTAGCGCTCCTTCATCAGCTCGGATTCGGTCTGGTCCAGCTTGCGCTCCAGGAACGCCAGCACGCCTTCGAAGTCGGCGTAGTAGGACCGGGTGCGGCCGTAGCGGTTGCGGTATCGGACGTGTACCTGCTCGTCGCAGCCCTCGAGAATCGCCTTGCGCGCCTTGAGCGGAAGCTTGCGCCATGGGGTGTCGACGTCGAAGCCCATCGCTCTCGCCGAGGCCCGCCAGCATTCGGGTGAAGTACTCCGCCGTGTGCCCCATCGACCAGGGCGCCACCGCGCCCTCGGCCAGCGTCCGATCCGGGTCGGGTACCACCAATTCGGGGTCGACTTCTTTGCGGATGCCCAGACCCACGCATTCCGGGCAGGCGCCGTACGGCGAGTTGAACGAGAACGACCGAGGCTCGAGATCGTCGACCGCCAGCGGGTGCCCGTTCGGGCAGGCCAGCTTCTCGGAGAAACGCTGCTCCCGGTTGTGCGCGTCGTGTTCCTCGTCGACGAACTCCAGCACCACGATGCCGTCGGCGAGGTTCAGCGCGGTCTCGACGGAATCGGTGAGCCGCTGCTTGGCACTTGCCTTGACGGTCAGACGGTCGACCACCACCTCGATGTCGTGCTTTTCCTGCTTCTTCAGCTTGGGCGGATCGGTCAGGGAGTGCACCACGCCGTCCACCCGTACCCGGCTGTAGCCCTGTGCGTTGAGCTTCTCGAACAAGTCGGCGAATTCGCCCTTGCGGGTCCGCACCACCGGGGCCAGCACCTGGAACCGGGTGCCCTCCGGCATCACCAACACCTGGTCGACGATCTGCTGCGGGGTCTGGCGGGCGATCCGCTCACCGCAGACCGGACAGTGCGGGGAGCCGGCCCGGGCGTAGAGCAGACGCAGGTAGTCGTACACCTCGGTGATGGTTCCGACCGTCGACCGCGGGTTGCGATTGGTCGACTTCTGGTCGATCGACACCGCCGGCGACAGACCTTCGATGAAGTCGACGTCAGGTTTGTCCATCTGGCCGAGGAACTGGCGAGCGTAGGCCGACAGCGATTCGACGTAGCGCCGCTGCCCCTCGGCAAAGATCGTGTCGAACGCCAGCGACGACTTTCCCGAGCCCGACAGCCCGGTGAAGACGATCAGAGCGTCGCGCGGCAAATCAAGATCGACGCTGCGCAGATTGTGCTCTCGCGCACCTTTGACAACAAGGCGATCAGCCACGCAATCCCTCTCTGGCGATTTCCGGGCGCTGCCCGGACACGTCGTTCCTATGCTATGTGCCCGCACCGACAAGTGAACTCCGGCCAGTACCGTGACAGGTATGACCGTCCTGGACGACAACTACACCGGCCACGTCGAACCGGGCAGCGCGGCCCGCCGGACTCTGCCAGGCGCGACCATCGTCAAGACGTCGGTCGGCCCCATGGACAACAACGCTTACCTGGTCACGTGTTCCGCGACCGACGAGACGCTGCTGATCGACGCCGCCAACGACGCGGACACCCTCGTCGAGTTGGTCCGCACGCATGCCCCGAAGGTGTCGCTGATCGTGACCAGCCATCAGCATTTCGACCACTGGCAGGCGTTGGAAGCCGTCGCGGGGGCGACGGGCGCACCCACCGCTGCCCACGAGATCGACGCCGAGCCGCTGCCGGTCGCCCCGGACCGCCTGCTGGCCGGCGGCGACACTATCCAGATCGGCGAGCTGACCTTCGACGTGATCCACCTGCGCGGGCACACCCCGGGGTCGGTCGCGCTGGCCCTCGACGGTCCGGCGACGGGTGGGGTCACCCAGCTGTTCACCGGCGACTGCCTGTTCCCGGGCGGCGTCGGCAAAACCTGGCAGCCCGGCGACTTCGAGCAGCTGCTCGACGACGTCACCAGCCGGGTGTTCGACCGGTTCGGCGACGACACGGTGGTCTACCCGGGCCACGGCGATGACACCACGATCGGCGCTGAGCGGCCGCATCTAGCCGAGTGGCGCGAACGCGGCTGGTAAGCCGCGGAGCGACCGGTAAGCCGCGGGAGCGACCTGCCAACAAACCCAGTGGCGCGAACGCGGCTGGTAAGCCGCGGAGCGACCTGCAACAAACCCAGTGGCGCCAACGCGGCTGGTAAGCGGTGAGTAAATTGCGCCGCGAAAGCCGGTGCAGCCCCTACGCTTAGCGGATGCGAGTGGGGGTCGACTTCGGCACAACACACACTGTCGTTGCGGTCGTCGATCGGGGCAACTATCCCGTGGTGTCGTTCGACGGAGTCGAGTCGTGGCCCTCGCTCATCGCCGCCAACGCGGCCGGAGATTTGCGCTACGGCCCGGACGCCGCCGCGGTCCGGCACGACGCGGACTGGTCGGTGCTGCGTTCGTTCAAGCGGCTGCTCAACGACGCCGGACCCACAACTACCGTCGAGCTCGCGGGGCGCTGTCACCGGCTGGCGGACCTGTTCGCGAGGTTTCTCGCCCAGCTGAAGAGCGACCTGCAGCACCGGTCGAACGCCGACCTTGCCCCGGGCGAGCGCGTCGAGGCCGCGATCAGCGTGCCTGCCAACGCGTCCAGCTCGCAGCGCTTCTTGACCCTGGACGCGTTCGCGCAGGCCGACTTTCAGGTGGTCGCGCTGCTCAACGAACCGTCGGCCGCGGGCTTCGAATACGCCCACCGATACCGCTCGACGATCACTGCCAAGCGCGAGTACGTGCTGATCTACGACCTCGGCGGCGGCACGTTCGACGCGTCGCTGCTGAAGATGACCGGTCGGCTCAACGAGGTCGTGTTCAGCGAAGGCATCCAGCGTCTCGGCGGTGACGACTTCGACGAGGTGATCCTCAAGCTCGTCCGCGCCGGTGCCGGTCTGCGCAGGCTGCCGGCCGGCACCCGCGAGCGGTTGCTCGAGGAATGCGCGACCCGCAAGGAAGCGGTCAGCCCCAACACCCGCCGATTACTCGTTGACCTCGCTGCGGCCGGCAAGCCGCCGTTCACCTGCCCGATCGACGACGTCTACGAAGCGTGTACTCCGTTGGTGGACAAGACAATTGCTGTCCTCCCCCGCGTGCTGCGCGACCGGGTCGGGGGCGAGGTCGACTGGTCGGAGGTCGCCGGCGTCTACGTGGTGGGCGGTGCGGGCAGCTTCCCCCTCGTCGCACGCGCGCTGCGCGCCATGTTCGACGAGAAGCGGGTCAAGCGTTCACTGCATCCGTTCGCCGCGACCGCGATCGGCCTCGCCGCGTTCCTCGACAAAGAGGCCGGTTTCGCGCTCTCCGAACGCCTTTCGCATCACTTCGGTGTCTTCCGGGAGGCCCGCGCGGGCGAAGACGTGTACTTCGACCCGATCGTTCCCAAGGGCGCCGAGCTGCCCACCGCTGGCCAGCCGCCCTTCGTCGTCACCCGGACCTACCGCGCGGCCCATAACATCGGGCATTTCCGTTTCGTCGAATGCAGCCGGTTACAGGACGGCCGCCCCGACGGTGACGTGACACCGTATGACCCGGTGTTCTTTCCGTTCGATCCGGCTCTGGACGACGACTGCGACCTGCCGCGTCGGCCGGTGCACCGCCGCGACGACGGACCCGATGTCGAGGAGCGCTATGTCATCACCGACGGCGGAACGGTCGAGGTCACGCTCACCACGCGCCCCGACCGGCTGAGCCGCACCTTCCGGTTGGAGCGCCGCGACCTCGCCAGCGCGTAGCCGACTCAGAAGTCCAGATCCGGCGCCCAGGCCACGCCGTCGATGTGACTGCCGCCGTCGACGAACAACGAGGAACAGCGCGACCAATGCGATGTCGAGGTAGGGATCCCCGATCCGGCGCATCGGGTTCATGGCGTCGGCGAAGGCCGCGACGTCGGGATTGTCGCCGAGGGCGCGCATGAAGGCCGCGCTCTTGGCCGCCGGGCAGATGGCGTTGACGGTCACACCCAGCGGCGCCCACTCGCGGGCGGCGGTGCGGGTCAGCGCTCGCAGCGCCTCTTTCACAGCGTTGTACTCCAGCGTGCCCATGTGCGCGTTGACGCCGTTGAGGCTGCACACATTGATCACCCGCCGCCAACCACGGGAGCGCATGTGCGACAACGCTTTTCACCTGTCCCCGGTCGGCGACATCGACCTGGACGAACAATCCGTCGACCGCCTCGGCGACGGCTCGACCGTTCGAGGTATCACGCTCGGCGACAACCACTTTGGCGCGCCCGCTTCGGGCGAACCGGCGGGCAATGCCCGCACCGATTCCGACGCCCGTCGTCGTTGTGCCGGACGACGATGGACTCGCAGACGTCCCCCTCGCCGGCGTCCACCAGTGGCCCATAGGAGGCCAGCAGGCGGCGGATAGCCAGCTCGTCCTCAACCCCGCGTAGACGCTGTTCCAGCGCCGCGAGTCGTTCCTCCACCGTCATCAAGCTCCTTGTCGGCGCGCAACAGCCGCTGCATCGTACGATGCGCGGCGAGGACGGTCGCGGCCCGATCGGGATCGTTGCGCGCAGCCACGATCCGCTCGTTGCCGCTGACGATGTGGACGGGACCGCGCCCCAACCACTCCAGCCCTTCGCGCGCGACGTCGCCGGGATCTGCGACGACGACGCCGGGAGCGTCGAAGTTCAGGCCCACCCGCTCCATGGCGGGTGTTCGCGTCACGCCCAGCACGAGTTCCAGGACATCGACGCCGTGCTCGCGCAACTCCAGCCACAGTCCTTCGGCGAAGATTCTGGAGAACGCCTTCACGCCGCCGTAGACCGTCTGCCGGGCCGAGCCGAGATACCCCGAGAGCGAACCGAGCATGACGATGCCGCCGCGCTGTCGCGAACGCATCGCTTGCCCGTAGTGATGCATCAGTGCCAGTGGGGTCGACACGTTGAGCTCGATCACCCGGCGGAACTCGGCGAGATCGCCGTCTAGGAACTCGCGGCTGTGCGTGTTTGCACCGGCGACGAGGATCAGCAGCCCGATTTCAAGGCCGCCGGTCGCGCGCGCGATGTCCGCGGATACGGCCGAATCGCTGAGATCGGCTTGCACAGTGCGGGTTTCGACTCCATGCGTGCGGCACGCGTCAGCGGTCTGCTCCAGCGCGTTCGCTGTGCGGGCGACCAATACGACGTTGAGGCCCGCTTCCGCGAGCAGCAAGGCGAATTCGGCGCCGACGCCTTCCGAGGCGCCAGCGATCAACGCCCACGGCCCGTACTTCGCTGTGTCGATCACCCGAGCGGGTGGACGACTACGAGGTGTGAACGATCAGTACGTCGACTTTGGCGCGCCGCGACACGTTGGCGGGAACCGAACCCAGCAGCCGGCCGGCGATGGTGCTCAGGCCGACGTTGCCGACGACCAGCAGGTCGGCGCCGACCTCCTCGGCGAGGCCGACCAGCGCGTCCACCGGAGCGCCCACAATGGACCGCTCCTCGATGTTCTGGGCTCCCGCCGCGCTGGCCCGCTCCCTGGCCTCGCGCAGGATCGCGTAGATCGGGGCACTTCCCGACACCTTGTAGCTCTCGTCCTTGAGCGCGTCAGCGGCCCGGGCATCTTCTTGCTGAGGTAAATAAGCCGTTGCGACGATCAACTTCGCGTCTGCCCCGGCGATGCTTCCAGCCCTCTCCACCGCGCGAAGCGACGAATCCGATCCGTCGGTTCCTACCACCACGGTCTGATAGGCGCTCATTTACCCTCCCAGGTGTTGGTTGCTACGCCAACCAACGACAGTAACGCCTTGCTGTAGCCAGATGGTCGACTTTGAGATTCGCCGCTCTGGTCGGCTATCCCCGGCTACCGCTGCGACACGCGCACTCTGAGGCTTCACATCAGTTGGCGACGCGTCCAGTTTGCCAACGCCCCCCGACGAAACACATTGTTATACCTATACTTTCGTCGATATCACCGCCGCACAACCGGATAGTCCGAATCGGACACGATGGCAAAAGTGGCGTGTGATCAGCAAGGACGGGTAAGCAGCTTCACCGAGGTGGTCTTAAAGTGACTTCCATCATGGTTGCCACAACTGTCGCCGAATCCAGGACGGCGACCACCCCGACGGCCCTGCGGCCGCGTCGGTTTATTGACCCGCTCGCGATCGCGGTGCTGGCAGCCGTTGTCGGCGCTGCCGGTGCGGGCCGGCCTTCGCTGTGGTTCGACGAGAGCGCGACCATTTCGGCCTCGGCCAGCCGATCGGTGCCCGAACTGTGGAAGTTACTCGGTCACATCGACGCCGTACATGGGCTGTACTACCTGCTGATGCAGGGCTGGTTCGGCGTCTTCCCGGCCACCGAATTCTGGGCGCGGGTGCCGAGTTGTCTGGCCGTCGGCCTCGCGGCGGCCGGCGTAGTGGTCCTGGCCAGGCAATTCCTGCCGCGGCGCACCGCGATCTGCGCGGGCATCGTGTTCGCGATCCTGCCGCGTGTGACCTGGGCGGCCATCGAAGCACGGTCGTACGCGCTGCAAGCGGCCGCGGCCGTCTGGCTGACCGTCTTGCTGATCACCGCGATACGCCGCCATCGGGGCCCGCTGTGGGTTTTCTACGCGCTCGCGCTGATGGTCTCGATCTCGCTCAACGTCTATTTGGTGTTGCTGGTGCCGGCCCACGCCGTCATCACGCCGATGCTGCGGCGGCAACGATCCGTCGTGGTGTGGTGGGCGATCTCGTCGGCCGCGGCGGTGGCAGCGCTGACTCCGCTGATACTGTTCGCCCACGGCCAGAGCTTCCAAGTCGCCTGGATTCACTCGTTGACCTGGCACAACATGCTCGACGTTTTCCTGCACCAGTATTTCGACAACAGCGTGCCGTTCGCGATCCTGACCGCATTGATTTTCGTTGTCGCGCTGGCGATTCGGTTCACCGGCCACTGGCAGTTCGCTGGGGACACCCGCGCGATGCTGATCATCTGCGCGGCCTGGATGCTAGTGCCCACCGCGATCAGCCTGCTCTATTCGGCCCTCAGCAATCCGTTCTACTATCCGCGGTACCTGTTCTTCACCACGCCGGCCATCGCGATCGTGATGGCGATCTGCGTTGTCGGCATCGCCCGCAGGCCGCGCTGGATCGCTCTCGTGCTGGTCGCCCTGACCGTGGCGGCGACACCGAATTACCTTTTGTCGCAACGGCAGCGATACGCCAAAGAGGGCTGGGACTACAGTGACGTCGCCGACCTGATCACCGCCCGTGCGGCACCCGGTGATTGCCTGCTGGTCGACAACACGGTGGGCTGGCTGCCCGGGCCGGTGCGTGCGCTGCTCGCGGCCCGACCCACCGCTTTCCAGCCATTGCTGGACATCGGCCGCGGCGTCCCGGCACCCAAGCGCGAGACGTTGTGGGACGGGCACATTGCGGTGTGGCTGATCGTCGGGCGGCTCTACACGTGCACCACGTTGTGGACGATCACCACACACGACACGAGGCTGCCGAACCATCAAGCCGGGCCGTCGTTGCCGCCGGGGCGCGAGTTCGGCCGGACGCCCGCGTATCTGGTGCCGAAAAACGTGGGGTTCCACATCGTCGAGCGGTGGCAGTTCCACCGAACTCAGGTCATCAAGTCGACACGCTGATCACTAGGTGGCGAGAAGCACCGAACGCGTTCTCCACGAAAGTCATTGCGGCGGAGCCGCATTACGGGCAGCACGGCGTGAGGCGAGGGCGCCCAATAAGCCCACCGCCGCGAAGACCGCGAACAGCGCCCGGGCAGCGATCACCACGTCGCCGTGCGCGCTGTTGACGACAACACCCGCCAGCCCGGCGCCGAAGGCCCCGGCGATCACCTCAATCGTGTTGATCGCCGCGCCCGCGGCGGCGCCTTCCTGCTCGTCGACGCACTGCATCGCCCACGCCGACAGATGGGGCCAGCCCGCACCGATGCCCGCTCCGGTGATGGTCAACGCCACCGCCCACGTGACGACAAGGCCCACCGGTGCATCGTCGGCCTGCGTGACTGCGGCCAGCACAAGGCCGATCGCAATGACCAGCGGGGCCGCCACCACCACCCGGTTGACCGCCTTTCTACTCGTCAACGATGCGCTGACCAATTCGCTGACCGCCCAGCCGATCGCCAGTGCCGCACCCAGAAATCCAGCGACCACCGGCACCAGATGGGCCAGGCGCTGGCCGAACAGCGGCACATACATGTCGACCATGGCCGAGACCATCAGCACCGCCAGGGCCACGTAGATCCACTTCAAGGGCCCAGGACCAAACATGCTCGGCGGCAGCACTTTCACCGGCGCCCGACGGTCCACGAACACGAAAGCGACGATGAGGATCGCGCTGACCGCCAGCAAGCCCGCGGTCAGCGCGATGCTGGTCGGAACCTGCGCGATGCTGACGGTCAACGCCGCACTGCTCAACAGCAGCACCGACCACACCGGCACTCGAAGTGCGGGAGCGACGTGGTCGGGGTCGTCATGGCCGGCCGGCAACACCATCGGGACGAGCGGCGCCATCGCGACGGACAGGATCGTCATGGCGCCGAATGCCCAACGCCACAAACCGAATTGGGCAAACAAGCCGCCGACCGCCGGACCGATCACGGTTGCGACACCCCACATCGCCGAGACCAACGCCGAGGCCCGGGTCCACAGCGCTCGGGGCAGGGCGGTCGTAATGAGGGCATAGCCCAGTCCGGCGAGCAGACCCCCGGCCGCTCCCTGGAGCGTCCGGCCCGCCAGCATCACACCCATGTCCGGGGCGGCCGCACACACCAGGCTACCGGCTCCGAATGCGGCCAGTCCCAACAGAAATGACCAGCGCGCGCCGACCCGCAGCAGCATCGCGTTGACGGTCGCGGCCGCCACCACCGACCCGACGAGGTAAAGCGTGGTCACCCAGGCGAATAGCCGTTCGCCGCCGATGTCGGCGATCGCGGTCGGCAGCAGACTGACTGTGAGGAATTCGTTGGTCGCATACAGCGCTACCCCACCGGCCAGCAGCGTCGAGGTACCCAGATGTCGTTGGCCGAGAAGCGCCCGCCAGCTGTCGTCCGCCGGTGTGCCGCTCACTTCAGGCCGGCGGCGTCCATCCCCCGCAGCTCTTTCTTCAGGTCGGCGATCTCATCGCGGAATCGGGCCGCCAACTCGAACTGCAAGTCTCGCGCCGCGGTCATCATCTGCTCGGTGAGGTCCTTGATCAGATCGGCCAACTCGGCGCGAGGCATGTTCGCGGTGTCGCGCCCTTCAAAGACACCGGCGCTGACCGCGCGGCCCGGCTCGCCCGGTGCACGCCGGCCCCGCGACGAATTACGACCCGAGCCGCCGATCGCGACGCTTTCCGTATCGTCGGCCTCGCGGTACACCTGGTCGAGGATGTCGGCGATCTTCTTGCGCAGCGGCTGCGGGTCGATCCCTTTCTCCTCGTTGTAGGCGATCTGCTTGGCCCGGCGCCGCTCGGTCTCGTCGATCGCCTCCTTCATCGAGTCGGTGATCTTGTCGGCGTACATGTGGACCTCGCCAGAAACGTTGCGCGCCGCGCGGCCAATGGTCTGGATCAGGCTGCGTGACGAACGCAGGAACCCTTCCTTGTCGGCGTCGAGGATCGCCACCAGCGACACCTCGGGCAGGTCGAGGCCCTCCCGCAGCAGGTTGATGCCGATCAGCACGTCGTAGTCACCCAACCGAAGCTGCCGCAGCAGCTCAACCCGCCGCAGCGTGTCGACTTCGGAGTGCAGGTAGCGCACCCGGATGCCGAGCTCCAGCAGGTAATCGGTCAGGTCTTCGGCCATTTTCTTGGTCAGGGTGGTGACCAGGATTCGCTCGTTGGCATCGGCGCGCTTGCGGATCTCGCCGATCAGGTCGTCGATCTGCCCCTTGGTCGGCTTCACTACTACCTTCGGATCGACCAGGCCGGTCGGGCGGATCACCTGTTCGACGAACTCCCCGGCGGCCTGGCTCAGCTCGTAGGGACCGGGCGTCGCCGACAGGTACACCGTCTGACCAATCCGGTCGGCGAACTCCTCCCAGGTCAGCGGCCGGTTGTCACATGCCGACGGCAGCCGGAAACCGTACTCGACGAGGTTGCGCTTGCGGGACATGTCGCCTTCGTACATGCCGCCGATCTGTGGGACGGTGACGTGCGATTCGTCGATCACCATCAGGAAGTCTTCGGGGAAGTAGTCCAGCAGCGTCGCCGGCGGCGAGCCCGGCCCGCGGGCATCGATGTGGCGCGAGTAGTTCTCGATCCCGGAGCAGAACCCGACCTGACGCATCATCTCGACGTCGTAGTTGGTCCGCATCCGCAGGCGCTGGGCCTCGAGTAGCTTGCCCTGGCCCTCGAGCTCGGCAAGCCGGTCCTCGAGTTCCTGCTCGATGGTAGAGATCGCCTGCGCCATCCGCTCCGGGCCGGCCACGTAGTGCGTCGCCGGGAAGACGCGCAACGAATCAACTTGGCGCACAACATCACCGGTCAGCGGATGCATGTAGTAGAGCGCTTCGATCTCGTCGCCGAAGTATTCGATGCGCACCGCCAGCTCTTCATACGACGGGATGATCTCGACGGTGTCACCGCGGACCCGGAACGAGCCGCGGGTGAACGACATGTCATTGCGGGTGTACTGCACGTCGACCAACAGCCGCAGCAGTCCGTCGCGCGGCACCTCGGTGCCGACCTTGAGCTCCACCGACCGATCGAGGTAGGACTGCGGCGTGCCCAAGCCGTAGATGCAGGACACCGATGCGACCACCACGACGTCCCGTCGCGACAGCAGCGACGACGTCGCGGAGTGCCGCAGCCGCTCGACATCGTCGTTGATCGAGCTGTCCTTCTCGATGTAGGTGTCGGTCTGCGCGATGTACGCCTCGGGCTGGTAGTAGTCGTAGTAGGAGACGAAGTACTCTACGGCGTTGTGCGGCAACATCTCTCGTAGTTCGTTGGCCAGCTGCGCGGCCAGCGTCTTGTTCGGCGCCATCACCAGCGTCGGACGCTGCAACCGCTCGATGAGCCACGCGGTGGTGGCCGACTTACCGGTGCCGGTGGCACCGAGCAGCACGACGTCGCGCTCCCCCGCTTCGATCCGTCGTTGTAGATCGTCGATCGCGGCCGGCTGGTCGCCGGCGGGCGCGTACGGGCTGACCACCTGGAAGCGGCCACCGACCCGCACCATGTCCTCGACAGGGCGGTATTCGGAGTGCGCAAGCACGGGATGTTCGGTAGCGAACGCCATGTCACCAGGGTAGAGCGGACCACCGACAGGCGGACCAGCGCGAGGCCCGGTCAGCCGTGCTGGGTGCTCCATACCCGGGTTCCTGGGTCACATTCGATCAGGTGCCCGTCCTCGGATTTGGACATGGTGAACACCGGGATGTCGGTGCACGAGGTTCCGAGGGGGTGCACGCCGCTGGTCGCCGGCGCCTTGTCCCAGACGTTGCCTTCGCAGACGACCTGTTGATTGGCCGTCGAGTCGAAGGTGACTTTGTCGGTGTCGGTGCACGGCCCACCCAACACGGCGGGCGTTGCACCACTCGCCGGCGATGCAGTGTTGTTGGCCGCCTGCGCTGGATCGGAAATCGTGACGCCCGCCGGCACGTCGCCGGTCCGTGAGGCGACGACGGGCGTCCGCAGCGTCGCCCCCTGCGAGCCGCACTCGTTGCTGCGCACGGTCTGGGTTTGCACACCACGCAGCGTGCCGTCCGGCTCCGGTGTCAGGGTCCACACCACCGTCTCCGACTGCATGGACATCGGTCCGCCGCGAGACGTCCGGCACGGCAGCTGAAGCTGGCGGGGCTCGGCCCGCCAGTTGCCGTCGACGAAATGCAGGACGCCAGTGTTACCGGTGCCGGTCGTCTTCGCCTCGGTGTGGCTGGTCTCGTCAAGCTTGGTGCCGGTCGCCGCGCATCCCGTGGCGGTGCACGCCGACGAGAAGGCCCACCAGCTGGTCGCTCCGCCGTTGGTGCGGATGACACCGTTCGAGGTTTGCTTCGCGCGGTCGTAATCCAGCCGGTAGCTGCCGTTCAACGGTGGCGCCGCGAGCGCCGATCCCGACGACGATGTCTTGCTCACTTTCGGCGGCGTGCCGGGGTTGGCCGGCGGCTGGTCGTCCCACGAGAAAAACGAGATCGCCCACGTGACGGATAACGAAAGAACGGCGAGGACCATCGCCGCCACCAGGCCGGATTTCAGCGTCAACTTCCGTCGCCCGGTCTTGGGCTTGGGGCGGCGGGTCAGGGGTCGCGGACGGGCGCCATCGGCGCAGCCGGAAACCTGCTCGCCCACGGCCGCGGCGAACTGTCGGCACCGATCGAACCGTTCCGCGGGTTCCTTGGCCAGGGCTTTGAAGAACACCTCGTCGAGGCCGGCCAGGTCGGGCCGGTGGTCGCTGAGCCGCGGTGGCGCCGCGTGCAGGTGCTGACTGATCACCGCGACCGGGTTGGGATTCTGGAACGGCGGCACCCCGGTGAGTAGGTGAAACGCCGAGGCGGCCAACGCGTATTGATCGGCGCGGCCGTCGATGTTCGACCCGACGAGCTGCTCGGGGGCCGCATAGGCGACGGTGCCGACCGCGACGTTCGTCTCGGTGATCCCGCTGATGTCGGCGAGCTGACGGGCAACGCCGAAGTCCGCCAACAGTATTCGACGGTCATCCTCGTCGGGATGGGTCAGCAGGATGTTGGCGGGCTTGACGTCGCGGTGCAGCAGACCGCGGGAGTGGGCGTAATCCAGCGCACCCGCGACGGCGGTCACGATCGCGCAGACGTCCGCCTCGGCCATCCCGCCGCGAAACCGTTCCCGCATCAGCCGCGCAGCGTCGGTGCCTTCGACGTAGTCCATCGCAATCCAGAGATGCCCGTCGAACTCGCCGCGGTCGTGCACCGCGACGATGTGCGGATGCCACAGCGTCGCAGCCAGGTCCGCCTCGCGGTTGAATCTTTCGCGGAACTCCTCGTCAGCGGTAGTCCCCTCGCTCAGGATCTTGAGCGCATCACGGCGCGGCAGGCGTGGGTGCTTGGCCAGGTAGACGTCGGCCATCCCGCCGGAGCCGAGCGGTCGCAGGATCGTGTAGCCCGCGAACGACGTCGGCGTCGCCAGCGCACTGTCGGACGGGTCGCCGGTGGCCGGTCGACGGACGTTCACCGGTTCCCGCTGAGGTCGCGACCCGGCCAGCGGCACTTTGGTCAACAGCCGGGTGATGCCCAAATTCGGTAGCGACGCATAGCCGCGCTCCAACAGACTGCGGGCGCGCGGCGGGTCGGGCGGGGGCACCGGTGGCCCTGACTGGGCGTCCCAGCGCTCGGTAGCTCTGGTCGCCTCGTCCATTACCGCTTCCCCCTCACTTCTCTCGCTTGGCGTGTGGTTCGCCACAGTCCCGCTCACCCGTCGGATAAAGCACGAGAATCACTTGCGGGCCGGGCGTTTTCGACATTCCCCTAGGCACTACCGAGTTCGCAGAACTGGTACACCCTTCACGATCATGCCGCGAGATGCGATGCGCGCTTGCTGCGCGGCTTATGAAACAGCTGTGAATCAAGGGTTTTGGGGCAGCTCGCCGCGATATATAAGCGAATCACAGTCCGTCCCATGGAAGTCATGCGGTGGCGGAGTCGATACTGGAGTGGTGAGTCGACCAGCCCCGCCCGTTCTGACGATCTGGCACAACGGATCAGAGAGCACGTTTCTGCCTGGACACGACGTCGTCATCGGACGTGACCTGCGTGCCGACGTCCGGATCGCCGACCCGCGGATCTCGCGCGCCCACCTGATCCTTCGCTTTGAACACGGCAAGTGGGTCGCGATCGACAACGGTTCGGTGAACGGCACATTCGTCAACGGCTACCGGCGACCGGTGATCGACATTCACGACGGGCAGAGCATCAACGTCGGCAATGCGGGCGGCCCGCGGTTGACGTTCGAGATCGGCGCGCGTGGCGGCAAAGGGGCGCCGTCCGCGCCGAGTGCGACCCCGCCCGGCCCGCAGCAGACCATGAGCTGGTCGACCCCGGCGAGCCCGACGCCGCCGGGACCGTCGCCCGCGTCACCCGCCAGGCCCTCCGGCCCGTCACCGCGGCCGGCCCCGCGACCCCGCCCGGCACCGGCACTGTCGCCGTCGGAGTATCCAACGACCGTGCAGGCCGGACGGCCGCCGGCCGGACCACCGCCCGGGCAGGTCACGGTCGTCAACGCGCGATCGGTGTCGGTGCAGCCTGGTGTGCCGCCCACCGAAGTCACCATGCTCGACACCCGCGCTTCCGAGGGCGCCAACTTCGCCACCCGCTTCGTCAAACGCCTCGCACCCCGGGCGACCCCGGCCGCCAAGCCGGCCGGCTCCGTCACGATCGGCCGGGCAGCAGACAACGACATCGTCGTGCCCGACGTCCTGGCTTCGAGATACCACGCAACGCTCAACCTGACGCCGTTGGGCACCGAGATCCGCGACACCAGTGTCAACGGGACTTTCGTCAACGGCACCCGGGTCGGTTCGGCGATTCTGCGCGAGGACGACGTCGTGACCGTCGGCAACATCGACCTCGTGGTCAACAGCGGCCTGCTGGTCCGCCGCAGCGACACCGAGGCCGCCACCAGCACCGGCGGCCTGGAAGTGCGGAACGTGCAGTACGTCGTGGAGAACGGCAAACAGCTGCTCAGCGACATCTCGCTGACTGCCCGTCCCGGGAGCCTGACCGCCGTGATCGGTGGATCCGGCGCCGGCAAGAGCACGCTGGCCCGGCTGATCGCGGGATACACCACCCCCAGCTCCGGCGCTGTGACGTTCGAGGGCCACGACATCCACGCCGAGTACGCGTCGTTGCGCAGCAGGATCGGCATGGTTCCCCAGGACGACGTCGTACACCGCCAGCTGACCGTGAACCAGGCGCTGAGTTATGCCGCCGAGCTACGCCTACCGCCCGACACCAGCAAGGCCGACCGGACCAAGGTCGTCTCCCAGGTGCTCGAGGAGCTCGACCTGACCAAGCACGCCGGCACCCGGGTCGACAAGCTGTCCGGCGGCCAGCGCAAGCGCGCCTCGGTGGCTCTCGAGCTCCTCACCGGGCCATCGCTGCTGATGCTCGACGAACCGACCTCCGGGCTGGACCCCGCGCTGGACCTGCAGGTCATGACCATGTTGCGGCAACTGGCCGATGCCGGTCGCGTGGTGCTGGTCGTCACGCACTCACTGTCCTACCTCGACGTGTGCGACCAGGTGCTGCTCGTCGCGCCGGGCGGCAAAACGGCCTACTGTGGGCCGCCGGACGGCATCGGCGACGTGATGGGCACCACCAACTGGGCGAAGATCTTCAGCCAGGTCGGCGCCGATCCGGACGAGGCCAACCGCCGTTTCCGCGAGCGCGAGGAACCCCAGCCGCCGTCGACGTCGGGCACACCGGCCGACCTCGGCGAACCGGTGCACACCAGCGTCCCCCGCCAGATCTCGACGGTTGCACGTCGGCAGGTCCGGCTCGTCATCGCCGACCGGGCCTACTTCGTCTTCCTGGCGCTGCTGCCGTTCATCCTCGGCGCGCTGTCACTGACCGTTCCGGGTAACACAGGTTTTCGCCCGACCGGCCCACACACCGGGACACCGGATGAGTCCGCCCAAATCCTGGCCCTGCTGCTGCCGGCCGCAGCGTTCATGGGTGTTGCGCTGACCATCCGCGACCTGGTCGGCGAGCGTGCCATTTTTCAGCGCGAACAGGCGGTCGGGCTGTCTACGACGGCGTATCTGCTGGCCAAAACGCTGGTGTTCTGCGGGTTCGCCGTGCTGCAGGCCGCGATCGTCACGGCAATCGTGGTCGGCGGCAAGGGCGCACCGAGCCAGGGAGCGGTGCTGCTGGGCCATTCGACGGTCGCCGCGACCGGCGAGCTGTTCCTGACCGTCGCCGCGGCGTGCGTCGCCTCAGCGGTCCTGGGTCTGGCCATTTCGTCGCTGGTCCGATCCAGCGAGCAGATCATGCCGCTGTTCGTGGTCGCGGTGATGGCGCAGCTGGTGCTCTGCGGTGGCATGGTTCCGGTGACCGGGCGGCTCGGGCTCGACCAGCTGTCCTGGTTGATGCCGGCCCGCTGGGGCTACGCGGCCGCGGCGTCGACGGTCGACCTGCGGCACCTGGTGCCGCCGACACTGCTGCCGCAGGATCAGTTCTGGCAGCACACCCGACATTTCTGGCTGCTCGACATGGGCATGCTGGCCGGCCTGACGGTGTTCTTCGGCCTTTTCGTCCGCTGGAAAATTCGGCTTCGGCGCTGACCCGCGATGCATCCGCCCAAGCACGAGACATTCGACCTGCGCGCCCGCACCAACACCGATCCCAAAGGCATCGTGCGGGAGGTCGACGAGTACACCGTGCGGCCGTGGGGCCTCTACGTTGCCCGGCCGACCCCCGGACGCGCACAGTTCCACTACCTCGAGTCCTGGCTGCTGCCGTCACTGGGGTTGCGCGCCACGGTGTTTCACTACAACGCCGGTCACGAGCGCGACCACGACTACTACCTCGACGTTGGCGAATACACGCCGGGCGCTGACGTCTGGACGTCCGAAGACCACTACCTCGACCTCGAGGTTCGCACCCGGGCCGGGGTGGACCTGTCCGACGTCGACGAACTCCTGGACGCCGTCCGGCATGGCCTGCTCACGCCCGAGACCGGCGAATCGGCGGTCCGCCGCGCGATGCACGCCGTGGAAGGCCTGGCCCGCAGCGACTATGACCTCAACGCCTGGCTGGCCGGCGACGGCATCGAACTCGAATGGCGATGAAACCTGTTGCCTCGTCGAGAGTCAGACAACTAGCAAGCGCCGGAAGGACGGATCGGGTGTCCGCTGTGGCTCCTGGCTAGTCATGCGCTCGCCTCCTGCGATCGACCGGCGTCGTCGTCGTGCGCGTTTGTCAGCAACTTCTCGAACAACGCCCGGTAGTGGACGAAGGCGTCGCGCTGCTGCTCGGTGCTGACATGATCCTGCTCGGACGCCTTGACGCGGTGCGCAGCGCGATAGTTGTCGACGATCTCCGGATGGTCGACCGAGATGTCCGCCGCTCTGCGGTCGAAATCATCCACCGGATAGCCACGTTCGCGCATCACCTCGGTCACCAGACGATCGGCGGCAGCCACGGCAGTCGCCGGGTTGTCCACGAAGCTCGCCTGGACTTCCTGCCAGCCATTCGTGAAGTTCGACAGGGCGGCGGGCGTCAGCGGGACGATGTCCAGCTTCTCTCGTCGGCGTTCCCTCGTCAGCAATTCGCGATTGGCGGCTTTCTCATTGCCGGTCTCTGACACCAGCCGCTCGTATTCGCGACCGTAGCGTTGTTTCAGTCGCTGCGACCTGCTCCGGTTTCGAGCTATGCCGACGGTGACGATCAGCGCGGGTATCGCCACGACGACGATGGCCGCAATCAGAAGCCATGCCCAGACGGTCATCACAGGCTCCTTCCCTAGGTGTGCCGAATAACCTGCGCGCTGTTGACGCAAACGTCGTCTTCCGACGCGCGCCGCGCTATTTCAATCGACGCGGGACGGGCAAGTCAGAAGTAGTGGCGGCGACCGCCGACGGCGCGGCCGGTAGCTCCCAGAATGGCGAGGATCGCGCCGACGACGAGAGCAATGATGCCGAGAGTCCACAGAATGGAGATCTTGAGCAAGAAACCCGCGATGAGCAGGATGATTCCGAGAGTGATCATGTCCGAACCTTTCCTCCTGGCGACGGTTGGTCCGTCGGCCCGACTATTAGTCGACCACACCGAGGGGGGTACAGCTACACCCTTACGGGGGTAATCTCCTCGGCCATGACGCAACCCATCACCGTGGCCCTCGTCGATGATTACGACGTCGTGGTCAAAGGGGTGGCCAACATGCTGGGGCCCTACAGCGACCGCGTCGTGATCGCGGAGCTCGACTCCACGATGCCCGTCAAGGACGAGGTGGACATCGTCTTGTACGACTCGTTTGCGCAACCGGAATCCGACCACGAAGAGATCAAGACCTTGGTCGCTAACCCCCGGGCCCATCGAGTTGTGGTCTACACCTGGAACTTTCACCCCGACCTCGTGGACAGCGCGCGCCAGCAGGGCGCGGAGGGATATCTCTCGAAGACGCTGCCGGCGCGCGACCTGGTCGCTGCGCTTGAGGCCGTGCACGCCGGCGAGGTGGTCATCAGTGATTCGTCGACGCGCGCACGCACCGCGCCCGGCCTGGACTGGCCGGGGCGCGGTGAGGGGCTCAGTGAACGCGAAGCGGAAATACTGGCGCTCATCACCCAGGGCATGAGCAACGCTGACGTCGCGCGATTGACGTACTTGAGCCCGAACACCGTGAAGTCCTACATCCGCACGATTTATCGCAAAGTGGGCGTGGCCAGCCGCACCCAAGCCGTGCTGTGGGGCGTAAATCACGGCTTCACCCCCGATCACCGCCGGATCGAACACTGGCGAGGCGGGCCTTAATCACAGGCACTATGGAGTTTCCGTGACCCGCCCAAGCGGGTACGGAGCACGGATGGCGTTGAGAAATCACCGGCCCGATCGGCGGACCGGACGGAGTCGCGTGCCTATGGGACGTCGGTTGCGGCGAGGGCAATCCGGCAACCGAGGACCGTGTTTCGTCATTCAGCACCATGAGGCACGCGACGATTTCTACGACTTCCGGCTGGAGATCGACGGCGTTCTGGTGTCGTGGGCCATCCCGCGCGGCCCAGAGGTCAACCCGCAGGAACGTCGAATGGCCCGCCGCACTGAGGACCACCCCCTGGACGAAACCCGCGTCGAGATCACCGTCGACGATGACGATGTCGTCGTCTGGGATTACGGCACCTACGCCAACAAGACCGGGCACAAGATGACGACGTGTCTGGGTCGCGGACATCTGTCAGTTTTGTTGAACGGTGAAAAGTTGAACGGCGGCTACGCGCTGACCCGGGTCCGGGAAGGCGAGGCAGAGACATGGCTGCTGGTCAAGCGTCGCGATGACGTTGTTGACGCGGTGAATCGCCTCAATCAGTAGCGGTAATCTCTCCGGTCATGCGCACTATGCAGAGATGGCTGGCCGCCGCTGTGGTGGTTGCCGGGGCGCAGTTCATGCCCGCCACAGCGCGGGCCGATCTGCACAACATCACCTACGTCGCGCGCGTCGACGGCGTGGCTCCCGGCAGCGTCGCCACCTTCATCACCGCAGACAACCAGACCAACATGGCTCAGTTGAGCACGATGCCCGGCAACGCCTTTCAGGCCGACGCGGTTCTGCCTGACCCTCGTCACGCCGGCATGCAGGTGGCGGTCAAGTGGCCGTACTCGGCCAACGTGCACTGCGAGATCGACGTCGACGACAAAGTGTTCGTTCAGGCCGACCAGTTTGTCCACCCGGCACCGGGCAGCACCGACCCGATGAACGGCGTCCTGCCCTGCGGAGCTCCGCTGCCCAACCCAACACCCTAAGGGCGCCAACCCGATTCGTCCGCCCATGCCCAGGCGTCGCGGTAGGCGTCGAGAAACCACGGCTCCTTGGCAGCGACGTAGCCCGCGCCGTCACCGGCCTGCTCGGCGTCGCGCTTGACGGCCAGATAGCGTTCGCGCGCTTCGGGATTGGCTTTCAGCCAGTCGACGAACAGCAACGCGAACTGCTGATTGGGCCAGCCGTCGACGCGCAAATGAACGTGGGTCGGCCGGCCGGGATCCGCCGACGCATGAATCCGCTTCTGCCACAACGATGCATCGCTGGCACGGTCGAATCCGGCGACAGTGCTGCGGGCATGCGACTTGGTCTCATCCGAGGTGATCGGCCGATGAACGTAGCCGGCGCCGGTCAACGCCGCGGCCAAGGCGTCGGCGTCGTCAAGCGAGGCAACCGTGACCTGCATGTCGATGACGTCTTTGGCGGCCAGACCCGCAACCGCGGTCGACCCGACGTGGTCGATCCGCACGGCGCGATGGCCGCAGGCCGTGTTGAGTCGCGCCGCGATGCGGCGCGCCTGGTCCGGCCAGGACGGGTCATAGGGCACCAGGACGGGCTGCGAGCGGGCCGGCTCGCCGCCGTCGAGGTTTTGCTCGAACGGCAGGATGCGCTGCCGCCACAGCGTTCGCGCCTGCTCGATCAAATCCTCTTCGGTGCCGGTGTTGTCCAGCCACACATCGGCGACGGCTCGACGCTGCTCCTCGGTGGCCTGCGCCGCGATCCTGG
>CAWIKT010000042.1:0-3127 GCA_963836555.1 uncultured Actinomycetota bacterium | reverse complement strand
GGTGAATGACGTCCATCAGACGCTTCTGGCGGAGCTTCTCGGCGAACGTGTTCTGGTCGCGCACCGTGAGGATGCTTCGGCCGTGGCGATCCTTGATGGGGTCGACCAGCACGTTGGCGAGCAGTTCTCCTCGCCGTCTCGCGCGCCGTAGATGCCGAGCTCGAGCACCTCGCCGCCTGCGCGCCGCGGCCGCAGCTGCACGCGAGCGTCTCGCCGAGCTGGTAGTGCTCGCTCCACAACGCCAGCCACTCCTCGAGCAGCTTCTTCGGCACCTCGGTCTGCACCAGGTGCTGGTGCTGCGTCGAACCCTTGCCCATGGACTTGGTGGTCGCGGTTCGCCCCGACGAGGCCGCCAGCGCGGCGTCGCTGCGCGGGCCGCCGACGAGCGTCTGCGGCGTGCGGTACGGCGACTCGACCAGGCGCATCTTGCGCTGCAGCCGAGCCAGCGCCAGCATGCCGTCCTGGCTGCAGGGCGGTGGCGAACTCCTCGGCGGCCACGCCGTCGATCTGGTGACCGCCGTAGGTCATGAAGTTGAAGACGAAGCCCATCTTGCCGATCTCCGCGGGGAAGGCCCGCATCTGGTCGTCGGTCATGCCGGTGGTGTCCCAGTTGAACGAGGGGGACAGGTTGTAGGCCAGCATCTTGTCCGGGAACTACGGCGTGGATCGGCGTCGGCGAACTCGCTGGGCGTCGGCCAGGTCGGCGGTCTTGGTCTCCATCCAGAGGATGTCGGCGAACGGCGCCGCGGCAAGCGATTTGGCGATCGCATAGGGAATGCCGCCGCGGACCTGGTAGTAGCCCTCCGGTGTCTTGGCCAGCTCGCAGTCCCAGGAGACGTCGACACCCAATTCCTTCGCCTTCTCGCGCGCGGTGTAGAGCGAAGCGCGCTTGGCGAACTGCCGCCATTCCTCGGCGCTCATGGCGAGGGATTCGCCCTCGCCCTCGCAGAATTCGAGCAACTCGGCAACGGCTTCGCCATAGGTCACCAGCCCGGCGTCGACCTGCCAGGCTTCGACGAACTTCGACTCGACCTCGTCGAAGACGTCGTCGATCGACTCCTGCGCGTGCTCCGGCGACGCGGCCGCCTTCGTGGATCAGCTCGCGATGCCGTTGCGCTCCAGCCAGGAATCGGCGGCGGCGTATTCGCCTCGGGTAGCGCGTAGAGCAGGTGGCCGTTGAGCTCCTTGAAACCCGACTCGTAGAAACGTCGCATCATCGCCAGGAAACAGGACTTGTAAGACGGGATCTTCAGGTTCGTGGTGCCGAGCAGGAACGGCTGGTCGCGCTCGTCGGCGCGGCTGTCCAGCAGGTTGGCCGCCTCGGCGTCGGTGCGGGCGACGATGATGCCCGGCACCCGCATGATGTCGAGCTGGAAGCGGGCCGTGTTGAGGCGCTTGATCTGTTCATCCGATGGCACCAGCACCTTGCCGCCCTGGTGACCACATTTCTTGGTGCCCGGTCGCTGATCTTCGATGTGGTACCCCGGCACCCCCGCTTCGACGAACCGTTTCACCAGGTTGCGGACGTGCGGGTCACCGCCGTGGCCGGTGTCGGCGTCGGCGATGATGAACGGCCGGTAGTCGACCGCGGGGGTCCTCGTCCGCTGCTCCTCGCTCATTCGCAGCCGAAGGTACTGCTGGTTGCGATCGGCGGTCAGCAGCGCGCGGACCAGGCCCGCGGCTTCGTCCGGCACCTGGCTGAGCGGGTAACTGGCCAGGTCTGGGCCCGGATCTTCGCTGATCGAGCCCTTGGCGGAGGTCGCCCACCCGCCGAGGTAGATGCCCTCGATACCCATCCGCTTCATGGTCACAGCCTGGCCAGGGGAGTACGGGCCGAACGTGGTGATGCTCTTCTTCTGGGCGAAGAGCTCGCGCAGGCGTGGGTAGAAAGCCTCGGCAGCCTCCCGGGCGACGATGTAGTCCGACGGGATGGTGCCGCGCTGTTCGACCACCTGACGCGCCGAGTAGAGGCGGGTGATTCCGTCGAATCGCGGGCTGTCGATATAGGCCTGGGTCTCGGCTACGTCGCTGTCGAACGCGCGCTGCGACTCCTGCCCGGACGGTGTCTGCGACGATGCATCCGCCTCGATGGTGCTCATGCCTTCTCCTCTTATCATCCCGATTCGCCTGCTGGTGAGAGTCTATGGCGGCTTCCCGCCGCGACGATTCAAAATCGGATCTCTGCCGCTCGGCCGGGAGCGCGCACGCCGCCGGGGAGGCGTCGCCAAGGCCTGGACCGCAACGAAATCGCGGTGCTGCCCGCCCAAAAAATGTCGCTCGGGGTATTTTTCGGCAGATTTCGGGTAGCCCACTCCGATACACTCGCCGAGCGGCAACGCTGCCGCACCCGAGGGGAGCGCCTGATGGTTTCTCTGCTGCCGGCCCGCACGCGGGCCGCCCTGCCAGTGGCCTTGCCGCCCAGCCGAATTGTGCACGTCCGCTCCGCTGACGGCACGCGACTGCACACCGAGGTATTCGGCCCCGAGGATGGGTATCCCATCGTGTTGGCGCACGGCATCACCTGCGCCATCCGGGCGTGGACCTACCAAATCGCCGAGCTGGCACAGCAATACCGGGTAATCGCATTCGACCATCGCGGGCACGGCCGCAGCGGTATTCCCGGCGCGGGGGATACAGCCTGAGTCATCTGGCCGCCGATGTCGACGCCGTACTCGATACCACGCTCGGCCCCGGCGAACGCGCGGTGATCGCAGGACATTCGATGGGCGGCATGGCCATAGCCGCGTGGTCAGATCACTATCGTCACAAGGTGCCCTCGCGCGCCGATGCTGTGGCCCTGGTCAACACAACCACCGGTGACCTGCTACGCGAAGTCCAACTTCTGTCGGTGCCGGCTCCACTTGCGGCAGCGCGAATCTTGGGCGGGCGGGCGCTGATCCGCACGTTCGGGTCTATGGCGGTACCCCCGCTGGCACGCCAGGTCAGCCAACAGGTGATTTCGATGCTGGCGGTTGGCGGGGACGCGGACCGGGCGGTGGAGACCTGATCAATGAGTTGTTCGCGGCGACCTCTCCGGCCGGGCGCGGAGGCTGCGGGATGGCGCTGGCTGATGCGATGGGACGCCGACACATCGATCTGACCGGCCTCACGGTTCCGACACTGGTGA
>CAWIKT010000041.1:0-130411 GCA_963836555.1 uncultured Actinomycetota bacterium | reverse complement strand
GTGACCAACACGCTGCCGATCGGCGAGGAGAAGCGGTTCCCGCAACTCACCGTGCTGTCCATCGCCCCGCTGCTGGCCAGCACGATCCGTGCCGTGTTCGAAAATGGCTCGGTCACAGGGCTTTTCGACGGGGATGCCTAGATGGGCCCTGCACCGGTGCAAGCCGTCATCTACCACAACCCCAAGTGCAGCACGTCGCGCAAGACCCTGGAGTTGCTGCGCGACTCCGGTGTCGAGCCCGACGTGGTGCAGTACCTCAAGACCCCGCCGTCGCGCGCCGAGCTGGTGGAGATGATCCGCGCGGCGGGCATCGACGTCCGCACCGCGGTGCGCACACGCGAGTCGCTGTACGCGGAGCTCGAGCTCGCCGATGCGACCGACGATCAACTGCTCGACGCGATGGCCGAACATCCCGTCCTGATCGAGCGGCCGTTTGTCGTCACATCGAAAGGTACGCGGCTGGCTCGTCCGGTTGACGCGGTCCGCGACATCCTGTGAGGCCCCTGGCACGACTCGCTGCGACGCTGGCCACATGCGCGCTGGCCGTTGTCGGGTGCGGACCGAAAAGCCCGGATTATCAATCGATTTGGTCGACAACACCGACGACGACCAGCGCGGCGCCGACCGAGCAGCCGGTGCCCTTTTCGCAGTACCTGTCGAGCAACGGGGTGTCCGGTTCGCCGGTCGCGCCCGACGCGGTGACCGACCTGACCGTGTCGATCCCGATCCCGGCGGGCTGGCAGCGGGTCAACCGGGTCAACATCCCGGCCACCACCGAGTTGGTCGCGAAGGCCGACAGTTTTCCCAACGCCATGCTGATGGTCTTCCGACTGGGCGGCGAATTCGACGCGAAAGAACTGGTCAAACACGGCAACGACGACGCCCGGCTCGCCCAGAACTTCAGACAGCTCGAATCGTCCGACGCGGACTTCCACGGCTTCCCGTCGTCGATGATCGAGGGTAGCTACAACCTCGGCGACCAGCGGCTGCACACCATCAACCGGATCGTGATCGCCCACGGCCGCGGCGAAGACGCCGATAAGTACCTGATTCAGCTCGCGGTCACCAGCCTGGCCGACAAGGCGCTCGCCGACGCGGTCGACGTCGAGACCATCATCCGCGGGTTCACGGTCGCCGCGAAGTAACCGGGCCGCGGTGCCGCACTACTGTGTGTTCCATGATGTCGTGGACCGCCGCAGACCTGCCCTCGTTCGCCGGCCGCACCGTCATCGTGACCGGAGCCAACAGTGGACTGGGCGCGGTGACTGCCCGCGAGCTCGCCCGCGTCGGCGCTCAGGTGATCCTCGCGGTGCGCAACAGCGGCAGAGGTGAGACCGCCGCCCGGGAGATGCCCGGCGACGTCGAGGTGCGCCAGCTCGACCTGCAGGATCTGGCGTCGGTGCGGCAATTCGCCGACGGCGTGGACAGCGTCGACGTCCTGGTGAACAACGCCGGGATCATGGCCGTCCCGCATGCCGTCACGACAGACGGATTCGAGAGCCAGATCGGCACCAACCACCTCGGCCACTTCGCGCTGACCAATCTGCTGCTGCCCAAAGTCACCGAACGGGTGGTCACCGTGTCGTCGTTGATGCACTACATGGGCTACATCAGCCTGCGGGACCTGAACTGGACGTCGCGGCCCTACTCGGCGTGGCTGGCCTACGGCCAGTCCAAACTCGCCAACCTGCTGTTCACCAGCGAGCTGCAGCGCCGGCTGCAGGCGGCGGGTTCGCCGCTGCGCGCGGTGGCCGCCCACCCCGGCTACTCGCACACCAATCTGCAGGGCCATTCCGGTCGCAGGCTCGGCGACGCGCTGATGGGGCTGGGCAACCGGCTGGCGACCGATGCGGACTTCGGCGCCCGGCAGACGCTGTACGCCATTTCGCAGGATGTACCCGGCAACAGCTTCATCGGGCCGGCATTCGGCGTGTTTGGGCGCAGTAAGCCGGTGGGCCGAAGCCCGCTGGCCAAACGCGAAGCGACCGCGAACGCGTTGTGGGAGGTGTCCGAGCGGCTGACGGACACTAAATTTCCGCTCTGACCCGCTGATGCGCTAGCCTGACCAGGCGTCACGGCGAGGGCGGCTCGGGCGAGCCGCCGTTATCGACGGGGACCGACTCACAGTCGCGACTCCTGGCCGTGCCCGGCGTATCTCACACAGGAGCGACATCAATGGCTAATTCCAAAAACCAGCTTGCCGTCAAGGTCCGGACCGAGACCGGCAAGGGTGCGTCCCGGCGCGCCCGCCGCGATGGCTGGATCCCGGCCGTGCTCTACGGTCACGGTTCCGAGCCCCAGCACCTGGCGCTGCCTGGCCACGACTTCGCCGCGGTGCTGCGCCACTCCGGCACCAACGCCGTGCTCACCCTCGACATCGAGGGCAAGGAGCAGCTGGCGCTGACCAAGGCGCTCGACATCCACCCGATCCGTCGCTCGATCACGCACGCCGACCTGCTGGTGGTCCGACGCGGCGAGAAGGTGACCGTCGAGGTCGCGGTCGAGGTGGTCGGCGACGCGGCACCCGGCACCATGGTCACTCAGGAAGCCAACACGATCCTGATCGAGGCGGACGCCATGTCGATCCCGCAGTCGCTGACCGTGTCGGTTGAGGGTCTCGAGGCCGGCACCCAGACCACCGCCGGAGCGATCCCGCTGCCGCCGGGCGTGAACCTGATCGCCGACCCGGACAGCCTGGTCGTCAACGTGGTGGTCGCCCCCACCGAAGAAGACCTGGAGAGCGAAGGCGCGGGCGAGGTCGCCGAGGCCGAAGAGCCCGCTGCCGAGGCCGACGAGGGCGAGGGCGACGCGTCCGAAGCCGAGTCCGAATCCGAATAAGCCGTGGCCGGCCCACATTTGGTGGTGGGTCTGGGCAACCCCGGACCGAACTATGCCCAGACGCGGCACAATCTCGGGTTCATGGTTGCCGACGTGCTCGCCGCCCGGCTGGGCTCGAACTTCAAGGTGCACAAGCGGTCCGGCGCGGAGGTCGCGACCGGCCGGCTCGGTGGGCAGTCGATCGTGCTGGCCAAGCCGCGCTGTTACATGAATGAGTCCGGCCGCCAGGTGGGTCCGTTGGCGAAGTTCTACTCGGTGGCCGCCGCTGACGTCGTGATCATCCACGACGAACTCGACATCGAGTTCGGCCAGATCCGGCTGAAGCTCGGCGGCGGCGAGGGTGGCCACAACGGATTGCGCTCGGTGGCGAACGCGCTCGGCACCAAGGACTTTCAGCGGGTTCGGATGGGCATCGGCCGTCCACCCGGGCGCAAGGACCCCGCCTCGTTCGTGCTGGAGAACTTCACCGCCGCCGAGCGTCCCGAGGTGCCGACGATCTGCGAGCAGGCGGCCGACGCCACCGAGCTGCTGATCGAACTCGGGCTCGAGCCCGCCCAGAACCGGGTGCACGCCTGGTAATCGTGCTCGCACTACAATCACGACCGGCGCAAACCGTGCAAACGTAAAGAAACTATCAAGCAAGCTGCGAGCCAGCGTAAAGAAGCTGTGAGTACGGTTGCTCGGCCACCTCGCCTGCTGATGGGCTATCCATATGGACCACTCCAGTGTGGCCGCACACGCCAAGCGCCGAGCGCTTAGGCCGTGGTGCGCCAGAGGCACCTAACAAAGTCTTTCGCGGCCGCTGTCATAGCCGCGCCGAAAGATGGTTAGGTAAAAGGTCTTTCGCGCAACCGTATAGATCGTTTCGGCAGAGTGATGACCCGGTAAGGGCCCGCGGACTAACCGAATCGACGACCCTTTGCGCTCTAAATATACTCTCCCGCAAGTTAATTCGTCCCTCCGCGGCCAAAGTTAGCATCCCCGTTACGTAAGCCGAACACTTTGCGAACATAGCGACTCCACGATCACACCGGAACATGCGACGCCCTGCCACGGGCAACTCAGAAACGTTGCCCGACAATGCATCCGCTTAGCCGACGACTTCAGAAATGGAGCTGTGCCCCATGCTTCATGAGTTTTTGAACAACTTTGAGCACAACCTATTCAAGCCATTACTACTGTTCTTCTACTTCGGATTTCTGCTGGCACTACTCAAAGTGGACTTCGAATTCCCTTACGTGATCTACCAGGGTCTGACGATGTATCTGCTGCTGGCCATCGGCTGGCACGGCGGTGAAGAACTCGCGGCGATCAACGCATCGAGTGTCGCGCAGATCGTGGGTTTCATGGTCGTCGGCTTCCTACTGAACATCGTCATCGGTCTCGCCGCCTACCTGCTGTTGAGCAAATTGACGTCGTTGCGACGAGTCGACAAGGCGACCGTCGCCGGTTACTACGGATCGGATTCGGCAGGAACGTTCGCCACCTGCGTGGCGATTCTCGTCAGCGTGGGACTGGCGTTCGACGCTTACATGCCGGTGATGCTCGCCGTCATGGAGGTTCCGGGTTGCCTGGTTGCCCTGTATCTGGTCGCGCGGCTGCGACACAGAGGAATGGACCTAGACGGCAACACGCTAGGCGAACCCGGTTACGTCGCTCCGGCGCTCGTCAATTATGGCCCGGGCGCCGCGGCCCAACCCCCGCCCGGGCAGCAACTCGACATCGAGAACGAACGCGGGATCGCCCAAAAGCTTGACTTCTCGCTGGAAAAGCGCGGGCCCGACGAGGCTGACGTACCCAAGAAGCCGGCTCTGCTATCCCGCCAGCTGCTGCGGGAAGTCTTCTTGAACCCCGGGCTGCTGCTGTTGTTCGGCGGCATTGCAATCGGTTTCGTAAGTGGCCTACAAGGACACAAGGTCACCCACGACGACGACACCTTCTTCATCTCGGCGTTTCAGGGCGCGCTATGCCTGTTCCTGCTCGAGATGGGTATGACGGCAGCCCGTAAGTTGCGCGACCTTCGATCCGCCGGCCGCGGGTTCATTTTCTTCGGCTTGCTGGCACCGAACCTCTTTGCGCCGCTGGGGATCATCGTCGCGCACACGTACGCATATCTCACCCACAGCGAGTTCCAGCCCGGGACATATGTGTTGTTCGCGGTGCTGTGCGGTGCGGCGTCCTACATCGCAGTGCCCGCGGTGCAACGGCTGGCGATCCCGGAAGCGAGCCCGACCTTGCCGTTGGCCGCATCGCTGGGTTTGACGTTCTCCTACAACGTGACCATCGGAATCCCGCTTTACATCGAGATCGCCCGCGCCGTCGCACAGTGGTTCCCGATCACCTGACGCGGCGTATCTTTTTCTAAACATTCATTGCGACAACGTAATCCAAACGAATCACGTCGCTGTCAAACCCGCCACGGAGGTCTGTATGACGGACTCAGCACTCACGCGGTCCGAGGATTCCGCTCACAAGGCGAACCAACGGCGGGTGAACGGTAATTTTCGTCCCCGTTACATTCGGGGAACGTATCGCGAACATGGCGCCCGCACGATCGCATCAAGAAAACGACAGGGCCGCCGGGGTCAACCTAGAGAAGCGTCCGCTCTGTAGTTACTCCGCACACCGTCGTGCAGTGATTGCTCAGCCTCGAAAAGGCAAGCCCAGCAACATTTCCACACTAGCGCCCAGCATTGCTCGCACTCAGAGCAGGACTTCACCGGAGGTGAACAATCGTGGATTTCGCATTCCTGCCACCCGAGATCAATTCCGGGCGAATGTATTCCGGACCCGGCGCCGCACCGATGCTCGCCGCCGCGGCGGCCTGGGATGACCTGGCGGATGAATTAATTTCGACCGCAGCGGCTTACGCGTCGACGGTCTCTGGCTTGACCAGCGGGACATGGCAGGGTCCGTCGTCTCAGTCCATGACGGCTGCGGCCAGCACCTACGTAGATTGGATGAATACCACTGCGGCACAGGCCGAGGAGACAGGCAGCCAAGCCAAGGCTGCGGTCGCGGCGTACGAAGCCGCGTTCGCGGCAACGGTGCCCCCACCGGTGATCGAGGCCAATCGCGCGCTGCTGGCGATGTTGGTCGCCACCAATATCCTGGGCCAGAACACCCCCGCGATCGCGGCCACCGAGACGCACTACATGGAGATGTGGGCCCAGGACGCGACCGCGATGTACGGCTACGCCGGCTCGGCGGCAAGCGCCTCGGTGCTGTCACCGTTCACCGAGCCACCGCAGACCACCAACCCGGCCGGCACCGCGCAGCAATCGGCGGCCGCCGCTCAGGCCGGCACGTCCGGCGCGTCCAATATCGGCACGGAGATCACGCAACTCATCAACTCACTGCCGACGGCGTTGCAGAACCTAGCCAACGGGCTTGTGCAATCGCCGACGACGGGTTCGACAAACCTGTTGTCGGGACTTTCGCTACCCCAGTTGGGATCCTTGACGCTGCCGGCCGGACTGCAGACGGACCTGACGAACTGGAACACGATCTTCTCCGCGCTCACCGGTCCGTATTCGCTGCAGGGCTGGACGTCGATTCCCGGCGGTCCGTTCCTGTCGTTCGGCCAGGCGTACTCGTGGGGGCAGAACGGGCAGGCCGCGGCCGCGTTCATGGCCGGCCCGAGACCGATCACCGGGGCGCTGGCGCCGCTGGCCAGCGAACTGGGGCCGCACCTGACGTCGGCCGGGTATGGCGCCGCGCCGGTGTCGGGGTCGATGGGCCGCGCAATGCTGGTCGGAAACATGTCGGTGCCGCAGGGGTGGACACAGGCGGCGCCCGAGATCCGCAACGTCGCACAGGCGCTGTCCACCGAATTGGCAACTGCCCCAGAGGCAGCACTCGCGGGCGGCGAAGGACAGATCTTCGGCCAGATGGCGCTGTCGAGCCTTGCTGGACGGGCGGTCGCCGCGAGCGCGACCGGCTCGATCGGTGGTCCCCCGATCGCGTCGTCACTGAGCGGCGTCGTCACCGAGGCCGACCCCGCGGCGGCCACCATTTTCGTCATCCCGGCGTTCGAAGACTGACAAGGCAAGGGTTTTCGAGATGTTCTATGCAGCGTTTCCACCAGAAATCAACTCGGGCCGGATGTACACCGGTGCGGGATCGGAGCCCTTGTTGGCCACCGCCGCCGCATGGGGCGAACTCGCCAACGAATTGCAGCAGGCGGCGGCCTCCTACTCGGCGGTGATCTCATCCCTGAGCAGTGGACCGTGGTTGGGGCCGACGTCGCTGAGCATGGCGGCCGCGGTCGCCCCGTATCTGACCTGGATGCAGTCCACCGCGACGCAGGCCGCCGAGACGGCCGGCCAGGCCAGCGCGGCCGCCAGTGCCTACGAGACGGCGTTCGCGTCACATGTGCCGCCGGCTGAAATCGCCGCCAACCGTATGCAATTGGCGCAGCTCGCCGCGACCAACATCGTCGGCCAGAACAATGCGGCGATCGCGGTCACCGAGGCCCAGTACGGCGAGATGTGGGCGCAGGACGCCCTGGCGATGGACACCTACGCAGCCTCGTCGGCAGCCGCCACCAAGCTGACGCCGTACACCGAACCGCCACCGACTACCAACACGGCCGGTACCGCAGCGCAATCGGCGGCGGTGGCTCAAGCCGCTGCCACCCAGGCCGGATCCAGCGCTCAAACCGTTGCGGACGCAACGACATACAGCGGTTCGCCATTGCTGCAATGGCTGGCAAATCTGAGCACCGACTACACCAGCACCCTCAATGGCCTACTGAACGGCATGTTCGGCCCGGCCGGCGCATCGACGTACTCGGCGCTGTTCTCAGCGGTAAAAGCTCCGCTGGGGTTCGCGACGCAATTCAACGACATCGGCCTGCTCACCAACTTCCCGGTATCGCAGTTCCTCAAGTTCAGTCCGGCGCCCGGCTTCGGGCTGCCGCCGAAAGCAGGTCTGGGAGGCGGGCTTCTGGGCCCCTGGTATGGCCGAGGATGGCTGACTGGCTCCGTGTCAGCGAGCATGGGTGACACCGGCACGCTGGTCGGGAAGTTGTCCGTCCCGCCGGCCTGGGCCGCGGCGACCCCGACCGTCAGAACGGTAGCCGCGGCGTTATCGGCTGCCGGAACGCCGGCCGTGCCGGCGGCCGCGCTTGGCGAGGTCGGGTTGTTCAGCTCGATGTCCATGGCGGGGATGCTCGGCAGCGCGATAGGCGCTGGTGCTCCAACTGTCGCATCCGCCAACGGTGTTCGCGGTCGCATCACTCCATTGAAAGACCTGAAGGATTCCGCCGGCAAGCACTCCCCCGAGCAGCTCAAGCGGATGGTCGCGCAGATCTCGGAGAAACCCGAGAGCGTGCAGCATCACCACGTCGACCAAGAGGGGCTGGACAGTCTGCTCGAGCAACTGGCCAAGGTGCCCGGGGTCCATGCCGTTCATCTAGCCAAGAGCGGCAAGGCGAAAACCTTGCCTTCCGAACACCTTTAGATAAGGGAGGTTGCTCATGAAGAAGACACTCGCCGTCCTGGGGGTGTGCGCCGGAATTGGCCTGGCGGCGCCGGCCTACGGCGATCCGCCCGACATCGCCGGCGACGACGCGGGCTTCCTCGGGGCGCTGCGACAAGTCGGCATTCACTTTCCCAACCCGGACGGAGCCGTCGGCGCCGGAAAGTCGGTCTGCGGATGCTTGAACAACGGCGAATCCGGGTTGGAGCTGATCCACGATGTGAAAGCCCGCAATCCGGGCTTTAATATGGAAGACGCCTCCGACTTCGCGATGATCTCGGCGAAATTCTATTGCCCGCACCAACTCTCGAAGGGCTGAGGCGCTACTCCGTCGCGCCGGCTCGCTGCCGGTAGCTCGACGGGGTCTCACCGCAGAACTTGGTGAACGCGCGGGTGAACGCGCTCAGACTGTCGAAACCGACTGCACTGGCAGTCTTTTGCACCGACTCGTCCGGGCTGACCAGCAGCGCCATCGCTCTCAACATGCGGCGTGCAGCAGGTAGGTCCGCCACGACATGCCGACCGCGGCGTCGAATTGGCGACGCAGCGTCCGCTCGGATACCGCGACCGCGCGACTCACCTCGGCGGCGGTCACGCGCGACAGGTGTGCCTTCGTGTAATCCATTGCGGCAGCGACCATCGCGTTGTCGGCGGTAGGCAGGCTCAGCGGCGCCTCGTGATCGAGCGCCTCGAATACTAGGTGGCCGAGTGTGGCAAAGAAGCCGTCCGACACCGGATCACTGTCGGGGCGGCCGATCGGCCAGCGCAGCGCGTAGATCATCATCTGGCGGATCAGCGGCGACACCGCCACGATCCGGGCCCGGCCGTCGACCGCGGGTAGCAGATCCGGGTCGAACATCACCGCGACGCTGCGGACGCTGGGGGTCATGGTGGCCTGGTGTTCCAGGCCGACCGGAATCCAGGCGGCCTGCTGGGGCGGAAGAAGATAGTGCGCGCTGGCCGTCTCGACCTCGACCACGCCGCCGATCGCGTATTGGATCTGATGCAGGTCGTGCGAGTGCCATCCGGTGATCAGTTGGCTGCCTTCGTAGAGGTAACTGCCGGCCCGCGCCCGCCCGCCGCGGCGCAACTCGACGAGGTTGGCCGATTCAGGCAAAGGTCTGGCCGAAGATGCGGAGACGGTCATCGGCGTCCAGGGTACTAGTTGAGGCATGGATATCGACGACCTGATCCTGGTCAGCATCGACGACCACGTGGTCGAGCCACCGGATATGTTCCTGCGGCACGTGCCGGCCAAGTTCAAGGACGAGGCGCCGATTGTCGTCACCGACTCTCACGGCGTCGATCAGTGGATGTACCAGGGCCGCCCGCAGGGCGTCAGCGGCCTCAACGCCGTGGTGTCGTGGCCGGCCGAGGAGTGGGGCCGCGACCCGGCGGGCTTCGCGGAAATGCGACCCGGCGTCTACGACGTGCACGAGCGCGTCCGCGACATGAACCGCAACGGCATCCTGGCCTCGATGTGCTTCCCGACCTTCACCGGGTTCTCCGCCCGTCACCTCAACATGACCCGCGAAGACGTCACGCTGGTGATGGTGTCGGCCTACAACGACTGGCACATCGACGAGTGGGCGGGCTCCTACCCTGACCGCTTCATCCCGATCGCGATCCTGCCGACCTGGACTCCCGAGGGCATGTGTGCCGAGATCCGCCGCGTGGCGGCCAAGGGCTGTCGCGCGGTGACAATGCCGGAACTGCCGCATCTGGAAGGACTTCCGAGCTATCACGACGACGACTACTGGGGCCCGGTGTTTCGCACCCTGTCCGAGGAAAACGTGGTGATGTGCCTGCACATCGGCACCGGCTTCGGGGCGATCAGCATGGCGCCCAACGCGCCGATCGACAACATGATCATCCTGGCCACCCAGGTCTCGGCGATGTGCGCGCAGGATCTGCTGTGGGGACCGGCGATGCGCAACTACCCGGACCTGAAATTCGCCTTCTCCGAAGGTGGAATCGGCTGGATCCCTTTCTATCTCGACCGCAGCGATCGCCACTACACGAACCAGAAATGGCTGCGCCGCGACTTCGGTTCTCAACTGCCCAGCGAGGTGTTCCGCGATCACGCACTGGCCTGCTACGTCACCGACAAAACCTCGCTGAAGCTCCGCCACGAGATCGGCATCGACATCATCGCCTGGGAGTGCGACTACCCGCACTCGGACTGCTTCTGGCCGGATGCCCCCGAACAGGTGATGGCCGAACTACGCGGCGCCGGGGCCGACGACAACGACATCAACAAGATCACCTGGCGCAACGCCTGCAATTTCTTCGGCTGGGACCCGTTCGCGCGCACGCCACGCGACCAGGCGACAGTGAAAGCGTTGCGCGCCAACGGCGCCGACGTCGACGTGTCAATCCGGCCGCGCAAAGAGTGGGCGCGGCTCTACGAGCAGAAGCTCGCCCTTAAGTAACCAGCGTGACCGAGTTCGCCCGGCGCAACTTGCCCGACGACGTCTTCGGAATGGTGCCGGGGCCGAGCACCACGACGTTGCGCGGCCGCACATCGACCTCGGTGACGACCTCGTGGGCCACCTGGTGCTCGATGCGGCGTACCTCGGCCGGGTCCTGCCAGGAGTTGGATTCGACTGCGACGGCGAAGGTTTCACGCGAGTGCCCGGCGTCGAGGCGGACCGCGACGGCGCAGCCGATCCGCACGCCCTCGACCCGGCCGGCGGCCCGCTCGATGTCGGTCGGGTAGATGTTGCGGCCGGCCATGATGATGACGTCCTTGACGCGGCCGCAGACCACCACGTGGCCGTTCTCCATCAGGTAACCCAGGTCGCCGGTGTCGTACCAGCCGTTTTCGTCCTGCGCGGGCAGGAAGCCGCCCATCGTGATGTATCCGGGCGTCACGCATTCGCCGCGCAGTTCGATCACACCGACACCGCGGGCGGGCATTACGTTGCCGTTCTCGTCGACGACGCGGGCCTCGAGGTCCTTGAGTAGCGGACCGAGGGAGGCCAGTCGCCGGGTATTGCCCTTGGTGGCCGGCACCGCGCGGCGCAGCGCGGCCAGCAGGTCGGCGTCGACCTCGTCGACCACGAGGCCGGCATTGCACTCCGAGAACGACACGGCCAGCGTCGTCTCCGCCATGCCGTAGGCGGGCAGGATCGCCGACGGCTTCAGCCCGAAGGCCTTGCCCGCATCCAGCAGGTCCTCGACGTCGGCGGGGTCGACGGGCTCGGCGCCGGACAGCGCGAACCGCAGCGTCGACAGGTCGTACTGGCCAGGCTCGGCCTGGTTGCGCAGCCGCTTGGCGAACAGGGCGTAGGCGAAGTTGGGCGCCGCGGTCATGGTGCCCTTGTACTTGTCGATGAGCTTGGCCCACAGCAGCGTGTCGCGCAGGAAGTCCATCGGCGTGACCTTGACCAGCTCCGCGCCGAAGTACATCGGGATGGTCAGGAAGCCGACCATGCCCATGTCGTGGAAGCAGGGCAACCAGCTGACCATGACGTCCTTGTCGACGTCGTACTCGCGCGCCGATGAACATGGCCTCGGCGTTGGAGTAGATGTTGCGGTGGGTGATCTGGACGGCCTTGGGCGAGCCGGTCGAGCCGGAGGTCAGCTGCATCAGTGCCAGGTCGTCCTCGTCGGTCTCCACCGGGTCGATCGGCTCGGCCTCGAGCAGGTCACCGATCTTGAGCACCTTGATGCCCTTTTCCTCAAGCACCGGAACGGCGACGAGGAACGGCTCGGACACGATGACCGCGCTCGCCTCGATCATCGCGATCACGTTCATGGTGTCCTCGGCCCAGACGGCGAGGTCGGTGCGCGGGGTCGGCTGGTGCAGCATCGTCAGGCTCGCGCCGCGCATCCACAGTGCCTGCGCGGTCGGGGCGATCTCGACCGGGAAGCCGGCCAGGACGCCGACGGCGTCACCGTGCCCCACGCCCGCGGCGGCCAGCCCACCGGCGATGCGGCGGGCGCGCTCGTGCACCTCGAGCCAGGTGTGCCGGACGGGCTCGTGCGGCTCGCCGGTGACCATGCCCCGCGAGCTCTGGTGAGCGTTGCGGAACATGTTGTCGGTAAACCTGCTCACGATTGCCTCCTCGATTCCGGCGCCATCGCCCAGCCCTCAATGTTGCTCCTGCTCAAGCACACTTTGGGATAGCCGCGCGCCCACAGTTGGGCAGCGATTCGATCACGATTCGCCTGCGCACCGATAACCGCCCGCGATGCCGCGACGTCGTTCAAGGCACGCCCGCCGACAGCACCGGCGGGCGAAGAAACCAGGCTCGTTGCTCGACCGGAAATCATCACCGCCGATAATCTTAAACTCCCCTTAAGTAACTGCCAAACTGTGTGGTGGAATCGGCGATTTCAGTCGCCCGCGGCCGGGGTGGGGACCACACGGGGACCGTGCACCGGGCCGCTGGCGACCCGCACGGTCCGGCAGACGCCGGCGCCGGACAATTCGGTGCCCACATCGACGGCAGAGGCCGCCGACCGGCACAAAAACGCGCACGTCGGTCCGGACCCCGAGACAATGCCGGCCAGCGCGCCCGCTTCCACGCCGGCGCGCAACACCCGGCGCAGGGGGGAGCTCAGGCTCAGCGCGGCCGCCTGCAGTTCGTTGCCCAGCAGCGGCGCCAACTGCTCGGGGTCACCGGTCGCCAGCGCGGCCAGCACCGGGCCGGCCTCGTCGAGCCGTGGCGGGTCGCCGATCTCGCGCAACCTGTCCAGCTCACGGAACACCTTCGGGGTGGACAAACCGCCCTTGGCGAATGCAAGGACCCAATGAAAAGTGTTGCGCGCCAGCACCGTTGCGAGCTCCTCGCCGCGACCGGCGCCCAGCGCGGTACCCCCGTGCAGGGCGAACGGCACGTCGCTGCCCAGCTTGGCGGCCAGGGTGTGCAGGTCGCGACGGGGGACGCCGAGCTCCCACAGCGAGTTGAGCGCCACGAGCACGGCTGCCGCGTCCGCGCTGCCACCGGCCATTCCGCCGGCCACCGGGATCCGCTTGTCGATCATGATCGACACGTCCGGCGCCCGTCCAACGTGCTCGGCCATCAGTTCGGCGGCCCGCCAGGCCAGGTTCCGCTCGTCGAGCGGAAGCTCGTCGGCGCCCTCGCCGGTGATCTCTAGCGAGAGCACGTCGGCGTTGCGGACGGTGACCTCGTCAACCAGCGACACGGCGTGAAACACCGTCGTCAGCTCGTGATAGCCGGTTTCGAGAAGATCGCCGACGGCCAGATAGAGGTTGATCTTCCCCGGCGCGCGGACCGTCACCGAACCAGTGGGCACCCACTGAGCTGCGGTGCTTCCGTCCGTCGGCACCGAAAAAGACTATCGTCAGTCGATCAGCTGGCCGACGCGTGCCGCGGCCCTTGACCCCGGGGGGTGGGCTCGCCCGCATCCCCCGAGCGCTGGTAGAGCCGGACGAACTCGTCGACGGTCAGCGTCTCGCCGCGACGGGACGGGTCGATGCTCGCGGCCAGCAGTCGGCTCGCCGATTCGTTGCCCGAACCGGCCCACTCGACGAAAGCGTTGCGAGATGTCTTGCGCCGCTGGGCAAATGCGACGTCGATGAGCTTGAAGACGTGCTGGCGGAACGCGGCGTCGGTGGGCCACGGCGGGTTGGTGTACCGGTCGATGCGCACCAGCCCGGAGTAGACCCGAGGGATCGGCCAGAACACGGTCGGCGACACCGTGCCGTGACGGCGAACCTCGCCGTGAAAACGCATCTTGACGCTGGGAACGCCGTACTCCTTGCCGCCCGGTTCCGCCGCGAGCCGCTCCGCGACCTCGGCCTGCACCATCACCATTAGCGTTCGCAGCGTCGGGAAGTCGGCGAGCAGGTGCAGGATCGCCGGGACGGCGACGTTGTACGGCAGATTCGCCACCACCGCCGTGGGCTCGGACGCGAGGTCGGCGGGGCCGGTGGACAGCACGTCGCGGTTGATCACTGTGAGTCGCTGGGCCTCGCTGTGCGAACGCTCGGACACCGTCTTCGGCAACCGCTCGGCCAGCACCGGATCGATCTCGACGGCGCTCACGGCGCAACCGCGGTCCAACAGCGCAAGGGTGAGCGAGCCGAGGCCGGGACCGACCTCGAGTACGTGGTCGTTGCGGTTGACGCCGGACGCGGTGACGATTCGGCGAACGGTGTTGGCGTCATGGACAAAGTTCTGTCCCAGTGATTTACGCGGCCGGAATTCGAGTTCCTTGGCTAGCCGACGGATTTCGGTTCGCCCAAGTAACTGGATGGTCAGCGCGCACCCGCTCGTCCGCTGCACACCGGCCATGCTCCCCAGCCCTGACGGGACTGCGTCACCGAAGCGACGGCGATCTGCTCTTCGCGGCTGGCCAGGTCGGCACGCGGGGCAAACCGCAAGCCGCCGTTGCGTTCCCAGGTGCTCTGGTCGAATTGCACGCCGCCGTAATAGCCGTTTCCGGTGTTGATCGCCCAGTTACCGCCGGCCTCGCACCGCGAGATGGCGTCCCAGATCTCGCCGTTGGCGACCGCCGGCACTTCGGTGCCGGGCCTGGTACCGACCCGCACGACCGCATCGCGGGCGGGCGCGACGACGTGGCTGGCCACCGGCAGGCGGCCGGTCTCGACGCCGTTGACCTTGGACACCGCGAAGGTCATGTCCTGGGTGCCGGGGGAACCCTTGTCTTCGACGATCTCTTTGCTCATGTTCATCTGCGGGTCTTCGATCCGGCGCCGCGGCGGATCCAGCGGGATCCGCTCGGTGACCCTCTCGATGCGGAAACGGATCACCTGGATGTGCATGCCGTCGATCACCGGCGCGCTCGCGTTGGGCGTGACGTGGTCGCTCTGCTCGAGCGGCACACCGAGACCGGCCAGCAGATCGCCGACGCGGGCCGCGGCCAGATGGACGTTGCGCACCTGCCCGCCGTCGTCGAGTTCGACGGTTTTGGCGCTGACCACCGGCAGGGCCATGCCGGCCAGCGGGACGCGGCTGCCACGCGAGGCCGCAGCCGGCGCGGTGTCGGTCATCGCGAGCTGGGCCAGGGCCTCGTCAACGGTGGAGGCGGTGGTCCACACCTGCTTGGTGTTCTGACCGTCCAGCGAAATCTCCAGCGGCCGGCTGCGGCGCAGCACGATGTTGGCGGCGTTGTGGACCTTCTCACCGGCGGCCGGGTACAAATCGTCGCGATCGGTGACCTTGAACCCGTTGTCGGAGATGATGTCGATCACCCGCGACTTCATCGTGGTGACGGTCATCGCGGTGCCGTCGACGTTCAACGTCACGGTCTTGTAGTCGGCAACTGCGAAGGCTCCGGCGAATGCCAGGACCAGCAATAGTCCCGCGACGAGTAAGCGCAGAGCAGGAGAAGGAGCTTGATGGAGTTTCGTAATAACGTTCAACGCGCGTGTATCCCGACCTCTACGACCACATGAGTACCAAGTAAAAGGGGGCCTCTCAGGGCCCCCACCGTTTCGATAACGAGACGGTAACGAATAGCACCGGTGAGAGCAACTCGGCCCGCGCCACCTTAACCGAGTGTTAACCCTCCGGCGGCAACCGGTAGACGCGCCGAGCGTTGGCGGTTGTGAGCTCGGCCACCTCTTCGGCCGGCCTTTCGACGACCTCGGCTAGCGCCCGCACGGTATAGGGCAGGCAGTACGGCTCGTTGGGTGCGCCTCGGTACGGGTGAGGCGTCAGGAACGGTGCGTCGGTCTCTACCAGCAGTTGCGCGGTCGGGACGAGCGGGACAGCGTCGCGCAGTGCGCGGGCGTTTTTGAAGCTCACCGTCCCGGAGAGGCTGACCAGCCAACCCGCTTCGGCGCAGGCGCGCGCCAACTCCGCACCTGAAGAAAAACAGTGGAAGATCACAGTTTCCGGGGCGCCCTCGGCCCGCAGCACATCGAGCACCTCGGCGTCGGCGTCCCGGTTGTGGATCATCAGCGGTTTGCTGGTCCGCTTGGCCAGGTCGATGTGCCAGGCGAAGGCCTCCTTCTGCACGGCCGGGTCGGCGCAACCGTCGAGCTTTCCCGGCCAGTAGAGGTCCACGCCGGTCTCGCCGATCGCCACCGCCTTCGGGTGAGCCGCCAGCTGCTCGATCTCGGCGCGGGCGTCGTCGTTCAGCGCGTCGGCGCGGGTGGGATGCAACGCCACCGCGGCGTAGACGCGCGGATCCCAGTCGGCGGCCTGGGTGACCCACCGCGCCGACGGCAAATCGTCGGCGATGGTGATCACGGCCGTCACGCCGACCGCTGCAGCGCGGTCGACGATCGCACGCACGCCGTCGGCCCCGGTCGCGCCGCAGGCGTCCAGATGGGTGTGCGCGTCGATCAGCGGACTCAGCGGCGCCGGAGCGGGTGGCGGCGGACGTTTGGAACTCACGCGCACACCATAGGGTGCATCTTGATGAAGCCGTACTACGTCACCACCGCGATCACGTATCCGAATGGCGACCCGCATGTCGGGCACGCCTACGAGTACATCGCGACCGACGCGATCGCCCGGTTCAAGCGGCTCGACGGCTTCGACGTCCGCTTCCTGACCGGCACCGACGAACACGGCCTCAAGATGGTCGAGACCGCCGCGGCGGAAGGGATTCCGACCGCGGAGCTGGCTAAGCGGAACTCCGACGTGTTCCAGCGCCTGCAGAACAAGCTGAACATCTCCTTCGACCGGTTCATCCGCACCACCGACGCCGACCACCACGAGGCGTCCAAGGACATCTGGCGCCGGATGCAGGACGCCGGCGACATCTACCTGGACACCTACTCGGGCTGGTACTCGGTCCGCGACGAACGGTTCTTCGTCGAATCGGAGACCGCGGACATCGACGGCATCCGGATTGCTGTCGAGACCGGCACGCCGGTGACCTGGACCGAGGAGCAGAGCTACTTCTTCCGGCTCTCGGCCTATGCCGAGAAGTTGCTGGCGCACTACGACGCCCACCCCGATTTCATCGCGCCCGAGGTGCGGCGCAACGAGGTCGTCAGCTTCGTCTCCGGCGGACTGCAGGACCTGTCGATCTCGCGCACCACGTTCGACTGGGGCGTCAAGGTGCCCGATCATCCCGATCACGTGATGTATGTCTGGGTCGATGCGCTGACCAACTACCTCACCGGCGTCGGCTTCCCAGACCTCGAATCCGACTTGTTCCGCGCTACTGGCCGGCCGACCTGCACATGATCGGCAAGGACATCATCCGGTTCCACGCGGTCTACTGGCCCGCCTTCCTGATGTCGGCCGGAATCGCCTTGCCCAAGCGAGTTTTCGCGCACGGCTTCCTGTTCAACAGGGGCGAGAAGATGTCCAAGTCGGTCGGCAACATCGTTGACCCCTGCACGCTGATCGACACGTTCGGCGTCGACCAGCTGCGGTACTTCCTGCTGCGCGAGGTGCCGTTCGGCCAGGACGGCAGCTACAGCGAAGAGGCGATCGTCACCCGGATCAACGCTGACCTCGCCAACGATCTCGGCAATCTCGCGCAGCGGTCACTGTCGATGATCGCCAAGAATCTCGACGGCGTTGTTCCCACACCCGGTGATTTCTCGGCCGAGGACGCCGAGCTGCTGACCATCGCCGACGGGCTTCTCGAGCGGGTACGTTCCGAATTCGACAACCAGGCAATGCATCTGGCGCTGGAGGCCATCTGGCTGATGCTCGGTGCGGCGAACAGATACTTCTCGGCGCATCAGCCGTGGGTGTTGCGCAAGAGCGAGTCCGCGGCCGACCAGACGCGCTTCGCGACCGTGCTCTACACCACCTGCGAGGCCGTCCGCATCGCGGCGCTGCTGGTGCAGCCGGTGATGCCGCAATCGGCCGGCAAGCTGCTGGACCTGCTCGGCCAGTCGCCGGAGCAGCGCAGCTTCTCCGCGGTCGGCGCCCGCCTCGAGCCGGGCACGGCGCTGCCGGCACCCAGCGGCGTCTTTCCGCGCTACCAGGTCGACTAGGCCAGCCGGACCCTGACGGTCACGCGGCCGTTCGTATCCCGTTGCGCGACAGCATGTCCGGCGCGCTCTGCGTCGTCCATGGTGAGCGTCACCGGGCCGCCCTCGCCGACGAAGTTACGCCACCAGGTCTTCGCGTCGGGTAGGTTCACGGCGACCTCGATCTCGTCACCGCTGCGGCGGTAGGCCACCGGGATGCTGAACGTCCGCCCCGAACGGCGTCCGGTGTAGGTGATCACCGTGACGTTGCGGCGCAGCGCCGCACCGAGGCGTGGCGAGGACGCGATGGTCCTGACCGGAGCATTGAACAGCGGAGCAGCCCGCATGACAAGCCGCATGAGATTGACCATTTCATTGACCTTTCACATCGTCAGCGTCGCGCACAGCGCAACGACCGCCAGTCCTTGCAGGCACGCCCTCGCCGTGATGGCAGCGTCCCAATCGTGTTGCAGCGCGCGGACGTCGACGACCATCCCGGGTTCATCGGCGGCGGTCGTCAGCTGGCGGTTGATCGGCGCACTCACCCGCAGGTAGATCACCAGCCACACCACCAGCAGAGCGAAGGCGACGGCGGCCACACCCGCGGGCACCCAGCGACCGGACGCGCCAGCCAATCCCGCACTGATCGCCGCGGCTACGAGTCCGACCACTCCGGGCACCGGCATCCGGCGATCGCCGTAGCGGTGGACGTTGCCCATCACCGACAACAGTGCGCGATCGTCGACCCGCGCTAGCGCGGGGCGTTGCACCGTCGCGCAGAAGACGTCGGTGCCATAGACCACCGCGGTGCCCAGCACCGCGATCACGGCGAACAACTTAGCGACCATCACGCTCTCCCCAGTCAGGTGTTAGCGACGCTAACCCCACGACACCGGCCTGTCAATAGCGCCGCTAGCAAATATATCGGGGCTAGCATGCCAAGCATGGCCATCGAAGACCGCCGCGCACGCGAACGGGCCGCACGTCGTCAGCTGATCACCGCCACCGCCCGCAAGCTCGCCGAAGAAGAGGGCTGGGACGCGGTCACCACCCGCCGGTTGTCCGCCGAAATCGAATACAGCCAGCCCGTGCTCTACAAGCACTTCGCCGGCATGGAGGGCATTGTCGCCTCGGTCGCCGTTCAGGGGTTCGCCGAGCTCGGCAAAACGCTGGCCGCGGCCCGCGCACACGCCGCCGCCGGGCCCGACGCGCTGGCCCGAGTTGCATACGCATTCATCGGATTTGCCCGCGACAACCCCGCGCTGTTCGACGCCATGTTCATCCGGGCGACCACCCTGCCGTTCGCTGCCGAGGACACCCCGGCCGAACTGAACAACGCGTTCGACGAGCTGCGTGCGGCGGTCGAGACGGTCGCGGGCGGACGCGACCCCGACACCCTGACCGAGGTGGTCTGGGCCGGCCTGCACGGGCTGGTCACCCTCGACCGCAGCGGGCGGTTACGCCCGGAGTATCACGACGCCCGCATCGACACGTTGGTCGCCGACGTGTGCGGGCGAACGTGACCCTGATCACAGGCTGTCACAACGGCGGCGCCGGCGGTGTCTTGAGGGCAGCACATCCCACAGAACAGGAGACATCCATGACTGCCCAGCGCACTCAGATCGTCGTCATCGGCGGCGGATACGCCGGCACGCTGGCCGCCAACCATCTGCGGCTCAACGCCGACGTCGACATCACCGTGGTAAACCCGCGGCCGGTGTTCGTCGAACGCATTCGCCTGCACCAGATGGTCGCCGGCAGCGGCGCCGCCGCCACCGACTACGGCACCCTGCTCGGCACCGGCGTCCGACTGGTCGTCGACAACGCCGAGCGCATCCATGACGGGACCGTCGAGCTGACGTCCGGCGCCGTGCTGAACTACGACTACCTGATCTACGCGGTCGGCAGCACCGGGGTCGTCCCGTCGGCGGTGCCCGGTGCCCGCGAATTCGCTTATCCGATAGCCGAATTCGAGCAGGCCGAGCGGCTCCGCGCGGCGCTCGATGAGCTGCACCCCGACGCGCCGATCACCGTGGTCGGCGCCGGGCTGACCGGCATCGAAACAGCATCCGAGCTGGCCGAGCAGGGCCGGCGCGTGCACCTGGTCTGCGGCGGGCTGCTCGGCCCATCTTTGAGCCGGCCCGGCCGCCGCTCCGTGGCCAAGTGGCTGCGCCGCCTGGGCGTGACGGTGCTGGAGACCCCGACGGTCAGCGCGGTCCATTCCGACGGCGTGCTGCTTGACGACGGGGCCATACTGCGCAGCGCGCTGACGATCTGGACCGCGGGCTTCGGGGTGCCGGACCTGGCCGCCCGCAGCGGACTGCCCACCGACGCTCTGGGCCGGCTGCTCACCGATGAGACACTGACCTGCGTGGACGATCCCCGCATCGTCGCGGCCGGCGACGCCGTCCGCGCCGTCGGGTCACCCGCTGCGGATGAGCTGCCAGGCCGCCATCCCGCTCGGCGCGCAGGCGGCGAACACGGTGCTCAGCCGCATCGCCGGCACCCCGCCCGCGGCGGTCAACCAGGCGTTCACCGGGCAGTGCATCAGCATCGGCCGCAAATACGCCACCATCCAGCTCGCCCACCCCGACGACACGCCGCTGAACCTGTTCATCGGCGGGCGGGTCGCGGCGTCGATCAAGGAGGCGGTCTGCAAGGGCACGGTGTGGGGCATCCGCAAGGAAGCCGCGAAGCCGGGCTGGTACTGCTGGCTCAAGGGCGGCAAGCGGGCGCAGCGTCTGGCCGACGAGGCGGTCGCCGGTCCCGTGACCGAGCCGACGAGCACGCCGAACGGTTCATGCTGCTGCGGCCGCTGCTGTTCACCATCGCCTACGAAATCCTCGGCTCGACAACAGAATCCGATGACGTGCTGCAGGACAGCTACCTGCGCTGGGCAGAGGTCGATCTCGCCCGTGTGCACGACACCAAGTCGTATCTGGCCCAGCTGGTCACCCGTCAGGCGCTCAATGCGCTGCGGGCGGATGCCCGCCGCCGGGAGGACTACGTCGGGCCGTGGCTGCCCGAGCCGCTGCTGCTCGACGAGCAGGACCCCTCGGCCGATGTCGTACTGGCCGAATCGGTGTCGATGGCGATGCTGGTGCTGCTGGAAACGCTCGGCCCCGATGAGCGGGCGGTGTTCGTGCTGCGCGAGATGTTCGGCTTCGAATACGACGAAATCGCCTGGGCGGTAGGCAAATCGGAGCCGACTGTGCGGCAGATTGCGCACCGCGCCCGCGAGCACGTGCAGGCCCGGCGCAAACGGTTCGCGCCCGTCGACCCGGAGCAGAACGCCCGGATCGCCGCGCAGTTCATGGCGGCGGCGGCCGGGGGTGACGTGCAGGCGGTGATGTCGATGCTCGCGCCGGACGTGGTGTGGACCGCCGACAGTGGCGGCAAGGCCAGCGCGGCACGGCGTCCGGTGATCGGAGCCGACAAGGTCGCCCGGGCGATCGTCGGGTCTGATCAGTCGCGGCATGCAGGTGCCCGACGTCCGGGTGGAGATGGTCGTCTGCAACGCGGCCCCGCCGTGCTGCTCTATGCCGCCGACCAGCTGGAGGGCGTTTTCACCGTCGAGATCATCGACGGCAGGATCACCAATTTCTATGCGATGCGTAATCCCGACAAGCTGGCGACCGTCAGGACGGCACGCAGAATCAGCCGCGGCTGACTTTTCTGCCAAGCTAGAGGGCGTGCGAATCGACCGGCTCGGCGATCTGGGCAGCCCCCACGAGGTGCTGCGCGCGATCGGCGACGCCACGAACCGACGGGATCTGCCGCCCCCGGCCGCGCTGACCGGGCAGTGGTTCGGTGCGCTGGCAGTGATCGCACCGAGCGTGCCGATCGGACCCGTCGAGGCGGCCGACGCATTCGACGTGCGACCGGGCTCGCACAGCACCACGATCGGCGGGGGCTGGGTCGGCTACCTGTCCTACCCGGATCCGGCTTCCGACGGTCGGCCGGCCCGGGTGCCCGAGGCCGCCGGGGGCTGGACGGACTGCGTGCTGCGATGCGACCGCGACCAACAGTGGTGGTATGAAAGCCTGTCCGGCGCTGCGATGCCGGGCTGGCTCGCCGAAGCACTCACCGCCCCGGCGCCCACCCGCGCGTATTCAATAGATTGGGACGCTGCCGACCGCGACGCACATCGCGCCGGGGTGCTGGCCTGCCTGGAAGCGATCCGCTCGGGCGAGGTCTATCAGGCCTGCGTGTGTACGCAATTCACCGGCACGATCGCCGGCGATCCGCTGGACTTCTTCCTCGACGGCGTCGCCCGGACAGCGCCGGCCCGGGCGGCCTACGTCGCCGGTGACTGGGGCGCGGTCGCTTCGCTGTCGCCGGAGTTGTTCCTCTGCCGCCGTGGCGATCTGGTGATGTCGAGCCCGATCAAGGGCACCCTGCCACTGTCCGCTCCCCCGTCTGCGCTGCGCTCGTCGAGCAAGGACGTCGCCGAGAACGTGATGATCGTCGACCTGGTGCGCAACGACTTGGGCCGGATCGCGGTCACCGGGTCGGTCACGGTTCCCGAATTGCTCGTGGTGCGGCCCGCTCCGGGAGTGTGGCACCTGGTGTCGACGGTCTCGGCGCAGGTGCCGATCGAGCTGCCCACCACGGCCATGCTGGATGCCACCTTCCCACCCGCGTCGATCACCGGAACGCCGAAACTGCGTGCGCGCCAACTCATTTCGAACTGGGAACGGGCCCGGCGCGGAGTCTATTGCGGTACAGTCGGTTTGGCGTCGCCGGTGGCGGGCTGCGAACTGAACGTCGCGATCCGCACCGTGGAGTTCGATGCGGTGGGTAACGCGGTCCTTGGATCCGGCGGCGGGATCACCGCCGACTCCGAGCCCGACGCCGAGTGGGAAGAATGTCTGCACAAGGCCGCTCCGATCATCGGCGCGGGCATCGCCTCAGCCGCGCGTGAGTCCGATTGTCCGGCTCCTCAGCCCCCCGCTTCACGGCGCGCATCATCGCCGGGCCTGCAGCACCGCGTCGTAGAGCTCACGCCGTGACGGCGCGCCCGGCGTCGCGGAAATCACCTGCGCACACGCGTCTTTGACGCCCATGCCATCGTTGACCAGCGAGCTGGCCTGAGCCACCAGGGTCGGCAGGTCGGCCCTGGGCACCGCGCCCGCCAGCACGACGGTGATCTCGCCAAGCACACCGTCGGCGGCCCAGGCCGCCAGCTCGGCCAGCGAACCGCGCACCACTTCCTCGTGCACCTTGGTCAACTCGCGACACACCGCCGCCCGCCGCTGTACGCCCAATTCGGCGACCGCGTCGAGCAGGCAGGCGTGCAGACGCCGCGGTGACTCGAAGAACACCGCCGTGCGCTGCTCGGCCGCCAGTGACGCCAGCCAACTGCGACGGGCACCCTGTTTGCGTGGAGCGAAGCCTTCGAAACAGAATCGTTCCGACGGCAGGCCGGACACCGCCAGCGCGGTCGTCACCGCCGACGGGCCGGGCAGGCACTGCACCGCGAGCCCGACGTCGACGCATGCCGCCACCAGCCGATGACCGGGGTCGCTGATCAGCGGCATCCCCGCGTCGCTGACCAGCAGCACGGTGGCGCCCGCGCTGATCTGCTCGACCAGCGCGGGCACCCGCGCCGCTTCGTTGTGGTCAAAAAGGCTGATCACTTTGCCGGTGATCACCACATCGAGCGACTTGACCAGGGTCCGCACCCGGCGGGTGTCCTCGGCGGCGACGACGTCGGCCGTCGCCAGCGCCGCCATCAGGCGCGGTGAGGCGTCGGACGGCTGGCCCAGCGGCGTGGCGCCCAGCAGCAGTCGACCGTTCGTCATGTGCCACAGCCTACGATCGACCCGATGACCCGCGCCGACGACGATGCAGAGCGCAGCGATGAGGAGGAGCGGCGCAATTGACCACGACCGACGACGACGATCTCCTCGTGGAGGAGGATGCAGTACCGGTGATCAGCCCGGGGCCGTTGGCGCCGGCACCCGAATTCGGGCCCGTCGACAGGCTCGAGGGCTGGGCGGTCACCGGCGTGGTCACGGCGCTGGCGGCGCTGACCCGAACGGTGAACCTCGGTTCGCCCACCGACGCCGGCACCCCGATCTTCGACGAGAAGCACTACGCGCCGCAGGCCTGGCAGATGCTGCACAACCACGGGGTGGAGGACAACCCCGGCTACGGCCTCGTTGTACACCCGCCGGTAGGCAAGCAGCTGATCGCCGTCGGCGAGGCGCTGTTCGGGTACAGCGGGCTGGGCTGGCGATTCACCGGCGCGGTACTGGGCACGATCATGGTGGCGCTGGTGGTGCGGATCGTGCGGCGGATCAGCCGCTCGACGCTCGTCGGCGCGATCGCCGGTCTGCTCGTGATCGCCGACGGGGTCAGCTTCGTGGTGGCGCGCACCGCGCTGCTCGACGGGTTTCTGGCGTTTCTGGTGCTGGCCGCTTTCGGCGCGCTGATCGTCGACCGGGATCAGGTTCGCGAGCGGATGCATGTCGCGTACACCCAGGGCCGCATCGACGAAACGGTGTGGGGACCGCGCCTCGGTGTGCGGTGGTGGCGGTTCGGCGCGGGCGTGCTGCTCGGATTGGCTTGTGGGACAAAGTGGTCCGGGCTCTATTTCGTAGTCTTCTTCGGGGCGATGTCACTGGCGTTCGACGTCGCGGCCCGACGGCAGTACCGGGTGCTGCGGCCGTGGCTGGGAACTGTGCGCCGGGATTTGTGCCCAACGGCCTACGCGCTGTTGGTCATTCCGTTCGGTGTCTACCTGGCCAGCTATGCGCCGTGGTTCGCCTCGGAAACGGCGATCGATCGGCACGAGGTGGGCCAGTCGATCGGGCCGGCGTCGAATGTCCCACTGCCCGATGCGATTCGCTCGTTGTGGCATTACACCTACAACGCGTATCACTTTCATGCGGGTCTGACGAATGCGGCGGGCAACTACCACCCGTGGGAGTCCAAGCCCTGGGCCTGGCCGATGTCACTGCGGCCGGTGTTGTACGCGATCGACCAGCAGAACGTCCCGGGCTGCGGTGCGCAATCCTGTGTCAAAGCGGTGATGCTGGTTGGCACTCCGGCGATGTGGTGGATTTCGGTGCCGGTGCTGTTGTACGCCTGTTGGCGCATGCTGGTGCGCCGTGACTGGCGCTACGCCGCTGTGCTGGTCGGTTATTGCGCGGGCTGGCTACCGTGGTTCGCTGACATCGACCGTCAGATGTACTTCTTCTACGCGGCGACCATGGCACCGTTCCTGGCGATGGCGATCGCGTTGGTCCTGGGTGACATCCTTCATAAGCCCGGCCAGGGCGCGGAGCGTCGCAGCCTCGGTCTCATCGTGGTGTCTTGTTACGTGGCAGTGGTTTTGACGAATTTCGCCTGGCTGTTTCCGGTGCTCACCGGTCAGCCGATCTCGCAGAACACCTGGAACATGGAGATCTGGCTTCCCAGCTGGCGTTAGCTGCGCGAAACAGAAGCCATGGCCGTGGTGCCGCGTAAATCACTGCCGTAGCGCGTGTTTCGCGTCAACGATCGGAGCTCAGCTCGCAGGAGTCGCGCACCTTCGGCGAGTAAGTGATGTCGCCGCATTCGCATTCCCAGGTGGTGTGGCGGCCACGACCGCAGGAGCATGACCGGCTGCCGACCATCATGTGTCCCGGCAGCAGCCAGTGCCCGCGCGAGCATCGGTAGGGCCTGCTATCCGTGTACAGAACCAGATCGTCGTCAACATCAATAGTCACACTTGAGACAGTGACACGTTCCGCGCGGCCAAGGCAGGCCGGGCAGCGAATCGTGATCGTTTGGTGTCCTGTCCCGTGCGTGTCGGTTATCCGGCCACCAGTGTCCCGGTGCTTGACGAGACCTCAAGTATCGTTGAGGTTGTGCACGGCCAGGACATACTGCCCGGTGAACTCGCGGCCCGCGCCGGCGTCGCGGTCTCGGCGTTGCACTTCTACGAGCGACAAGGGCTGATCACCAGCACCCGCACGTCGGGCAACCAGCGCCGCTACACCCGCGACACGCTGCGCCGGGTCGCCTTCGTCAAGATGTCGCAGCGGCTGGGCATCCCGCTGGCCCGCGTGCGCGACGCACTGGCCACACTGCCCGCTGATCGCGTTCCCACCAGCCGTGATTGGGCCAAGCTGTCCGCGGGATGGCGCGCGGATCTCGACGATCGGATCCTGCATCTGCAGCGCCTGCGCGACAACCTCGCCGACTGCATCGGCTGCGGCTGCCTGAGCCTGCGCGCCTGCGCCTTGTTCAATCCCGAAGACACGCTCGGCGCCCAAGGTCCCGGCGCCACACTCCTGTAAATCGAACAGTTGTGCGATAGAATCGCCTCCGTGACGATCGAGGTTCAGGAGTCGTTGTTTCCCTGCAACGAACGCCGGCGGCTGAGTCATGGAGCCTGGATCGACATCCGCTCCGGATGGTTGACGGACGCGGACGGGTTGCTCGGCGAGCTACTCGAAGCAATCCCGTGGCGCGCGGAACGCCGCCAGATGTATGACCGCGTGCTGGACGTCCCGCGCCTGGTCAGCTTCCACGACCTCACAACCAAGGAGGCGCCGCACCCACTACTGGCCCGGATTCGTCGGCGGCTCAATGACATCTATGCCGGCGAGCTGGGCGAGCCGTTCACCACCGTTGGGCTGTGCTGCTATCGCGACGGATCCGACAGTGTGGCCTGGCACGGCGACACCATCGGCCGCAGCAGCACGCAGGACACCATGGTGGCGATCGTCAGCCTCGGCGCCACCCGTACCCTCGCCCTGCGGCCCCGAGGAGGTGGCTCGTCGTTGCGCCTGCCGCAGGCACACGGCGATCTGCTGGTAATGGGCGGCTCGTGCCAGCGGACCTGGGAGCACTCGGTACCGAAGACCTCGGCTCACACCGGGCCGCGGATCAGTATCCAGTTCCGGCCGCGAGATGTCCGGTAACGGTCAGTCTTTGATCGCGGCGACCGATTTCACGAGCAGGTCGCGCGCCTGTTTGGTGTCGACGGGCTTCGGTGCTTGACCTTGCACCAGCATCGGGTTGGCGGTCACGATCACCTGGTAATCACCGAAATGTGCGGAGTAGTTGTATAACTCGCCGCTGCGGGGTTTGCCCTGCACCATGGTCTGCAGGACTCGGTGCACGCCCAGGGTCTCGGTGCCCTGGATCTTCGGCGTCTCGACAACTTCGACCAGGCCGCGCACCCGGCCGCCCTGGAAAGCCACTTTTTTGCAGTTGCGCGGCGGTTCCTGGAACGGGACCGGCGCCGACGTCTGCAGCGCCATCGCGATGAAGCGTCCGCCGTCGCCTTCGGCGGCCACCGCGGCCATGTTGCCCTGCAGCCCCGGCGGCATGTCCTCACCGATGACGAACGACGCGCAATCCGGCGGATCGAAGGTCAGGCCCGGCGGCAACTTGTGCGTCGTGAGCACTTTGGGGTCGATGCCGGTTTTGGCCGTGTCCTTGACTTTGTAGCCAGGCCCGAAGTCGGACTTCACCTTCGAGATTTTGGTGATGTCCGCCCCGGGGGGTGCCTGCGACGATCCGTGCGAGCACGCCGTCAACAGGCAGACACTCCCGATCCCCACCGCAATCCGCATCATTGGGGCCAATCTAACGCACCACCCCTAGGCGCGTACGGCTGATACGGTTTTCACCAGCATGTCGGCGGCGAATTGCGGCGTCAGCGCCGCATTCGGCGAGCCGGGATCACTGATCACTGTGGTGAACGCATAGTAGTCACCCAGGTACGCGGTGAAGGTGCTTGCCCGCGAACCGATTTCATTGCCACCTTCGACCGCGGTGACGATGTCGGCCGTCATCCCGACCGTGTCGGCGGCGTCGACGCGCGGCGCATCGACCAGACGCACGTGTGCGCGGGCCCGCCTGCCGGTCATGACCCACTGTCGGCACTGGACAGTCAGGGCGGGGTCCAACGCCACGCCACCGGCCGGTGCGGCCACGATCACCGCATACACCGTCCCGCCCGCACCTGACCCCGAAATACCTTGCGCGCGTTGACCATGGCCACCACCCGGGTCGGCCAGTGGCGCACAGCGCGCCGGGTCGGCGACACTAGCTCCCCCGAGACCCCAGATCCCCGATGGCGCAGCAACATCCGCGACTGGAGTCACCTCGTAACCGGGGGGCAGGTCGCGCCGCACCCGTCTGATGTTGCCCGGGTCGATGTGCCGCAGCGCCGGACCGGGCGGTGGTGTCGGCGAATGTTCGGCGGGGTGAGCGCAGCCCGCGAGCAACAGCAGGACTGTCGCGGCGGAGACCGGATGCATGCTAGCCGACGGCCCGAATGACTTGACGCGCAGTGTGTTTGATCTGCTCGACCATGTCGCGACTCAGCGACAGGTCACGGCTGTCGGGTACATCGATCACGGTGGTGACCACCCCGACGTCGTCGCGCTGCCAGCAGGCACCGTAATGGTCCATGAGCGTGCGCATGCCTACATTGTCGGCAAGCATCCGTCCGGAGAATCTCTCCACCCCGGCGACCCGCGCGGCGACCGAAAGCGCGGCGATCAAAAACGAGCCGATCCCGCGGCGCTGATAGGCGTCGGCGACCGTGAAGGCGATTTCGGCGAGCGTCGGGTCGTCATTGTCGCGAACGAACCGCGCGTCGGCGATCGGATTGCCGTTCAGGTCCGTCATCACCCAGACGAAGTGGTCGACGTAATCCACCTCCGCGAGATAGTCCATCAGCGCCGGGCTGGGGACGCGCGCCGACATGAACCGGCGGTACAACGTCTCACTGGAGAACCGGACGATGCCCCTGCAGCGTCCGCGCGCTGTCACCGGGCAGCACCGGACGCAGCAGCAGTTCGGAGCCGTCGCGAGTCCGGACCGGGATCGGCGTGAGAAACGCCGCGAGCCGCTGGCGAATCGTGCGCACCAGACGGGTCATGATCCCGGGGATGTGCACCAGTCGCGCGAACGCGTCGTTGTTCCCGATCCAGCCAGTCAGCAGCTCAGTCGTGATCACCGTCGCCGTCCGGGGAATGTGACGCAACAGCGCGATCTCGCCGACGATCGTGCCGGCGGCGACGTGCTCGCGGGTCACCGCGTTGTCGTCGCCGAGGTGCTCGATCTGGGCCGAGCCCGACGCGATGAGCAGGAACGACACCGCCTGCTCGCCTTGGCGCATCAGCGTCTGCCCCGCCGCCGCCCGCAGCGGTTGCAAGCTCGCTGCCAGCGGCATCAGGTCCTCGGCGGGTCGCCCCTTGAAGATGTCCAGGGTGGCGAGTTCGTCAGCGCGCAGCGTGGTCAGTTCGGTCACCATGCCCGCCCCTGTCGCCTCGAAGATGCTGCCAAGGCTATGGGCTTTGAGCGTGTTGCAGCAAGGACACGCGCCCCGGCAGACTCAGTCCCGTGACTGGCACCGACGATCCGCTGCAGACGACCCGCGACTTGCTGGACCGGGACGCGAGCCTGCGCCACGGCTTTCTCGACACGCTCGGCGAATCGGTCGCCAGCGAAACGCCGACGGTGGCGCAGCGGGCGATGAACAGCCCCCTCGTCGCCACCGTCTACGAGCGGCTGTGGCGCCCGGTCGCGTTCTACGTTGCCAGCGGCGTCACGACCGGCACCGAGCAGCGTCGCGCAGCGGAGGCCCTTCGTCTGCCGAGCGTGACCCGGCTGCTTGACATCGCCTGTGGCCCAGGCAATTTCACCGGAAAACTGGCCGAGCAACTGCCGCCGGGCGGCCTCGCAGTCGGGCTGGACATCTCGGTCCCGATGCTGACCCGCGCCGTACACGACAACAGCGGGCCGCGCACCTGTTACGTGCGCGGCGACGCCGGAACGTTGCCGTTCGACGACGAAACCTTCGACGCCGTCTGCTGTTTCGGCGCGCTCTACCTGATGCCCGAGCCGTTTCAGGTCGCCCGCGAAATGGTGCGGGTGCTGCGCCCCGGTGGTCGGGTCGCGATCCTGACCAGCTATGCCAGTCGGATCCCGCCCCTCCGGTACGCGACGAACGCGAGCGCCGGGGCAATCGGGCTGCGCATGTTCGATCGCGACGTGTTCGTCGACCTGTTCGCCAAGGCCGGACTCGTCGACATCGACCAGCAGATCCAGCGTCACTTTCAGTTCGTCACGGCCGGCAAACCGGAGTAACGCTTCAGGTCAGCGAGTAGAAACCCTCGTCGATCCCCGGCGTCACCGGCGTTCCCCCAGCGGCCAGAGCCTGCGATTTGAACACCTGCGCCGCGGCACTGGGCTGATGCCGGACGGCGACGAATGTGCGGCTCATGTTGGTCGGGTGGTGCCTGCCCCAGAGCAATACCTCGGCCGCGTTGTCGCCCATCGCGAGTACCTGACGGCGCATCGCGTCGCTCTTGACCATCACGTCTGTCGCGACCGCGAGCAGGTGTGGATGCGGCAGCTGTGCGCAGTGCGGACTCGACAGCCGCTTGGCCAAACGGGCGCCGAGGATTCGAAGCGGCCGGTCGTCGACGACGGTGTCGCCGTCGATCACGACGCTGACCTCCCATCCCGCCATCGCCCGGTCGAAGATCAGACCGCCGATCGATCGCACTGCGTCGGGGACGTTGGCGGCCACCACCTGGAATTGGTACTTCCCCGGATCACCGGCGGGCTGCAACGAAGTCGACGGCGAGAACTGGCGCGGAGGGCGATGCGGGTGGCTGACTGTGCTGGCGGGTGCGGTCACGTGTAGTCCGTTCGACGGTGTTCGCACAATACGGTAACACTACGAATATAGAGTAGCGTTGATCGCGACCAAAACCCAGCTCGTCATCGGGATCTGCTTTGACACCAAAAGCGCGATTGAACGGCCGCTACACTGCCGGGATACCTAGGAGACGCAAGCCCAATCCCGACCAACGCCGCCGCGAACTGTGCGACGCGGCGATACAGCTGCTGGCCGACGACGGCGCCAAAGGCCTGAGCCATCTCAAGGTCGACGGCCGGGCCGGCGTTCCGGACGGCACCACGTCGTTCTACTTCCGCACCCGCTCGGCGCTGTTACACGCGGTCGCCGAGCGCATGGTCGAACTCGACCTGACGACCTTGCAGACGGTCGCCGACAGCGCAGCGGTCGCGGACGGCTCGTCGGCATCCGCGCTGGCCAAAGTCGTCATCCAGAGCGGCGAAGAACCGCAGCTGAGCCGCACCCGGGCGCGGTACGAAATGACCATCCAGGCCACCCGGGATGCGGCGATCGGCGCCACCTTGCAGCGCGCCGTCGACGCCTTCACCAAGCTGCACCACGACATCCTGGTCCAGCTGTTGCCGCACGGCGCGGATCTCGATCCCGCCGTCGTCGACGACCTCAGCAACGTGACCCTGACATTCATCAACGGGCTGATGCTGCGGTTCGTCCATGGCGACCGGATCATCGACACCCCCGAGCAGCTCGACGGCGTGCTGTCGGCGATCGTCGCCGGCATCCTGCACAGCGAGCAAAAGGGCCACCTGACCCACGACGGCGCCGCCTCGCAATCGCCCGCAAGATAACCCGCCCAATCCGGCCCGTACCGTTCTCTACAGCAATAGAGTTGACAGGTTGCGAGTGACGCGTAACGGCGGTCCTATTAAGCGAAAAGTACAAATCACCCGAACCGCCGAAGACGCTGACACACTGGCGACATCAACTCGGCATGCCGCCCATTCACCGAAGTTGTGGCGAAAGGCAAGATTTCGTGACGATCAGCACCAATAACGATCTGCACTATGACCCCTATGACGTCGTCGTCAACGCCGACCCCTATCCGACCTTCGCCCGGCTGCGCGAAGAGGCTCCGCTGTATTACAACTCCGAGCACGACTTCTATGCGCTGAGCCGGTTCGCCGACGTCGACAAGGCGTTAGTCGATCACGTCACGTTCAGCTCGGCGCGCGGCATCATCGTCGAATTGATCAAGGCGAACCTCGACATTCCGCCGGGCCTGTTGATCATGGAAGACCCACCGGTGCACGACATTCACCGCAAGCTGCTGTCCCGGATGTTCACCCCGCGCAAGATCGCCGCGCTCGAGCAACAGATCCGCGACTTCTGCGCTGAGTCGCTGGACCCGCTGATCGGGACGGGCCACATCGACTTCGTAGCCGATCTGGGCGCGCAGATGCCGATGAAGGTCATCAGCATGTTGCTCGGGATCCCGGAAGACGATCAGGAATTCATCCGGGACCACACAGGAGCGCAAATGCGCACCGAAGCCGGCAAGCCGATGAACGCCGGCGTGGTCACCGGGGAGATCTTCGCTGCGTACATCGACTGGCGCGCAACCAATCCGTCCGACGACATCATGACCGAGCTGCTCAATGTCGAGTTCGTCGACGAGACCGGCACCACCCGTCGCCTGACCCGCGACGAATTGCTGATCTACCTGAACGTGGTCGCCGGCGCCGGCAACGAGACCACCACCCGGTTGATCGGTTGGGCCGGAAAGGTTCTCGCCGAGCACCCCGAGCAGCGTCGCGAGCTGGCCGAGAACCCCGGGCTGATCCCGCAGGCCATTGAGGAGCTGCTGCGCTTCGAGCCACCCGCTCCGCATGCGGCGCGCTATGTGACCCGCGACGTCACCATCCACGATCAGACCGTGCCCGAAGGCTCGGTGATGATGACGCTGATCGGCGCCGCCAACCGGGATCCGCGCCAATTCGGCTCCGATAGCGAGGAATTCAACATCCACCGAATGCCGCGTCAACACCTGACGTTCGGCGTCGGCACGCACTTCTGCCTGGGCTCGGCGCTGGCCCGTCTCGAGGGCCGCATCGCCCTCGAGGAGATCCTCAGACGATTCCCGGTGTGGGACGTCGATCTGACCAACGCCACACTAAGCCCGACGTCGACGGTGCGGGGATGGGAGACCATGCCGGCCTCGACGTCATGAGCGTGTTTCCCGCCTCTGATGAATCCCGTTTCTTCACAGGCGTTTTGCTTCCCGCCGACGCGGGCGGCTTGTTCACATAATCAACAATCAAGGAGATGACTTCATGGTCGAGTTCGACTACGAAAAGCTGAAAAAAGAAGCCGAGCAGTACATCAGGTTCGAAAAGGACAAGAAGAACCGCATCGCCTACATCACCTTCGACCGTCCCGAAGCCCAAAACGCCACCAGCCTGGGCATGCGGCAGAACTACGCCGACCTGATTCACAAGTGCAACGTCGACGACGACGTCAAAGTCGTCGTGATCCGCGGTGAAGGCGACGATTTCGGTAGCGGCGGTGATCTGCCCGAGCAGCGCCCGATGCTGGAGAACCCCGGCCTGCCGCTGCACCACGAGCTGGCGATCAACGATGACGACGTCAAATACCCGCCCGGCGGGACGTACCGCTACCTGTCCACCGTCACTGACTTCTACGCCAAGGCGAGGGCCGGAAACCGCCCGCTGCAAGAGCTTCGGAAGATCAGCATCATCGAGGCCAAGGGTTACTGCTATGGCTGGCACTTCTACCAGGCCGGCGACGCTGACCTGGTGATCTCCTCCGACGACGCCCTGTTCGGACATCCGGCGTTCCGTTACGTCGGGTGGGGGCCACGGCTGTGGTGGTGGGCCGAAACGATGGGCCTGCGTAAGTTCTCCGAGATGTTGTTCACCGGGCGGCCTTTCAGCGCCAAGGAGATGTACGACTGCGGCTTCGTCAACAGCGTGGTGCCGCGTGACAAGCTGGAAGCCGAGACCGAGAAGTACGCGCTGGCGTGCTCACGGTCCCGCCCGACCGACACCGTCGCGGTGCAGAAGACCTTCCTCGAGTTGTACAAGCAGCACAAGGGCGAGTACTTCGGCAGCCTGCTCACCGGCATGGTCGAGGGCATGCTCCCGATGATCAAGAACGATGCGGAAGAGGTCGACCTCACCGGTGGCACCTTCGAGAAGGGCCTCAACAACGTGGTGAAGGACAACGACCTGAACTTCCCGCCCGAGTGGCGACTGAGCCGCTCCGGGCGCGCCAAGCCCTGAGAAATGTCGGCGCTGACCGGTTTTCGAGTCGTCGAGCTGGCCGAGTCCGTTGCCGGCGAGTACTGCGGGAAGCTGCTCGCCGACTTCGGCGCCGAGGTGATCAAGGTCGAACGCCCGGGTGGTAGCCCCACCCGGGCGATGGCCCCGATCGTCGGTGACGGCGACGGGTCCGAGTGCAGCGCAGTGTTTGCGTACCTGAACACCAACAAGCGTTCCGTCGAGATCGACGCCGGCGCTTTAACCGCCCTGATTGCGACGGCCGACGCCGTCGTCGGCGAGCTGTCGGTGAGCGAGCTCGCTGACCGCCACCCGGACGTGGTGTGCTGCGCGGTCACGCCTCACGGCGTCGACGCGCCACCGGAATTACACAATGCGAAGAGCCTGAACGTATTCCACAGCAGCGGCTGGGGCTTTCATACCCCCAGTCATGCCGACCCGGCCAAGCCACCGCTAAAGGGCCCCGGTCGCTTCCTGGCCGACTACGAGGCCGGACTGGATGCGGCGCTGTGCATCGCCTCGTCGTTGTTTCGGAAGCTGCACACCGGCGCCGGTGAATTCATCGACGTGTCCGCGCACGCGGTGCTGGTGTCGCGGGCCGACTGCGTTTTGGGCCGCTTCATCTCCGGCGAGATCTCGCCGGAAAACACCCGCGGCGATTACGACCAGCAGGGTCCCGCCTCCTTCTTCGAGTGTGCGGACGGATACGTCTACCTGTACATGACCAACGGCAGCCACTGGACCGGGTTGAAAAGGCTGATGGGCAAACCGGATTGGCTTGACGAGTTCGAGGACGACTGGCTGGAATTCTCGGTCACGCCAGACAAAATCCGGACGTTTCAATGCGGCTTCGCCGACTGGGTTCGCGTGCTGAACAAGGACGCTGTTTCGGATGAGGCGCAGCGACAGGGTGTTCCGTTGGTCCCCGTCGCCGATACCGTCGACCTGAAGACCTCGCCGCAGTACCGTCATCGCGGCTTCTTCCGCGACGTCATGCATCCCGTGCTGGGCACCGCCGCCTACCCCGGTGTCCCCTATCTGCTGAGCGCCTCACCGGCCCGGATCACCAGCGCGGCGCCGGCCCTCGGGCACGACACCGATGGCGTCCGGGAACACCGTTCACCGAAAGCCGTGTCACAGCAACGCAAAACTTCGGGCACGTCGCGGGGCGGACCCCTGGAGGGAGTGCGCGTCGTCGAGCTCACGAAAGTGTGGGCGGGCCCGTACGCGGGCAAGTTGCTGGCTCTCCTGGGTGCCGAGGTGATCAAGGTCGAAAGTTCGACCCATCCCGACGAGATGCGCGCCTACGGCGGCACCGACATCAACCACGCTCCGTTCTTCCTCAGCATCAATCCCGAGGTGCTCAGTGTGGAATTGGACCTCAAGTCCGCCGACGATGTCGACCGGCTCCGTGAGCTGATCTCGCGCAGCGACATCGTCATCAACAATCTGCGGCCCGGGGCGATGGAACGGATCGGCCTCGGCCACGAGCAGCTGAAAGGCGGGAAGCGAGACATCATCTCGGTGTCGATCAAGATGTGGGGCAACGACGGACCGCTAGGTCATCAGACCGGCTACGCGCCGTGCTTCGCGGCGCTGGCGGGGGTCGCCTCGCTAGTCGGTTATCCCGGCGGCCCGCCACTGGGCACCAGCATGCGCTACGGCGACTCCACCGTCGGCGCCGCCGCGGCATTCGCGGCTGTCGCGGCGTTGCTGCATCGCGACCTCACCGGCGAGGGCCAATTCGTCGACGTGTCCGCGGTGGAAGCGCTGTCGTCGATGATCGGCGATTGCCTACTCGCTCAGGAACTCACCGGAACGCCGTTGCTGCCCGACGGCAACCAGCACGCCGATATGGCGCCGCACGGCTGCTACCCCTGCGCCGGCGGTGACTGGGTCAGCATCGCGGTAGCCGACGAGACGCAGTGGCGGCTGCTGTGTCAGACGCTGGGCACCGCGGCGCTGACCGACGACCCGCGATTCGGCACGCTCGCCGACCGGCTCGCCCATTCCGACGCACTCGACCCCGCCCTTGGCGCGTTGACCCGAGACCACCATGCCGCTGTTCTCGCACAGCAACTCCGGGCGGCCGGCGTGCCCGCCGCCAAAAGCGCCACCGCACTGGACATCATCGGCGACCCACTGCTGTGGGACCGGGGGTTGTACCGATTCGTCAGCGATCACCGTGAGGGACAGCGACCGGTGTTGGCGGCGCCGTGGCGGATGGCGAGGGCGGAAGCCGAAATCGCTCGCGGCGCGCCCGATCTCGGTGAGCACGACGACTATGTTCTTAGCGAGATCCTGAATGCGCGCGCGATGGAGGGCTGATGACCGCGACGGCGACGATGCAGAGCGCGGCGATGAGGAGGAGCGGCGCTGATGAGTGAGACCCTGGCAGGCACTGCGGCGCTGGTCACCGGGGCCAGCAGCGGTATCGGCGCCGCGACGGCGCGTGCCCTGGCCGCCGAGGGCGCGGCGGTCGCGCTGCTCGCCCGCCGCGCCGACCGGCTGGACCAGCTGAAGGCCGAGATCGAATCGGCCGGCGGCACGGCAGTCGCGGTGCCCGCCGACGTCACCGATGCCGACCAGATCGTCGCCGCCGTACAGCGCTGCGTGGACGAGCTCGGACGGCTAGACACCGTGGTGAACAATGCCGGGTTGATGCGGATGTCGCCGGCTTCCGAGGCGCCACTGCAGGATTGGGACGACCTGGTGCGGGTCAACATCCAGGGCGTGCTGTATGTCACCCACGCCGCGATCCCGCATCTGATCGATGCCGCCACCGACTCCCCGCGCGGCGTCGCCGATGTCGTCACGATCAGCTCCACCGCCGGCTGGGTGGCCCGCCCCGGCACCGCGGTCTACTCGCTGACCAAGTTCGGGGTCAACGCCTTCAGCGAAGGCATCCGCCAGGAACTCATCGGCAAGCGGGTCCGCGTGGCGGTGGTCGGACCCGGCACGGTCGACACCGAGATCAGCGAACACCTCCCACCCGACCGGCGGGCGGCCTTCGACCGCCAGACCGCCGGCATGGTCAAGCTGGCGTCGGAGGACATCGCCGACGCCGTGCTTTATGTCGTCACCCGCAACCGCCGGGTCGCGGTCAACCACATGCTGGTGCGCGCCGCCGAACAGACCTGGTGATGGCCGGGGATCGATGGGTGACCGGCGACCACTCGGGCCTGTCGATACCCGCCGACCCCGACGCGTTACGCGCCGCTGGCACAACATTCCTCACCGAGGCATTCCGCGCCTACGGTGCTGAGAACCAGGTCGCGCGCATCACCCAATTCGACGAGGTCCCGGGCGGCAGCACGGGCCGCAAGGTTCTGCTACGAGTCGACTACGCCACCCCGGGGGCACACACCGACCTGTTCGTGAAATTCTCCCGCGACCTCGACAACCCTATTCGCGACCGCGGCAAAACCCAGATGGAGGCCGAAGTCCTGTTCGCACGCCTCACGCGCGAGCCGGGATTCCCGATCACCGTGCCGGTCGTCCACTTCGCCGACTACCATCGCCACAGCGGCACCGGGCTGCTGATCTCTGAGCGAATTGCGTTCGGCGTCAACGGTATCGATCGTCACTATGACAAGTGCCTCGACTATGAGATGCCCGAGCCGGTCGACCATTACCGCGCGTTGATCGTCGCGCTCGGCCGATTGGTCGGCGGCCACCGCTCCGGACGGATACCGGTCGGCGACCAGTTCCCGATCGACATGCAGGCGGCGCAGGTGGGCGAGCGGGCACCGGTCAGCCCCGAGAAGCTCACCCGTCGGCTGGACCAGGTCGCCGATCTGACGGTCATCGGCCCGGGTTTGCTGCCCGCCAATGTACGCGCACCACAATTCATCTCACGCCTGCGTGACGAGGCGCCGCTGTTCCTCCGGCAGGAACAGGCGGTGTGGGACTATCTCGCGGACCAACCGGACTACGTCGCGCTGTGCCACTGGAACGCCAACGTCGACAACGCCTGGTTCTGGCGAGACTCGGATGGCAGACTGCACTGCGGCTTGATGGACTGGGGCTGCGCCGGCCAGATGAACGTCGCGATGGCGCTGTGGGGCGCGATGTCCGGCGCCGAGACCGATCTGTGGGATCACCACCTCGACGAGTTGCTGGGCGTGTTCGTCGACGAGGTAGGCCGTTGCGGCGGGCCAACTCTCGACGTACCGAAGCTTCGCAGACAAGTAATGCTCTACGTCGGGATCATGACGGTCGCTTGGCTGCTCGACATCCCCGCGCTGATCGGCAAACGTTTCGGCGGCGCCGCCGCTACGCTCACCCGCAAAGATGCACCGATCAAGGACGACGAGAGCGTGCGGGCGCCGCTGCAGATGCTGACCAATGCACTCAATCTCTGGGAGACACACCGATTCGGTGAGCTACTGCCATAGTGCGCTGGCCGTCAGCACCTGCGGGCCGTCATCGGTGATGACGACGCTGTCGCGGCGCAGTACCCCGCCGACGCCTTCCTGCCACACGTAGCCGGTGAGCGCCAGCACCATCCCGGGATCCAGCCGTTCGGCATCGGCGGTGAACGGTAGTTGTCGAGAGACCACCGGCGGGTCGAAGCCGAGGCCTAGACCGTGTGCGACCGCCATCGGCGGCCCCGGCTCACCGGCGGCGTCGTAGGCGGCCAGCAGATCGGCGGCCCGCGCTCCGGGCCGGCATGCATCAATCAACCTCTGCCACAACTCGTTCGAGCGTTGGTAGAGTTTGTGAGTAGCATCCGTGCTGTCGCCCACCGGCCAGGTTCGGGCCACCTCCGCCACGTAGCCGTCGGCCAGCGCCCCGGCGCTGAACGCGACCAGGTCGCCGTCGCGCACCTCAGCGTGTGCGCGTTGCCACGGCTGTTCGCGCGACGTCACCCACGCGGCATCCTGGGTGGCGGGCGTGCTCACCCCGCCGGCGGCCATCGCCTCCAGCACCGCGCCCGTCAGCGCCTGCTCGGTCAGCCCGGGCCGCAACTCGGCGACCGCCGCGGCAACCCCGGCTTCGGCGACACCCACTGCCGCGGACATCGCCGTAATCTCCTCGGCGGTCTTGATGCGGCGGGCGGCAAGCATCGGCAATTCGCCATCGACGAATTCGGCACGCGGAAATGCCAACGGCAACAACGTGGCGAAAGTCGGTGTGATCGCATCGGTTCCGACGCGCATAGCCGTCGACGCCCCGTCGATGTTCTTCAGCACGTCGATGAATGTCATTGGATTCCAGGCCAGACCGTAAAGCCGGTCGCGGCCGATCTCCTCCGGGACTCCCTCGTCGTCGGTGCTCATCAGGAAGATCTCGCCGCTGCCGCGCAGCATCACGCAGACCGGGCCGAAAGGCCTTGTGCCACCGATCCACAACTGCGGTGCCCCGGTTACGTAACGGACGTTGGCCTGACGACCGAGCACCAGGACGTCGATGTCGTGGGTGTCCATTTGATCGAGCGCGCGCCGCCGGCGGCCGAACCGAAGCTCGCGACCGTCGGGCGAAACCTCAGTTCCCATAAGGCGTATACGGGTAGTCGGTGATCCGGATACAGCCGTCCTCGGTGATGACCACGATCTCCTCACTGCGATAGCCGCCGGTGCCGTCCTCCCACACCACCGGCTCCAGCACCAGCGTCATCCCGACCGGGAACACGAAGTTGTCGTCGAACTCCTCGCCGAGGTCGGTACCGATCATCGGGGCCTCGGCGGGATAGATACCGATGCCGTGCCCGAGGTAGAAGTGCGGCAGCCACGGCTTCGAGCCGCCGTTGGCCGCGATCGCCGCGCGGGCGAGATCACCAGACGTGGCACCGGCTTTGGTGACGTCGAGCACGGCGCCGAGAATGTGCCGCCACTGTTCGTACTGAGCCTGCTGCCGTGGCGACGGCTGATCGCCGACGATCCAGGTGCGGCCGAAGTCCGAACAGTAGCCGGCGTAGCTGATGCTGATGTCGGTCCACAGCACGTCACCCTTGGCGAGTTCGCGCTCGTTGGTCAGCAAGCGGCAGCGCGAGGTCGCCGTGCGTGGTCCAGACGCCCTCCGCCCGTGAGCGGCGGCATCACCTGCCAGATCGCCTCCAGCATGTTCGCCGTCGCGCCGAGTTCGAAGGCCCGCCGCACCAGCTTGGCCGACAGATCGGTCTGCTTGACACCGGGTGCGAGCTGCTGTTGGACGTCGACCATCGCGCGCTCGGTGATGCGCATCGCCGTGCGCAGGCAGGAAACCTGGTCCGGCGTCTTCACCAGATTGGACGCGCCGATCACGAGGGCGGCGTCCGAGGGCGGGCCGGCCGGAAAGATCCGGTCGGCGGCGCGGCGCATCGCGCCGGTCATCTCGTCGACGGCGACGCTGGCCCCGGGTGGGATCAGCTCGGTGATCACCCGCGCGAACTGCTCGACGCCTTCGTCCAACTCGAGGTAAAGCGCGGTGTGCAGATGGTCTTGCGGCACTTGGGTTTCCGATGCGGAGCCGCTGCGGAACGGAAGGAACAGATGAGGATGCGGATCGTCGGCCACGACGATCGCCACCGGGCGTTCGACATGGGACAGTCCGGCATCCAGCACCGGCCAATTTGCCCCCGTGGCGTATACGACGTTGTCGTTCATCAGCAGGATCAGCGCGTCGACGCCATGCTCGCCCATCGCGCTGTGCAACCGCGCGCTGATGTCGCGGTGCATCCGCGCGAAGTCCGGCTCTTCGGGGATGACGAAGCTCTGAACCGACGCCTTCATCTCAAACGCCCAGGAATCGTTTGATGTTGCCGCTCACGATCTTAGCGGCGTTGTCCGGCCCGACGGCATTGACGACCGCGGCCAGCGATTTCTCCGAATAGCCGTAGCTGCTTTCGTTGTGCGGGTAGTCCGACGACCACATCACTTTGTGTACGCCGATCTCGTCGATCAGTTTGAGGCCGAGCGGATCGACGATGAACGAGGCGCTCATGTGGGTGTCCCAGTAGTAGTGAATGTCGTGCTGCAGGCTGTGATCCAGCATGTGCTGGTAGGACGCCAGCACATGCTCGGCGTCTTGCAGGGCCGGCGGTATCCAGGCGATGCCGCCCTCGAACCAGCCGATCCGCAGGCTCGGGTGCCGGTCGAGAATGCCGCCAAAGATGTACTTGGAGAACATCTCCCGAAAACCATCGATGTTCACCATCATCGCGACCGCAACGTTGTTGATCTCGCAGGGAGCCTTGGGCGGTGTCTCGCCGATATGATGGGAGATCGGCAGACCAGCTTCCTCGATCGCGTCCCAGACGGGTCGCATCGCACTGCAGGCGTAGTCCATCATGATGCCGTCGTCACCGCTGCCCGGGTTGAGCGGCAGCAGAAACGTCTTGAGGCCTAAGGATTTCAGTTCGGACAGCGTCCGTCGAGCGCCGTCAGCGTCCCACCAGTTGATCAAGCCGACACCGAGAAAGTGCCCGTCGGAGCGGTCCTGGAGGTCGGCGATGTATTCGTTGTAGATGCGGAACACCCGCTCGCGCATGGGTTTGTCGGGAAAGCCGAACATCGCCAGCAGCGCGTTGGGGAAGGCGAGTTCGCGGTCCACCCCGTCGTCATGCAGTTCGCGTATCCGTGCGTCGATGTTGTTGGTCGCCGCCCCGGCCAGGTCGTCGTACTGCATCAGCACCGCGCTGAAGACTTCAGGCAGAAAGGACTGCCCCTGCTGGCCGATCTGGTACGCGCCGTCTTCGTACCAGATCCGCGGCGCGGCGTCACGCAGGTCGTCGGGCAGTCGTTCGTAGAAGATGTCGGCCGCCAGCGAAATGTGGGTGTCGGCGGAGAACACCTCGGTGCCCGCGGGGAGACCGAAGTTTCCCTGAGCGTGGCCGTGCCGGTTCTTGGGCGCGCCAAAGCCGCCGGGCGGGTAGAGCGTGTTGGCTTGGGTCATTGTTTCAGCGCACCAATCAGTTTCAGATCCGTCAGTTGTTTGCAGACTAACTCTTGGGAAACGTGCGGTGTCGGGAGTCGAGATTTCTCCACCGCGGCCGCGAACCGCCCACCGGGATCCTGGCCGTCAGCGCGCCCGACCAAGGCCATGGCTACCCCTCTCTCAATATGTTTTCGAGGAATCGGTTACGGCGGGTAGGTGACTCCGGTGAGCCGTTCGGAGAGGCGCCACACCCGGCCGGTCTCGTCGGTGCTACGCACCATCGCTGGTATGCGCGCGAAAGTGACTCCGCCGCGGGCGGTTTCGTAGAAGCCGCGTGGGCCGTAGTAGCCGCAGCCCTGCGCGCCGGGTGACACAGCGGCGTACAAGGGCCTGCTATGGCGCGGCCAAGCCGAATCCCAGGCCACTGTTGGCGCCGGCGGCCAGCGTGAGATCGCCGCGATTCACCACCTGACGGGCAGCTCGTAGATCCCGTAAGCCAGTGCGTCGTGTTTGAAAGGAAGCTCCTGCACCGGCACGGCGAGCTGCAGAGTCGGGATGCGGCTCAGCAGCGTGTGCAGCACGATCTGCAACTCCATCCGGGCCAGCTGTTGCCCGACGCACTGGTGTCGCCCGTAACCGAAGCCGACGTGCGGGTTGTCCTCGCGTTGCAGGTCCAACTGGTCCGGGTTGGGAAAGCGCCGCTCGTCCCAGTTCGCCGGCGGCACGTCGAGGATGATGCCCTCGCCAGCCCGGATCACCTCGTCACCGATCTCGATGTCCTCGGTCGCGATCCGCCGTTGCCCGGTCTGGATGATGCTGAGGTAGCGCATCAGTTCCTCAACGGCGGTGGCTATCACCTTCGGGTCGTCGGTCTCGCGCAACAACGTGAGCTGGTCGGGATGCTCGAGCAGCGCCACGATCGCCAGGCTGATCATGTTGGCGGTGGTCTCATGGCCGGCGATCAGGACTCCGGTGGCCAGCTGCGCGGCCTCGCGCACACTGAGTTCTTCGGCGTTGACCCGCTCGGCAAGATCGCCCACCAGATCTTCGGTCGGGTTCGCCATCCTGGTGCGGACCAGCCTGGCGATGTAGCGCGCCAACTCGGTCGCGCCCTGCGCGGACTCCTCGGCACTCGCGTAGCGGCCCATCCCCCGACTGGCCTGCTGCTGGAAGAACTCCGCATCCGAATACGGCACGCCCAGAAGCTGACTGATCACCAGCGACGGAACCGGCAGCGCCAGCGTGTCGACCAGGTCGGCCGGTTGCGGTCCGGTGAGGATCGCATCGACGTGGTCATCCGTGATTTTCTGCACGGCCGGCCGCAAACCCTCGACACGCTTGAAGGTGAACGGCTTGGACAGCATGCGCCGAAACCTGGTGTGCTCCTCGGCATCAGAGGTGAACACCGAGCGCGGCCGTTTGTCGACGGTGGCCTGCATGCCCTCGTTCCAGTGCGGGTAACCCGGCTTACGGTCGTCGACGCTGGCCCGGGAGTCGGTGAACAACGAGCGGATCGCGTCGTAGCCGGTAACCAGCCACGGGGTGCTGCCATCCCATATCCGCACCCGGCTCAACTGCTTGGCGCCGTTGAGCTGCAAGGCAATTGGCGCTGGAGCCAACGGGCAACGGACCGCGCGGGGCATCGGGTAGTCCGGGATCTGGGTGGCCACAGGAATGCTCCTTGTCCTCGAGGTATCAGTGCGGCAGCGAGGCCTGGGCGCGGTGAACCGGCGCCCGCCACAGGCCGACGATCGCGTCGATGAGTCCCTCGGCCGCGACCGGCCACGGCGATCGAGACCGCGGCCCGTGCTCGGCAAGCTCACCTTCGTGTTCGGCGCACGTGTGCATCAGCAGATTGCGGGCCATCACCATTCGCTCGAAGCGGACCCGCCTGGGCAAATCCGGCAGGCAGCGATTGATGCCGTCGATCGCCCGCACCAACACCGTCGACTCGAGAGCGTCTTTGGTGACCACCTGTCGATAAGTGGGATCAGCCATCGCCTGGGCGGCGAACCGGGCGTACCAACTCGGATTGCCCAGTGCGGTCAGGTGATCGGTCAACGGGCGCACCAATGTGCCAACCCAATCGCGCAATTCGGTCGAGTTTGTGACGTCTGCCAGCATCTGACCACGCAACTTCTCAATCGGCCCGTGGTGTTTGCCTTCGATGGCACGCAGCAGAGTCGGTCCTGGTGCCGAAGTGGTAGCAGGCCGCGGCGTTGTTGCCCTGGCCGGCCGCCTCGCTGATCTGCCGGTTGGACACCGCGTGCATGCCGCGTTCGGCGAACAGGCGCTCGGCTGCCGACAGGATCGCTTCCCGTGTACCGGTCGACCGATCGTTGCGCAGGACTCGGGCGGCGGTCACCCGACTCAGTGAACACCGGCGTCCGCGTTAAATCAAGCCATTTATTTAATTTGAGTAAGCTCGACTAACCGGTTGGCTCGGCGCGGAGCATGCTGGCCGTATATAGTTAGCGAGCCGCTGAGCTCCGACTTCGACACGAATTGCACCGACGCCCGTTTTGTTATCGCGGATGACCGACGCGGCACCCCGAGCTTCGCATCACCATCGGAGGAGACGTTGCCGCGCAACCTGGTCACCCGCGTCGCCACCAGATTGATGGAGACGACGGCGTCGACTGTGGCCGAGGTCAACGAGCAGGTTCTCGCCGAACTCGTCGAACAACTCGGCATCGACTGCGCCTTCCTGCGGCACAACAACCACCAGATCCGGGTGTCCAAGCTGGTGGCGATGTGGCCGCCGCGCCGAGACAGCTCGGTTCCGGACCCCGCAGCGATCGCTCACTTCAGCAGTGCCGATCCCGTTCTGGCGCTATGCGAGCACGGCAAGAAGCTGACCATCGTTCGACCGGAACCCTCCGACGTCACGATGGCTCGCTGGGCGGCCGCCGCGCAGGAACGCTGGGGCTCCGGCGCCGCCCAGATCACCTCTCCTTCGGTGGTTGCGGCGCCGCTCATGTCCGGCGGTGTCACCACCGGACAGTTGACCTGCGTGAGGTTCAAGAAAAAGAAGTGGCGGACCGAGGAACTGAACGCGATCCAGACGGTCGCGTCGTTGCTGGCTCAGCTTCAGGCGCGGATTGCCGCCGAGGCGAAGCTCCGTAACCTGGCCGAGCACGACGATCTGACCGGTCTGCACAACCGTCGCGCCCTCATGGCTCATCTGTCGGAGCGCCTTGCCGCTGGCAAGCCCGGTCCGGTCGCCGTGCTGTACCTCGACCTCGACCGGCTGAAGTCGATCAACGACTACCTCGGCCACACCGCCGGGGACTGGTACCTGCGGACGTTCGCCGAACAGCTCCGGGTGAAGGCCGGGGTCAGGAGCATGACGGCCCGCCTGGGAGGCGACGAGTTCGTGGTCGTCCCGGACAAGTCGATGAATATCGCGATAGCCGAGAAGACCGGTGAGGACCTGTGCGCCGCGCTGCGCGACCGAATGGCACTGGGCGGTCATATGATCACCCGCACGGTCAGCGTCGGTGTGGCGGTGGGCACCCCGGGCCGCGACAACACCAGCGACCTGCTGCACCGCGCGGACGAGGCGGTCTTGAGCGCGAAACGTGCCGGCGGCAATAACGTCGCGGTCTCCGATGACGACATGTCCCTGCAGCGTCTGTTCCGCAAGGACATCGAGCTTCACCTGCGCGGCGAGATCGACAACGACTCGCTGCTGCTGCACTACCTGCCCGAGGTCGACCTGTGGACCGGGGCGATCGTTGCCGTCGAAGCGCTGGTCCGGTGGCGGCACCCGGCCTGGGGCCTGCTGCTGCCGGAGTCGTTCATCGGCATCGTGGAATCCGCAAACCTGGGCGGCGAGTTGGGCCGTTGGGTGATGCGAACCGCGATCGCGGAATTCAGTCGCTGGCGCTCCCGCGGCGTCGGACTGGACACCACGTTGCGGCTGAACGTCTCGCCCGCGCAACTGGTCAACCGGGGCTTCGTCAGCAGCGTCGCCGAGACCATCGACGAGTTCGGCATCGACGGCGGCTCGGTGTGCCTGGAGATCACCGAGCGGGCGGTGGTTCACGACATCGACACCACCCGCAAGACGCTGGAGGCGCTGAAGGAAGTCGGGGTCCAGATCGCGATCGACGATTTCGGCACCGGCTACGCCGTGCTGTCACACCTGAAATCGCTACCGGTCGACATTCTCAAGATCGATACGTCTTTCGTGCGCGATCTCGGCAGCAGCAGCCGCGATTTAGCGATTGTCCGCGCGATTATCGGCCTCGCCGAAGCTTTTGACCTGCAGTTGGTCGCCGAAGGCGTCGAAACACCCGCCGCGGCACTTACCCTGATGAGACATGGGTGTCACCGCGCGCAGGGCTACTTATTGTCGCGTCCGCTCCCCGGACACGCGATGGAATCGCTACTCTCATCTCGCTGGATGCCAATGCCATTCCTGGCGGACAGTCAAGCACTATCCTCGAGCACGATCTGACAAAAGACGATCTGGCGAAAAAATGACCGAAATAAGCGACAAGCGCTCAGATACGACGCGCGACCAGATTTTGCGCGCCGCGGCGCACCAGTTTGCGCAGCGTCCGTATTACGCCGTTGGCCTCGACGATATATTGGCCGAGGCGCAGCTCACCAAGGGCGCGATGTATTTCCATTTCCGGTCCAAGCACGCCTTGGCGCTGGCGATCGTCGACGAGCAGACCGCCAAATCCGGCGTTGCTGTGCAGGAATTGCTGACCCGAAAATTGTCTGGGCTGGAAACGCTGATCGATGTCTCGTATCTGTTCGCGATGGCCGACATCACCGAAAACGTCACGCGCGCGGCATTCAACCTGCTCGAGTCCGTCGGTCGGACCGAAAAGCTGCAGGAACGCCTGCTGGGCGGCTGGATCGAACTGCTTGGCGAAATCGCCGCGCGCGGAATTCGTGAGGGCGACATCATCGATCGTGGCGACCCTGAGGACATCGGACGCCTGCTGGTTTCCATCTACATGGGCATGCGCCAGGCCAGCCATCTCGACGACCCGGTGGTGTTGCTCGGTGACTACGAAAAGGCGTTGTCGACGGTGCTTCGTGGAATCGTGCAGCCGGACAAGCTCGATTACTTTGCGCAATTCTTGCAGCGGCGTACCGCCTTGGCGATCAAGGCGGCCTCCGCGGCGGAGATATCCGGTCGCTAAAGCCGGCTAACGCTCGTCGAGCCAGAGCTGCTCGGTGAGATCCTGGAACGTCGCCAGCGCAACATCGTCGTCGGCCCGAATCAAAGCCGACCTACTCATCAACGCGCGCACACTCGACCCGTCCTGGTGCGCCAATTCAACGACCTCGTTGGCCAGCGACTGCACCACCGTAACCGCTGATTCCTCGGTGAGTGGCAGGTAGAAGATCTCGTCGAACTTCATCGAAACGATGTTCTCGCGCGGGCGGCCGACCATTTCCGAAAATGCGGAGTTGGCGAACACCAGTGCGCCGTCATTCGCGATCGCCAGTACAGGAATCGGAATCCGCTCCATGACAACCAGAGCGGGCAACTGCTCGAGGGTGGCCATCGGCGAAAGGTCCGTCCGGGCGTTGCGTCGTCGCTCCACGTTCTGATTATGGTTCATCGAAGCCGGCTACAAGTACGCTTATTCTCACGAGGCCGATCTGTGAAATTTCGTCAACGCATGTCGATCTCATGGTGAACAATGACCGCGGCTAACCGGGCGCAAAGCGGGCGTCCAGCGCAGTCAGCATCCGGCGTGGGTCAGCAAGGCGTTCCCGCACGACGACCAGTCGATCGGAACAACAATGCCGGCGGCCGACATCGTCCCGCGCTCAGCACTTGCCCTTGCGCTTTTGAAGCACCGACCGTGCTTATCCGCAAAGATGGGGTTCATGACGATTTCATCGTTGGCATTGCCTATGGCCAATCCCATTTAAAAGATGGCGATGCGGACGGCTTTCCATGAGCAACTCGCGACATTGACACAGACGCTCAGCGACATGTGCGGCCTCGCCGGGTTGGCGATGGACCGTGCGACGCGGGCGCTGCTGGAAGCGGATCTGTCGATTGCCGAGCAGGTGATCACCGACCACGTCCATATCACCGAGATGCAGTCGCGGGCGGAAGAAACCGCCTTCGTGCTGCTCGCGCTGCAGTCACCCGTCGCCGGAGATCTGCGACTCGTCGTGGGTTCACTCCAGAACGTCGCCGACGCCGAACGAATGGGCGGGCTCGCGCTGCACGTCGCGAAGATCGCTCGGCGGCGTCACCCCAATCACGTGTTGCCAGACGAAGTGCGCAACCACTTCGCCGAAATGGGCAGGGTCGCGGTCGAATTGGGTAACAGCGCCAAAGACGTCGTGGTCTCTCGCAATTCGCAGCAAGCCGCCGAGATCAGCCGCGAAGACGACGCGATGGATCAACTCCATCAGCAGCTGTTCAACGTCCTGATGGACACTGAGTGGAAGCACGGCGTCGCCGCCGCCGTCGACATCACCCTGCTCGGCCGGTTCTACGAACGCTTCGCCGACCACGCCGTCGAGATCGGGCGCCGCGTCGTCTTCGAAGCAACGGGCGAAACCGCCGGACAGTAAGCTATCGGTAAGCGTAGACTTACCGATGCCATGAGTACCGAGACCCTCGATTCGTGGGCCGCGCTGGCCGACGGCACTCGACGCGCGATATTCAAGCGCTTGGCCGACGGGCCGATGGCGGTCGGCGAACTCGCCCGCGACCTGCCTGTCAGCAGGCCGGCGGTGTCGCAGCACCTCAGCGTCCTCAAGCGGGCCGGGCTGGTGGCCGACCGCGCCGCCGGTACGCGACGTCTCTACCACGTGAATCCGAGCGGCATCGAGGCACTGCGCTCGGAGCTGGATATGTTCTGGGACAAAGCATTACACGCATACAAACTCCTAGCCGACGCGGAAGGACAGCGGTCATGACGCCAGCAGAGGTCGAACCGGTACAGCGTCGCATCGTCGTCAATCTCGGCATCGAGCGAGCCTTCGCGCTGTTCGTCGAGCGCTTCGACGCCATCAAGCCGCGCGAGCACAACCTGCTGGCGGTTCCCATCGCCAGGAGCGTCTTCGAGCCACGAGTGGGCGGCCATATCTACGATGTCGGCGTCGACGGCAGCGAGTGCCGATGGTCGCGCGTGCTGGCCTACGAACCGCCGCACCGGATCGTGTTCTCCTGGGACATCGGACCGACCTGGCAACTGGAGACCGATCTGGACAAGACCAGCGAGGTCGAGGTGCAGTTCATCGCAGAGTCCGACACCCGCACACGCGTCGAGTTGGAGCACCGGAACCTAGAACGGCACGGCGCCGGGTGGCGCTCGGTCGCCGGCGGAATCGGTGGGGAGGCCGGGTGGCCGCTCTACCTGCGGCGCTACTCCGAGGTCGCGGAAGGAGCTGTGCGGTGAGCACTGACACGACGCTGATGGATCTGGCTTACCAGGAACGGGTGGACCTGGCCGGATTCCTGGCGACGCTGACACCTCGGGAATGGCAGACTCAGAGCCTGTGCGATCGCTGGACGGTGAAAGATGTTGTGGCACATGTGGTCAGCTACGAGGAGCTGTCGCCGCTCGGGCTGGCCAAGCGGTTCGCCAAGGGCCGGGTGGTGCGCGCCAACGAAGTCGGCGTCAGGGAGTTCGCGTCGTTGTCGCCCGGTGAATTGGTGGACTTCCTCAACGGTCACCTGCGCCCCAAGGGTCTGACCGCGGCTTTCGGCGGCATGATCGGGCTGATCGACGCCACGGTCCATCATCAGGACATCCGTCGAGCTCTCGGCCATTCGCGCACCGTGCCGGTCGAGCGGCTGGAACGTATTCTTCCCCTGGTCCCGGGAAATCCGCGTCTGGGTGCCGGGCGCCGAATCCGAGGATTGCGCCTGACGGCGACCGACGTGTCGTGGCAACACGGGGACGGCCCCGAGGTCACCGGTCCCGGCGAGGCGCTGCTGATGACGATGACGGGCCGTCGCGACGCGATCGCCGAGCTCGACGGACCGGGCGTGCCCACGTTGAGCAAGCGCGTCAACTCGTGAGCCAAAACGCCAACTGTCACGCGGCGACGCTCGCGAATCGCCCGCGCAATGCCAGCGACACATAGACCAGAGCGACGAGCACCGGCACCTCGATCAATGGACCCACAACCCCGGCCAGCGCCTGGCCGGAGGCGGCTCCATACGTGGCAATCGCGACGGCGATGGCAAGTTCAAAGTTGTTGCCTGCGGCGGTGAATGCCAGTGTGGTGGTGCGTCGGTAGCCCAAACCCAGCATCGCGCCCACCGCATAGCCGCCACCCCACATGATGGCGAAGTAGGCCAGCAGCGGCAGCGCGATGCGGGAGACGTCAAGTGGTCGGCCGATGATCTGGTCACCCTGCAGCGCAAAGAGCACCACGATGGTGAACAGCAGACCGTAGAGTGCCCATGGGCCGATGTGCGGCAGAACCGTTGTCTCGTACCAGGTTCGGCCCTTGGCCTTCTCGCCGAAGCGTCGCGTGAGATATCCGGCTACCAGCGGAATGCCCAAAAAGATGACTACCGACTTGGCGATCTGCCACGGGGACGTGCTGATGGTGGTCTGCGGCAAACCGAGCCAACCGGGCAGCACCGAAAGATAAAACCAGCCGAGCGCGGCGAACATGACAACCTGGAAGACCGAATTCAGGGCGACGAGTACGGCCGCTGCTTCACGGTCACCGCAGGCGAGATCATTCCAAATGATCACCATCGCAATACATCGGGCGAGGCCGACGATGATCAATCCGGTCCGATATTCGGGCAGGTCGGGCAACAGGAGCCATGCCAAGGCGAACATCAGCGCGGGGCCGACTACCCAGTTCAGCAGCAGGGAACTCAGCAGCAATCGGCGGTCCCCTGTTACCGAGTCAAGCCGGTCGTAGCGGACCTTGGCCAGAACCGGATACATCATCACGAGCAGGCCCAAGGCGATCGGTAACGAAATATTATCTATTGCAACGTGATTCAGCACTTCATTCAACCGCGGTACGCATCGGCCCACCAGCAGGCCGGCGGCCATAGCCACACCGATCCACACCGGCAGGAACCGATCCAGCAGCGACAGGCGATCGACAACGCCCGAACGATCCCGTGCCTCCTGGGTCACGACTGCGCGTCCGGCGCGGCACCGACCCCGCAGCACCGGCCGTCGGCGTCCGAACTTTCCTCACCCCGCGACTCGGCACCGAAGGACTCCGAGTCGGCCAGCACCGTGTAAACCTCCCACCGTTCACCGCCGGGTGCGGTCACCCACACCTTGTCCTGGGTGGCGAAGCAGCACGTCGTTCCGATCTCCTCATCGGTGAACATGCCCGCGTCGGACAGTCGGGCGATCTCGTCATGAACGATGCTGCTGGATTCGACCTCGACGCCGAGATGGTTCAGAGTTCCGCCCTGGCCCGGGTTTTCGAGCAATACTAGTTTCAACCGCGGATCGGTCACCGCGAAATTCGCGTAGCCGGGTTTGACTTTGGTTGGCGACGTGCCGAACAGCGTTGAGTAGAAAACGATCGCCTCGTCGAGATCGTCGACGTTGAGAGCGAGCTGTACGCGGGACACGGGTCCTCCCTACTTCTGTGGCTTATGTCGAACTACTGCTGGAGGTCCGATCCTGCCCACCTCTTCGATATATGTCAAGAAGCTATGGCAGAATGGTCCCCATGCCGAAGACATTGCCCACGGTGGACATTTCAGCGCCCGTGTGTTGCGCACCGGTGGCGGCCGGACCGCTGGACGACACCGCGGCGCTGGACATCGCCCTGCGCCTGAAAGCCCTTGCTGACCCGGTTCGGGTCAGGCTGGTGTCGCTGCTGTTCAGTTCGGACACCGGCGAAGTATGCAGCTGCGATCTCGCGGCAAGTCTGGGATTGAGCGAATCGACAGTGAGCCATCACCTTTCGCACCTTCGGCGTGCCGGCATCGTCGAGTCCGAGCGCCGGGGGATGAATGTCTACCACCGGCCCCGGCGCGAGTCTTTGACGGCACTGTGCACGGTTCTCGACCCGAATTGCTGCCGATAAGGGTTCTGCATACGTTAATATCTGCGTATGAACGCAAGTAGTAAGGTTCCTGTGACGATCCCGGATGACGAGGTCAACCTGATCGTCGAAGTGTTTCGGATGCTGGCCGACCCCACCCGCGTCCGTCTCCTGTGGGCGCTGACCGGCGGAGAGCTGTCGGTCACCGAATTGGCCGAGCAGGTCGGCAAGCCCGCGCCGTCGGTGTCGCAGCATCTGGCCAAACTCCGGATGGCCCGCCTGGTCCGCACCCGCCGCGAAGGAACCACGATCTTCTACAGCCTGGAGAACGAACATGTCAGCCAACTCGTCGCCGATGCGGTGTTCAATGCCGAACATGCCGGACCCGGCGTGCCGGCCCACCATCGCGGCGACGCGACGGTGCGGGCCATTCCACGAAACCGCGAGCAGCGCAGGTCAACTCAACGATGACACACTCGCATGCCCACGGACACGATCACTACCACTCGGATGGGTTGCGCGGGGCGATCAACGAGATCTTCGCCCCCCACTCGCACGACTCCGCCGACAGCGTCGACGGCGCGCTGGAATCCAGCGCCGCAGGCATCCGGGTGGTCAAGGTCAGCCTGCTCGTGCTCGGCGTCACGGCGATCGCACAGATCGCCATCGTTGTCATCTCCGGATCGATCGCCCTGGCCGCTGACACCATCCACAACTTCTCCGACGCCCTGACCGCCGTCCCGCTCTGGATTGCGTTCGCGCTCAGTACAAAAGCCGCGACGCGTCGCTACACCTACGGGTTCGGCCGCATCGAGGACCTCGCCGGTCTGTTCGTCGTCGCGATGATCACGATGTCGGCGATCATCGCCGGTTACGAAGCCATCGAGCGACTCGTCCACCCCCAGCCCATCGCCAACCTCGGCTGGGTTGCTCTTGCCGGCTTGGCCGGTTTCATCGGCAACGAATGGGTGGCGCTTTATCGCATCAGGGTCGGAAGACGGATCGGCTCGGCAGCTTTGGTAGCCGATGGCCTGCACGCCCGCACCGACGGGTTCACCTCGCTGGCCGTGCTCATCGGCGCGGGCGGGGTCGCGTTAGGCTTCCCACTTGCGGACCCGCTCGTCGGCCTGATTATCACCGTGGCCATTCTGGCGGTGCTGTGCACCGCGGTGCGCGACGTGTTCCGTCGCCTCATCGACGGCGTCGATCCGCACTTGGTCGACACCGCCGAAGCCGTCCTGGCCAGCCACGAGGGGGTGCGGTCCGTGCACAGCGTACGGCTGCGCTGGATCGGGCATCGCTTACACGCCGATGCCGAGCTCGATGTGGATCCGACGCTGAGTTTGGCTGCGGCGCATCGTATTGCACACGACAGCGAACACGATCTGACGCATGCGCTACCGAAGCTCGCGAGCGCGATGATCCATGCCTACCCGGCGCACGACCCGTCGGACGGCACGCAGCGCACGGGCTAGGTGCCGGCCTCGATGTGGTGCGCTCTCGCGCCCCCGTCGTTTGCGCATGGGGCCAAACCAGCTTCAGCCGCGCAGGGTGACGTGCGGACTCTGGCCGTATTGCGCCCGGTAGTACACAGCGAAGCGGCCCAAGTGTCCGAAGCCCCATCGGGCCGCCACCTGACCCACGGTGGTGCGCATGCGATCGGCCGCAACGAGTTCCAGGTGGGCGTGATGCAGACGGACGCGGCGCAGGTATTCCATCGGGGTGCAGTCGCGATGCTTGCGGAACATGTATTGCAATGCCCTGGGGGTCACGTAGATCGACTCGGCGATATCGACCACTGAGATATCGCGGTGTGCGTTGTCGTCGATGAAGGCGATGGCGCGCCGAAGCAGCGACGGGGTGCCGTGCTGGCGGTCTTCGGTGTCAGATTCATACCGCGCTGCGTTGGGGAAGGTCGCGAGTACGGTTGCAGCCAAATAGTTTTCGACCGCCCGTATAATTAGTGGACTTTGGGCGGCGAATGGATTTCGCAATACACCCTTGCGCACGTAGTCCACCGCTGCGACCAAGTGATCGTTGGCGGCCGGCGAGATCGTCACCATGCTTCCCGCTTGCTGCGGTTCGAGCTCCCCCACGACTGCGGGTACGGTTGCTACTCGACTCAAAAGACTCCGGCTGATCGTCAGAGCGTCGTAGCGAGCCTTGAAAACTCTTGCATCGAACGGGATTCCGTCGCGGGCACCGACCGCGGTCACCTCGTCGGGGGTGGACCCTTCGAGGCGCTCCTCGGAGAATTGTTGCGTGATGAACCCGGAGTGGATGCGACACAACACGATGTCTGCCAGCGGATCGGCCTCCATGCTCAGGTCGTAGCTGAACTCGATGTCGTCGATGATCAAGGACCCGAGTTGCGAACGCACCACTCGGGCACGTGTCAATGCGTCAGAGGGTGCGCTGTGCCGCTGCTTTGTGTAACTCGCACTCAAGATCTCCTCGGCTTCGCCGAGGTCGGTGGTGTCGAGCAGAACGGTCATCGAGGGGCTTTCGGGGCAGGGAGGCATCCCGGCTGAGCAGGCTGTCCATTATACGAAAGGGTCGCCGGAGGATCCCATATTCGACAAGTCTCCCCGACTTGGCCGTTCAAGGTGACGTGCGATCGCCGGCGCGAGTCGCGCCGCCGTGCCGACTAGAACGAGCCGCCCCTGGGAACACCAGTTAGACGGCGGTTGACAGAGACCCCGGTTGGCGAGTTGTCGACGCAGCCCGTCGAGCCGCGCAGTTGCATGCGAGGGTCACCGTCGGTCAGCCGACCAGGACCAGAAATACGCCGAGCAGAAGCGGGATGAGGCCGCGGCCGACGAAATACCGGGCTAAACCCGACCGAGCGGCCTGGAGGTCATGATCGGCCTTCACCGGCTTGCACAGCAGCCAGTGCAGCCTCGAGGGTTTCGTAAATGTCGAAAAGGTCTTTCAATTCCAGGATTTCGAGGATGCGACCGGTGATCGGGCCAGCCGCCACAACAGCAAACTGATGGCCGCTGCCGACCTGCTCGTGGGCCTGTATCAAGGCGCTGATGCCGGCGGAGCTGAAAAAGCTGATCTCGGACAGATCGAGCACCATCGCCGGCGGTCTGTCAGCCACGACATTCAGGATGGCAGCTTCGAACGCGGCACAGGTGACCAGATCAATCTCGCCACCTACCGAGAGCACCGTAATCTCACCACGCTTCGCAACGCGGGTGTTGATTGAATCCTCGGCCAGCAACGATCCCCACCCTCCTTGAGTTGCCCGCAATCAAGCTTAGTGGGGTTTGCTGGTGCGGCGCGGCGCATTCAGTCGATCGTGCGAGGCAACGGATACCGGAAGTAGTTGAGCGGTAATTCGGCTGATCGTAGAACGCTCGCACCGAGCAGTCGGTGCCACAACTGGTGGGAAAGCTTTCTTTACGCCTGCTCGACGCGCTCGTTCGACATCGGCATCAGAGGTGGACTACCGCGGATTCACAGCCGAAAAATGCCTATTTTCTTAAGCATTTCGTTTCGAGGGCGCTCCCGATCAACCGGTCGAGAAAAAAGCCGCTCTGCGACACCGCAGTTCTTCAGGAACGCCAGCCCGTCTGTCCACCCGTGATGACCGTGAATTCCGTGGCTGAAGGCCGGTAGGCACAATCGATAAAGTCTCTGGTGCTCGTGCGCACGGTGGCAACAAGCAGGCCGAGACAAGTTTGCTCCGAGGTCATGCGGTGCTCGCCGGACTGACCGAGGCAATACTCCGCCTGCTGCCACCGGCGGGGTATGGGGGCTGCACTCCGGTCGCAAATGACGGTGATCGCGGCGGACCCTGCCGGGCTGAATCGCCGAAGTTCATTGGGGCGAAGGGGAATCGAACCCCTGACCTACTCGATGCGAACGAGACGAACTGGGCGTTTGGCGCTGTTTACCGCGTTGGCTGCATTAAGAATTCGCTGCTCAGCGGGGTTGGCGACGTTGGCTTTTATAGGCATGGCCCTGGTCGCGCAACACAAACTAGTCGTCAGCGGCTGCCGAGAAGTCCACGCCAAGCCGACCAACCACAGAGAAAAGCTCCTCGTAGATGTTGCCGGGGACGAGGTACGGGTCCGTTCCGGACACCTCTGAGAAGTGGTCGGCGATGTCGTCCGCCGTAGCCGCGTCGCCAGCGGCGGGTAGCCAACCCTGGCCTAAACCGATGAAGACGCGGGCGTAGCGACCGGCGCACGCCGAGTAGTTTTCATGGCTCGATTCGCAAGCCCGGCTGGCTAGATAGGTCACGATGGGCACTACCTTCTCCGGGCCGATCAGCTCTAGCAGTCCAAGATTTTCAAGTGTATTAGAATCCACCGTCTCGGTCACCATGCGCGAGAAGCCAAAGGGCAGCACCGTATTCGAGACAATGCCGTGGTCTGCACCCTCAAGAGCTATGACGTTGCTCAGCCCAACCAGACCGGTCTTCGCGGCGGCGTAGTGCGCCTCGAGGTGCTGCCCGAACATTCCGCCGGAGGACGAGACGAAGACGAACCTGCCATACCCCTGCTTCTTCATCACTTTGAAGGCCGGTTGGCTCAGATAGAACCCGCCGTCCAGGTGGACAGCGAGCATTTGCCGCCACTGCGACGGTTCCATTTCGTCGAAGGGAATGCTGTTAAAGATTCCGGCATTGCTGATCACCACGTCGAGTCGTCCGAAGTGCTCGACGGCGGTCTGGACGATGGCCTTACCGCCCTCCGAAGTATCGACCGAGTCGTAGGAGGCTACCGCCGTGCCTCCGGCGGACATGATCTCATCGACCACTTCATCTGCCACCTTGCTGTCGGCTCCTTCACCGTGCATTGATCCGCCGAGGTCGTTGACTACTACCGACCCGCCTCGCCGCGCGATATCCATGGCATAGAGCCGTCCAAGACCACGGCCCGCGCCGGTGACGACTGCCACTTGGTCCTTGAAATCAATCACGCGGCGATTCCTCTCCCAGGTTCTGGAATTGCAAGCCAGGACCCAGCGTAGCGGAACAACTATTTGGTCAATCAGTCAGCCTCATCGCCCACTACGCGGTACACGGTGGCCCGCGACGATCTTGTCTTTACCGATCAGCGCGGCGGCGTGTTGCGGAAGTTCAACTGGCTGTCGCGAGTGTTCCGACCGGCCGTCAAGCGATGCCAGGTCGCCGATCACACGTTCCCGACCTTCGCATCGCACGCTCTGAACTGCTCAAATTCTGTGGAGCTAAGGGGAATCGAACCCCTGACCTACTCGATGCGAACGAGTCGCGCTACCAACTGCGCCATAGCCCCTGATCGTTAAGGAGGCTACCAGCCTCGGCCGAAGTCGCTGAAACGCTACTGCCCTACCGCCCGCGGCAGGTCCCAACTGTACTCGCGCGCGTAGGGCGCGTGGTCGAGGTGCTCGAACGTCGGGTCTTCGTCGTCGATCTCCAAGACCACTGCGCCGGGACGCCGCAACCGGGAGGGCACGACGTCGTATTCGCGGTCATAGGTGTTCTCGACACCGAGCTGAGAGCGTGCCATCCGCTGCATCCGGCGCCGTCGGACCCGCTCCTCGATCCGGGTCTGCTTGCGCAGGTAGCCCAGGTACAGCACGGTCACCGCGGACGCGGTGCCGAAGAACCACCAGGCCGTGGCGGTCAGCAAGAATGCCGACACCGCCGAGAGGACCAGCGTCAACGCCATCACCATCAACACCCGCTTGCGGGCCGTGTACTTGCGACTGGCCTGCGCGGCGGCCTTGTCCGGATCGAAGCGGTGGCGCCGGTCGTGAGCGGCTGCGGCGCGTGAGGGTTGTTCGTCGGCGACCGGGATCCCCGACGTGTCGTCGATGTACTCGTACTGCTCGCCGTCGTCACCGAACGCTTCGCCCTTGTCGTCGTAGTCGATGGCGAGATTGACCTCGGTATCGGTGTCGTCCTCGGCGGCCGTGTCGTCGCTGTCCGCGGCGGCGGCCGGCAGGGCGGCCGCGTCGGGATCGACCACGTCGACGTCGAGATAGTCCGGGCCCGCCTCTTCGGCCGACAGTGGCGCGGCGACGGTGGCGAGTACGCGCGACGGCGGGGCGTCGTCAGCTTCGTCTTCGTCGTGGTCTTCGACATCGTCGTCGTGCTCGTCGTGGTCGGGCTGCCAGTCGGGGTTGCTGCGATGCCCCGCCGCGGGCTTGCCCCGCTTGATTAGCCGAGCCGTCGCGCTGTTGTTGAGCACCCGCGTCGCCAGCGCGACATCGCTGGTGCGTCGCACCGCGTCACGCTTACTAACCAGCATGGGGACCAGCACGAACAGCCAGAGCACCACGAGTGAGATCCAAAGCAACGACTGCGGGATGCTTGGCATAGCGACCCGCTCCTTTCCCCGCCAGGCGTGACCAGGTGACGACGCCCTATGACAAGCATCATTAGTCACAAAAGTCACGTTCGTAACACGACACGCCGCGAGTTATTGACGGGTTGAAACAGTTACGCCCAACGCGCGTGACCCTCGCGGACCAGCGTCGACACCACCGACCCGTAGACCTCTTCGATCGTCAGGCCAACGAGCAGGTGATCGCGCCAGCCGCCGTCGACGTGGAGGTAGCGCTTCAGCAGTCCCTCTTCACGGAAACCGACCTTGGCCAGAACCGCCCTGCTCGCCGCGTTCTCCGGCCGCACGGTGGCCTCCACCCGATGCAACCTCACCGGCCCGAAGCAGTGGTCGAGGCCGAGGGCCAAAGCACCGGTGGCGACACCGCGACCGGTCACCGAATTGCACACCCAGTAGCCGATCCAGGCCGACCGCAGCGCGCCATGCGTAACGTTGCCGATCGTCAGTTGCCCGCAGAACCCGCCGTTCAACTCGATGACGTAGGGCAGCATGCGCCCCTTGCGAGCTTCCGATCGCAGGCTCGAACATATCGCCGGCCACGCCGAAATCGAATGGCGCGCAATCCAATCTGGCTCGGTACTGGGCTCGTACGGCTCGAGATGGGGTCGGTCGGCCAGCCGGGCCCGGCTCCACTGCGCGGCATCCCGCAGGCGCACCGGCCGTAGCCGGATCACGCCGGCGCCCACCCGCAACGGGCCGACTGCGCCGGGCCAGCCGGGGTGCTGAGAGTTGTTGCGCAACAAGGTCACAAGCCGAAACCACCGTGTCGCTCAGCCACGCTGAGCCAGGAACGCAACGTCAACGATCTCGCCGGTGCGGATTTGCTCGGCCTCGCGAGGAACTACGACCAGACAGTTTGCCTCAGCCAGTGTCGCCAGCAAATGCGACGAGGCGCCCGGGGCTCCGCCCAAGGCTTGGACCAGATATTCGCCGGTGTCCTGATCGCGCATCAGTTGGCCACGCAGGAAGCCTTTGCGGCCGACGACCGACGTGATCGGCGACAGCGTGCGGGCTGGCACGATCCGGCGCATCGGCTGCCGCTTGCCCAGCGACAACCGGATCAGCGGCCGGACCATCACCTCGAACACCACCAACGCGCTGACCGGGTTGGCCGGCAGCAGAAATGTCGGCACCCCGTCGCGGCCGAGCTGCCCGAAGCCCTGCACCGAGCCGGGATGCATGGCCACCCGAGTCACTTCCATCTCGCCGAGCTTGGAAAGCACCGACCGCACCGCCTCGGCCGCCGAGCCGCCGACCGCGCCCGCGATCACGACGATCTCGGCGCGGTTGACCTGTCCCTCGACCACTTCGCCGAGTTCACGAGCGTCGCCAGAAACGATGCCGACGCGGTTGACCTCGGCGCCGGCGTCGCGCGCGGCGGCCGCCAACGCGTAGGAGTTGACGTCGTAGACCTGGCCGTTGCCGGGCGTGCGGGAGATGTCGACCAGCTCGCCGCCAACCGCGAGCACCGACACCCGGGGGCGCGGATGCACCAGCACCCGGTCGCGTCCGACCGCCGCCAGCAGACCGACCTGGGCCGCGCCGATGATCGTGCCGGCCCGCACGGCGACGTCACCGGGCTGCACGTCGTCACCGGTGCGCCGTACGTAAGCACCCGACCGCACGCCGCGCAGCACCCGAACCCGTGACTGGCCACCGTCGGTCCAGCGCAGCGGCAACACCGCGTCGGCCAGCGTCGGCAGCGGCGCGCCCGTCTGCACGCGCGCGGCCTGGCCGGGCTGCAGTCTGCTGGGCGTGCGCGCGCCCGCCTGGACGCTGCCCATCACCGGCAACGTCAGGCCGCCGCGACCTGACGAGGACTCCGGCGCGTCTTCCTCGCCGCCGGGCTGCTCGGCGACCGGGCCGGCCTCCCCGACCCCGAGCACGTCGACGCTGCGGACCGCGTATCCGTCGATGGCGGCCTGGTCGAACCCTGGCAGCGGGCGTTCGGTCACCACCTCTTCGGCGCACAACAGCCCTTGCGCCTCGGCGATGGCGACCCGCACCGGCCTCGGCGCCACCGCGGCGGCCGTCACCCGGGCTTGTTGCTCCTCCACCGAACGCACAGCGCGCCTTTCTGTCAGCTAGGCGCTTGGCCTGCTAGTCCTCGACCAGACCCAATCGAGTCACCAGCCAACGCCGTAGATCTGGCCCGTAATCGGGACGGTCCAAGGCAAAGTCAACCGCAGCCTTGAGGTAGCCGCCGGGATTTCCCAAGTCGTGTCGGGAGCCGCGGTGTACCACGACGTGCACGGGGTGTCCCTCGTCGATCAGCAACGCGATTGCGTCGGTCAGCTGCATCTCACCGCCGGCACCACGCTGAATGCGTTGCAGCGCTTGGAAGACGGCGCGGTCGAGAATGTAGCGCCCGGCCGCGGCGTACAGCGACGGCGCGCTCTCGGCGTCCGGCTTCTCGACCATGCCATTGACCTTCAGCACGTCGCTGTCGGCACCGGGCACCGGCTCGACATCGAAAACCCCGTAGGCACTTACCTCTTCACGCGCGACCTCGATGGCGCACAGCACCGAACCGCCATGCTCGGCGCGCACCTTCGCCATCGTCTCGAGCACACCCGTCGGCAGCACAAGGTCGTCGGGAAGCAGGATCGCGACAGCGTCCTCGTCCTCCGCCAACACCGGCTCCACGCAGCTGATCGCATGTCCGAGCCCGAGCGGCTCATGCTGCACGACGGACTCGACTTTGATCAGCTGCGGGGCCCGACGGACCTTGGCCAGCATGGCCTTCTTGCCGCGGGCCTCCAGCGTGCCCTCCAGCACCAGGTCTTCGACGAAATGCGCGACGACGCTGTCCTTGCCCTCCGAGGTGATGATCACCAGGCGCTCGGCGCCGGCCTCGGCCGCTTCGGCGGCGACCAACTCGATGCCGGGGGTGTCGACGACCGGCAACAGTTCCTTGGGAACGGTTTTGGTCGCGGGCAGAAAACGTGTGCCCAGACCGGCCGCAGGCACGATCGCCGTACGCGGAACCGAATTGTGTGGGGTCGCCATCGTTGAAACCATATCGTTGACCCCGTGGCGAGCGTGGGCAAGTCCGCTTTGCGAGAGCGGTTGTTGGCAGCACGTCGATCGGTACCCGACGAAGTCCGGGTACAGCAGGCCGCCGCGCTGGCCGGCCATGTGGACGCGCTGGTCGTCGACGGCGGCACGGTGTGCGCGTACGTGCCCGTCGGGGCCGAGCCGGGATCCGTCGAGATGCTGGATGTGCTGGCGCGGCGTGCGGACCGGGTTCTGCTGCCGGTCGCGCGCACCACCGCCGACAACGAGGCCGTCGCGCTGCAGTGGGGGGAATACCGGTGCGGGGAATTGGTGGCCGCACGCTTTGGTCTACTCGAGCCGCCGGGGCCATGGCTGCCGGCGACCGTCGTCGGCGAGGCAAGCGTCGTCCTGGTCCCGGCGCTAGCCGTCGACCGGACCGGGGTGCGGCTGGGCCGGGGTCGCGGCTTCTACGACCGGACGCTGGTGTTGGCCCCAAAGGCCAGGCGCGTCGGCGTGATCCGCGACGAGGAACTGCTCGACGAGGTGCCACACGAGCCGCATGATGTGCCGATGACGCACGCGCTGACCCCGGGGCAGGGTCTGGTCGAGCTCGACGGCTAGCGGTGGTGCCGCAGCTAGGGAATGACATGCGCCACGTGGCGGTTTTAGCACTTGAGACTGTAGAGTGCTAAAGGTCTAGACATCATGGAGGTATGTGTGCCGACTTACAGCTATGCGTGTACCGACTGCGGTGACCGCTTCGATGTAGTCCAGGCCTTCAGCGACGATGCCCTGACCACGTGCGAGAAATGCGCGGGACGGCTGCGCAAGCTGTTCGGCAACGTCGGCGTGGTGTTCAAAGGCAGTGGCTTCTACCGCAACGACAGTCGCGAAGCGTCCAAGACCTCGAGCGGCAACGGTTCGAGTTCATCGTCGAGCTCTGAGAGCTCCAGTTCGAGCGACGGGTCCAGCTCCTCCACCGAGAAGTCGAGCTCCTCGAGCGACTCGTCGAAGTCCGACTCGTCGAAGTCCGACTCATCGTCGTCGTCCTCAGCGTCGTCGTCCTCGACGTCGTCGAAGTCGCCGGCCACCACCTCCAGCTAGCCGGTTATCCACAAGCGACGCATCGCCGTCCGCGCCCATCGCCGCGTCGCGCCTACCGTGGCCGGGTGGGGGATTCCCGGACATCGCTGAATCCGTCGCTGCCGACTCGTTTTTCGCAGTGGCTGCGTCCTGACTGGTCGCGCACCGTGCTGGCCCGCCGCATCGCCGCGGGTGCGCTGGTGCTTCTCGCCGGTGTCGCCGCCCTGCGGCCGGATCCCGCCGCCGCCCGCGCAATGGTGGTGGTCGCCGCACGCGATCTGGGTCCCGGTGCCGCGTTGACCGCCGACGATGTTCGACTCGAAAAACGGTTGGCGCCAACCATTCCCGACGGCTCTCAGTCCGACATCGGTGCGGTCGTCGGCTCCACGCTGGCCGGCCCCGCGCGGCGCGGCGAGGTGCTCACCGACGTGCGACTGTTGGGCCGCCGTCTCGCCGAGTCGGCGGCGGGACCAGACGCCCGGATCGTGCCGGTGCACCCGGCCGACGGCGCGCTGATCGACGTGGTGCGACCCGGCGACGTCGTCGATGTGGTGGCGGCTACCGAAGGCGACGCGCAGGCCACCCCGCACGTCGTGGCAACCGACGCGATTGTGGTGTCGGTATCGGCGAAGGCCAAGGGTCAGAGCACAGCCAGCGACCGGGTGGTGCTGGTCGCGCTGCCGGCCGCCTCAGCAACCGCGGTGGCGGGCGCGGCGTTGGTCGCGACGGTAACTCTCACCCTGCACTGACCACCGGCTTCACGCGGCCGGGGCCGACTGCTCGCTGGCGCAGTACTTGCACTTGTGGGCGGCCTCGGGAATGTCAGAGCAGCATTCCGAGCATGCCTTGGTCGCGGGCGACTCGCCGAACACGGTGACCCCGCGGCGCTTCTGAATTGTCCGATAAGGCACCACGATTGCCAAGTAGACCGTGCTCATGAACACCAGGAAGTAGATGATCGCCCCGATGAAATCACCGAGGTTGATAAAGGTTGCCTTGTTGCCCGCGTCACCCAGTTGAAAGCCCAGACCGAGCGCGGCGTGCGGTTGAGCGGCCGCCACCAGCGGGTTGATCACGGTTTCGGTGAACGATTTGACCAAGTTTGAAAACGCCAGCGCCACAACCAAACCGACGGCGACGGTGATGACATCCTCGCGCATGACGAAACTCTTAAAACCCTTTAACACCCGAGCCAACCTCCCGTGAGCAGGAATGAACAGGGCGACTCAAGATCACCCTGAATCGACGGTAGGGCTGCCCATCGACATTCGCGCCATTTGCGTCGAATTAGTCATGCAAGGGTGTTGCTGCCGTGACATCGACGGCGCGGACGAGGTCTGCAGTCAGTCGTGGTGCGGCGGCACGTTGTCGCGGAGCCACTGCTCGCGCTCCTCGACGTCGCGGCTCGCGTCCGGATCACGCTCGTCGGACGACGACTGCCAGTCGCGGTCGTCACCGGTGGGCTCCGACATGTCCGCCGTCAGATCTCCAGGCTGGAGAGCTGACCGATGATCTGCGCCGCCAAAGGATTCAGCGTCGCCATGCCGTCGCGCACTGCGTACCGCGAGCCGGCGAGATTGATCACCAGCGTGCTGCCGGAGATGCCCGCCAGACCCCGGGACAAGGCCGCCTCGATGATGCCGGCCGACAGGCCCGACGCGCGGATCGCCTCGGCGATGCCGAGAATCTCGCGGTCGAGGATGTCCAGCGTCGCCTCGGGGGTCACGTCGCGCGGGGTCACCCGGTGCCGCCGACCGAGACCACGAGGTCGACCCCGCCGATCACCGCGGTGTTGAGCGCGTTGCGGATCTCCACCTCATCGGCGGCGACCGCGATCACGCCGTCGACCACGAACCCGGCTTCGGTGAGCAGCTCGGTGACCAATGGACCGCTGTGGTCCTCGTCGCCGTGATCATCCACGACGACGACGAGTGCCCTACCGACCAAGTCCACGCCCTGTTCCATGGTTGCAACCGTATATCTGGCGTCCGACCGCGGCGCGGCGGCTCGGGTCACTGTTGGGCCTTGCCCAACGTGACCTGGATCTTCTTGGTTTCACCCGACGGGTCCTTGATGGTCAGCATCACCTTGTCGCCTGGCGCCTTCGAGCGCACGGCGGCGACCAACGCGTCGGCACTGTTGACCGTCCGGTCGTCGACCTTCGTGACGACGACCCCGCCGGGCAGGCCGGCGGCCGCGGCGGCACCGTTGGGAACCACCTCGACGACCTTGGCGCCGGGCGTCTCCTTGTCGTTGGTGACCTGCACACCCAGCGAGGCGTGCGCCGCGGTGCCGGAGCTGATCAGCTCGTCGGCGATGCGCTTAGCCTGGTCGACGGGAATCGCGAAGCCCAGCCCGATCGAACCGCTCTGCGCGTCCGGCGAGTCGCCGCCCAGGGTGGCGATCGCGGAGTTGACGCCGACCAGCTGTCCGCTCATGTTGACCAGCGCGCCACCGGAGTTACCGGGGTTGATCGCGGCGTCGGTCTGGATGGCGTCCAGCACGGTGTTTTGATTGCCCGTCTCACCCGTGGTGGAGACCGGCCGGTTGAGCGCGCTGACGATGCCGGTCGTCACCGTGCCGGACAGGCCCAGCGGCGAACCGACGGCCATCACCGGCTGACCGACATGCAGGTTGGCCGACGACCCGAGGCTGATCGGGGTCAGGTTGGACATGCCCTGCACTCGAACCACGGCGATGTCCGTGGTGGGGTCGGTGCCTACGACGGTGAACGGCGCGGTGCGCCCGTCGGAGAACGTCACCGTGGTCTTCGGTTTGCCGTTACCCGGAGGCGGAGCGGGCAGATCGGGATCCGGGGGCGGGGCACCCGGGTCCTCGTCGGGGTTCTGATGTTCGGGGTTCGGGCGGCTGTGCGGCGCCGGCGCCTTGCCGGGATTGGCCGCCGTGGCGACGACGTGGTTGTTGGTCAAGATCAAGCCGTCCGAGGACAGGATGATGCCGGAGCCTTCTTCCGACGCCCGGCCGATGTTGGTCTCGAGCATGACGACGCTGGGCACCACCTTGGCGGCCACCTGCTCGACGCTGCCGAGCGGCGCATTCGAGGCGGGCATGCCAGGTGTCGCGCCGCCGGGCATCGCGCCGTCAGCGACGGACGAGAGCGTCCCGTGGTGAGCGACCACCGACGCGGCGGCACCCCCGATACCGGCCGAGACGACCGCGACCGCGACCGCACCGACCGTCAAAGCGCCTGCGCGAGAACGCTTTCGCGGCGCCGGCATCGGTGGCGGGCCGCCGACATGACCGCCCTGACCGGCGAACGGGCCGTAGGGCTGCCGGGGCTGCTGCGCGTGCGGCTGCTGCTGGCCCTGCCGCCAGTCGTAACCCTGACCGTAGGATTGCTGCTGCCCGTAGCCGGAATGGCTTGCGGCCCCGCGCTGATCGGCGCCCGGACGGTATCCGTGCTGCTGCGGCTGTGGCGAATACCTCGGGTGATTCGTCATGTCGCTGGTCGCTCTTTCCTTGTTCCTCAGGGGGGTGGTTCCCCGACCCGCAGAGTAACGGGATTTTTACCTTGCCTGCGTGGTCCGTGATTCGACTGAGATAACGTTCGCCGGACTCACAGAGTTCCCCGGAGTAGTCGGCTCGTTGACATTCGGCGCCGGCGCGTGGTCGGACGGGTAATCCGCCAACGGTATCGGCTGGCCCGGTAACAGGACAAAGATCGACGTCCCCGGGGGTTCCCCGCCCGGCACCGTCTCCTCGACGTGCAGCGCCCCGCCGTGCTTGAGCACCACCTGCTTGACGATTGCCAGGCCGAGACCCGAGCCAGGCATCGAACGCGACGTGGTCGACCGGTAAAACCGCTCGAAGACCAGTTCGCGTTCGTGCTCCGGGATGCCAGGTCCGTGGTCGGACACCACCAGCTCAGCGTGCGAGGCATTCAGTTGCCGGAGGCGGACCCCGACATGCTCGCCGGACGGGCTCCACTTGGCGGCGTTGTCCATCAGGTTGAGCACCGCGCGCGACAGACCGGCGGAGTCGCCGTAGACCTCCCACGGCGTGATATCGACGTCGAACTCAACATCGATGCGGCGCCGACGAACTCGCTCCAGCGACCGCTCGATGACCTCGCTCATGTCAACCGGCTCATTCACGACTTCACTGGCTTCGCTGCGGGTGAGGTCTACCAAATCGCCCACCAGAGTGGACAATTCCTCGATCTGCGCGATCACGTCGGTCCGCAGGTCGACCATCTCCTGCTCGGGTATCGGCGGCGCGCCCGGCGCGCTGGAGGCCATCAGCAGCTCGATGTTGGTGCGGAGCGAGGTCAACGGGGTCTTCAGCTCATGGCCGGCGTCGGCTACTAGCCGCGTCTGGCGATCTCGCGACTCGGCAAGCGCCCGCAGCATCATGTTGAAAGCCTGCGTGAGCCTTGCTAATTCGTCGCTGCCGTAGACCGGTATCGGCCTTAAGTCGTCGGTGCGGGCCACTCGCTCGGCCGCCCCGGTCAACCGGCCCACCGGTCTCAAACCGGCCTGGGTGACCATCCCGCCAGCCACCGCGGCGACGGCCATGCCGACCCCGCCGACGATCACCAGCACCCAGCGCAGTTTCGTCATCACCGCATCGGTCGGCGCCAGGCTCTTGGAGATCAGCAGCGAGCTGCCATTCGGCAGGTGCACGGCCAGCACCCGCTGATTTGCGGCGGTGCGGCGGGACATGAACAGGTCGCCGCGGATGACCGCCTTCTCTTGCTGACCGACCGGCAGCGTCTGGCCCTCCTGATTGGCGGTGAAGATCGACCGGCCGGGGGTTACCAGCATCGCGTTGACGTCCGAATATGCCGTTCCCTCAATAGCTTTCGCGGGGTCGGCGGCCAATGAACCGCTGGCGATCAGCAACTGAGCCCGGCTCTGCAGCTGGTTGTCGATGTCCTTGTAGAGCGCGGCGGAGATCACCGCGTACACCGCGACGGCCATCAGGATGACCACCATCGCGACCATCGACATCGCCAGCATCATCACCCGCCCGCGCAGCGACAGCGACGTGCTGGCCCGCAGCGGAACCCTGCTACGCCGGCGAAGAAGTGTCTTCAGGGGCATCAGGGAGGTGTTTCGCGAAGCACGTAACCCACACCACGAACGGTGTGGATCAAACGCGGCTCGCCGTTCGCCTCGGTCTTGCGACGCAGGTACCCCACATACACTTCGAGCGCATTACCCGACGTCGGGAAATCGAAACCCCACACCTCTTCGAGAATGCGGCTGCGCGTCAATACTCGTCGCGGATTCGCGATCAGCATTTCCAGCAAAGCGAATTCAGTGCGGGTCAGGCTGATCTGACGGTTTCCCCGGGTGACTTCGCGAGTCACCGAATCCAGGGTCAGGTCGGCGAACGTCATCGCCACGGATTCGGAGGAGTCTTCGATTCGTGTGCGGCGCAGCAGAGCACGCATCCGCGCCAAAAGCTCTTCGAGCGCGAACGGCTTCGGCAGATAGTCGTCGGCGCCGGCGTCGAGCCCGGCGACCCGCTCGGAGATGGTGTCGCGTGCGGTCAGCACGAGAATCGGCAGATCGTCCCCGGTGCTGCGCAGTTGCCGGCAAACCTCCAGACCGTCCAGCCGAGGCATCATCACGTCGAGCACGACCCCGTCGGGCCGGTCGGCGGAAATCGATTCCAGGGCCTCGACGCCGTCCTCAGCCAAGGTCACGGAGTAACCATTGAAGGAGAGCGACCTACGCAGTGACTCACGGACGGCTCGGTCGTCGTCAACGACAAGAATTCGCACGGCCACCAGTTTTATCTAATTGCCTGTGAACGCGCTGAGAGTTGGCCAAAGTCGACTGTCCGCAAATTGCGGGCACTATTGCCGGAGACGATGCTCACGGCATAAAAGTTAGCGGCGGTCGAGGTCGATCAGACCGAGGCGCGCCGCCTTCAGCAGCCGGCGCGGAACCTTGTGCTGCCGTCCGGCCACCGTCACGCCGACCAACTCAGGCTTCTCAGCCTTCCATTGCGCGCGTCGGCTACGAGTGTTCGAGCGCGACATCCGCCGCTTTGGCACAGCCATGATCAGGCCTTACTCCTGGTGGGTGGGTCGCCGCGCAAGATGTCCCGGCAGCAACGATTAGCCCAATAGTAATGGCTGACCTGCTGGGGGCAAAAATCAGCGGCGGGCAGCCTTGACGTGGCACCGATGGTACCGGCTAACCTACCGGTTGGTTGGCACGTCCCAATGGAGGGAGGCACGGGTGGCTTACCCCTCAGGTGCCCTGGTTCGAATCGGAAACTGCTCGGGTTTCTACGGTGATCGGCATTCCGCCATGCGCGAAATGCTGGTCGGCGGCGAGCTCGATTACCTGACCGGCGACTACCTGGCCGAGCTGACCATGCTGATTCTTGGCCGCGACAAGATGAAACACCCCGAGCGCGGCTACGCCAAGACCTTCCTGACTCAGCTCGAGGAGTGCTTGGGCCTGGCCCGAGACCGCGGGGTGCGCATCGTCGCCAACGCCGGCGGCCTGAACCCGGCCGGCCTCGCCGACGCCGTCCGGGCGCTGGCCGAACGACTGGGCGTGCCGGTCCGGGTGGCTCACGTCGACGGTGACGACCTGTCCGGCCGGGCCGAGGAGCTCGGACTGGGTACGCCGCTGACGGCCAACGCCTACCTCGGCGCCTGGGGCATCGTCGACTGCCTGAACGACGGCGCCGACATCGTCGTCACCGGCCGGGTGACCGATGCCTCGGTGACCGTCGGGCCCGCCGCCGCGCACTTCGGCTGGCGACGCACCGACTACGACCGGCTGGCCGGCGCCGTGGTCGCCGGACACGTCATCGAATGCGGTGTCCAGGCCACCGGCGGCAACTTCTCGTTCTTCACGGAGATCCCCGACTTGACGTACGCCGGCTTCCCGCTGGCCGAGATTCACGCCGACGGCTCGTCGGTGATCACCAAGCACCCCGGCACCGGCGGGCTGGTCAGCGTCGACACCGTCACCGCGCAGTTGCTCTACGAGATCACCGGCGCGCGTTACGCCAATCCCGACGCGACCGCCCGGATGGACACCATCGCGTTGGCCGCCGACGGGGCTGACCGGGTGCGGATCAGTGGCGTGACCGGTGAGGCGCCGCCGCCCACACTCAAGGTGTCGCTGAACAGCATCGGCGGATTTCGCAACGCGACGACATTCGTGCTGACCGGCCTGGACATCGACGCCAAGGCGGATCTGGTGAAACGCCAACTGGAGTCGGCACTCTCGGTCAAGCCCGCCGAGCTGGAGTGGACGCTGGCCCGCACCGACCACGCCGACGCCGACACCGAACAGGCCGCCAGCGCGCTGCTCAGCTGTGTGGTCCGCGACCCCGACCCGGCCAATGTCGGGCGCCAGTTCTCCTCGGCCGCAGTCGAATTGGCATTAGCCAGTTACCCCGGCTTCACCGTCACCGCACCGCCGGGCGACGGTCAGGTCTATGGGGTCTACACCCCCGGCTACGTCGACGCCGGCGAGGTGGCCCACACCGCCGTGCACGCCGACGGCACCCGGGTCGAGATCCCAGGTGCGAGCGAGACTCTCGAGCTCGCACCGGCTTCGGTCCCCGCTCTGCCGGACCCGTTGCCCGACGGGCCGACGCGACGGGTGCCGCTGGGCCGCATCGCCGGCGCGCGCAGCGGTGACAAGGGCGGGTCGGCGAACGTCGGCGTGTGGGTGCGCACCGACGAGCAATGGCGTTGGCTGGCCAACACGTTGACCGTCGAGTTGCTTCGCGAGCTGCTGCCCGAGACCGCCGACCTGCCGGTCACCCGGCACCTGCTGCCCAACCTGCGTGCGGTGAACTTCGTCATCGAGGAGATCCTCGGCCAGGGCGTCGCGTACCAGGCCCGGTTCGATCCCCAGGCCAAAGGCCTGGGCGAGTGGCTGCGCAGCCGTCACGTCGACATTCCAGAAGGGTTGTTGTGAGCATTTGGACCACGCCGGAGCGTGATTCGCTCCGCAAGACCGTGCGCTCATTCGCCGAACGCGAGATCCTGCCGCACATAGACGAGTGGGAACGCAGCGGGGAATTACCGCGTGAATTGCACCGAGCCGCAGGCGAAGCGGGCTTGCTCGGGGCGAACTTCCCCGAGGAGGTCGGCGGCGGTGGCGGCGACGGCGCCGACGCGGTGATCGTCTGCGAGGAGCTGCACCAGGCAGGTGTGCCCGGCGGCGTGTTCGCCTCGCTGTTCACCTGCGGCATCGCGGTGCCGCACATGATCGCCTCCGGCGACCGGCGACTGATCGACGAGTTCGTCCGGCCGACCCTGGCCGGCGAGAAGATCGGCTCGCTGGCCATCACCGAACCCGGCGGCGGGTCCTGACGTCGGGCACCTGCGCACCACCGCGACCCGCTCGGGTGACCAATACATCGTCAACGGCGCCAAGACCTACATCACGTCCGCAGTGCGCGCCGACTTCGTCGTCACGGCCGTCCGCACCGGCGGCCCTGGCGCAGCGGGGGTTTCGCTGCTGCTCGTCGAGAAGGGCACACCCGGCTTCGAGGTGAGCCGCAAGCTGGACAAGATGGGCTGGCGCTCCTCGGACACGGCCGAGCTGTCCTACGTCGACGCGGCCGTGCCGGTGGAAAACCTGGTCGGCGCCGAGAACACCGGCTTCGCCCAGATCGCCGACGCGTTCGTCGCCGAACGTATCGGCCTTGCCGCGCAAGCCTATTCGAGCGCTCAGCGATGTCTGGACATCACCGTGCAGTGGTGTCGCGACCGGGAGACGTTCGGCCGACCGCTGATTTCGCGGCAGTCGGTGCAGAACACCCTGGCCGAGATGGCCCGCCGCATCGACGTCGCCCGCGTCTACGCCCACCACGTCGTCGAGCGGCAACTGGCCGGTGAGACCAACCTGATCGCCGAGGTGTGCTTCGCCAAGAACACCGCCGTCGAGGCCGGTGAGTGGGTGGCCAACCAGGGCGTGCAGTTGTTCGGTGGAATGGGTTACATGACCGAGTCCGAAATCGAGCGTCAGTACCGCGACATGCGGATCCTGGGCATCGGCGGCGGGACCACCGAGATTCTGACCTCGCTGGCCGCCAAGTTGCTGGGATTCCAGTCATGAATCTTCCACCTCCGCAGCATCGCTCCGCTCTGTCTCGTCGGCGGTGGCTATGAGCCCGCTGAAGTCCGTACTGGACCCTACGAGCGACACGTTCAGCGCGGCGGCGTCGGCCGCGGAGTCCCGGCTCGAGGAGATCGGCGCCGAGATGGCCAAGGCCTTGGCCGGAGGTGGCACGAAATATGTTGAGCGACATCATGATCGGGGCAAGCTGACGGCCCGCGAGCGGATCGAGTTGCTGGTCGACCCGGACTCGCCGTTCCTGGAACTCAGCCCGCTCGCCGCTTACGGCAGCGCCTTCACCGTCGGTGCGAGCACGGTCGTCGGTATCGGCGTCATCGAGGGTGTCGAATGCCTGATCGTCGCCAACGACCCTACGGTCAAGGGTGGTACCAGTAACCCGTGGACGCTGAAAAAGATCCTGCGGGCCAACCAGATCGCGTTCGAAAACCGCCTCCCGGTCATCTCATTGGTGGAATCCGGCGGTGCCGATCTGCCCACGCAGAAGGAGATCTTCGTCCCCGGCGGGCAGATGTTCCGCGACCTGACCCGGCTGTCGGCGGCCGGTATTCCGACCATCGCGCTCGTCTTCGGCAACTCGACGGCCGGCGGCGCGTATATCCCCGGCATGTCCGATCACGTGGTGATGATCAAGGAGCGCTCGAAGGTGTTCCTGGCCGGTCCCCCGCTGGTCAAGATGGCCACCGGTGAGGAATCCGACGACGAGTCGCTCGGCGGTGCCGAAATGCATTCCCGCGTCTCGGGTTTAGGCGACTACTTCGCCGTCGACGAAGTAGACGCGATCCGAATCGGCCGCCGCATCGTCGCGCGGCTGAACTGGACCAAGCAGGGCCCCAATCCGATCCCGGTCACCGAGCCGCTCTTCGACACCGAGGAGCTGATCGGCGTCGTACCGGCCGATCTGCGCATCCCGTTCGACCCGCGCGAGGTGATCGCCCGGATCGTCGATGGTTCCGAGTTCGACGAGTTCAAAGCGATGTACGGCTCGTCGCTGGTCACCGGTTGGGCGCGGCTGCACGGCTACCCGGTGGGCATCCTGGCCAACGCCCGCGGCGTGCTGTTCAGCGAGGAGTCACAGAAGGCCACCCAGTTCATCCAGCTCGCGAACCGCTCGAACACCCCATTGTTGTTCCTGCACAACACAACCGGTTACATGGTCGGCAAGGACTACGAGGAAGGTGGGATGATCAAGCACGGCTCGATGATGATCAACGCCGTCTCGAACTCGACAGTGCCGCACATCTCGTTGCTGATCGGCGCGTCCTACGGCGCCGGGCACTACGGAATGTGCGGCCGCGCCTACGACCCGCGCTTCCTGTTCGCCTGGCCGAGCGCCAAGTCCGCGGTGATGGGCGGCGCGCAACTAGCCGGGGTGTTGTCGATCGTCAGCCGGGCGGCCACCGAGGCACGCGGCCAGCAGGTCGACGAGGACGCCGACGCGGCGATGCGCGCCGCTGTCGAGGGTCAGATCGAGGCCGAGTCGCTGCCGATGGTGATGTCCGGCATGCTCTACGACGACGGCATCATCGACCCGCGGGATACCCGCACCGTGTTGGGAATGTGTTTGTCCGCCATCGCCAATGGCCCGATCAAGGGGACGTCGAGCTTCGGCGTCTTCCGGATGTGACGGAAATGGGAATTTCTCGAGTTCTGGTGGCCAACCGTGGCGAGATCGCCCGGCGGGTCTTCGCCACCTGTCGAAACCTCGGCCTGGGCACCGTCGCCGTCTACACCGACCCGGACGCTAACGCCCCGCACGTGGCGGAGGCCGACGCCCGGGTGCGCCTGCCGCAAACCAACGACTACCTCAACGCCGAGGCGATCATCGCCGCGGCCCGCGCGACCGGTGCCGACGCGGTGCACCCCGGTTACGGATTCCTATCGGAGAACGCCGATTTCGCGGCCGCGGTGCAGGCCGCCGGCCTGGTGTGGATCGGGCCGCCGGTCGACGCGGTGCGCGCGATGGGCTCTAAGATCGAATCCAAGAAGATGATGGCCGCGGCCGGCGTACCGGTGCTCGAAGAGCTGGACCCCGACACCGTCACCGCCGCACAGTTACCGGTGCTGGTCAAGGCGTCCTCCGGCGGTGGCGGGCGCGGCATGCGGGTCGTCGACCAATTGGACGCGCTACCAAGCGAAGTCGCCGCGGCCCAGCGCGAGGCCCAGTCGGCGTTCGGCGACGGAGAAGTGTTCTGCGAGCGCTACCTGCCGACCGGCCACCACGTCGAAGTCCAGGTGATGGCCGACGCGCACGGCACGGTCTGGGCGGTCGGCGAGCGGGAGTGCTCCATCCAGCGCCGCCACCAGAAGATCATCGAAGAGGCCCCTTCGCCGTTGGTCGAGCGGAACCCCGGCATGCGGGACAGGTTGTTCGAGGCGGCCCGGCTGGCGGCCGGCGCGATCGGCTACACCGGCGCCGGGACGGTGGAGTTTCTCGCCGACGACGACGGCGAGTTCTTCTTCCTGGAGATGAACACCCGGCTGCAGGTCGAGCACCCGGTCACCGAGGAGACCACCGGACTCGACCTGGTCGAGCTGCAGATTGCGGTAGCCGACGGCGACCACTTGGACGCCGAACCGCCTGCCGCTCATGGCTCGTCGATCGAGGCCCGGTTGTACGCCGAGGACCCCGCGCAGAACTGGCAGCCGCAGGCCGGCCTGGTCCATCGCATCCGGGTTCCGTCGGCCCGCACACAATTCGCATCGCTTCGGGCTCGCACCGGGATCCGGCTGGACTCTGGCATCGTCGACGGTTCGGTGGTGTCCATCTATTACGACCCGATGCTGGCCAAGGTAATCTCCTACGCCCCGACGCGGCGGCAGGCGGCACTCGTGCTCGCCGACGCCTTGGCACGCGCCCAGGTACACGGGCTGCGCACCAACCGCGACCTGTTGGTGAACGTGTTGCGGCATCACGCCTTCCTGGACGGCGCGACCGATACTGCGTTCTTCGACACGCACGGTTTGGCTGAGTTGTCCGCTCCGCTGGCCGACGAATCGGCAACGCGGCAGTCGGCGATCGCCGCGGCGCTGGCCGACGCGGCCGAGAACCGCGCCACCGCCACCGTGCTGGGTTCGCTGCCCAGCGGCTGGCGCAACCTGCCCTCTGGCTACCAGGTCAAGACCTTCGTCGACGACACCGGGGTCGAGCATCACGTCGAATATCGGTTCGGCAGAACCGGATTGACGCTGTCGGACGATAGTGCGGTGCACCTGGTGTCGGCGTCGGCGCACGAGGTCGTGCTGGGTGATGACCACGGCGTGGCGCGCAGCTTCGCAGTGGCCAGGCATGGCCAGTCCGTCTACGTCGACTCGGCGCAGGGCCCGGTGCACTTGGTCGCCCAGCCGCGCTTCCCCGAGCCGGGCTCGGCCGTCGAGAAGGGCTCGCTGGTTGCGCCCATGCCCGGCAATGTCATTCGGCTCGGTGCCGCCGTCGGCGACACGGTCACAGCCGGCGAACCGCTGATCTGGCTCGAGGCGATGAAGATGGAACACACCATCACCGCCCCGACCGACGGCGTGCTCGCGGAACTCAATGTCGACACCGGCCACCAGGTCGAGGTCGGCGCCGTACTGGCGCGAGTGGACGCGCCCCACGATCCCGACGCAGAAGGAGAAACCCCATGACCGACAACAGCTTCATCGAAAACGAGGACCGTAGGGCGCTGCGCAAAGCGGTGTCCGACTGGGCATCGAAATACGGCAGCGAGTACTACCTGCAGAAGGCCCGCGCCCAGGAACACACCGACGAGTTGTGGTCCGAGGCAGGACAACTCGGTTTTCTCGGGGTCAACCTGCCCGAGGAGTACGGCGGCGGCGGCGCCGGCATGTACGAGCTGTCGCTGGTGATGGAGGAGATGGCCGCGGCCGGCAGCGCGCTGCTGCTGATGGTCGTCTCGCCCGCCATCAATGGAACGATCATCAGCAAGTTCGGCACCGAGGAGCAGAAGAAGCGCTGGATCCCCGGTATCGCCGACGGCACCATCACGATGGCGTTCGCGATCACCGAACCCGACGCCGGCTCCAACTCACACAAGATCACCACAACCGCGCGCCGCGACGGCAGCGACTGGATCCTCAAGGGGCAGAAGGTCTATATCTCCGGAGTCGACCAAGCGCAGGCGGTGCTGGTGGTCGCGCGCTCCGAGGAAGCCAAGACCGGCAAGCTGCGCCCGGCGCTGTTCGTGGTGCCCACCGACTCGCCCGGCTTCACCTACACCCCGATCGACATGGAGATCATCAGCCCCGAGCGGCAGTTCCAGGTCTTCATGGACGACGTTCGGCTGCCCAGCGACGCCCTCGTCGGTGCCGAAGACGCCGCGATCGCACAGCTTTTCGCGGGTCTGAACCCCGAACGCATCATGGGCGCGGCCAGTTCCGTCGGTATGGGCCGCTACGCGCTGGACCGGGCCGCCGACTACGTCAAGACCCGCCAGGTGTGGGGTGTTCCGATCGGCTCCCACCAGGGCCTGTCGCACCCGTTGGCGCAGTGCCACATCGAGGTCGAACTGGCCAAGCTGATGATGCAGAAGGCCGCCACGTTGTACGACAACGGCGACGACGGTGGTGCCGCCACGGCCGCCAACATGGCGAAATACGCTGCGGCCGAGGCTGCGACGCGTTCGGTCGATCAGGCCATCCAGTCATTGGGCGGCAACGGCCTGACCAAGGAGTACGGCCTGGCTGCGATGATGGCCTCGGCCAGGCTCGGCCGCATCGCGCCGGTCAGCCGCGAGATGGTGCTCAACTTCGTCGCGCAGACGTCGCTCGGCCTGCCCCGAAGCTACTGATGCACACGCTCGTCACCTACGCCGTCGACGGGCACGTGGCGCGGCTGACGCTGGACTCGCCACACAATCGCAACGCGCTGTCGGCCACGCTGGTCAACCAACTGCACCAGGGCCTGCGCGACGCGGCGGCCGATCCCGCGGTGCGGGTTGTCGTGCTCGGCCACACCGGCAACACCTTCTGCGCGGGCGCCGATTTGCGTGGCGATAGCGAGGGCGGCGCAGCCGGGCGAGCGTCGCCACCATCGGCTCAGGGGTCTGCGACAGCAAGCGCCGACCCTGCCGAGGCCACCGCCCAGCGGTCCCGGGAGATGGCGGCGTTGCTGCGGGCGATCGTTGAGGCGCCGCTTCCGGTGATCGTCGCGGTGAACGGTCACGTCCGCGCCGGCGGCATGGGCCTGGTGGCCGCGGCGGACATCGCCGTCGCCGGACCCAAGAGCACGTTCGCGTTGACCGAGGCCCGGATCGGGGTGGCGCCGGCGATCATCTCGCTGACCCTGTTGCCGAAGCTGACGGCACGCGCGGCCGCCCGCTACTACCTGACCGGGGAGACGTTCGACGCCGCGACCGCCGTGAGGATCGGGCTGATCACCGAGGCCGCGGATGACGTCGAGGCCGCGCTCACGGCGCTGGTCGCCGACATCGGCCGCGGCTCCCCGCAGGGTTTGGCGGCGTCCAAGGCGCTGACCACCGCGGCGGTGCTGGCCGGCTTCGACCGCGACGCCGAGCGCCTCGGCGCCGAGTCGGCCCGGCTGTTCGTCTCCGACGAAGCCCGCGAAGGCATGCTGTCGTTCCTGGAGAAGCGGCCGCCGCGCTGGGCCACCTAGACGCGACCCCCGCGACCACCCGTCCAGGTTCCTCGGCTATGCAATGGGCATGGACGACGACGCGCACGACGGCTGGCGAAATGTGCTGCGCAGCTTGTTCACCGGATGGCAGCGTCCCACCACCCACCCGGTCGACACCCACGGCGAGGGCGCCGAAAGCCTGATCGGGTTCGTCATTGCGGCCGCGCTGGTCGGCGTGCTCACCGGAATCAGTGCCGGAACGTTCAAGCTTCTGCTCAGCCAGGGGGCCCGGCTGCGAGGCCATCTCGCCGACTGGGCACACGGCAGCGGGTGGGGATTGGCCGTCGTCGTGCTGGTCTGCACGGCCGCCGCCGCAATCGCCGCGGCCCTCGTGCATCGAATCGAACCGCATGCCGAGGGCAGCGGAATTCCCCGCGTCGAGGCGGTCGCCGACGGCCGGGTGCGTCCCGACCGATTCCGCGTCCTGCCGATCAAGTACGTCGGCGGTCTGCTGGCGATCAGCAGCGGCATGGCGCTGGGCCGTGAGGGGCCCTCGGTGCAAATGGGCGGCTCCGCGGCGGTCATAGTCGCCACCTTGACCCGGCGCAACTTGGTCGACCTTCGGATCCTGGTCGCCGGCGGCGCCGCGGCGGGTCTGGCCACGGCGTTCAACGCGCCGATCGCCGGTGGCGTCTTCGTCCTGGAGGAACTGCTCAAGCGATTCGACCCGCGCACCACCCTCGCCACCCTGGTGGCCTCGGCCTCCGGATTCGCCGCGGCGCGGCTGCTGATGCGATCGGAGACCGAATTCCACATGAACCCGATCAGCAATCCGCGACTGCTGGAGTCTGGCTGGGTGCTTGTGATCGGGCTCGCCACCGGAGTCCTCGGCGTCCTCTACAACGGGGCGGTGATGGGCGCACTCCAACGCGGCGACACCAGCCGCCTGCCCAAGGAAGTCCGCGCCGCAGCCACCGGGGCGCTCGTCGGGCTATTGGTGTGGGCGGCGCCCGACCTGGCCGGCAGCGGGGACAACCTCACCCAGAACGCGCTGCTGGGCCATGGCACCCTGCTGGTCGTCGCCGGCATGTTCGTGCTGCGGTTCGCGTTCGGTGTGCTCTGCTACGCCGCCGCCACCCCCGGCGGTCTGTTCGCTCCCATGCTGGTGCTCGGCTCGCAGGCCGGACTGTGCGTCGGCCTGGTCGCGGCGCACCTGACGCCGCACGCCGTGCCGAGCCTGCCCGCCTGCGCGCTGATCGGGATGGCCGCGTTCTTCACGGCGTCGGTGCACGCACCGGTCACCGGCCTGATCTTGGCCACCGAGATGACCGGCAACACCAACCAGCTGCCCCCAATGCTGGGCGCATGCGCTGTCGCGCTGCTCGTCGCGGTGGCGCTGCGCTCGCAACCCATTTACGACCGACTCGCCGCCCGAGCCGCGCAGGCCGCACGGCGTCAGCTAAGCGAACACTGAGGTTGGCGCAACAGTTTGGCGAAGATCCCTTGCAGCAAAATTTCTTCGCCGTAGGCTCGTCATTGATGAGCAAGTCAGCGCAACGAGGGGCGCGCGACCGGCCGGACGCAGAGACGCGTGCCGCCGAGACCGACCGTATCCAGGTGGCACAGCTGCTCACCGACGCGGCGGCCCAGGGCAAACTGCAGATGAGCGAGTACGAAGACCGGCTCACCAAGGCCTACGCTGCCCAGACCTACGACGAGCTCGACCGGCTGCGGTCGGATCTGCTCGGGTCGTCGGTCAACTCACAGCGCGGCGGCGCCACCAAGCCGGCGCCGTCGATGCTGTTGCTTGCGATCATGAGCGCGTTCGAACGCCGCGGCCGGTGGAACGTGCCGAAGAAGCTGACGACGTTCGCGCTGTGGGGCGGCGGCGTGATCGACCTCCGCTACGCCGACTTCACCTCGACCGACGTCGAGATCAATGCCACCTCGATCATGGGCGGGCAGACCATCCTGTTGCCGCCGGAGGTCAACGTCGAGATCAAGGGGCATGGCGTGATGGGTGGCTTCGACCACAACGTCGAAGGCGAGGGCACGCCCGGCGCCCCGACGGTGCGTATCCGCGGCTTCTCGCTGTGGGGGGGCGTCGGCGTCCGCCGCAAGAACCGCAAGGCCCAAAGCTAGTTTGCTGCGCTAACGCCGACGCCGCGATCGTAGGTAGTCGCCGACCACCGCGGCGCCCAGCCCGTCGAGATCCGGATCGACCACCCGGCCCTCGACCCGGCGGGCCACCTGATCGATGAACCGGGCCAGCCCGGGATCGGTGCCCAACCGGAAGATCGTCACCTGCGCGCCCAGTCGGGCCATCTCGTCGAAGCCGCGCACGGTGTTGGCGATGGTCCGCGGGTGCGGCGGGTAATCGAAGAACACTGACGTGCCGTCGCCGTGGTCTTCGAGGTGCGCGGTCGGTTCGCCGTCGGTGACCACGAGCAGCACCGGTTGCGCGTTCGGGTGCCGGCGCAGATGCCGGCCGGCCAGCGCCAGCGCGTGATGCAGGTTGGTGCCCTGCTCGTACACGCCCTCAAGACCCATCAGCTCGGCGCTGGTCATCGTGCGCGCGTAGCGGCCGAACGCGATGATCTGCAACGCATCCGAACGAAACCGGGTGCGCACCAGGTGGTCGAGCGCAAGCGCGGTCTGCTTCATCGGCAGCCAGCGGTTCTCCATCACCATCGAGAACGAGGTGTCCACCAACAGCGCCACCACGGCCTGCGTGCGGGCCTCGGTCTCGGACACCTCGACGTCGTCGACCGTGATCTTCAGGGCTGGTCGGGGGCCGTCCAATGTTTGCGTTCCGGCCTGCCGCAGCACCGCGTTGGTCAGCGTCCGGGTGACATTCCACGGCTCGGTGTCGCCGAACTGCCAGGGCCGGGTGGCGCCGGTGAGCTCACCCGCCGCGCCGGCGCGTCGCAGTTCGCGCTCACCGTGGCGGCTGGAAAGCTGTTGCGCCACATCGCGTAACGCCGTCTCGCCGAGGCGTCGCATGGCCTTGGGCGACAGCCGCCACTGGCCGTCCGAACCGCGGTCCAGGAAGCCCTGGTTGACCAGCGCGCGCTCGAGGTCGGACAGCGTCTTGGCGTCGATGGCGGCCTGGTCGCCGAGCTGGCGGGCCAGCGCGTCCAGGTCGACGTCGTCCATCGGTCGCGCCCGGATAGCTCTGCGACAGCTGCTCGGCGAGCTGCTCCAGCTCGGCCGATGTCGGCCAGCGCCTGCGCGCCCTCGCCCATGCCCATCGGGTTGTCGCCGCTGAACTCGCGACGAACCGTCCCAGTCCTCGCCGGGCCGGGCGGCCTGCAGGTGACCGTCGAGCTCGGTCGAGCGCCTGTGTCAGCGCCGGCGATCCGAATGCCTGCTGCGCCAACGCATCCAGCTCGGCCCGCTGGTCGGCGCTGCAGGCTGTTGCGGAACCGCTGCGCGGCCGCCGCCCGCTTGGCCAGCGAGTCCAGCAGCTCCTCGACGTTCTGCGGGTTCTCCGGAAAGAACTCGCCGTGCTTGTCCATGAAGTCCTGGAAATCCTGCTGCGTGTCCTGCCCCCTTGGCGTGCTTGTCCAGCAGCTCGTTGAGGTCGTCGAGCATGTCGTTGACCCGCTGACGATCCTCGTCGGTCGCGCCCTCCAGCGCCTCCTTCATGCCCGCGAAGCGCTGGTCGAGCATCTCGCGGCCGAGCAGATCCTTGATCTGGTCGTACTTCTGGCGCGCCTCGTCGCTGCGCCAGCCGTACTCGGAGAGCTCCTGCACAGCTTTGGCCGGCGACGGCGACAGCGAATCCAGTTGCAGTTCGCCGAAACGGGCGTCGTCGTCCAGGGCGCGGGCGAGTTCCTTTCGTTCCGCCAGTACCGCCTCGTCGAGTAGCTTCTTGATCTCCTGCAGCGTGCCGTCTAAGTTGTTCTCGCGCAACAACTCTCGACGACGGCGGTTCGCTTCGGCGGCCAACCGGTCAGCCCCCGTCATGCTCTTGGTCCCGCGGCGCAGCAACTCCGACAACGCCCGTCGCGGCGAGGTGCCCGCCATGACGTCCTGGCCGATCTGTTCGAGTGCTTCGCGCAGATCCACCGGCGGCGCAAGAGGATCCGGGCCGCCGGTGTACGCCGAATATCTCGACGAGTGGCCTTTAGCCATAGACGGTTTCGCCTTCTCCGGATGCCTTGTCGATGCGCTTGGCCAAATACAGTGCCTCCAAAGCCAATTCGAGCGCAGCGGCACGCTCACCCTCGGACTCGGCGTCGAGGCGCTTCGCGATCGCGTCGATCACCGGCAGATTCGGCAGCGCCGCAAGCACGTCCTTGGCCGCTACCCGCTCACCGGTCGTCACCGCCGAGCCGCCCTCGACGGCCGACACCAGCGGACCGACGTCGATGCCCCCGAGCGCGCGGGACGCGGTGTCGGCGGTGGCGCGGCGCAGCAGGTGTTCCAGTACGGCCTGCTCGCGACCTTCTTCGCCGGACTCGAATTCGAGCTTGCCGCGCAGCACGTCGATCACCGTGCCCAGATCGACCACCCGGGCCACCGGGTCCGTCTCGCCCAGCACCGCGCCGCGGTGGCGGGCCGAGGCGGCGACGGTTTCGGCGGCGGCGATGGCGAATCGCGCCGACACCCCGGACCGCTGGTCGACCGAGTTGGACTCGCGCAGGTAGCGGGCGAACCGGGCGATCACCTGGATCAGGTATTCGCGGTACCTGCGCGGACAGGTGTGCCTCCTGGGTGATCACGCCGACCTCCGCGTCGAGCTCGAGCGGGTAGTGGGTGCGGATCTCGGCGCCGAACCGGTCCTTGAGCGGGGTGATGATGCGACCGCGGTTGGTGTAGTCCTCGGGGTTGGCGCTGGCGACGACGAGCACGTCCAGCGGTAGCCGCAGCGTGTAGCCGCGGACCTGGATGTCGCGTTCCTCCATCACGTTGAGCATCGACACCTGGATGCGCTCGGCCAGGTCGGGTAGCTCGTTGACGGCGACGATGCCGCGATGCGCCCGCGGGATCAGGCCGTAGGCGATGGTCTCCGGGTCGCCGAGGCTGCGGCCTTCGGCGACCTTGATCGGGTCGATGTCGCCGACCAGGTCGGCGACGCTGGTGTCGGGCGTGGCCAGTTTCTCGGTGTAGCGCTCGCTGCGGTGCCGCCACTCGATGGGCAGGTCGTCGCCGAGGGTGGCGGCCTTGCGGATGGACTCCGGGGTGATCGGGCTGTACGGGTGCTCGCCGAGTTCGGCGCCGGAGATCACCGGCGTCCACTCGTCGAGGAGCCCCGTCAACGAGCGCAGCAGACGGGTCTTGCCCTGACCGCGTTCACCGAGCAACACGAAGTCGTGACCGGCGATCAGTGCCCGCTCGAGTTGCGGCAACACCGTGTCGTCGAAACCCAGGATGCCCGGCCAGATGGCCTCGCCATCTGCGCCCTCCGTCAATCGAGCCAGCAGGTTTTCCCGGATCTCTTGCTTGACGCCTCGTTCGCGGTGCCCGGCGGCGCGTAGTTCGCCAACGGTGCGGGGCAGATTGTTAGCAGCGGTCACCACACCACGCTACTGATAAATGGAAAGGCCGGGCAATCGCTGGATGGCCCGGCCTTTCGAGCGTGACAGCGAGGAGCGACTAGCTGGTTGTCACCGTCGCGTGCTCGTCGCCTTCCTTCCAGGTAATGGTCCCGTGCTCGAACGTCGACTGATAGCTGCCGTCCGGCTCCTTGGTCTCGTCGGCCGTCGGGTAGCCCAGCTTGCCCTGCGAGGCCTGGTTGTCGTTCCACGCGTCGCGGATCTTGCCCCACACGAGATAGACCGGGCCGCCGTTCTTGTAGATCAGCACCCCACCGTCGTACTGCTGGTAGACGCCGGTGTTGTCCTTGGTGTTCTGCTGGTTGCTGTACGGCGCGCCCAGGTCCTTCTTCTGCTCGTCGGTGAGGGTCTCCCACTTGGCCAGGATCGGCCCTTCGACGGTGTACAGGATGCCGTTCTTGCCGGCGATCTGCGTCGGCGACGGGGTCGCCGACGCGCTCGAGGTCGGTCCGGCGACAGCCGATGACATCATCGCGGACGACGACGAGGACGCTGCGGAACTCGACGAGGATTTACCTGAGTTGTCGGGTTGGTGACATCCCGCACCGAGCAGTGCGAACGCTGCGAGAGCGACTGAGAACGACGCTGTTCTTCGTGTGATCGCGCGCATGATTTCCTTTCGGATACTCATCAATTCGCTCGGACCCGCCCCGGTTGACGCGCCCGAATTTCGACCCTATGCCGATCTGATCTTGTCCGGAAGGGCTCGTTGACGCCCTGGTAAGCAAATCTGCGAGGCGCCGCTCGGCAGCGGTTGAGCGTTCGCAAACACCCGCCTCTCGAGTGGCCCACCCAACTCAGGCGTCGGTTTCCAGCGAAGCTCACAATCGGTGCGGCTCAGCTACCCGATACCCTCGGTCCCGTGAACTCTCTCGACTGGCGTGAACGGCCCGAGACCGCCCACTTCGGCCCCGCCTCGTGGCAGTCCAGCCTGCTCGCCGTGCTGACGGCGATCTTCGTTCGGCCGGTGCTGGCCGCGCTGACCCTGCTCGGCCTGATGGTCAATCGCCTCAGCCCCGACACCTTGCAGCGAGTCCGACTCGACGGCATCGACGGTCCGTTGAAGCTCATCCGGCCGTTGCCCGGCACCGACGTGACGCGCGTCGACCTGCCGCACTGCCCGGCCGAATGGGTCGTCGCGCCCGAGGCGCGCGACTCGACGTCGCTGATCGTCTACTTCCACGGCTCGGCGCTGGTGACCCTCGGGCTCAACTCGCACCGCCGCTTCGTCAGCCGGTTGTCACAGGCGACCGGCGCCAAGGTGCTCAACGTCGGCTACCGGTTGGCGCCGCAGGCCACCATCGAGGACGCCGTCGCCGACGGTCTCGACGGGTACCGCTTCGCGCTGGCGCAAGGGTTCGCGCCCGAGCGGATCGTGCTGGCCGGCGACTCGGCCGGTGGGCTGATGGCGGCCGAGGTCGCGTTGGCGGCACGCGATGGCGGATTACCGGTTCCGGCCGGGCAGGCGCTGATGTCGCCGCTGACCTCGTCGGACATGGACCTGAAGTACCGGGCGCTCAAGGACCATCGCGACGTGATGTTCCCGTTCATGACGGTGAAGTTCATCTACGACGTGTTTGCCACGGTGAACGGCAGCCGGCCGCCGCCGCTGATGCCGCCCGAGGCCGACCTGCGCGGCCTGGGCCCATTCCTGCTGCAGGCCGGCACCCACGAGATGCTGCTCAACGACACCATCGTGTTCGCCGAACGGCTGCGCGAGCAGAACGTCGAAGTCTGGGTTCAGCAGTGGCACAAGGCAATGCACATGTTCCAGCTGAGCTTCGACGTCAACCCCGACGCCCGCCGCGCAGTCGGCGAGGTGGCGGCGTTCATCCGCTACGCGACCACCGTGCCGGACGAGATCAGCGCGTAGCGCACCGCTAGTGCGCGAAGTGCCGCGCGCCGGTCAGGTAGAGCGCGATGCCGAAGTTGGCCGCGGCGGCAGTCACCTCGTCGTCGCGCACCGAGCCGCCCGGATGCACGATCGCCTTCACGCCCGCGGCCGCCAGAGTCTCCAGGCCGTCCGGGAACGGGAAGAAGGCGTCGGATGCGGCGACCGCGCCCCGCACCCGGTCTCCCCCACGCTCGACGGCCAGGCGCGCGGCGTCGACGCGGTTCACCTGTCCCATGCCGATGCCCAGGGTGGCGCCGCCGCCGGCGATGACGATCGCGTTGGATTTCACGGCGCGGCAGGCCCGCCAGGCGAAGACCAGATCGGCCAGCGTGGTCGGGTCGGCCGGCTCGCCCGTCGCAAGCGTCCAGTTGTTCGGGTCGTCACCCGCCGCGGTGATCTGGTCGCGCTGCTGGACCAGCAGGCCGCCACTGATCTGACGCCGCTCGGTCTCGTCACCGATCGGCTCCGCCGCCAGTAGCACCCGGACGTTCTTCTTGCGGGCTAAGACGTCGACGGCGCCGGGCGCATAGGCCGGGGCGACGATCACCTCGGTGAAAATGGTGCTGACGTACTCGGCCATCTCGACGCTGACTTCGGTGTTGGCCGCGATCACGCCGCCGAATGCGCTGAGCGGATCGCATTCGTGGGCCTTGCGGTGCGCGTCGGCGACCGTGTCTGACGACACCGCGATGCCACAGGGATTGGCGTGCTTGATGATTGCGACGCAGGTGTCCTCGTGATCGAAAGCCGCCCGCCAGGCCGCGTCGGCGTCGGTGAAGTTGTTGTAGGACATCTCTTTTCCGTGCAGCTGTTGAGCCTGCGCCAGCCCGGGCCAGCCGCTGTCATCGACGTACAGCGCGGCCTGCTGATGCGGGTTCTCGCCGTAGCGCAGCTGGGTCGAGCGGCGCCATGTGCCGGCGACCCATTCGGGGAATTCCGTGGCCGGCTCCTCGGGCGCGAGCGTCGACTCCATCCAGCCGGCCACTGCCACGTCGTACTCGGCGGTGTGCCGGAATGCCAACGACGCCAACTTCTTTCGCTCGGCCAGCGTGAAGCCGCCGCCGCGCACGGCGGCCAGCACGCCGTCGTAACCCAGCGGGTCGACGACCACCGCAACGCTAGGGTGGTTTTTAGCCGACGCGCGGACCATCGACGGTCCGCCGATGTCGATCTGCTCGACACACTCGTCGACGCCCGCGCCGGACTCCACGGTCTCGCTGAACGGATACAGGTTGACCACCACCAGCTCGAACGCCGCGATGCCGAGTTGCTCGAGGGCCGCGGCGTGCTCGGGCTTGCGCAGGTCGGCCAGCAACCCGGCGTGCACCCGCGGGTGCAGGGTCTTGACCCGGCCGTCCAGCACCTCCGGGAAGCCGGTGAGCTGCTCCACCGGAGTCACCGGGATGCCCTTGGCAGCAATGGTTTTCGCGGTCGACCCGGTCGACACGATCTCCACCCCGGCGTCGTGCCAGGCCCTTGGCGAGCTCGACCAGACCGGTCTTGTCGTAGACGCTGATCAGCGCACGGCGGATCGGCCGCTTGCCGTCCGGCTCATCGGTCTCGAGTCGCCGCTCATCCGATAGTCGCCTTTCGTCCGGTCCAGGTCACGCCGCCGGTCGCCACCGCGGCTATTACGTCCACCAAGCAGCCGCCGTTCGGTGACCTTGATGCGTTCGTGCAGAGTCTCTTCGGTGTCGTCGTCGAGCACCGGAACGGCCTGCTGAGCCAGTATCGGGCCGGTGTCGGTGCCGGCGTCGACCAGATGCACTGTGCAGCCGGTGACTTTGACGCCGTGGGACAGCGCGTCAGCCACCCCGTGCGCGCCCGGGAACGCCGGCAACAACGCCGGATGGGTATTGAGGGTTCGGCCTTCGAATTTCGAAAGAAATTGTGGTCCAAGAATTTTCATGAAACCTGCGGACACGACGAGGTCGGGCGAATGCTCGGCGGTGGCTTCGGTGAACGCGGTGTCCCAGGCCTCGCGATCGGGATAGTCGCCCAGTCGCACCCTGAAAGCGGGCAGTGACGCGGCGGCGGCGATGTCGACGGCGGCGCAGTCGCGGTCGACGCCGACGGCCACCACCCGGGCCGGGTAGTCACCGACTGCGGCGTCCAGCAGCGACGCCAAAAGCGAACCCGTGCCCGATGCCAGCACCACCAATCGTGCCGGTGCGCTGGGAGGCACACGGAACGATTGCTGCACAGGTCAGAGCCTACGGCTCCGCCGACGAAGAGGACCGTTACCGGCCCGGGGAGAAGTGCGGACGAGTCACCGGTCGTCCTCGTGAGGCAGGTCGCGGCCCGACGTCTCCTCGGTCTCGAAGTGCGAGTCGTCGGCCTCGAAGTGCGGGCTCGGCTCGGCGAGCACCGGCGGCTCGGGTGGTCGGCCCGACGGGAACCGGCTTGGGCAGGCGCGGGCGGCGCCTGACCCCGCCGGCCATCACGACGGTGAGCGCACCGATCGAGGTGAACCACAGGAAGATCGCGAAACCGAATGTGCCCTGGTCGATTCCGACGCCGCCGAAGTTGCCGAGCTGACCACTGCCGGCGTACCCGAGCAGCGCCAGCGTCAGCGCCGCCACCAACGCCGCAACGCCGACCTTCGCCATCGCATCGGACAGTGGCAGGGGTCGTCGCGCACATTGTTGGCCGAGCGCAACCGCCGAGGAGGCGCCGACGATCAGCAGCGCAACCCAGATCGGCCCCAGCGGCGGGTGGGGAGCCGCCGCCAACACCGGCAGCGCGGGGATGTCGCCGCCGAACACGGTGAACGAGCTGAAGGTGGCAAACCCCAGGTGGGCGCTCGAGCCCACCGCCATCGCGGCGGTCGCGACGATCACGTTGGGCACGTAGAGGATGCGAGAGCAGCGTCAGACTGAGCTGCCCGAAGATCGACGTGGTGATCCCGATACAGGTCCTGCATCGTCGCCCAGTGCACGACCAGCGAGCCGGCCGTGACCAACCCGGACAGCCCGAGCAGCGCCAGCACGCCGGCCGTCGCCGCGCGCAGCGAATCGCCTAGCCAGTCCGGCAGCGGCGACGCCGCGAGAGCCCGGCGGCCGACCCGCGACCCGACCCCGATGACGGCACCGAGCGCGTGCACCACCAGAACGCTCGTGAATGCCCGTAACGCATCGGGCGTCTGTAACTCGGTGATCACCGACGCTGCGTCGTGAATCACGGCGAGAGCGATCGCGGTAAACAGCAGCGGGCCACCCAGCGCCGAGGCGACGATCCAGCGGGTGACAAACCAGGAAGCCGTCGGCGTGGTGGCGTGCGCGGTGGTGCGCGCCGTTCCCCACACCATCAGCAGCACCGGCAGCAGCGGCATCACACCGAGCTCGCGGCCGCCGATCGAGATCGGCACCTGATGCACGCCGAGCCACATGCTGGCGATCGCGCCCAGCGCGCCGGTCATGTCACTGTTGGCAATCACCAACTGCAACAACGTCACCGCAGCGATGACCACCAATGCCACCACGGCGGGGCCGAACGCGACCCGCAGAAGGTCACGCGCCTGGTGGGCGCCCGGGGTTCGACTGTCCGGGGTCACGGTCTGAGGACGTTACCTACTGAGGCCCACAGTCGGCGACCCGCCGCGCCCGGCTCCGCCGAGCTAACGATCGCCTCCGCTGGCCCACAGTCGGCGACCCGCCGCGCGCGGCTTCGGCGGGCTAGCGATCGCCTCTGATCGGGCAGTAGGCGACTCGCCGCGCCTGAACGCACCCGGTCAGGACTGCGACGGGCCCGACGGCGCCTGCGGCTGCTGGCCCGAGCCGAACGACTGCTGGCCGTGCGCGGACCCACCCTGATCGGCGGCGTTGCCCTGCCCCGGCGCGTTGGAGCCGGTCGACGGGGGCGGGCTGAAGCTCGGGAAACCAGTTGGCGGAGTGGCCGATCCGTGCTGGGACTGCGCGGAGCTCGGCTGCGGTCCCTGTTGCGCAGCGAAGCCGCCGGTGCTCGGGCCGGACGGGTAGCCGCCGTATTGCGTTCCGTAGCCGGACTGCTGGTAGGGGGCTTGCTGCTGACCGTAGTAGCCGCCGTACTGGCCGTAATACTGGTCGTACTTGGGGCGGGGCGCCGGCGCCGTGATCACGCCCGCGTCCAGCAACAGAGCGGCGATGGCCAGCGCGGCCTGCACGACACCGGCCGTGACGGCGATCCAGAGCCCGGCGCCGCGATCCGACGCGTCGATGGTGTCCTGGATCAGCAACAGCGAGCCCAGGAGCGAGACCGCGGCGACCGCGGCGAGGAAGTTCTTGGCCCTCGGCAACAGGCTCACTCCGGCCAGCAGCCCGGCCAGCAACACCAGGTCGACCGGCAAGGTGCTGCCCTTCTCCACGAGCTCGTCGCCGTTGGGCAGCAGTCGGGAGACCATTGGGAAGTAGCTGGCCAGGTAGGTCAGCACGCCCAGCACCGCGACCGCGATGGTCAGGTAGTGCTTGAGGTTGTTCTCGGCGTCCTCGGACTTCGCGAACGACGCAGATGCGGGAGCTCCGTAGGAGCCGGGCGACTGCGCGGGCGGATATCCGGGGTTGCCGGGCGGGTAAGTCATGGCTTCTCCTGTGCGTTCCGATGCGGTTGCGGCGCCATTGTCGTGCGGCGCTGGTTTACTCCCGCGCGCCGCTCCACGCGAGGCTACCGTTAAACGTTGGGTCAACGCGGGTGCGACGGCCTGCGCGGGATTGGCGACGCGAGCCGATCAACCACGCTAGCGCACCTTCGGCGCGACCTCGGTCGCCAGTACCAACCCCCGTTGTTGCCCGCAAGATTGGAACACGTTCTAATTCATCCATGGACTACGGGCTTGTGCTGTTCACCAGCGATCGCGGAATCTCCCCGGCGGCGGCCGCCACTCTTGCCGATAACCACGGCTTTACGACGTTCTACGTACCCGAACACACCCACATCCCGATCAAGCGTCAGGCCGCGCATCCGACCACCGGCGACGAGTCGTTGCCCGACGACCGCTACATGCGGACGCTGGACCCGTGGGTGAGTCTCGGCGCCGCCTGCGCAGTCACGTCGCGGGTGCGGCTGTCCACCGCGGTGGCGCTCCCGGTTGAACACGACCCGATCACGCTGGCGAAGTCGATCGCGACGCTCGACCACCTCTCGGGCGGGCGGGTCAGCCTCGGCGTCGGATTCGGTTGGAACACCGACGAACTCTCCGACCATGGCGTGCCGCCCGGTCGCCGCCGGACCATGCTGCGCGAATACATCGAGGCGATGCGCGCGCTATGGACCGAGGAAGAAGCCTCCTACGAGGGCGAATTCGTCAACTTCGGCCCGAGTTGGGCGTGGCCCAAGCCGGTGCAGTCGCACATCCCGGTGCTGGTCGGCGCAGCGGGCAACGAGAAGAACTTCAAGTGGATCGCCCGCAGCGCCGACGGCTGGATCACCACCCCGCGCGACTTCGACATCGACGAGCCGGTGAAGTTGCTGCACGACACCTGGGCCGCCGCGGGTCGCGCCGGGGCGCCGCAAATCGTCGCGCTGGACTTCAAGCCGATTCCCGAGAAGTTGGCGCACTGGGCCGAGATCGGGGTAACCGAGGTGTTGTTCGGACTGCCCGACAAGTCCGAAGATGAGGTGGCCGCCTACGTCGAGCGATTGGCGGGCAAGCTCGCCGCGGCGGTCTAGCCGCCGACACCAACGAGAGGCGCACCGTGACGGAGCAGGGCCGGCACTTTCCTTACCGCTACGACACCAGACTGGCCCCGCTGTGGCTGGCCTTCCGAGCGTGGCCGAGCACGCAGGGCGTCACCATCACCGACGACGGCCGGTTCATCGCGCGCTACGGGCCGTTCCGTGTCGAGGCGCCGCTGTCCCAGATTCAGGATGCGCATATCACCGGCCCATATCGGTGGTGGACGGCGGTGGGCGCGCGGCTGTCGCTGGCCGACGACGGGCTGACCTTCGGCACCAACGCAACCCGGGGCGTGTGCGTCCACTTCGAGCCGAGGATTCGGCGCGTGATCGGTCTGCGCGATCACTCGGCGCTCAACGTGACCGTCGAGGACTGTGAGGGACTCGTTGCCGCGCTGTCCGGCTAGCCGAGCGACGCCTGGTTGATGCCCTCGTCGGTCGACTTCACGGTGATGCCCGCACCCAGCGGGTCACCGCCGGTCATCAACGCCACCAGGTCCTCGTCCTCGGTGAGCGCCATGAAGCGCGAGCCGTCGGCATCGAGGCGACCGATGATGACACCGGTCGTCGTCGGCCAGTCGTAGCGAACGGAGTACGTCTCAATCGTCCCCGCGCCGTTGGCATTTCGTGTCACCTGCACCTTCGGTAGCGCGGCGATGTCCTGCTGCAACGCCCTACTGCGGTCGGCGGCCCACTCGCCGGGTTCGGTGGAATACACCCCCACCGAATACTTGCTCATCACACCGCCGTTGGCGCCGACGAGGCCGTAGCAGCCCGGCTGGTCGCGCATGGCGGCCACCGTCTCGGCGATGCCGTGCAGCGAATAGCTGTTGCCCGGGCCGCCGAAATACGGCAGACCGCCGGTGAGCGTCAGACCCCGTGGGTCGTCGGCGGCGAGCCCGAACTCGTCGCACACCGCGAACACCGGGAACGGGAAGCAGCTGTACAGATCGAACGTCGCCACGTCGTCGATGCCGATGCCGGCGCCCCGAAGCGCTTCGGCCACAGCCTGTTTGGCCGAGTAGCTGACGCTGACCCTTTCGCGGTCGAGCAGGTCCTGCTCGGTCTGGTCGGCGTGCCCGCGCAAATACACCCACTTGTCCTCGGTCACCCCGAGCCGGCGGGCCGCCGACACCGACATCACCAACGCCGCGGCGCCCTGGTTGACGGTGTCGCGGGCCACCAGCAACCGCGGATACGGGTCGCAGATCATCCGGTTCTCGTCGGTGACGGTTTCGATCTCGTCCACCGAGCGTTCCACCGGCGACGACGAAAACGGGTTCTTGGCTGCAACTTTCGAGAACGGGGCGAAGAGCTCGGCCATCGCGTGGCGGTAGTCGGCGACGCTGAGCCCGAGCCGCGCCCGGCGGGCGTTGTCGAGCAGTCCGTATTGCACGGGCGCTCCGGTCAGCCCGTGCTTGGCGGTGTACTCGCTCATGTACTGCTCGAAACCGTAGCCACGGTCTTCGAGTTGGCCGCCGACGTGCTCGGTGAAGTCGGGCTTGTCGTCTCGACCGGCGAAGTACTTGGCCGTCGACCCCGGCTCGGAGCCGAGGATCAACACGACCTCGACGCCGCCGGCGGCGATCGCCCCGGCGAACTCCGTCATCAGCTTCTGCGGCCCGTTGCCGCCGATCGACTCCAGCACCGCCCGCGCCGGGTTGGCGCCGACCCGCTGAGCCACCGAACGCACGTAGTTGTCGGACGCGCCGAAGGGCGGCGAGTTGAACGGCGTGCAGATCTCGAACTGCCGCAGGCCGGCGAACACCTCGATCGACGACGCCACCGTGGTCACGTCCGCGCCGGTGTCAGCGAGCGCGGCGCGCACGGCCTCGGTGGCCAGCTCGACCGAGGACAACCCGCGATAGCCGGGATCGTCGATCCGCTCGGTGAACTGGCCCACGCCGACGACGACGGGAGTACGCGGGTCGACCGCCATTACAGGCCTCCTGACGAGTGTTAATTCGTCAGGCTAACCGAAAGCTGTAACACGTTCCAGTTTGCCCGCGCGGGCTACAGGCTCTCGAGAATCGCTCTCGCCAGTGCGGCGGTCTCGGACGGCGTCTTGCCGACCTTCACCCCAGCGGCCTCGAGGGCTTCCTTCTTGGCCTGCGCGGTGCCCGACGAGCCGGAGACGATGGCACCGGCGTGGCCCATCGTCTTGCCCTCTGGCGCGGTGAATCCCGCGACGTAGCCGACGACCGGCTTGGTCACGTTGGCCTTGATGTAATCAGCCGCGCGCTCTTCGGCGTCACCGCCGATCTCACCGATCATCACGATGACCTTGGTCTCCGGGTCCTTCTCGAAGGCTTCGATGGCGTCGATGTGGGTGGTGCCGATGACGGGGTCACCGCCGATGCCGATCGAGGTCGAGAACCCGAAATCGCGCAGCTCGAACATCATCTGATAGGTCAGCGTGCCGGACTTGGACACCAGACCGACGGGTCCGGGCCCCGAGATGTTGGCCGGGGTGATGCCGACCAGGGCCTGACCCGGGGTGATGATGCCGGGGCAGTTCGGGCCGATGATGCGGGTCTTGTTCCCCTTGGACTCGTTGTAGGCCCACGCATATGCGCTGTCCTGCACCGGAATTCCCTCGGTGATGACGACCAGCAGCGGGATCTCGGCGTCGATCGCCTCGATGATCGCGTCCTTGGCGTACACCGGCGGCACGAAGATGATCGACACGTCGGCGCCGGTCTTCTCGATGGCCTCTTTGACGCTGCCGAACACCGGCAGTTCCACTGGCTCGTCGTCAACGTTCTTGTGCGCCACCGTGGTTCCGGCCTTGCGGGCGTTGACGCCGCCGACGATGTGCGTGCCGGCCTTGAGCATCCGGGCGGTGTGCTTGGTGGCCTCGGATCCGGTGATGCCCTGGACGACGACCTTGTTTTCGGAGGTCAGGAATATAGCCATTGGGTCATGTCTCCTTGTCAGGCGCTCGCCAGTTCGGCGGCCTTGTCGGCGGCCTCGTCCATCGTGGGCACCAGCGTCACCAGCGGGTGGTTGGCCTCGGTGAGAATCCGCCGGCCTTCGTCGACGTTGTTGCCGTCGAGTCGCACGACGAGCGGCTTGTTGGCGTCGCCGCCCAGGATCTCGAGCGCCTTGACGATGCCGTTGGCGACGGCGTCACACGAGGTGATGCCGCCGAAGACGTTGACGAACACGCTTTTGACCTGCGAGTCGCCCAGGATGACGTCCAGACCCCGCGGCCATCACCTCGGCCGAGGCGCCTCCGCCGATGTCGAGGAAGTTGGCCGGCTTCACGCCGCCGTGCTTCTCGCCGGCGTAGGCGACGACGTCCAGCGTGGACATCACCAGGCCCGCGCCGTTGCCGATGATGCCGACCTGGCCGTCGAGCTTGACGTAGTTGAGGTCGTGCTCCTTGGCCTTGAGCTCGAGCGGGTCGGTGGCGTCGCGGTCTTCGAACTCGACGTGGCCGGGCTGACGGAAGTCGGCGTTGCCGTCGAGGGTGACCTTGCCGTCCAGCGCCAGGATCTGGTCGTCGGGCGTGCGGACCAGCGGGTTGACCTCGACCAGGGTGGCGTCCTCGCCGACGAAGACCTCCCACAGCTTGGCGATGGTCACGGCCGCGGCGTCGAGCACTTCGGCGGGCAGGTGGCCCTGTTCGGCGATCGAGCGGGCGAAAGCCTCGTCGACCCCCTTCACCGCATCCACCGGTACTTTGGCGAGCCGCTCGGGCTTGGTGGCGGCGACCTCTTCGATCTCCATGCCGCCCTCGACCGAGCACATCGCCAGGTAGGTGCGGTTGGCGCGGTCCAGCAGGAAGGAGATGTAGTACTCCTCGGCGATGTCGCTCGCCTCGGCGACCAGCAGCTTCTTGACCACATGGCCCTTGATGTCCAGCCCGAGGATGTTCTGCGCGTGGTTATAGGCGTCGTCCGGGGTGGCGGCGTACTTCACGCCACCGGCCTTGCCACGCCCGCCGACCTTGACCTGAGCCTTGACCATCACCGGGTGCCCGATCTCTTCGGCGATGGCTTTGGCCCCGTCGGCGGTGTCCGTCACCCGGCCGGGAGTCGTCGGGACGTTGTGCTTGGCGAACAGCTCTTTTGCCTGGTACTCGAAAAGATCCATGGGCTCACTTCTGTGTGTTGGCCTGATTGTGAGCGGACTAAGTTTTCAGTTGCCCGCTTGCGGGAACTGTATCGAGACGGTCAGAGTGTTCCGCCATGGGCATCGACGGATGTGGCAGATCTCACCGGTGCGCGCCGAGTGATACAAGTCACAATCATGATCAGATTGCTGGCTTAACTTGCGACGCCTTGCGCCCGACGGTTAACGTCTCAGAGTCCAGATAACGTTATGGTTACGGCTCGAAGGACAATCAGGTTGACCCAGCAAATCCCGGCGTCGTCTCCTGCATGGGGAGAGCTTTCGGCGCCGCGCGACCGCCGGCCTGCGGTTCACCGCAACGAAGTCACCGACATCATTCCGTTCAACGAGTTCGGAAAACTCGCCGACGCGACCTTCAATCCGAACTCGGCTTTTGAGAAAGAAGCGCAGGTCCTCAGCGCTCCCGAGCTCGACGATCTGGACGAGACCGACAACCTCACCGTCCGCGATCTCATCGGCCCCAGCGTCAGCGAGCGTCGGCTCAGCCCGCTCGAGCGTGGCACGAACCGGGCGCGTAGCGAGGCCGGGCCCCTGACCGGTCGCTCGCAGCACCGCAAACAACTCACCGGTGCCACTCGGGGCCGCGTTTTGATCGGTTCACTGGCCGCCGGGGCCGCCGCGGCGGCCGCGCACTCGGCTACCGAGGCCCCCCGGCACTCCAAGGCCGAGACCGTTCTGGCCGCCCAGTCCGCGGCAACCGGTCCGATCAGTACTTCCGGCGGTGGCATGCAGATGGTGACCGTCCAGCCGGCCGCCAACGTCGCCGTGCACAACGCCGAACTCGCCCACGGCGTGGCTTTCGCGCAGGAGCGGGCCCAGCGTGAGGCCCGGCTCCAGCAGCCGCTTTTCGTGATGCCGACCAAGGGCATCTTCACCTCGGGCTTCGGCTACCGATGGGGCGTCCTGCACGCCGGCATCGACCTCGCGAACTCGATCGGCACCCCGATTCACGCCGTCTCCGACGGTGTCGTGGTCGCCGCCGGACCGACCGCCGGCTACGGCATGTGGGTCAAGCTGCGGCACGCCGACGGCACCGTCACGCTCTACGGCCACGTCAACACCGCGATGGTCAGCGTCGGCGAGCGGGTGATGGCCGGCGACCAGATCGCAACCATGGGTAATCGCGGCAACTCCACCGGTCCGCACCTGCACTTCGAGGTGCTGCTGGGTGGCAGCCAGCGGGTCGACCCCGTGCCGTGGCTGGCGAAGCGCGGCCTATCCGTCGGGACTTTCGCCGGTTGATGTGACCGACCCGAACAGCCCGAGCTCAGCCAATCCCGAGACGCGCATCATTCGGCGCGCGCCCACCGGCCCGATGCCGCAGGCCGTCGACGACGGTCGCACAACACACATTCCCCGTCCGCCGGGCCCGCCGCAACAGCATTTCGCACCGCCTCCGGCGTCGGCGCCTTTCGGTGAGCCGAGCCGGACGACAGCGGTGGCCGCCGCCGCGGTCAGCATCGTCAGCGGCTGGGCCACCTCGGTCGTGGCGACCGACCTGATCGCCGGCTGGTGGCACTCCGATCGACTGTTCTGCGTCGCGGTGGCGTTCCTGGCGCTGGTATTCGCCCTGGCCACGATCGCCGGGGTGATCCTGCTGTTGCTGCGCCAGCCGCTGAGCCGGTACCTGATCGTGGCCGGCGCAGTGGTCGCGATCTTGACCTACCTCGGGGTATTCATCGCCGGGGCGCGGGTGGCCTGGGTGGTGCACACCCTGCCGCTGCTGCCGATCGCCAGCGCCGTGCTGACGCTGCTGCCGCGCACCCGGGACTGGTTACTCGAGGACTAGAGCTGTCACCGCGTTTAAAGCTTGGCCACCGGCGCGTGGTTGTGCATCAGCTTGACCCTGCCCGAACTGCCGAAGTCGATCAGCGACATCGCCGACTCACCGATGCCTGACACCTCTTCGACGCGACCCAGGCCGTACTTGTCGTGGGTGACCCGGTCGCCGGGTTCCAGCGTCAGCAGCGGTCGCTTGCTCGCGCCGCTGCGGGTGGGCGAAGGGCGCGGGGTGCCGAACCGGCCCGCACCGCTCACCGGTGCGCTGAACGACGGAGTCGGGTCGGTGCGCCGCCAGTCGATCAGCTCCTGCGGAATCTCGCGCAGGAAGCGCGATTCCGGGTTCAGCATCGGCTGCCCCCACGACGAGCGGACTTTGGCCCGACTGACGTACAGCCGCTGCCGCGCCCGGGTGATCCCGACGTACGCCAGCCGGCGCTCCTCCGAGAGCTCGCCTGCGTCGCCCAGAGCCCGCATGTGCGGGAACATCCCGTCTTCCCAGCCGGTGACGAATACGACCGGAAACTCCAGCCCCTTGGCGGTGTGCAACGTCATCAGCGTCACCAAACCGGCTGTGTTCTCGGGGATTTCGTCCGTGTCGGCCACCAGCGACACCCGCTCCAGGAATTGCGCCAGCACCCCGGTGTCCGGCACGTCCTCGTCTTCGGGCGCGTCATCGAGCGCCGCGACGTTGGCCAGGTCGGTCGCGAATTCATGGGCGACGCTGACGAGTTCGTTGAGGTTGTCCAGCCGGGCCAAATCCTGCGGGTCGGACGACGACTCCAGCTCCGTGCGGTATCCGGTGCGCTCCAGCACCGCCTCGACCAGTTCGCCGAGATCCCCCTCGGACGAGGCAAGCCGCGTGCGCAATTCGTCCATCATCTCGACGAAACCGGCAATTGCCTTGGCGGACCGGGTATTCAGCAGTGGGACCTTGCCCTCGGCAGCGGCTTCCAGCGCGTCGGCAAAGCTGGACCCGGTGTTCTCGGCGTACACCGCGACGCACGCCTCGGCCCGGTCGCCGATACCTCGGCGCGGCGTGTTGAGAATGCGTCGCAGGCTGACCGCGTCCCCGGGGTTGTCCAACACCCGCAGGTAGGCGACGATGTCGCGGATCTCACGGCGCTCGTAGAAACGCACTCCCCCCACGACTTTGTAGGGGATACCGGCCCGGATGAACACTTCCTCCAGCGACCGCGACGAGTTGTTGGTGCGGTAGAAGACGGCCACGTCGTTGTAGGTGATCTCACCGCCCGAGGCCAGCGCGTCGATCTCCTCGGCGATGAACCGCGCCTCGTCGTGCTCGTTGTCGGCGACGTACCCGACGATCAGCTCGCCCGCACCTTCGTCGGTCCACAACCGCTTGTCCCGGCGCGACGGATTGCGCGAGATCACCGAGTTGGCCGCCGACAGGATGTTCTGCGTGGAGCGGTAGTTCTGCTCCAGCAAGATCGTCGTGGCGTTCGGGTAGTCGCGCTCGAAATCCTCGATGTTGCGGATGGTCGCCCCGCGGAACGCGTAGATCGACTGGTCGGCGTCACCGACCACGCACAGCTCGCCGGGCGGCACCCCGTCCTCGTCGGGTTCCAGGTCACGGCCCACCAGCTCACGCACGAGCACATACTGCGCATGGTTGGTGTCCTGGTACTCGTCGACCAGGATGTGCCGGAAACGCCGTCGGTAGTGGTCGGCGATCTGCGGGAAGGCCTGCAGCACTGCGACCGTCTCGCCGATCAGGTCGTCGAAGTCGAGCGCGTTGGCCACCCGCAACCGGTGCTGGTATTCGGCGTAGACGGCGGCCACGGTGCGCGCCAGGTCGTCGGACAGGTCCTCGTCGGCCAAATTCGCCAGTGCCTGCTGCGGGTCGATCAGCTCGTTCTTCAGGTTGGAAATCGAATTGGCCAGCAGTCGCGGCGTATACCGCTTGATGTCCAGCCCCATGTCCTTGCCGATCATCTGCAGCAAACGGCGCGAATCGTCGGCGTCGTAGATCGAGAAGTTGGAGTTGAGGCCGGCGATCAGCGACGCCTGGTTCCGCAGGATCCGCACGCAGGTCGAGTGAAACGTCGACACCCACATCGACCGCGCCCGCGGACCGACCAGCGCGGCGACCCGCTCGCGCATCTCCGCCGCCGCCTTGTTGGTGAATGTGATCGCCAAAACCTGGCCGGGCCCGACATCGCGGGCGGCCAACAGGTAGGCGATGCGTCGTGTGAGCACGGCCGTCTTCCCCGAACCGGCACCCGCCACGATCAGCAACGGCGAACCCTCGTGCAGCACCGCCTGCCGCTGTTGGGGGTTCAGTCCATCGAGAAGGTGATCGGTCTCGGATTCGGTTACGCGCGCACTCGTCATGACTGACCCAATTTACCGCCGTTCGCCGACACCTTTGCGCCGGAACGCGTGCAAGTGGCACACTCGTTTCGTGCTCAATGCGCAGTGGCGATTTTTCTACGGGTACCGGCCTGCGGTGCCCGTGGTCTAGCTGCTTCCCAGAGCCCCGCGGTCCGCTTCTGCGATCCGGGGCTCGTCTCTTGTGTGAGGCCCGAATCGGATGAAACCGCAGCCACCTCCACACAACGAGAATTCGGAGTCTGAGATGACCATCGAGACAGAACAACCCACCGATATCGACGAACTGCGGCTGGAGATCGACCGGCTCGACGCCGAGATCCTGGCCGCGGTCAAGCGCCGTGCCGAGGTGTCCCGGGCGATCGGCAAAGCCCGGATGGCCTCCGGTGGCACCCGCCTGGTGCACAGCCGCGAGATGAAGGTCATCGAGCGCTACAGCGAACTCGGACCCGAGGGCAAGGACCTGGCGATGCTGCTGCTGCGGTTGGGCCGAGGCCGGCTCGGCCACTAGCCAGCTGTTCACCGCCGGCTTTGAGCAGCGCCCCTGCGGTCTCGCTGACTGTCGAGGGATGACTGCGGTTGAACAGATTCCCGACATCTCAGCGACCCCGGCATGGAAGGCGCTGCAACAGCACCACCGACAGATCGGCGAGACGCATCTGCGCCGATTATTCGATGAGGACCCCGATCGCGGCCGCGAGTTCACCCTCACCGTCGGCGACCTCTACATCGACTACAGCAAACACCGCATCAACCGCGACACGGTGAAACTGCTGGTCGACCTGGCCCACGCCGCCCACCTCGAGCAGCACCGCGACGCGATGTTCGACGGAACGCACATCAACGTCTCGGAAGACCGCGCCGTACTGCACACCGCGCTGCGACTGCCGCGTGACGCCGCGCTGACCATCGACGGGCAGAACGTGGTCGCCGACGTGCACGAAGTCCTGGATCGCATGGGTGATTTCACCGACCGGCTGCGCAGCGGCGAGTGGACCGGCGCAACCGGCAAACGGATCAGCACCGTGGTCAACATCGGCATCGGCGGCTCGGACCTCGGCCCGGTGATGGTCTACCAGGCGCTGCGGCACTACGCCGACGCCGGCATCTCGGCGCGGTTCGTCTCCAACGTCGACCCCGCCGACCTGATCGCCAAGCTGGCCGACTTGGACCCGGCCACAACGCTTTTCATCGTCGCCTCGAAGACCTTCAGCACGCTGGAAACCCTGACCAACGCCACCGCGGCCCGGCGCTGGCTGACCGACGCGCTCGGCGACGACGCGGTCGCCAAGCACTTCGTGGCCGTCTCGACCAACAAGGAACTGGTCGAGGAGTTCGGCATCGACACCGACAACATGTTCGGCTTCTGGGACTGGGTCGGTGGACGTTACTCCGTCGACTCGGCCATCGGGCTCTCGGTGATGGCGGCCATCGGTCGAGAAGCGTTCGCGGACTTCCTGTCTGGGTTCCACATTGTCGACGAGCACTTCCGGACCGCGCCGCTGGAGTCCAACGCGCCGGCGCTGCTCGGGCTGATCGGGCTGTGGTACTCCGACTTCTTCGACGCCCAAGCCCGCGCGGTGTTGCCGTACTCCAACGACTTGGCGCGTTTCGCCGCCTACCTGCAGCAGTTGACGATGGAGTCCAATGGCAAGTCGGTCCGCGCCGATGGCAGCCCGGTAACCACCGACACCGGCGAAATCTTCTGGGGTGAGCCAGGAACCAACGGCCAGCACGCGTTCTATCAACTTCTGCACCAGGGCACCCGGCTGGTACCGGCCGACTTCATCGGCTTCAGCCAGCCCGTCGACGACCTGCCGACGATGGACGGCACCGGCAGCATGCACGACCTGTTGATGAGCAACTTCTTCGCCCAGACGCAGGTGCTGGCGTTCGGCAAGACGGCCGAGGAGATCGCCGCCGAGGGCACCGCCGCAGATGTGGTGCCGCACAAAGTGATGCCGGGCAACCGGCCGACCACCTCGATCCTGGCGACCCGGCTCACCCCGTCGGTCGTCGGCCAGTTGATCGCGCTGTACGAGCATCAGGTATTCACCGAGGGTGTCATTTGGGGCATCGACTCGTTCGACCAATGGGGCGTCGAGTTGGGCAAGACGCAGGCCAAGGCGTTGCTGCCGGTCCTCACCGACGACGCTTCTCCCGCAGAGCAATCCGACAGTTCGACCGACGCCTTGGTCCGTCGCTACCGGGCCGAGAGGGGCCGAGCCGACTGAGCCGGACCCACCAGGTCGGCACCGAGCCGGCGCACGAATGTGCGCAACCGCTCGCCGGTCGCCGACTGTGGGTCGCTCAGGTGCAACTGCAGCAGTTCGCGGGCGGAGGCGTGCAGGACCCGTGCGGTGTATTCCGGCTCGTGCAACGCCGGATTGCGGCGCAGCAATTCGGTGACGAAGAACTGCAGCACGACGTCCTGCGCTTGGCTCAGCCGCTCGTAGAGCTCGGGCGGCGCCCCTTGCGGCGGGAACAGAAACAGCCGCCACGTCGCCGGTTGGGCGTCGACCGCGGCCAGCACGCCGTCGAACGCGACCACCAATGTCTGCTCCTCGGCCACCGCGTCCAGCCCGGAGATCGCCTCCGCGAACTGTGCGCCTGCGCGCGTCGCCTCGCGGTCGATCAGCGCGACCAGCAGACGGGCGGGGTCGCCGAAGAGCTGATAGATCAGCGACCTGTTGATACCGGCCTCGGCCGCGATGCGGTTCGGGGTCGCCGCGTGGAATCCCTCGGCGTCGACGACGGCGTGGGTGACGTCGAGGATCTGCTCGCGACGGCCTTCCGCGGTCATCCGTCGCCTCGGACCGTCCTCCGTCACGCTTGACAGTCTAACTAACACTTTGTGAGTATTACTCACAAAGTGTTAGTTATCGAGAGGTACCGATGGTCACGTATTACCCGGAGCTCGCCCAGCGTGTGGCGAGCCAGCGCGAGTTGCAGCCGGATCTGTACGGCGACATCGACTTTGACCAGCGACCATATCGGCTGACCAAGCGGCCGGAAGACAAATCGGCGCTGCCCGGTTGGGTCGGTGATCGGGAGTCGATCCTGCGCGACGACCGCATCCTCGAGTTGATGAGCACGGCCACCATGCTCGGCGACGTCGTGGCAGACCCGTATGCAGCGTTGATGAGCACCCACAGCGTCACCGATTTGACCGACATGCTGAAGACGGCGTGCCGCGAGGGCATCGAGGCCGTGCCGCACGCTCCGGAAGAACTGGTGGCGTTCATCGCCGCGATGGAGGCCACCCCAGACTGGATCGACCTCGACATGGTCGAGGAGGGCGCCCGGCTGGCCCGCGTTTCGGCGGCGCTACTAGCTCACTTCATCACCCGCGGGGCGTTCATCGCGACGTTTACCAACACCTACGCCGCCCTGCCGATGGGCCTGACCGGTGCGCTGTCGGGCCGTCGCGCCGCCCGGCGAGTCAACGAAACCGCGAGCTTTTTTGCGGTCACCACCCTGCCGGGCGCCCTGCAGCGTCGCGGTCCCGGCTTCGAAGCGGCGGCGATGGTCCGGTTGATGCACTCGATGGTTCGCTACAACGCCCTGAAGAAGTCCGACAAATGGGATGTCGACGTGTACGGCGTGCCGGTGCCGCAGGTCGACCAGATGCCGGCGGGAATGATCGGTCAGTACCTGACGTCGCAGCAGGTGCTGCGGCAGGGTCGCAGCGAATTCAATTCGGCAGAGCGGGCTCTCGTCGAATTCGGTCGATACCGCTGCTTCTTGCTCGGTCTGCCCGAGGAACTACTGCCGAGTTCGCCCGACCGATACCGTTCACGTGATGCACGCCCGCGCGGCGTTGTTGCGGGACGGCTTCGATCCCGTCTGCCGCGAACTGGTCGAGTCGACGATGGCGGCCTATCTGCGTCCGAAGACCACGCTGTTCGACCGCGCCGCCGAAGCCGTCGAAAAGAGCTACAGCAAAGAGTCTTTCGTGCGGGCGTTCTGCAACGGCAACCGCGCGACCGCCGAGGCGATGGGGGTGTCGATCGGTCTGGCGGACCGGGCGCGCATCGCCGTGACCGGACCGTTCATCGCCGGACGCTTCCTTGCCGTGAACCGCCTCAGTCGAGTTCCGGCGCTGCGCCACCTCGTCGACCGGTACATCATCCGCCTGCTGAAGCTCAGGTTGGCGACCTACGGTAAGCCCGAATTCACGTCCGATTCATCGCATTACACGCCGATACCGCACTGATCAGGAGAACCGCTTAGCCAGCGAGAGCGGCATCACACGCAGCAGCTGGACCAGCGGGCCCCACGGCCACCACGGCACGACGGCCCGACCCTGCTCGCGCTCGATCGCGGCAACCAGCGACTTGACCCCGGTGTCGTTGTCCACCATGAACATTGTGCTCTGAGACTTTGCCGTCATCTCGGACTCGATGTAGCCCGGTTCCATCACCGACACCGTGATCGGGCCGTTGGCGTATTCGGCACGCAACGATTCGCCCAGCGAGCTCACGCCGGCTTTGCTTGCGGCGTAGGCCGCTTTCACACCGGGCACACCCCTCGACCCGAGTACCGAAGAGATCAGCACGAGGTGTCCCGAGCCCTGCGCCGTGAACATTTCCAGCGCGGTTTCGATCTGCACCAGGGCGGCAACCAGATTGGTTTCGATCGTCGCCTTATTGGCCCACAACTTGCCGGACCCTAGCTTGGCGCCCTTGCCGATGCCGGCGTTGACGATGACCCGGTCGATGCCACCCAGTGCGTCGGACAGTTCCGCGAACACCGTGGGCACCCGGTCGTGGTCGTTGACGTCCAGCACCGCAATCGCCACCTTGGAGCTTGGATACCGTTGCGCGAGTTCGTCTTTGAGCTCTTCGAGGCGATCGGCGCGACGGGCGCACAGCGCCAAGTCCCTACCCTTGGCAGCGAACGCGCGGGCCATTCCCGCTCCCAGACCGGAGCTGGCTCCCGTGATGAGAATCTTCTGTCGAGTCATTCGCTTATTTCAGCAGACGCGACATCCGCCGGTCGGCCAGCACCTTGCCGCCGGTCTGACACGTTGGGCAGTACTGAAATGACTTGTCGGCGAACGACACCTCGCGGACGGTGTCGCCGCAGACCGGACAGGGTAAACCGGTACGGGCGTGAACGCGCATGCCGGAACGCTTTTCACCCTTCAGCGTCGCGGCCTGCTGGCCCACCGATCGCGAGACCGCGTCGGAGAGCACCGAGATCATCGCGTCGTGCAGCGCGGCGAATTGTGCCTCATTGAGTTTCGCCGCGGTGGCGAACGGCGACAGCTTGGCGACGTGCAGGATTTCGTCGCTGTAGGCGTTGCCGATGCCGGCGATCACCTTCTGGTCGGTGATGACGGACTTGATCCGGCCGGTGTTCTTGGCCAGCAGCTGGCCGAGGTCTTCGGCGCTGAGCGTGAGCGCGTCTGGGCCGAGGGCGGCGATGCCCGGGACTTTCTGCGGGTCGTCGACGAGCCAGACCGCGAGGCGCTTCTGGGTGCCGGCTTCGGTGAGGTCGAAGCCCGGCGCCTCGCCGGGCGGGCCGAGGTGCACTCGCAGAGCGATGGGGTTCTTGCCGGGTTTGAGCGGCGCGGCGGACAGCTTTTCCGACCAGCGCAGCCAGCCGGCCCGCGACAGGTGCGTGATCAGGATCAACTCCCCGGTCCGCATGCCGAGGTATTTGCCCCAGCGGTCGGCTCCGGTGACGGTCAGGCCGTGTAGCGCACTGATTGGCGGGGCGAAGGTCTTGAGCGCCGACAGGGCGGCGACGTCGATGCGACCGACGGTGCTGCCGACGGCGTGCTGGCGGAGGTAGTCGGCCAGCGCCTCGACTTCGGGCAGTTCGGGCATGAGTCCAGTCTGCCGGTCAGCGCCGCGACGTGCGGACGACCAGCGATAGCACCCAGCTGACGATCGACAAGACGATGGCTGCCTTGATCGCGGTCCACCAGAAGTAGTCGATGGCCAGACCCCAGTGGGTGGTGTCCGCGGTGATGCGCGCGGTGATCCAGAGCATCAGCGCGTTGACGACGATGTGGAAGAGGCCCAGCGTGAGGATGTAGAGCGGGATCGACAGGATCTGCACGACGGGCTTGATGAACGCGTTGACCAGACCGAAGATCACCGCGACGACGAAGATGATGCCGACCCGTTGGAGGCGGGTGTCACCGCCGACGAAGTACAGCCCGTGGACGAGCTTGGTGACGACCCACAGCGCGAAACCGGTGACCGCGGCGCGGATGACGAAGGGACCCATGGGGTGAAGGTACTCGTGGCGGCCCAGCACGTGCGTTATTGCGGGCTCGGCACGCCGAAGTACCCGGTACCGCTGGTATTGACTTCTTCACGCACCCTCCCTACCGTCTGAGTAACGCCGACGAAGGGACGTCAACGATGACTAGTGCTGGCGACGATGCGGCGCACAGCGCCGGTGAGGAGCATCATGACTAGTGCGGTGAAGCCCGAGGGCCGTGATCGCGAAGACTTCGCAGACCGATTGCTCAAGGGTTCGGTCAAGAAGTCCTACGCGCCGGTCGTCGACATCGACTGGGACGCGCCGCTGGACCCGGACAAGTTCTACCTGCCGCCCCGCATCGTCTCTTTGTACGGAACACCAATGTGGGACAACATGACTCGTGCCCAGCGCATCGAATTGTCCCGCCAGGAACTGGTCAACACGCTGTCGGCCGGCATCTGGTTCGAGAACATCTTGAACCAGGCACTGCTACGCAAGATCATGCACAAGGACCCCACCAGCCGGTCCACCCATTACGCGCTGACCGAACTCGGTGACGAGACCCGTCACATGGTGATGTTCGGTAAGGCGATCGAGCGGGTCGGGGCCAAGCCGGTGCGCCCGCGGCTGTATCACCGGATGATCATCAACACACTGCCGTTCCTCTTTCAGGGGTCGGTGCTGTGGGTCGCCGCATTGATCGGCGAGGAGATCTTCGATTCACTGCAGCGCCAGATGATGGACGATCCGGAACTGCAGCCAATCGTTCAACGGCTCATGCGGATTCACGTCACCGAAGAGGCTCGCCACATCCAGTTCGCCCGCGACGGACTGCGTAAGCGGGCACCGCAGATGCGGCGCCCCGAGCGGTGGTTCGTCGGCAACGTCAACGGCTTGGGCGGCTGGTTCTTCCGTTACCTGTTCACCAACAAGGTCCCGTACGCCCGGGCGGGTATCAATGCCCGCGAGGCGCGCAGGATCGCCCGCCACAGTGCGCACCGACGCGACGTTCAGGTGGCGGGGTTCGCGCCGCTGGCCGCGTTTCTGTCCGAGGTCGGGTTGATGGGTCCGCTGGCGCGCCGCGGCTGGACCCGTACCAGGTTCCTGTGACCGACCGGGTGCACGACGTCGTCCTGGTCGGCGACGGTGACGCCGCCAGCGAGTTGCTGACGGCCGGCGTCCACGACTTCTTTATGTTCGACCGCGAAGTGGCGAGCGCCGTGTTCGACGACGCCACCGACACCTGGACACTGGCCACCGAGGACGGCGAGACCTGCCGCGGCCGGTTTGTGATCACGTGCGAGTCGCCGTTTGTCCCACTGGTTCCGGACCTGCTGGGCCGCAGGGACTTTCGTGGTACCGCCATGCACGCGGCGATGCCGTCCGACTTCTTCGACCCCGCCCATAAACGCGTCGCGGTCATCGGTGCCGACTCCGCTGCCGGCGAGTTGATCGAGCGGATGGCCGGCGCCGGTGCGGCACTAAAGGTCTTTCCGTTGCCGCCCCGGCGCCACGTGCAGCGGCAGCGACGTACCTTGCGCCTCCCCCGCCGACGTGGCGTCGAGGTGATCACCTCGCCGATCGAGGAGGTGACCGCGGTCGGCGTTCGTACCGTCGACGGAGTGCACCACGACGCCGACGCGATCGTCTACGGCACCGGCTTCGCCGTGCGGGCGGGGCTACCGCGGGACGCACTGCTGGGCGCCCATGGCCTGAGCATCCAACGGGCCTGGGTCGACGGCGCCGAGCCCTACCGCGGGATGGCCGTGCCCGGCTTCCCGAACTACTTCACCGTCGGTGGACCGCACTTCGTGGCGGCGATGCGCTACGTCGTCGAATGCCTGCGCCTCCTCGGCCCGAATAGTCGGATCGAGGTGCGCCGCAGCGCGCAAGGTGTGTTCAACGAGCGGCTTCACCTGCACCGACCGCACTGGGACGTCGACGCCTCTGCCTTCGACGTGTCATCGTGCGCCGGGGTGCGCGACGCCTACGACGGCCCGGCGACCCTGCTGGCGGGCGACGCTTCCCAGCGGGTACGCATCCAGCTGGCCGGCCACATCGAGCCCATCGACGGTCAATACCATTGGCAGGGCATGATTCTCGATGATGTGTCGGCCGGCCTCAAGCAGACCCGGTCGGTGACGGTGACAGTGGGCGACCGCCGCGCCGAGGCGCGCATCACCGAGCAGACGTCGCAGGGCACGCTTGCGATCGCCGGAGTCGGCGAGCCCCCGTTTCCGGTGCCGGCACTGGTGCTCACCTAACTCATTGCGAGTAGCCTGGCTGTGCCGCGATGACGGGATTGCCTTCCCACCCCGTTGGGTATACACCGCACGGGGACGAGCGAGATGGCAACCAACGACAGCGAACTCAACGTCGTAGCGGTGGGCGCCTCAGCCGGCGGGGTCGAGGCGCTCACAGACTTCGTCGCGGGGCTTCCGTCGGACCTGCCGTACGCGGTGCTGGTTGTTCTACACATACCGGCGCAGGCGCCCAGCGTGCTGGCACGGATTCTGGCACGCGAATCCCGCCTCCCGATCGCGGAAGCCGTTGACGGCGAGCCTCTGAAAGAGGGCACCATTCGCGTCGCAGGACCGAATCGGCATCTCCTGGTCGACGATCATCGAATTGTGTTGTCCGGCGGCCCAACCGAGAACGGCCATCGACCGGCGATCAACGCACTGTTCCGGTCGGTGGGACTGGCTTTCGGCCCGCGCGCGGTTAGCGTCCTGCTGTCCGGTGTGCTCGACGACGGCACGCTGGGTTCGGCGGCCGTTCGGTCCCAGGGCGGCACCACCATCGCTCAATCACCCGACGACGCGATGTTCCCGGCGATGCCCGTCAACGCGATTGAAGCCGGCGTCATAGACCATCAGGCAAATGCCGGTGCGGTAGGTCGCCTACTCGCGCACCTCGCCGACGAAGCGGACCACGCGCGAGAAGTGCTGGGCGCCCGACTGTCCGAGGTCTACTCCGCGCACGAGGACTCCGATGGGTAGGCGGACCAGCCCATTGGCCGTCACTTCAGACACCGCCGGCGGCGCCTGCCTGCTCACCGTCGAGGGTGTTCTCGACAGCAGTACCTATTTGCCTCTGCGTGACGCCATCGTGAAGGCTGCGCTGGACGGACCCACAGCCGTATTGATCGATGTCGACAAACTCGACGTCCCGGCGCCCTCGGCGTGGGTGGTGTTCACCAGCGCGCGCTGGCTGGTCGACACCTGGCCGGCCATCCCGATCCACCTGGTGTGCGGGCACGCCGCGATCCGCCACGCCATCGCTTTGAACGGTGTCGCCCGCTATGTGCGGGTGCACGCCACGGTCGACGACGCGCTGTCCGCGCTGACCGACACCAAACGCGTGATAACGCGGGCCAGGACCGAACTACCGGCGTCGCTGGCCAGCCTTCGGATCGCTCGCAAATTCGTGGCGGAGCGACTCGAGGAGTGGGCATTCGAGGACCTAGTGGCCTCCGCGACTGTCGTGGTCAACGTTTTCGTCGAGAACGTTCTGCAGCACACCCCGGACGGGATGGTGCTGGTGCTCGAAACCGACGGCAGGACGGTCACCGTATCGGTGCAGGACGGCAGCTCGGCTTCCGCGGCGCGCCACGAGGATTCGTTTCGCGGCGGAGAGCAGGTCTCCGGCCTGGCGATCGTTACGTCCGTGTGCCGCGCCTGGGGCAGCGCGCCGACTCCGTCAGGTAAGACGGTTTGGGCTGTCATAGGTCCGGAAAATCGGCTGTAGCCGCGAGTAGTGTTCAGTTCGCGACCTGCGTCGGCGAACAGGATGAGATGGACACCGAGACGACGGACGAATCGTTCGAGGCTTTGCTGCGCTACGTGCGCGACTCGCGCGGATTCGATTTCACCGGCTACAAGCGCACCAGTCTGATCCGGCGGGTGCGCCACCGCATGGCTCACGCCGGCTACGACAATTTCGAGGAGTACCTCGACGTCCTTCAAGCCAGTTCCGGCGAATTCGCCGCCCTGTTCAACACGATCCTGATCAATGTAACGGCGTTTTTTCGCGACTCCGACGCATGGGACTGCATCGCCTCCGACACCGTTCCGCGGCTGCTGGCCGAGCGCGGTCCCGACGCACCGATCCGGGTCTGGAGCGCCGGTTGCGCGTCCGGCCAGGAGGCGTACACGCTGGCCATGGTGTTGGCGGAGGCACTGGGGCCAGAAGCATTCCGGCAGCGGGTCAAGATCTATGCGACCGACGTCGACGAGGACGCGCTCACCGAGGGGCGGGCGGCGATCTATGACGCCAAGGCGGTGGATTCAGTGCCGGCCGAGCTGCTCACCAAGTACTTCGAACGAATGAACGGACGCTACACCTTTCGCAAGGATTTGCGCCGTGCGGTCATCTTCGGGCGTAACGATTTGGTCAGAGACGCACCCATCTCGCGGGTCGACCTTTTGGTATGCCGCAACACGCTGATGTACATGAATGCCGAAACTCAACGAAACGTGTTGGTACGCCTACATTTTGCCCTTGTTCCCCAGGGCGCACTGTTCCTCGGGCATGCTGAGATGTTGCTGAGCCATAGTGACAAATTCACTCCGCTGGACCTCAAACATCGCATCTTCCGCAAGGCGCCCGGCACCCATTCCGGCAACGCGCGATACGATCCCGCCGCGACGATGTACGAACCTCACAGCGACCTGTCGGGCTTAAGTACGGTGCGCGATTTGGCTTTTCGCGCTAATCCAGTGGCCCAGATCGTGGTGACCGGGGACGACACCGTCGCGATGATCAATTACCAGGCCGAGACCATGTTCGGGCTGTCCGCGCGCGACATCGGCCGTCTGCTACGCGATCTAGAGGTGTCGTATCGGCCCGTTGAGCTTCGCGCCTACCTCGAGCAGGCCAAGGTCGACCGCCGCTCGGCCCGCATCCCGGACGTCAAGTGGCAGCGCGCCGGTGCGGAAACCGTCTGGTTCGAAATTCACGTCGACCCGCTGATCGACGCCGAGAACGGCTTGCTCGGCGTCTCGATCGCGTTCTTTGACGTCAGCGCCACACGGGCGTTGCTCGACAAGGTCGTGGCCACCAACCGACAGCTCGAGGCCGCCTACGAGGAACTGCAGTCCACCAACGAAGAGCTCGAAACCACCAACGAGGAACTGCAGTCCACCGTCGAGGAACTCGAGACCACCAACGAAGAGCTGCAGTCCACCAACGAAGAGCTCGAGACGATGAACGAGGAGATGCAGTCCACCAACGACGAGCTGCACACCATCAATGACACCCTGCGTGAGCGCAGCGTCGAACTCGACGACGCCCGCACCTTCCTCGACTCGCTGGTGAACTCCGTGCGCCTTGGCCTGGTTGTTGTCGATCGCGAGATGCGGGTGGTGGTGTGGAACCGGGGCTGTGAGGAGCTATGGGGACTGCGCGCCGACGAGACCAGCGGCGAGATCCTGACCAACCTGGACTTCGGTCTGCCCATGGACACGGTCCGGCCGCTGATCGGCCACGCCTTCGTGGATACGGACAACCCCGGTGAGACCGTGGTCGAGGCGGTCAATCGCCGCGGCCGATCAACTCAGGTCAGAGTGATATGCACCAGTTTTCAGGGGCTCGAAGGCGGGATGTCGGGGGCGTTGCTGTTGATGGACGCCGCGACCTGAGCGGCCGATTCGTATTCGATTGTGGCGGCGGCATCGTGAACGGCGGCCTCGGCTCGATGCACAGCCGCCGCATCCTGATGCAACGCGGTGGCACTGTCCCGTGCGCTCAAGGCGGCCTGCTCATGGGACGCTGCTGCGCGCCGATGCGCGGCCCCGGCGTCGAGGTGCCGGGCGGCGACGTCCCGGTGTGCCTTTCGCACCCTTTCCAGCGATTCCAGCGCGTGTTGCCGAGCGCGGTCGACGGCCTCCACACTCGGCGGCATCCCCGCGGCGAGTTCGGCCCTGCGCTGTTGCAGCTCACCGATCCGTCGCCGCGCGGCCTCACCGCGCGCCGCGGCGGCGCGTTGTCCTGCTGCCCGGAATTCGGCCGACGTCATTGTGCGATTATTCAACCGTGTCGAGTGCCGGGCAACGACCAATTCACCGCCGTCGGAAATGGTAGGTCCTACTATGCCGACGGTATTCGGCACCAACCGAGGTGAGGAGACGGCGTGCGGTTCAGCTACGCGGAGGCGATGACGGATCCGACCTTCTACATTCCGCTGGCGAAAGCCGCCGAGGCGGCCGGCTACGCCAGCATGACGATCCCGGACAGCGTCGCGTACCCTCATCAGTCGGACTCGAAATATCCGTACACTCCGGACGGCAACCGCGAATTCCTCGATGGTAAAGCCTTTATCGAGACGTTCGTACTGACCGCGGCCCTGGGGGCGGTGACGTCGACGCTGCGCTTCAATTTCTTTGTTCTCAAGCTTCCGATCCGGCCGCCGGCGCTGGTGGCCAAGCAGGCCGGTTCACTGGCGGCGCTGATCGGCAACCGCGTCGGTCTCGGGGTGGGCACCAGCCCGTGGCCCGAAGACTACGAGCTGATGGGTGTCCCGTTTGCCAAGCGCGGCAAGCGGATTGACGAGTGCATCGAGATCATTCGCGGCCTGACCACCGGCGACTACTTCGAATTCCACGGTGAGTTCTACGATATCCCCAAAACTAAGATGACTCCCGCTCCGACGCGAGCCGATCCCGATCCTGATCGGTGGCCACGCCGACGCCGCGCTGCGCCGCGCGGCTCGCGCCGACGGCTGGATGCACGGTGGCGGCGACCCAGACGAGCTCGACCGACTCCTGGCGCGGGTCAAGCAGCTACGCGACGAAGAGGGCAAGACCGGCCCGTTCGAGATCCACGTGATCTCGGTCGACGGCTTCACCCTCGACGGCGTCAAGCGCTCTGGAAGACAAGGGCGTCACCGACGTGATCGTCGGCTTCCGCATTCCCTACATCATGGGGCAGGACACCGAGCCGCTCGACGCCAAGATCCGCAACCTCGAGAAGTTCGCTGAGAACGTGATCGCGAAAGCCTGACGTCGGCGGTCGCAAGCGCGGCGAACCCGCGTGCAGCGGGCCGCCGCGAAAATTTCCAGCGCTACATCGGATCCCACACCGGCGGGCGCTTTTCCATGTGCGCCCTGGCCGCTTCCGCCGGGTTATTGGTGAACCCCGTCAGAATCTGGGTGCGGTTCTCGATCTCGATGGCGTGCCGCAGACTCGGCGCATCCAGCGCGGTGTTGAGCCCGATCTTGGTCTGCCACACCCCGAAGGCATTGTTGCCGACGATCGCCCGCGCCTTCTTCACCGCCGCCGCCATCAATTCATCCGGCGGCACCACCTCGTGCACCAGCGTGATCCGATAGGCCTCGTCGGCGTCGATGATGCGTCCGGTCAGCATCAGCTCCCGTGCCACACCGGCGCCGACGATCTTCGGCAGCAGGTAGCTGGTGCCCATGTCCATCGAGGAGAACCCGGCTTTGATGAACACCGATCCGAACCGCGCGTTCTCCGAGGCGATCCGGATGTCGGAGTGCAGCGCGAACGCCAGGCCACCGCCGACCGCGACACCGTTCACCGCGGCGACCACCGGTATCGGCAGCTCGTAGAGCCGGAGTGTACAACTCGGCAAGCCGCACCTGGGCGTCGTAGTTGACCTTGAACGCCGGCGTATTCGGCGCATTGTTCGTCCAGGCCTCCCCGGTGCCGCTCAGGTCGGCGCCCGCGCAGAAGCCGCGGCCCGCGCCGGTCAGGACCGCCGCCCGGAACTCGCCGCTGCTGAGCGCGTCCAGCGCCCGGTCGAACTCAGTGATCAACGAGCCGTCGATCGCGTTCAACCGATCCGGACGATTCAGCGTCACGCCGGCGATGTCGTCCTCGAGTGTTTCCAACTCCACAGCAGCCATACGCGCAACCTTAAGCCCACGCGCGCCCGCGGCGATCGACTTCGCCCGTGCCGTCAAGCGTCAGCCGCGTTTGGCGAGCCAGTCGGCTTGCATCGCAAGCAGGCCCATCGCGGGCAATTGCGGTGTGCTGGAGTCGAGTTCGCGGTAGCGTGTATAGACGTTGATCACTACGCGCTCGGCGTCCAGCCAGTCCTCGTACTCGCCCAGATCGATGGCCTCGGCGGCCTCTACAAACGACAGACCCTTGCGATAGGCGGCCTCGGCCTGCTCGGCGATATGCACGAGATACCCACGCACGCAGCGGATTCCGTCTATATCGGTCACCGGACCGTGACCCGGCACCACGGTTTCGGCGTCTAGCGCGATCATCGCATCGCACGCCGCCACCCAGTTCTCGATCGGGCCGGACCACACGATCGGCGTGCAGCCGATGAACAGCAGGTCCCCGGCGAACAACACCCCCGCATCCGGCACATGCACCACCGAATCCGCGGCGGTATGCGCCGGACCGAGATCCAACAACTCCACCCGTCGTCCGCCGACCTCGATGGTGAGCCGGTCGTCGAAGGTCTGGTCGGCGTTGCGCAGCGTGATGCCGCCGAAATCGAAGGGCCCGAACCGCTCTCGCAGGTACGGCGTAGCGACCGGACCCAAATCGGTGTTCTTGGCCATCACCAGCATTTCCGGCGCGATGCCGTGCTCGATCTCTTCGGAAGTGCCCGTCGCGGCGATTACCCGGACAGACTCGTCCAGTAATTGGTTGCCGTGGGTGTGGTCGCCGTTGGAGTGGGTGATCAGCGCGTCGGTGATCGGTGCATCATCGGTGATCGGCGCCATTGCGGCCAGCATCTCGCGGGTCAGCGGCAGATCGAAGAGCGTGTCCACCAGCAGCGACGCCCCCTCCCCGACGACCAAACCCGCGTTGCTCCAACCGAATCCACCGTCCGGCAGCGTCCAGGCCCAGACTCGTTCGCCGACTTTGTGTAACCCGCGGGTGTACGGGACCTTGGCCGGCGCCCGGTTGATCCTCTGCTTGGCAGGCTTGGCGTCCGGGTTGGGCCGGGCCGCCAGCGGGTGTGGCGCAGGCGTTTTACGTATGGTTTGGCGCGTTTCGCCCAGGCCGTCCACCTTCAGCGTGACGACGTCGCCGTCATGCAGCCAGCCCCGGAACGATTCCGGCGCCATCGGGTCCAGATGCTCGACCAGCGTGCAGGTCGGCACCGTGCCCGAGCCGATGACATCCCCTGGGGTGAGCCTGACTCCGCGGGAGGCATAGGAGATGACCTCGGCGAAACTCCAATCCATCTGCGCGGTCGACCCGGATCCGATCACCTCGTCGTTGACCAGCGCGGTCACGTCGAGGCTGAGCGTGCCGTCGCGGCGATACGGCTCGAGTTCGTCAGGCGTGACCAAGTACGGGCCCAGCGTGACACCGCTGTCCTTGCCCTTGGCCTGACCGATCGCGAGTTGTCCTTCCAGCTGTTGTAGATCACGCGCCGACCAGTCGTTGAAGATCATGTATCCGACGATCGCCCGTTCGGCCTGGTCGGTCGTCAGGTCTTGACCGGCCGTCCCGATCACCGCCGCGATCTCCAGTTCGAAGTCCTGCCAGACGCTGCCGGGTGCCATCGGGGCATCGTCGTAGGGGCCGAGAACGGTTGTCGGGCAGGCGAAGTAAAAGGCCGGGATGCGGTACCAGGTGTCCTTGAGCACGCGGCCACCGCCCATCGCCGCCTGACAGTTGCGCATGTGGTCGAGAAAGCACAGGCTGTCCCGAATGGATGGCGGCCGCGGGATGGGGGCCATCAGCGACACCTCGGCCAGCGGTATCGTCGTCGCCGACCGCAAGGCCTCCTGACCCGCTTCGGCCAGGGCGCCGGTGGCGATCAACTCGAGCAGGGTCACACCCGGTGGCAGCGCGTGTATCACCTCACCGGCAAGCACCCCGGTCCGTTGGCCCGTGTCATCGCGAAATGTCAGCCACCGCATCGGGTTACCGTAGTGGACCATGAGCGTAACCGTCGCCGAAATCGACGTCGCCGACCCACCGGACGCGTGGTCATCCGCCGGTTTCGCGGTCGACCCCGATGCCGTCTGCCGGGTCGGCCTGGTTCGAATCCGACTGGTCGGCGGCGGCGACGGCATCACCGGGTGGTCGCTGCGCGGCGTGGCTGCGGACGCCCCGCTCGACGGCATCCCCACGACCGCGTCAAAGGCGGGCGCGCCGGAGCCGGCCGAGCACCCGAACGGCGTCACGGCGATCGACCACATCGTGCTGCTCTCCCCAGATCTCATCCGCACGGTCCGAGCCCTTGCCGCGATAGGTGTCGAACCACGCCGCGAGCGGGACGGCGTGCTCGGCGGCCGAGCGATCCGTCAGGTCTTCTTCCGTTTCGGCGAGGTGATCATCGAGGCTCGTCGGACACCGCGAGCACCGGTCGGTCAACGCTCTGGGGAATCACCTACGTCGTCGCGGACATCGACGCGACCGCGAATTATCTCGGCAACCGCACCGCACCGGTCAAGCAGGCGGTGCAGCCCGGACGACGAATTACCACACTTCACCACCGCGCATTCGGAATGTCGGTCCGGACGGCGATGATTTCAGCACCTATTCTCGGCGGGTGACCGACTCCGCGGACGATCCCGTGATCATCCACACCGACGGTGGATGCCGGCCCAACCCCGGGCCTGGCGGCTGGGGGGCGGTCCTGCGTCAGCGTCGGCACGTGCGTGAGATGTGTGGCGGGCACTCCGGTGAGACAAGCAACAACCGGATGGAGTTGACCGCGCCGATCATGGCCCTGGAGGCACTGACCCGACCGGTGACGGTGCACCTCTACACCGACAGCACCTATGTCCGGAACGGCATCACCAAGTGGGTGCTCGGCTGGGAGCGCAACGGCTGGACGACCGCCGCCAAAGCGCCGGTCAAGAACGTCGACCTCTGGAAGCGCCTGCAGCTGGCATGCGCCCGCCACCGCGTCGAGTGGTTCTGGGTGAAAGGGCACTCCGGGATCGCCGACAACGAATTGGCCGACGCGTTGGCGACGCGAGGTCTGCAGCAAGCGCTTGAAGCGTCCTGCGCTTCTACTCTTTGATTACGTCTTCCGGCGTCTTGTCCGGCCGCAGCCCACGCCAGCTGGGTTGGCGTAGCCGGCCGTCGGAGGTCCACTCGCTGTAACGGACCTCGCCGACCAGGGTCGGCTTCACGTAGGTCACACCTTTGGCGTCTTGCGTGGAAAGCTTTGCGTCGAACGGTGATTCGTCGGCGTGCAAAGGCTCGAGCGTCTTCTTCAGCCTGGCCAGGTCACGTTCGGTGAAGCCGGTGCCGACGCGTCCGGCGAAATGTAACCCGTCGGCGCCGGGAATACCGACCAGCAACGAACCGATACCGCTGGTGCGCCCGCCCTCGCCGGCCCGCCAGCCGCCGATGACCACTTCCTGGGTGCTCCAGTATTTGTCCTTGATCCAGGACGCCGAGCGACGTCCCGGCTGATACGTGGAATCGCGCTTCTTGGCGATCACACCCTCCCACTGCTGCTTACGGGAGTATTCCAGCGCCTCGGCCCCGTCGCCGGGAAGCAGATCGGGAACGATCAGGCCACCGGCCGATGCCAGGGTCTCTAACAGCTTTCGCCGGTCGCGATACTTCGCCCGCAACAGCGACCGACCATCCAGATGCAGTAGGTCGAAGGCGCGAAATTCGATGCGGGTGGCGCGCGCCCGGTTCTGCATCTCGGAAAAGCTCGGCACACCGGACGCGTCGAGCGCGACGACCTCACCGTCGAGCACGACATGGTGGTCGGTGAGATCGGTTGCCAGTGACCGCAGTTGCGGGAATTCACTGGTGAGGTCACGTCCGCTGCGGGAGCGCAGGCGAACCTCTCCGTGGTCGGCGTCGACCAGCAGACGGTAGCCATCCCATTTGCCCTCGAATGCCCACTGCGCCGCGGTGAGCTTTTCCACCGAGCCATGGGTCGCCAGCATCGGCTTCAGTTCGTTGAAGTCGAAGACATGCTGGTCCTTCATCCGATGCGCCAGCCATTGGTTGCCGTTGGTCTGAATCAGCGCGTATCGGCCGGAGATTCGCTGCCCGTGCAGCGTGACGATGACCTCGCCCTTCCCATCTCCTTCTTCGGCGGAGTCATTGAACTTCTCGGTGTCGTAGGTGCCGGAATCCCAGATGACGACCTTCCCACCGCCGTACTCCCCCTTCGGGATCGTGCCCTCGAACGTTCCGTACTCCAGCGGATGGTCTTCGGTGTGAACCGCCAGATGATTCACCGCGGTCGTCTCCGGAAGATTCTTCGGCACGGCCCACGACACCAGCACGCCGTCACGCTCGAGGCGGAAGTCGTAGTGCAGGCGGCGGGCGTGATGCTCCTGGATCACGAAGGTGTTGCCCTGTCCCGCAGCCGGTTTGGCACTCGGCACCGGCTCCGGTGTTTTGCCGGCGTCACGCATGCTGCGGTACTTGGTCAGCCGGTCGGGGAAACGGACGTCGGAGTCCAGCGGCTCCAGCAGGTCGCCGTCGCGCTCCAATCGCGCGAGCACCTCGTCGTAGCGGAGCTGGCGAAGCTTCTTGTCGTCGAGCTCATCCCAGCTGCGTGGCGCGGCCACGGTCGGGTGGTCGCGGCCGCGCAACGAATAGGGCGCGATGGTGGTTTTTGCGCCGCTGTTCTGGCTCCAGTCGAGGAAGATCTTGCCGGCCCGAAGGCTTTTGGTCATGGTGGCGGTGACCAGCTTGGGCATTGACTTTTCCAGTTGCAGTGCAATGCGTTTGGCCAATACCGAAGCGCCGCGACTGCTCACCGGGTTGTCCAGCGGGCTGTAGAGGTGCAACCCTTTGCTGCCGCTGGTGAGCGGGAACGTGGTCAGGCCGATGTCGGTGAGCAGGTCGCGCACGGCGCGAGCCACAGTCGCGAGCTGCGCCATCGTCACGCCCTCGCCCGGATCGAGGTCGAACACCAGCCGGGTGGCCGGCCCGGGTTTGAGTTCTTCGCCTTTGCGGGTCCACTCCGCCTCGAAACGCCATTGCGGCACATGGACTTCCAGCGCGGCCTGCTGAGCGATCCAGGCCAGGCCGTCGACGGTGTCGATGATGGGATAGGTCGTCGTACCCGACCGATGCGTGACACTGCCGCGCGACAACCACTCGGGCGCCGAGGAGGCCAGCTGCTTCTCGAAAAACGATGACTGCTCAACGCCATTGGGCCAGCGCTTGCGGGTTGCCGGGCGTCCCGCGATGTGCGGCACCATCACGTCGGAAACACGGATGTAATAGTCGAAGATGTCGGCTTTGGTGGTGCCGGTAGCGGGGTACAACACCTTGTCGGCGTTCGTCAACTTGACCCGGGGCGCCATGATTGTCAACTTACGCCGACGGTCACCCGCCTCACCACGGATAATGCTCATCTACCGGTCTTTTCGTTCCGAAAGCCACCGTGACAAGACCCACTAAACCGTTTAAATTAAGCGCCAGCTGTGGACACAGTGGGCTATGCGAAAAGTAATTCCGTGGCGGCCAAGCGCCGGAGTTCCGCTCAGCAACGACACCCTCGACACCATCCCGATGCGTGCTCAGGGAATCGATATACCCACTTACGATCGTTCGACCCTGCAACGCGGCGTCGTACATATCGGCGCCGGCAACTTCCACCGCGCCCATCAGGCCGTGTACTTCGACGACCTGGCCGGCTCGGGTGTGTCCAACCGGTGGGGACTCACCGGCGTCAGCCTGCGCTCCAGCGATGTCAAGGACGTGCTGGCGGCCCAGGACGGCCTGTACACGGTCGTTGAGCGCGGCCACGACGGTGAGACGGCCCGGGTGGTCGGATCGATCGGCTCGGTCCACTACGCACCCAACGACGGGGCAGCGGTTCGCGCCGCGCTGGCCGACCCCCGCACCCGCGTCGTCAGCCTGACCATCACCGGCAACGGCTACTTCCTCGACCCGGCGACCCGCGAGTTCGACACCACCCACCCCGACGTGCAAGCCGATCTGGTCAACTCCGGCAACTACGTCACCGCGTGGGGCTACCTGACCGAGGCGCTGGAGTTGCGTCGTCGCGCCGGCACCGCGCCCTTCACGGTGCTGTGCTGCGACAACATCCCCGACAACACCCGGGCGGCGCGCACCGCGCTGGTCTCGTTCGCCGCGCTCAAGGATGCTGGGCTCGCCCGCTGGATCGACACCCACGTCGCGTTCCCGTCGACCATGGTCGACCGGATCACCCCGCAGACGTCGGAGGACGAGGTCGAGTTCGTCCGGGAGACCTTCGGTATCGCCGACAAGTGGCCGGTGCTCACCGAGCCGCACTGTCAATGGGTCATCGAGGACAACTTCTGCGCCGGCCGCCCGCCGTTGGACGAGGTCGGCGCCCAGTTCGTCGCAGACGTCAGCGACCACAAGCTGGTCAAGACCCGCATGCTGAACGGGACGCACATCGCGATGTCGTGCCTGGCTATGCTGGCCGGCTACCGGCGCAGCGACGAGGCGATGCGCAATAAGGCCATCTACGCGTTCGTCGAACAGCTGATGCGCGACGAGGTCCAGCCGCTGCTGCCACCGGTGCCGGGAATGAACACCGCCGAGTACCGACACTCGCTGCTGCTGCGCCTCAGCAATCCGCAGATGAGCGACCAGCTGTCGCGGCTGGCGCGGCGAGGGTCGGAGAAGATCGCGTCCTTCCTGCTGCCGTCGCTGCACGAGGCGATCGAACAGAACCGTCCGCACACCTTGCTGATGGTCGCCCTCGCCGGCTGGATCCGGTATCTGCGGGGCTACGACCTGAAGGGATGCAAGATCCGCGTCGACGACCCGGAGAAGGAGTTGCTGACCAAGCTCGCCATGATGGGCGGGAACAATCCCGAACCCGTCTTGCGCCACGAGATCTTCGCGGAACTTCGGACGATCCCTGGATTTACCCACCGCCTGCACGCGATGATCAGTGACATCGACGAGCAGGGCGTTGTACCCACGCTGCGCCTGGCGCTGCGGGACCAAGTGCGGGAGCTGGTGTCGTAAATGAGCCGGTCCCTGGAATTCGTTCGTCCATTCGACCCGTCGACCATCACCACGCTGCTGTTGGACGCCGATGACAACCTCTTCGGATCCGAATCACCGGCGTTCGACGCCTCGGCCGAGGTGACCACCCAGTTCCTGGCCAGGTTCGGCGTCGACTCGCCGCTGAGCGGTGAACAGCTGCGTAAAAAGGCCGTGGGCAAGAACTTTCGCAGCACGGCCACCGATCTTGCGGTGCTGAGCGGTATTCCGTTCGACGAGGCGCTCGCCAGCGGGCGGGCTCAGGCTCGGGTGGCCTCCGACAGCGAGCTTGCCGACGGTCGCGCGTTGACCGCCGACGAGCTCGAGAGCTGGGTGCTCAAGGAGCGTGAGCGCGTGACCGCTCACCTTGCGGTGACGCTCAAGCCTGACCCGGAAGTGCTTGTGCCGCTTCAGGATCTGGCGTCACGCTTCGCCATGGCCGCGGTCAGCTCGAGCGCACTCGCGCGGTTGAAGGCGTCCTTCAGCGCGGCCGGGCTAGACGATCTGATTCCCGAGGCGGTGCGGTTCAGCGCGGAAGATTCGCTGCCGGTGCCGACCAGCAAGCCCGACCCCGCGGTGTATCTCGAAGCCGGCCGGGTGCTGGGAGTCGACGGTCCGCACGGTTTGGCCGTCGAGGATTCGGTGCCCGGAGTGACCTCGGCCGTCGCCGCGGGCTATCACGCCGTCGGCAACGTGATGTTTGTGCCTGGCGACGAACGTCATAGCCGCACCAAGGACTTGATCGATGCGGGCGCCGTCGCTGTCACGGACTCGTGGCGCGCTCTCGCGGACGCCCTGCTCTTGTCAGCTGTGACGAGTGGAGGTCCCACGCTCACGTAGGGATCGCCACCCCGGAAGGAGTTGTGCAGTCGTGTCTGACGCAGTGGCGCTGAACAATTCAGCGCTCAAGGACTTACCGATCGACGCGCCGAAGTACGACCGCGGCGATGTCAGCGTAGGGATCGCGCACATCGGCGCCGGCCACTTCCACCGCGCGCACCAAGCCGCCTACCTCAACCTGCTGTTGCAGCAGGGCCTGGCCACGGAGTGGGGCATCTGTGGCATCGGCGTGATGCCCGCCGACTGGACCATGCGCGACGTGTTGAGCGACCAGGACGGGCTCTACACGCTGATCCTGGAGCATCCCAACGGCAACCGCGGCGCTCAGGTGATCGGTTCGATCATCGACTACCGCTACGCGCCCGACGATCCGGAGTCCGCGCTGGAGGTGCTCGCCGCGGCGTCCACCCGAATGATCTCGCTGACCATCACCGAAGGTGGATACCGCGATCCGGACGGTCCCGCGTTCACGTTGATCACCGAGGCAATGGCCCGTCGCCGTAAACAAGGCATCCCCGCGCCGACCATTGTGTCGTGCGACAACATCGAGAACAACGGCGACGTCGCAAGACGCACCGTGCTGGCCAGCGCCGAACGTGTCGATCCGGAGTTGGCCGAGTGGATCGGCGCACACGCCGAGTTTCCGAACTCGATGGTCGACCGCATCACTCCCGCAACGACTTTGGAGATGGCCGCCGAGGTACGCCGCGACTTCGGCGTCGACGACCGCTGGCCGGTGGTGGCCGAGCCGTTCAGCGCGTGGGTGATCGAAGATACTTTCGCCGATGGCCGGCCGCCGCTGGAGAAGGCGGGCGTGCTGGTGGTCGACGACGTGCGGCCCTACGAGCTGATGAAGCTGCGCATGCTCAACGCGGGACACCAGTGCCTGTGCTACTTCGCCCACCTGTGCGGCTTCGAGTTCGTTCACGACGCGGCACAGGATCCGTTGTTCGCCAATTACTTACGAGCTTACTTCGAGACCGAGGCGATTCCGACCCTGCCGCCGGTGCCCGGCATCGACCTGCACGAGTTCGGGAACACGCTGATCGAGCGGTTCGCCAACCCGGCCGTGCGCGATACCGTCGCCCGGATCTGCGCGTACTCCTCGGACCGCATCCCGAAATGGCTGTTTCCCGTCATCTGCGACAACCTGGCCAACGACGGGCCGGTCGCGATGGCGTCTGCTGCGGTGGCCAGTTGGGCGCGTTACGCCGAGGGCGTCGACGAATGGGGCGAGCCCTACGACGTGCTGGACCAGTTGGCCGACTCGCTCGTCCCGATCGCCCGCTCGCAGCACGAAAACGGCGGCGCGTTCATCGAAATCACCGCGGTGTTCGGCGCTTTGAGTCACCAGCATCGGTTCGTGGAGGCGTACCGCTGGGCGCTGGATTCGTTGCACGCCAAGGGTGCTCGCGCGACCTTGGAGGCGTTGCTGCAATGAGCCGCGGGCTGGTGATCGGCGAGGCGCTCATCGACATCGTTGCGGACGGCCATCGGGTCGTCGGCGAGCACGTCGGTGGGAGTCCACTGAATGTTGCGGTCGGTTTGGCCCGGCTGGGTCGTGACATTGATTTCCTCACTCACATCGGCGACGACGACTACGGCCGCCGCATCGCGGAGTACGTCAACGAGTCCGGGGCGCAGCTTGTTTCGGGTAGCCAAAGCGCCGACCGGACGACGACGGCCCGTCTGGCTGTGGCGGAGAACGGTTCGGCGAGTTATGAATTCGACCTTGATTGGCAGCTCTCCGGGACGCCGCCGGTGAAGCCGCCGCTGGTCCTGCACACCGGATCGATTGCGGCGGTGCACGACCCGGGCTGTCTGGCCGTCGCGGCGCTCGTCGACACCTACCGGGTGTCGGCGACCGTCAGCTTTGATCCGAATGTGCGGCCGTCGCTGATCGTCGATCGCGACCTGGCCCGGATCCGCATCGAGCATCTCGTCGAGCGCAGCGACATCGTCAAGGTCAGCGAAGAAGATCTGCACTGGCTGGATCCGGAGCGCAAGCCGGAAGACATCGCCCAGACCTGGCAGTCGCTGGGGCCCGCGATCGTCGCGGTGACGCTGGCCGATCAGGGTGCCGAGGCCGTCTGCGCGGCCGGAACGGTGCGCGTGCCGGCACGGTCGGCGCAGGTGGTCGACACCGTCGGGGCCGGCGACTCCTTCATGGTCGGCCTGATTGATGCGCTGTGGTCGCAGGGGCTGCTGGGCGCCGAACGGCGGGCCGCACTCCGCGCGCTCGACCTGGAGGCACTGACGGAGGCGCTGGAGGCCGGCAGTGCCGTGGCGGCGGTCACCGTCGGCCGCGCTGGGGCCGACCTGCCGGATCGGGACGCGCTGGCCGCCGCGGCGCAGCAGGGATAGACGCGTATCCGCCCAGACCTATGGGCATACTGGCACCATGCGTTCGATCTGGAAGGGCTCGATCTCCTTCGGGCTGGTCAACGTCCCGGTCAAGGTCTACAGCGCGACCGAGGACCACGACATCAAGTTCCATCAGGTGCATGCCAAGGACAACGGCCGCATCAGGTACAAGCGGGTGTGCGAGGTCGACGGCGAGGTCGTCGAGTACCGCGACATCGCGCGGGCCTACGAATCCGACGACGGCCAGATGGTGATCATCACCGACGACGACATCGCGACGCTGCCCGAAGAGCGCAGCCGCGAGATCGAGGTGCTGGAGTTCGTCCCGGCCAGCGAGCTCGACCCGATGATGTACGACAAGAGCTACTTCCTCGAGCCAGACGGCAAGTCGACGAAATCCTATGTGCTGCTGGCGAAGACGCTGGCCGAGACAGACCGGGTGGCGATCGTCCACTTCGCGCTGCGCAACAAGACCCGGCTGGCGGCGTTGCGGGTCAAGGACTTCAGCAAGCGCGAGGTGATGGTGATCCACACGCTGCTGTGGCCTGACGAAATCCGCGACCCCGACTTCCCCGTGCTCGACAAGAAGGTCGAGGTCAAACCCGCGGAGCTGAAGATGGCCGGCCAGGTCGTCGAGTCGATGGCCGACGACTTCAAACCCGATCGCTACCACGACGAGTATCAGGCGCAACTACACGAACTCGTCACGGCGAAACTCGAGGGCGGCGAGGCCTTTACAACCGAGGAGCAGCCCAAGGAACTCGACGAGACCGAAGACGTCTCGGACCTGCTGGCCAAGCTGGAAGCCAGCGTCAAGGCGCGCTCCGACAAGGCTCCGGCCAAGAAAGCACCGGCGAAAAAGGCTGCGGCCAAAAAGGCACCGGCCAAGAAGACCGCCGCCAAGAAGGCCCCGACGAAGAAGGCTCCGGCCAAGAAAGCCGCTGCCAAGCGCTAGCACGCACGACAGCCAAATCTCTTCGTTTCCACAGCGTGCGCCCGTCGGCCGGAGGTATCGTCGGCGTCAGTGCGGCATTCAGGCCGCGTGCAGGAGCTCGACATGGGTCGGATTCGGACAACAGGACTCGCGATCGCGGTGACCGCCGCGGCGTACGGAATGATCGCCGCGGCGCCGGCCGCCCGCGCAGATCCGCCCATCTGCGGTACCCCCGACCGACCGTGCGCCGGCCCGAGCCCGCTGACTCCCGAACAGCAGTGCGCGTTCACCGCGTGGCGCACGATGATGCCCTGCAACTGGCTCGGTCAGCAGGTGCCCCAGGGAACCCCGGGAAGCTGGGGCTAGCGTAAAACACTGACGTTGCGAGGGTTTGGAGGATCCGTTGACACCGTCGACCGGTTACCGGCTGCTCCAGATCGCGCTCGCCTTCTTCGGCACGGTGATGCTCCTGCTCTATCCGCTGGCCGTCGTGTGGCCGTCGGGATGGGCGTGGCATCACGGCGCGCCGTACGAGTCCGACTACTTCATGATGATCGTCGGTCTGTACGCAACTCTAGGCGTCTTCCTCTGGAACGCGGCGCGACGGCCGGAGAACAACGTCAGCCTGATCTGGTTCACGGTGTGGTCTAGCGCGGTGCATGCCGTAGTCATGGCGGTGGAGTCGCTGAACAACGGGCACCACTTGGGCCATCTGTGGGGCGACGTCCCGGCCCTGCTGCTCGCCGCCGTCGCGCTGGCGGTGCTGTTGCACACCTCCGGCATTCGGGCGACCGAGGAACATTCGCCGCGCGAACTGACCTGATGTGATCTAGCGTTGCTACATGGAAGTCCGATGTACCCGCTTGGCGGTGGTGTTGTCCGCCGCCGCTATTGCCTACGCTGCGCCGGCGTCGGCCGACGGCACCGACGACGCAGTCGTGGCGGCTCTGGCGAAGCGCAACATCGTGATCAATGACGACAATCGCGGCCCGATGCTCGCCGAAGCCCATATGGTGTGTGACGGGCTTGACAAGCACTGGAAGACAAGCGCTTTGGCGATGAGGTTGGTCGGTGACACCGACCTCAATTTCAGTCAATCCAGCTTTTTCGTCGGGGTCGCGGTATCGGCTTACTGCCCGCAGTACAAGGGGCGCTCCGACTCCTCGATGAGCTGGCTCAATCCCAATCCGCCAGTGCTGTGATCGGAACGGCGGCAGTAAAGGTCTCCGGCCCGTAAGAGGCCGTGGCCTCCCCGTTTTGCCGGTTGTGACACGGTCACAACCGGATACCAATCTGGCGTATGGCTAACCCCAACTCTCACATTAGTCACTATCGTCACAGGATCGATTCCCTGTGCGTCCGCGGTGACAATCAACGGGAAGTCCCAGGCTCCATCGGAGGTTTGACGTGGGGGTGTTTGGCCGACTGACACCGGTATCGGTGGCGGCGCTGGCAACCATCGCACTCATTGCTCCGGTAGTCGCGGCCCCTCCTGCGGCAGCCGATCCGTGCGCTCAAACGACTTCGGGATTGCCGGCGAGTAGCGGCCCGGCGCTACCCGGGGCGGCGCTGCCGCCGGTAGAACACGTGCCGACAGGCCGCATGCCCCGCGGCGCACAGAACCGGGCAATGCCTCCCCGACTTGGTCCGCTCCCAGCCGCGGGCTTTGACCCGACAGCGACGGGTGCTCCGAACTTCGCGCCGATGCAACAGCAAGGAGCGGTGCTGCCGGTGCCCGGGCCTCTCGGTGTCGCCGACCAACAGGTGCCGAACCCCGCGAGTTCGACCAACCCGGGTCCAATCGCAGCTGCTGGTACGGGCCCGACGACCGGGGCCCCTGCTGCGGCGATAGCGGGCCCGACGACAACGTTCGTCAGTTGGGTGAATGGACCCTCGAGCCCGAACAACACCTACAGTCGCTTCGCCATCTCGGGAGCCGATCTCGGGATCATGTGGGACAACGGCCAAACCGGCCCGAACGACCAGGTGCTCATGGCGTTTGGCGACACGTTCGGCGATTGCAGCGTCTCCGGCCAGCAATGGCGGAGCAACACCCTGTTCCGCAGCGCCGACCGCATTCTGTCCGACGGAATATCGGTGCCAGATCCCGTGTACGGCAACGCCTACGCCGGCTCGCCGGTCGCATCCGCTACTCCGCCGGGAGCAAACTTCTCTAGACAGATCATCGCCAGTCTCGGTCTCGCCCCAACCGAAGTCACCATCATCCCAACCGCCGGAATATCGGTGGGGACAACACAGTACGTCAATTTTATGTCGGTCAGGCAGTGGGGCAATCCGGGCCAATGGACCACGAACTTCTCGGCAATCGCTGTGTCCACCGACAACGGTGAACATTGGACCGCCAGCCGTGGAACGGTCCGTCCGAGCTTCTTTTTCAGCGTCCCTAGCGTCTGGTTCAACTGGGGCAACCAGAATTTTCAGCAGGGGGCGTTCGTCCGGCGCGACGGTTACCTGTACTCGTACGGCACTCCGTCGGGACGCTCGGGCTCGGCATACGTGTCGCGCGTCCCCGAGAATGCCGTTCTGGACCTTAGTCAGTACGAATACTGGGGCAAAGAATGGTGGAATCCCTTCGGAGCAGCCTCATGGATCGCAAATAGTCCATGGGATGCGTTGCCGGTTATCTCGGCTCCGGTGAGCGAGATGTCAGTGCAGTACAACGATTACCTCAATAAGTACGTCGCGCTGTATTGCGACGGCTCGAACAACGTGGTGATGCGGACAGCGGACAATCCACAAGGACCGTGGAACTCACCGCAGACCCTGGTGATGTCAACACAACTCCCTGGCGGCATTTACGCCCCCTTTATCCACCCCTGGTCGACTGGTCACGACCTTTACTTCAACCTGTCGCTGTGGTCGGCATACAGCGTGATGTTGATGCACACCACGTTGCCGTAGCTTCCCCAGCGACTGCGGCCCGCTAGAAGGGCGGTGGTTCGTCGGAAGTTGCGCAGGCATAGCGGAAGGCACGTTGCCGAACGAGCCGGTCGTTACGATTCTTGTTGCGCTCGGTGCTGATTCGCTGCGACCGCTGCTGATTTCGGGTTCGGCTGCGCGTCGGCATCATCGTCGCGCGATCGCCACAGCGGAGGTCAGCCACCGGCGGCTGGGGCACATCGCCGGTGGACGCCGTGAGAGCCGGAAACAGAATCGCGCTACCAGGGCTGGTCACATACGTTTGACCCGACGGCAGAGTCCAGATCACGGTGCCATCGGCCAGCTGTTCGTCTCGCCAGCCCCCAAAAGTCTTGAGCAGGTGATGTTTTCGGCACAAGCACTTCAAATTCGAGGGGTGGGTCGCTCCGCCGTCGGCGTATGGCACGGTGTGGTCGATGTCGCAGCCGACGGCCGGCGCATCACAGCCCGGCGCCCGGCAGGTCAGATCGCGGCATCGGACAAATTCGGCCAGCGCGGTCGAGGGCGTGTACCGAGGCTCGGCATCCGACGGAAAAGTCAACGGCCGCAACGTCGCCGACTTCGCCAGCTCGGAAATCACTTGCGGCGGTATCAACTCGTCAACCCCGGCCATGAAGCCCGGCGTGGAGCCGGTGCCGTCGACAGTGGACTGATCGCCCACCACATGGATGATCACGTTGCGGTCGCGAAACCGGTTGTGCGTCGCGGGGCAATCCGGCCCACCGCACGTACACCGCATCCGGTCGGCACCCGCGACCAAGGCGGTCAGCGCGTCGGCCCGTCGCTGCGCCATAGTTCGCGGATCTGCGTCACACACGGTGCCAGCAAGTTCGTTCAACCGGCGATCCAGCGCCTGGGCGGTGCTGGCGAACACGTTGCCGTAGACCTCGGCGACGCCCGACAATGAGGGCGACACATTGAGATAGCGGTCTTTGACCTCTTTGTCGGCACGACGGATCGCATCGCGGTCCACCCGCACGACGATCGCATCGACCCGCATTGACAACCGGCCCCGCGTCAACGACGGCCAACGCGGCGCCCGCAGGGCAAGCTGCTCGTCGACGGCGGCCAGCGCCGCCTCGTCGGTGATCAGCGCAGTGCGCGTGGCGATGACGCAAAACATCGCATAGTTGATGTCGCCGGCCGCCAGGCACTCGCCGACCTTGGGCAGCCGTTCGCGCAGCACCTCGGCGTCGCTCATGTACCTCGAGGCCAGCGCACGGCTGATCCGAAGGGCCGCAGCCAGTTCGGCGGAGATCTCGTCCCAGGCGTCGGCGACCCAATCCGCGCGATCACCATACTGGCGGTACCGGAGTCGCATCAGGTCGGCGACCGCATTCAGCCGCCGCGCAGTAGCTTGCGATTCCGTCCGCATTGCCGAGCACACTTGCTCGAGGATGTCTGTTTCGAACATACATTCGATTATACTGAGAGGTCCGACAATTTCACGCCTTCGGGCACACCCGATAGCAGCGTTGCGCCGATCGTCCTTTTGACTGTGTGAGAGTGCGTCACGGTTTTGCCTCGCTCCCTTTGCTCGAGATGCAGACGATCGGTATCGGCCTGCAAGATTCCTTGGTTTAGTCAGTGACCGAAAGGTAGGCGCGGCCGCTTGGCAGATTCTCAACGCGGTCAACTAGAACGTGTTTCAGAAATGGGGTTCCGCGGCCGCCAACGCCTTGTTACGGTGACGCCCGTGATCCTCGACAAATTCAGACTCGACGACCAGTCGCCGTCGTCACCGGTGGCGGCCGCGGTCTCGGCGCAGCCATCGCGCTGGCGTTCGCCGAGGTCGGCGCCGACGTCGTCATCGCTTCCCGCACCCAATCCGAACTAGAGGCCGTCGCGGAAAAGGTCCGTGCCGCGGGCCGACGGGCCCACATCGTCACCGCCGACCTGGCCCAGCCCGAGGTCACCGCGGAGCTGGCCGGCCAGGCCGTCGAGGCGTTCGGCCGACTAGACATCGTTGTCAACAACGTCGGCGGCACCATGCCCAACGGGCTGCTGACCACCTCGACGAAGGACCTCAAGAGCGCGTTCACCTTCAACGTCGCGACGGCGCACGCGCTGACCACCGCCGCGGTGCCGCTGATGCTCGAGCACTCCGGCGGCGGCAGCATCATCAACATCACCTCGACGATGGGACGCGTCGCAGGACGCGGCTTCGCCGCCTATGGCACCGCCAAAGCCGCACTCGCCCACTACACCCGGCTGGCCGCGCTCGACCTGTGCCCGCGGGTCCGGGTCAACGCGATCGCGCCCGGCTCGATCGCCACCTCGGCGCTCGATATCGTCGCCTCCAACGACGAGCTACGCGAGCCGATGGAGAAGGCCACACCGCTGCGCCGCCTCGGCGACCCCGACGAGATCGCAGCCGCCGCAGTGTATTTGGCGTCGCCGGCCGGCGCCTACCTGACCGGCAAGGTGATCGAGGTCGACGGCGGCATCACCTTCCCCAACCTCGACCTCCCGATCCCGGACCTGTGAGGACGACGTGGCTATCAGAGTCGCCGCAGATCGGCACCGGCAACGTCGGCATGCACGCGCTCAGGGCACTGATCACCAACCCCGACTCGAGCTCACCGGCGTGTGGGTGTCCTCGGAAGCCAAAGCCGGTAAAGACGCCGGAGAGCTTGCCGGACTTGATGTTTCGACCGGCATCGCCGCGACCACCGACCTGGACGCCATCCTGGCCGCCGGCCCGCAGTGCGCGGTCTACACCGCGATGGCCGACAACCGGCTGCTCGAGGCGCTCGAGGACTACCGCCGCATCCTGGCCGCCGGCGTCAACGTCGTCGCCAGCGGCGCGGTGTTCCTGCAGTACCCGTGGCAGGCGCTGCCCGACGAGCATGCTCGCCCCCATCGAAGATGCTGCGCGAGAGGGTAATTCGAGCCTGTTCGTCAACGGCATCGACCCCGGCTTCGCCAACGACCTGATCCCGCTGGCGCTGGCCGGAACCTGTCAGAGCGTCCAGCAGATCCGCTGCATGGAGATCATCAACTACGACACCTACGACAGCGCGACGGTCATGTTCGACGTGATGGGCTTCGGCAAGCCGCTCGATGAGATCCCGATGCTGCTGCAACCGGGCGTGCTGAGCCTGGCGTGGGGGTCGGTGGTGCGCCAACTCGCAGCAGGACTCGGCCTCGAACTCGACTCGGTCACCGAAACGCAGGAGCGCGTCCCGGCGCCCGAGGACTTTGATATTGCGTCGGGGCACATCCCCAAGGGCAGCGCCGCGGCACTGCGATTCGAGGTGCAGGGACTGGTCGACGGCCATCCGGTGGTCGTGCTGGAGCACGTCACCCGGCTGCGCGAAGACCTCTGCCCGGACTGGCCGCAGCCCGCCCAACCGGGCGGCTGCTACCGGATAGAAATCACTGGTGAGCCGTCATACGCCGTCGACGTCTGCCTGAGCAGCCCGAACGGGGACCACAACCACGCCGGTCTGGTGGCGACCGCGATGCGCGTCGTCAACGCGATCCCCGCCGTCGTGGCCGCGCCGGCCGGAATCCGCACCACCCTGGACCTGCCGCTCATCACCGGCCGAGGCCTGTATTCGGTGGGCTAAAGATTTCGGCTAACCTAACTTTTCTATTCGTCGACGGAAAGTGAGTTAGGTGGCCTCGGTTGCCCGCGCCCGGCTGAAGACGGGGTGGTATCTGCTCGGCCCCGCCTTCGTCGCCGCCATCGCTTATGTCGACCCGGGCAACGTCGCCGCGAACATCAGCGCGGGCTCGCAGTTCGGCTTCTCGCTGCTCTGGGTCATCGTGCTGGCCAACATCATGGCCGGCCTCGTGCAATAC
>CAWIKT010000040.1:0-10285 GCA_963836555.1 uncultured Actinomycetota bacterium | reverse complement strand
GCCGCGCGATCAGCATCACCTACGTCGACAACGACGGCATGATGCAGACCGAATTCAACGTTCCGTTGCCGTGGTCCAAAGAGGTCAGCCTGCCCGAGTCCGGCAGTAAGACGCCCAACGTCACGATCGTCAACATCGGCCACGACGTCACCTGCACGGTGACGGTCGACGGCGTCGAGATCAATCAGCGCAACGGCGCCGGCCTGACGATCTGCAACGGCAACGGCTGAAATACAGGTCAGTCGGTCACCGCAACGCGGTGTGGGGCCCGCACCGCGAGCAGACCCAGCAAGCCGACCGTCATGACGAGGCACAGCCCGCCCATGCCGGCGCGCACGGCGCCGAACAGGTCGACGAACACCGAGAACAACCACGGCGCGATGAACGAAACGGCACGTCCGGTCATCGTATAAAGGCCGAACGCCACGCCTTCCTTGCCGTCGCTGGACATCCGCAGCAGCAATGTCCGCGCCGACGCCTGGGCCGGTCCGATGAACAGGCACAACAGCAGCCCGGTGGCCCAGAACGCCCTAGGCCCCGACAGCGCCATCATCGTCAGCCCGGCGGCGATGATGCACGCCAGCGATCCGATGATCACCGGTTTTGAGCCGATCCAGTCGTCCAGGAATCCGCCGAAGACGGCACCGAGCGCGGCCACCACGCTGGCGGCCACGCCGAAGATCAGCACAGCGTCCGGGGCGATCCCGTAGGCATTGACGCCGACCACCCCACCGAAGGTGAAGACGCCGGCCAGGCCGTCGCGGAAGACCGCCGCGGCCAGCAGGTAATAGACCAGGTTGCGATCGCGGTGCCATTCGCCGACCAGGTCCTGCCACAGCCGGCGGTAGCCACCCAGCGCGGTCTTCGCGGGGCCGTCGTCCTCGGCCGTCGAGGGCAGCTTGTGCGCGGTCAGCAGCAGTGGCGTCGCGAACGTCACCAACCATCCCGCGGCCACGAGCATCGCGATCCGGACGTTCATCCCGTCGCCGACCGGCAGGTGCAGGAAGCCGCGGGTGGGTCCTTTGCCGTCGATGCAGCCGAAGTAGACCAGCAGCAACAATCCGACGCTGCCGACGAACGCGGCCGCCAGGCCAAAGCCCGAGATTCGACCGGAGTTCTGCGGCGTCGTCAGCTGCCGCAGCATCGCGTTGTACGGGACGCTGGCCAGGTCGCCGCAAGCCGCGCCCAGCGCGAGCAGCGCCAGCCCGGCCCACAGGTAGTCGGGTCGCGCGCGGATCAGGCTCATCGCGCTGACCATCGCGACCACCAGGCCGGTCAACACGGTCAGGGTGAGACGCCGCCGCCGGGGATTCTCGACCCAGACGCCGATCACCGGCGCCAGCACGGCGATGGTCAACCCGGCGATCGCCAGGGCGCGGCCCAGCCAGCTTGCCGGCGTCACACCGCCCGGCAGACCTTTGCCGACGGCCCCGGTCAGATACACCGAAAACACGAATGTCACGACGACCGCACTGACGCCCGCGGAACCGGTGTCCCACAGCGCCCACGCCACTGCTTGAGATCGCGTGGCGGCGGGCGAAACGCGACTGCTGGATTCAGGCATCGTTGGCCTGTCTACCATTGGCGCATGCCGGTACCCGCCCCCAGCCCCGACGCCCGCGCAGTTGTCACCGGAGCTTCACAGAACATCGGCGCATCGCTGGCGACCGAACTGGCCGCCCGCGGTCACAGTCTGATCATCACGGCTCGCCGCGAGGATCTGCTCAACGAGTTGGCGGGCAGTTTGAGCGAAAAGTACGGCGTCACGGTCGAAGTGCGTCCCGCCGACCTCGCCGACACCGCCGACCGCGAGAAACTCATCGACGAGCTGGCCACCCGGAATGTATCGATCCTGTGCGCCAACGCCGGAACCGCGACCTTCGGTCCGGTGGCCACGCTCGACCCCGAGGTCGAGCGCGCCCAGGTCCAGCTGAATGCGGTCGCGGTGCACGACATGGTGCTGGCGGTGCTGCCGGGAATGCTCCAGCGCAAGGCGGGTGGCATCCTGATATCCGGTTCAGCAGCGGGCAATTCGCCGATTCCCTACAACGCGACCTACGCCGCGACGAAGGCGTTTGCGAACACCTTCAGCGAGTCACTGCGCGGCGAGCTGCGCAAGAGCGGTGTGCACGTAACGGTTTTGGCTCCCGGCCCGGTTCGCACCGAACTGCCGGACCCCGCCGAGGCGTCGATCGTCGAGAAACTGGTACCCGATTTCTTGTGGATCTCCACCGAATACACCGCGAAGAAATCGCTGGATGCATTGAATCGCAACAAGATGCGCGTCGTGCCCGGCGTGACTTCCAAGGCGATGTCGACGGCTAGCCAATATTCACCGCGCGCCATCGTCGCGCCGATCGTCGGGCGCTTCTACAAAAAGATGGGCGGTGGCTGAGCTACCGACGGCGTTTGGTGTTGCCGCCGAACAGGTTGCGAATCAGCTCGGTGCCCAGCGCCTTGAGGAAGGTCTGGAAGCCGCGGCTGTTGACGAATCGACTGAACCAGCCGGGCTTCTTCGCGACGTCGGGCGCATTCTTTGATCCCGCCGGTGCCGGCGCCGGTTGTTCGGCCTGCGCCTTGGCCTTTTCGGCTTCGATCTTCTCGTAGGCGGATTCACGGTCTTTGGTCTCGCCATAGGTCACCTGCAGGGGGCTGCCCTTGGCGGCGGCGGCGATCGCATCGTCGCCGATGGCGGCCATCAGCGACCGTGGCGAACGCAGCCTGGTCCAGGCGACCGGAGTCGGGGCGCCGCGTTCGGAGAGCACGGTGACCACCGCTTCGCCGATGCCCAGTGACGTCAACGCCGAAGCAAGGTCGTACACATCGGTTTTCGGGTAGGTGCGGACGGTTTTCGTCAGCGCCTTCTGATCGTCGGGAGTGAACGCGCGCAGCGCGTGCTGGATGCGCGCACCCAACTGCGAGAGCACCTCGTTGGGCACATCGGTGGGCAGCTGAGTGCAGAAGAACACTCCGACGCCGCGCGAACGGATCAGCTTGACGGTCTGCTCGACCTGTTCCAGAAACGCCTTGGACGCTTCGCTGAACAGCAGGTGCGCCTCATCGAAGAAGAACACCAGCTTGGGCTTGTCGACGTCACCGATCTCCGGCAACGTCCGGAAGAGATCCGACAGCACCCACATTAAAAAGGTGGAGAACAGCACCGGACGTGCGGCCTGGGCACCGAGTTCCAGCAACGAGATGACGCCGCGGCCCTTGTCGTCTAAACGCAGCAGATCCTTGGGCTTCAGTTCCGGCTCGCCGAAAAACGTATCGGCGCCTTCGGCTTCCAGGTTCACCAATGCGCGCAGGATGACGCCGGCCGTCTGCGCGGACACCCCGCCCAGCGACTTCAAGTCTGCCTTACCCTCGTCGCTGGTGAGCTTGGCGATCACCGCACGCAGGTCTTTCAGGTCGAGCAGCTCGTAGTTGTTCTGGTCGGCATAGTGGAAGATCAAGCCGAGTGTCGACTCTTGAGTGGTGTTGAGCCCCAACACTTTTGACAGTAAAATCGGCCCGAAGCTGGCGATCGTGGCTCGCACCGGCACGCCAATGCCCTTGGTGCCCAACGACAGAAAGTCCACCGGATAGGCGGTCGGCGCCCAGTCGTCGCCGGTTTCCTTCGCCCGCGTGGTGATCTTGTCGCTGCTCTCACCGGGGCGCGACAGCCCGGACAAGTCGCCCTTCACGTCGGCCATCAGCACCGGCACACCCGCGGCCGACAACTGCTCGGCGATCACCTGCAGCGTCTTGGTCTTACCGGTACCGGTCGCGCCGGCCACCAGGCCGTGCCGGTTGACGGTGGCGAGCGGGACGCGGATCTGTGCGGCCGGGTCCGTCTTACCGTCGATCACCACAGTGCCCAGTTCCAGCGCCTGCCCGCCGACGGCGTAACCGGCCGCGATCTGCTGTGCGGGCGTCGCTGTCGAGTCGGTGCTCATTGGACCTCGCCTCTCCCGGAATTGCCATGGTCGAAGATCACGCCCGACCTTACTGGCTGCGACCCTCAGTCGGGGTGCTGCAGCCTCGCCACCTCACTTTGCCTAGGGTGAACGCTGTGCGGGACGAACTGGTGTGGATCGACTGCGAGATGACCGGGCTGGACGTGGCCTCGGACAAGTTGATCGAGATCGCCGTCCTGGTGACCGACGGCGAACTCAATATCCTCGGCGAGGGCCTCGACATGGTGATCCACGCCGACGATGCCGCAATGTCAGCGATGCTTCCCGTCGTGACGGAAATGCACACCCGTTCAGGGCTGATCGACGAGGTGCGGGCATCCACCGTCGACGTCGCCACCGCCGAGGCCGCGGTGCTCGACTACGTCCGTCAACATGTCAAACAGGCTAAAACGGCGCCGCTGGCCGGCAACTCGATTTCCACCGACCGCGGGTTCATCGCCCGCGACATGCCGACCCTGGACTCGTATTTGCACTACCGGATGATCGATGTGAGCTCGATCAAGGAGCTCTGCCGACGGTGGTATCCGCGCATCTATTACGGCCAGCCGTCCAAGGGCCTGGCGCACCGCGCGCTAGCCGATATCCACGAGTCCATCCGTGAGCTGAAGTACTACCGGGGCACCGCCTTCGTGACACCGCCCGGGCCTTCGACCAGCGAAATCGCGGCTGTGGCCGACGAGCTCGGTGTCGACTCGGCCGCGCCGCAGGAAACAGATTCGGCCCCCGGGGACCCGAGCCGCTAAGATCGACGACGCTGCTTCCTTGGACGCGGCAATGGTGGCTGTAGTTCAGTTGGTAGAGCGTCAGGTTGTGATCCTGAATGTCGCGGGTTCGAGTCCCGTCAGTCACCCCAGATGAGCGCCACGCGCTCGGCGCTGATCCCTAGCGTCGAGCGCGCAAGGCGGCTCTGCGCATCTCGAGTTCGAATCCGCCCGCCTCGGCGGCATAGCTGATTGCACCGGCGGCGAAGCCGACCACTTGCCACAGCACGACGCCCCCGAAGGCGGCCAGGCGGCCGCGCCGGACCGCCGCCTCCTGCTGACCGAGAGTCTCACTCATACCGTCAAGGTTAAGAGCGCTACCGCCCGCGTGGGTGGATGCCTGAGCAAGCCGGCGTGTTAGACGTCCGGACGCTTAATTCGACGCGAATCAGGTTGCCGGATAACGACTGTCACGTTGCGAACCGATGTCACGCCTTGGCGTTGCCGGCGTGCCACTGGTCCCACGGGATGTTCCAGTCGCCGAGACCTTCGGTGCCCGACAGTGGTGGTCCGATCGTGTTGAGAACCTGGACGACGTCGCCGCGCTTGGTGTGTTCGAAGAACCACTGCGCGTTGCTCGGGCTCACGTTCAGGCAGCCGTGGCTGGTGTTCGTGTGCCCTTGGGCGCCAACCGACCACGGAGCCGAGTGCACAAATACCCCGCTGTAGGACATCTGGGTGGCGAAGTCGACCTCGGTGCGATATCCGTTGGGCGAGTTGACCGGAACGCCGTAGGTCGACGAATCCATGATCATGTGCGCGAATCGCACACCAAGGATGTAGGTCCCGCTGGCGGTGGGCGTGCTGTCCTTACCCATCGACGTCGGCATCGTTTTGACGACGTCACCGTTCACGCGGACCGTCACCATCTTGGTGTTGTCGTCGGCCGTCGCAATGACCTCGTCACCGATGGTGAAGTGGGTGCGGGCGTTGTCCTGGCCGAACACCCCGTCTCCCAGATCGATCCCGTAGGTGTCGACGGCGACGTCGACGTTGGTTCCCGGCTTCCAGAAATGCTCCGGACGCCAACGTACTTCGCGATTGTTCAGCCAGTAGAACGCACCCTCGACGGGCGGATCGGTGGTCACGTGGATCGCCTTCTCGGCGGCCTCACGGTTCGCGATGTTCTCGTCGAACTGAACGGCGACCGTCTCGCCGACACCAACGACCTCGCCCTCGCTCGGTCTCGGATAGGCCATCGCCAGGTTGTGCGGCGAGTGGGTTTGGAAGGACAGCTGGCGGGTGGCCACGCCGCCCAGCCCACGCGCCTTCGCGGTCAGCGTGTACAGCCGGTTGTAGCCCAACCGCTCGGTGGTCGACCAGCGGACGCCGTCGGGGCTGAGCTGGCCCTCGACCGTGCCGCCGTTTTCGTTGACCATCTCGACCGAGGCCAGCACGCCGTTGTCGGCGCTCACCGTCACCGGGCTGTCGACCGCGACGCCCACCGCGCCGTCGGTGACGGATGCGGTGAGTTTCGGGACGAGCAGGTCGCTGAACGGGGTGGCCTTGTCCATGATGGCCTTGGGGGCCGGGGTCCCACCGTTGCCACTGCAGGCCCCCGCGGCGAACACCGCGAGTGGCACCATCAGCACAGCCAGCCACCGCCGGCCGCTGTCCTGGACCCTGTTGAAGCGACCTGCCACCTGCGTGTTTCTCCTAGCGAGCTGTAATGCCGTGTTACTGCGGAGTATTCTAGAGCGTGGATGCTGTCAACCGTCATCACCGATCAATGCCACACGCGACGATTTCCTCCGTCGACGGAATGGCTGTTATTGTCTCAAACGCAGTCCGACAGGACGCACGCGCCGTTAGCTCAGTTGGTAGAGCAGCTGACTCTTAATCAGCGGGTCCGGGGTTCGAAACCCTGACGGCGCACCAGCACTATATGTATGACGTCGGCCGGAGGCGACGTCTGCGCGTGGGTTTACCGGTTGCGAATCCGACGTACTGCCAATGCCGCGGCCAGAGCCGCAATTCCGGCCAGTGAGATCGCCACTGCGGGCTTTTTGACGAATCCGATCGCCCGGGCCTTCGCGTCGTCGGCGAGGCGGCGAGGGTTAGCCCGCACAGCGAGCGAATCGACCGTCGATGCGAGCTGGTCGCGTGCCTTGTCGATTTCTTGCTTGATGGTGTCGGGATCCCGCTCCGCCACTCTCGATCCTCCCTGTCGTCGGCGAACTCAGACCAGGCTCGGTCGAGGTTGGTGCCTGCCGCCTACCCTAGATCAGCCGGCGTTCGTCAGAGCTGCCGGTGAACAGAAAGGCAGCTCCGTGACCGACACCGCGCGCCTCGCGCCGGGCGACAAAGCGCCCGCCTTCTCCCTCCCCGACGCCGACGGCAAGAAAGTCTCGCTTGCCGACTACAAGGGCCGCCGAGTGATCGTGTACTTCTACCCGGCGGCGTCGACGCCCGGCTGCACCAAGCAGGCCTGCGACTTTCGCGACAGCCTGGGCGAGTTGAGCGGGGCCGGCCTCGACGTCGTCGGCATCTCCCCCGACAAACCGGAGAAGCTCGCCAAGTTCCGCGACGCAGAGGGCCTGACATTTCCGTTGCTGTCGGATCCCGAGCGCACAGTGCTCGCGGCCTACGGCGCCTACGGCGAGAAGAAGATGTACGGCAAGACAGTCCAGGGTGTCATTCGGTCGACGTTCGTGGTCGACGAGAAGGGCAAGATCGCCGAAGCTCAGTACAACGTCAAGGCCACCGGGCACGTGGCCAAGCTGCGCCGCGACCTTTCCGTCTAGGTTCGGCAGCAAATGACTTGGTGGATCGTGACCCACGTCCCTTCGTGGGCACTGCTCACCGTCTTGATCGTGCTCATCGCGGGCGGAGCGGCGCTGCTTCAGACCTACGTGCGCCGGCGGTTCCCCGCGCTGCAAGGTGACGCGCACAACGACGCGACCAAGTTCACCTACGGCTTCATCGGGTTCGTCTATGCCTTCTTCATCGGCTTCGTCGTCTCCTCCATGTGGGGTCAGAACAACGCCGCGGACGGCAACGCACGCGCCGAGGGCGCATCAGCGGCGCAAATGGCAAGGGACACCGTTGTTTTCGATGCGCCGGACGCCAATCGCATCCGGCAGAGCCTGTTGACCTATGAACGGGCCGCCATTGCCGAATGGCCGAACGCTGGGAACAGTCGATCAGCGTCTGTCGACACCGCCCTGGGGCAGATGTATCAGGCCTACCAGGGCGTGATCCCGAAGACGGATACCCAGAAGAGCCTGCTCGCGACGTCTTTCTCCAATCTCGACAAGATCAGCCAGGCGCGCACGGTTCGTCTACTCACCGCCCGCGAGGACGCCGGACTCCCGTGGCCCTTTTGGGCGGTCATCCTGCTGACCAGCGCTCTGGTCCTTGGCACGGTGATCGTCTACGGCGTCGACAAGGCTGCCCTGCACTATCCGATGGTCGTCATCGTCGCCGTCATCGTTGCGACCAACCTGTTCCTGGTCATCGAGTTGGCGCACCCGTACGTGGGTGCGGTATCGACGAGTCCAGACCCGCTGCAAGAGGTGGTCACCGTGCTATCCCGGCCGGCCTCCTAACGGTTACCCGCCGGGGCAGCCAGGCTGGCCAGCAGCAACGCCTCCGCGGTCGCGGCCCGCTCCAGCACGCCCAGATGCAGGCTCTCGTTGACGCTGTGCGCCTGCGTGCCGGGGTCTTCGACGCCGGTGACCAGGATCGCCGCGTTCGGGAACGCAGCGGCGAACTCCGCGATGAACGGGATCGAGCCGCCCATGCCCATGTCGACCGGCTCGGTTCCCCAGGCCTGCCGGAACGCGGCCCGCGCGGCGTCGTAGACCGGCCCCGTCACGTCGATGGCGTAGGGCTGGCCGATGTCGCCGGGCGTGACGGTGACGTGCGCGCCCCATGGCGCGTGCCGCTCCAGGTGCCGCGTCAACGCGTCGAGGTGCAGTGCCGCGTCGCCGCCGGGGGCGACCCGCATGCTCACCTTGGCCCGGGCCCGCGGGATCAGCGTATTCGACGACGCCGCAACGGAAGTCGTGTCGATTCCGATGACGGTGATTGCCGGCTTGGCCCACATCCGCTGCGGCACCGAGCCGGACCCTATCTCGCTCACCCCATCCAGCAGCCCCGACTCGGCGCGGACCCGATCGGCCGGGTAATCGACTGCCGCGGCCGTACTTTCGTGCAGGCCGGTGACCGCGACGTTGCCCTCGTCGTCGTGCAGGCTGGCCAGCAGCCGCATCAGCACCGATCAGCGCATCGGGTACCACGCCGCCCCACAGTCCGGAGTGCAGGCCGTGGTCGAGGGTTGCCACCTCGACCACACAGTCGGCCATCCCGCGCAGCGACACCGTCAACGCCGGAATCTCGGTGCTCCAATTGTCCGAGTCGGCGATGACGATCACGTCGGCCGCCAGCGCGTCACGATGGGCGGCCAGCAGTCGGCCCAGCGACGGCGAACCGGACTCCTCCTCGCCTTCGACGAATACCGTCACGCCGACCGGCGGATTGCCACCGTGCGCCCGGAACGCCGCCAAATGCGTTGCGATACCGGCCTTGTCGTCGGCGCTCCCGCGCCCGTAGAGCCGGCCGTCGCGCTCGGTCGGCTCGAACGGCGGCGACGCCCACTGCGCAGGATCGCCCTCGGGCTGCACATCGTGGTGGGCGTACAGCAACACGGTCGGCGCACCCGGCGGCGCGGGATGGCGGGCGATGACGGCGGGCGCACCGCCCTCGCTGACGATCTGTACATCGCCAAAACCTGCCTGCGACAACAGCTCTGCGGTCACCTGGGCGCTGCGGTGCACCTGGTCGCGGCGGGCCGGGTCGGCCCACACCGACTGGATGCGGACCAGATTCTCCAGATCGTCGCGGACCGAAGGCAACAACTGGCGCACGCGTTCGACCAGATCGCTCATGGTCTCGAGGCTAGTCGGGCTGCGTCGACGCGAGACGCTAAGCCCATCCGCCACTGGTCACTGAGCGTGGCGGCGGCCGTTGTGCCCACCTCTCGCGACAAGGCTGTGAGCGGCTGATTTCGCTCGGAGGTGGCAAATCGGCATGTGCCGACTCGTTGTGACGGATGAGAAACCCTACGGCGCCTCGAGAATAGCCACCGCCGCTGCGGTGTCGGCTTCGTGCGTCAGCGACACGTGGATCGTCACATCCTTCAGATGCTTGGCGATGTCGCCGGTCAGCCGCACCCGCGGCCGCCCCCACATGTCGGTGACCACCTCGATGTCGCGGTGGATGTCCTCGCGCAACACCGGCCGCTGGGAGAACCGCGATCCGGACCAGGCCTTGATCACGGCCTCCTTGGCCGCCCACCGCGCCGCCAGGTGGCGTGCCGCCGACGAACTCTTGTCCGAGGCGTCACGCCGCTCACCTGGGGTGAAAGTCTCGGCGAAGACCGTTCCGGGCTGGTCGACCTGCTCGGCGAATTCAGTAATGGAGACAAGGTCTATCCCCACTCCGACGATGCTCATTTCTGCGAACCTATCGGATGCTCACTGGAGGTAGACGTCGTCGTCGCCCAATCGCGCGTTCGCGTCAGCAACATCGCCGCTTCCTGCCGCTTCTCGGACACCTCGTGGT
>CAWIKT010000039.1:0-42683 GCA_963836555.1 uncultured Actinomycetota bacterium | reverse complement strand
CCATCGGCAATGCTGTCATCGGCATCCGCAATCCGCTCGCGCCGCCGGTTGCAGATCCACCGCGACGGACTCGGGCACGTCGGTGTGCGATTTCCACCTCGGCCCGCCGCCTACGAGGGCCCGCCGGGACACGTCCACGGCGGAGTGGCCGCGCTGGTGCTGGATCACCTGCTCGGCGAGGCCGCCAGCGACGGCATCAATCCCCGTCGACCGGCACGATCAACTTCCGCTACGTGCGGGCCCCCACCCCCACTCCGGGGACCTGCATGCCGAGGCCCGCATCACCCGCACCGAGGGGGTCAAGACCTATGCCGTCGGCCACCTCGCCGACGACGAGGGTGTCACCGTCGAGGCCGAAGGCGTGTTTATCCAACCGCGCTGGGCGCGGGACCGCTCGGAATAGGTTTCGACCATGGAGAAGGTAGTGGCGGTCCTGCGAGCCGCCGACCCCGACGAAGATTGGTGCCGACGGCAGCGTGGGCCAGTCGCCGACGCGATCCTGGCGCTCGGAGTCGCCGGACTGACCGTCAATGTGCGCGACGCCGCGGTGAGACATTCGATGATGACGCTGACGACGCTCGACCCGCCCGGTGCGGCCGTCGTCAGCATCTGGACACCTCAGTGTTACGGGGAACAGATCGGCGAGGCGCTACGCCTGCTCGCCGCCGAATGTGATCAGCTGGCGGCCTATCTGGTCACCGAATCGAACCCGTTGCTGGCGCCGCTCGAACTAGGCCAGCGCACAACGGGTTTGGCAAATATTGCGCTGCTGCGCCGACCGGCGGAGCTGGATTACGCGATCTGGCTGCGGCGCTGGCAGCACGATCACACGCCGGTGGCGATCGAAACTCAGTCGACTTTCGGCTACACCCAGAACGCGGTTGTGCGCGCGCTGACGCCCGACGCGCCGGAGTTGGCCGGCGTTGTCGAGGAGCTGTTCCCGATCGAGGCGGTCACTGATCTGCAGGCATTCTTCGGTGCTGCCGACGACGCCGACCTGCACCGGCGGCTGTCCCGAATGGTCGCCAGCACTACGGCTTTCGGCGCCAACGACAACATCGACACAATACCGACCAGTCGTTACGTACTCGCCACACCGTTCAACAGCTGAGGAGACGCCGGTGATATTGCAGATCGACGATGACGACCGGGTCCGCACCCTCACGCTGACCCGGCCCGACGTGCTCAACGCGTTCAACGAGGCGCTCTACGAAGCCACCGCCGCGGCGTTGCAGGACGCGGCCGAAGACCCGGACGTCGCCGTCGTGCTGCTGACCGGAGCCGGTCGTGCATTCAGCGCCGGCAACGACCTCAAAGAGATGCAGGCCCGCATCACCGACCCCGCGATGGCGAACCAAGGCTCACATTTCACCGCCATGATCGACACCCTGGCCCGATTTCCCAAGCCGTTTATCTGCGCGGTCAACGGTGTCGGTGTCGGCATCGGCACGACCATTCTGGGCTACGCCGATCTGGTCTTCATGTCGTCAACAGCGCGACTGAAGTGCCCGTTCACCAGCCTGGGCGTCGCGCCCGAGGCGGCGTCGTCGTACCTGCTGCCCAAGTTGATCGGCCGGCAGAACGCCGCCTGGCTGCTGATGTCATCGGAATGGGTGAGCGCGCAGGAAGCGCTGGCCATGGGCATGGTCTGGAAGGTGTGCGAGCCCGAGGACTTGCTCCCCGAGGCCCGCAGGCACGCCGAGATTCTGGCCGCGCGGTCGATTCCGAGCCTGATTGCCGTCAAACAGTCCATTGTCGAGCCCACCCTGCCCGACATCGCGGCGGCGACGGAACGCGAAAATGCCCACTTCGCCCAGCTTTTGGGCGGTCACGCGAACGCGGCGGCGCTGGCGGACTTCGCCGCCAAGCGGGGGAGTTGAGCCCTAGGTACCGGTCGGCTGCAGTTGAGCCGCGGCCTCGATGATCGCCCGCACGGTGCGTCGGCAACGCCCACAGTCCAGGCCCGCCCCGCATCGTGCGGCGACCTCTTTGGACGTCGAGGCGCCACTAGCGACCGCCTCGCAGACGGTCTGACTCGTGACACCTTCGCAGAGGCAGACGTACACGAGAACCTCCCGCCTTCGGGTCTCCGCAACCGACCGGACTTGGTATTAGCCGAGTCTAACCTAACTAGGTTCGTAAAGGCTAACCTAACTTCAGCCACGGGGCCCTCATCGAGTCCCGCGTCCACGAGCGGGATCGAATGCGTCCGGCTCCCGGAAAAGGTCCCATCGGGCAGCTACCAATGTGCGCTGAACGTGATCTTCGAAGATTTCACATATCAGACAAAATACGTGTCAGCAATGGCTTGGCTTAGTTAGGGAAAGCTGTCCGAAGTGAGTATTACCTTCGGTGACAAGGGGTTTGACCTGCGGTAGCGTAGCGCCGACAACGCGCAGCGGCGATCTAGACGAGGAGTAATGGTGCAAGGCGATCCCGACGTTTTACGTCTGCTCAATGAGCAATTGACCAGCGAGCTCACCGCAATCAACCAGTATTTCCTGCATTCCAAAATGCAGGAGAATTGGGGATTCACCGAACTGGCGGGCCACACCCGCGCCGAGTCCTTCGACGAGATGCGCCACGCCGAGGCAATCACCGACCGCATCCTGCTGCTAGACGGCCTGCCGAACTACCAGCGCCTCTTCTCCCTGCGAATCGGCCAGACGCTGCGCGAGCAGTTCGAAGCCGACCTGGCGATCGAATACGAGGTGCTCAACCGGCTCAAGCCCGGGGTCATCCTGTGTCGCGAAAAACAGGACTCGACCAGCGCCGCCCTGCTCGAGGGCATCATTGCCGATGAGGAAAACCACGTCGATTACCTCGAGACGCAGTTGCAGCTGATGGACAAGCTCGGCGAAGAGTTGTACTCGGCTCAGTGCGTCTCGCGTCCGCCGACGACAGGTCAAGCCGGCGGCTGAGCGGGTATAGCTGCGGCTTATGACGAGAGCGCAGACTACAAACCCACCGGAAGCGGAGACCAGCGGTCCGCTGATCAGCCCGAAACAACGCAATTTCGTCTTCCTGGCGATCGTGCTGGGCATGCTGCTGGCGGCGCTCGACCAAACCATCGTCGCCACCGCGCTGCCCACGATCGTCTCGGATCTGGGCGGGGCCGGGCATCAGTCGTGGGTGGTCACCAGTTATCTGCTCGCGTCGACGATCGTCACGGCGCTGGGCGGTCGGCTCGGCGACCTGTTCGGCCGCAAGCGGATATTTCAGGCGGCGGTGATGTTCTTCGTCACCGGCTCGGTGCTGTGCGGACTGTCGCAGTCGATGGCCATGCTGGTCGGTGCCCGCGCACTGCAGGGCATCGGTGGCGGCGCCATCGCGGTCACCGCGACCGCGCTGATCGGCGAGGTGATTCCGTTGCGAGATCGCGGGCGCTATCAAGGCGCGCTGGGTGCGGTATTCGGGGTGACGACGGTGATCGGCCCGTTGCTCGGCGGGTACTTCACCGACCACCTCACCTGGCGGTGGGCATTCTGGGTCAACGTGCCCGTCTCGGTCCTGGTCTTTTTCGTTGCGGCGGCGGCGATCCCGTCGCTGGCCGCCCGCGCGAAGCCGGTCATCGACTATGCCGGAATCCTGTTCGTGGGTCTGGGCGCTACCGGTCTGACGCTGGCCACCAGTTGGGGCGGCACCACCTATCCGTGGGGTTCGGCAACCATCATCGGACTGTTCGCCGCCTCGGTGGTGGCGCTGGGCGTCTTCGTCTGGGTCGAAAGCCGGGCGTCCGGACCACAATCCGCGCCGATCCTGCCGACCCGGCTGTTCGCCAATCCGGTCTTCACGGTCTGCTGCGTGCTCTCCTTCGTGGTCGGTTTCGCCATGCTGGGCGCACTGACCTTCCTGCCCACCTATATGCAGTTTGTCGACGGGGTGTCGGCGACCACGTCGGGTCTGCGCACGCTGCCGATGGTGGCCGGCATGCTGTCGACCTCCATGGGCAGCGGTGTTTTGGTCGGCCGGACCGGGCGGTACAAGATGTTTCCGGTCGCCGGGACGGCGGTGATGGCGCTCGCGTTCGTGCTGATGTCCCGGATGGACCCGTCCACCTCGGCACTGCTGCAATCGGTTTACCTGTTCATCCTCGGTGCCGGTATCGGATCGTGCATGCAGGTATTGGTCCTGATCGTGCAGAACACCTCGAAATTCGAAGACCTCGGCGTCGCAACGTCGGGCGTGACGTTCTTCCGGACCATCGGCAGCTCGTTCGGTGCGGCGATCTTCGGGTCGTTGTTCACCAACTTCCTGCACAGTCGCATCGGGCCGGCGCTCGCGGCGTCGGGCGCGGCCCCGGCCGCGGCCAGTTCACCGGAAGCGCTGCACCGACTGCCGCACGCGCAGGCCGCGCCGATCGTCGCCGCCTACGCCGCGTCGCTGACCCAGGTGTTCTTGTGGGCGGTCCCGGTCGCGCTGGTCGGTTTCGTCCTGGCCCTGTTCCTGCGCGAGGTGCCGCTGCGCGACATCGGCCAGAACGCGGCCGATCTCGGCGACGGCTTCGCGATGCCGAGCACGCAAACGCCCGACGAGATGTTGGAGACCGCGATCGGCCGCCTCATGCGGGTCGAACCCGGGATGCGGTTGCGCAGCATCGCCATGCGACCGGACTGCCGGCTCGACGTCGCGGAGTTGTGGGCGGTGCTGCGCATCAATCGCTATCAACGCGCCTTGGGCATCGCCCGGATCACCGACATCGCCGACCAGTTCGGAATCCCCTACGAGGTTCTCGAACCGACCTTCGAGCGGTTGGTTCGAGGCGGCTACGCGCAGCGCGACATCGACCGGTTCTGGCTCACCCCGTCCGGCGCCCACGAGGTTGATTTCGTCTCGTCGCTGCTGCAGGGGTGGGTCATCGACAAGCTCACCCGCTCGCCGAACTACCAAGGCCGACCCGACCGGGCTCAGGTCGATGCCGCGCTCAACCGGATCACCCATCGGATCGTCGGCCAGCCCGGCTGGGACGACGACGAGCCCCGAGTTTCCGACCTTGCTACCCAGAAACTTCCGGTGGCCGTTGCGCCGCCGACTCCGGGCGTAGCATCCAGCCATGAGCCGAATCGGAACCTTCCCAGATGACGACCTCGCAGGCTGGATCTTGAAGTCACCCGAGTTAGGCGGCGCGATCGGGGCGTTCAGCGACGCGGTGTACAACCGCAGCCGGTTGCCGATGCGCACGCGGGAGCTGGCCCGAATGGTCATCGCGCACAGCAACGAATGCGAAGTATGCGTCAACACCCGCGACGGGGATGGCATCGCCAACGGCGTCGACGAAGACCTGTACGCACACGCTGACCAATGGCGCACCTGGCCCGGGTACAGCGACCAGGAACGCCTCGCCGCCGAGTTCGCCTACCGGTTCGCCACCGAGCACACGGTGCTGCGCGACGACGAGGATTTCTGGGCCCGTTGCAGCGAGCACTTCTCCGAGGAGCTGCTCGCCGACCTGGCGCTGTCTTGCGCACTGTGGGTCGGGATGGGACGCGTCCTGCGCACGCTGGACATCGCCCAGTCGTGCAAGCTCACCCTGCCGAGCCGGGTCTGACGAGCCGAGTTCGGTAGCCCGGGGCCAACTTTCGTCTCCCGGTCGATGACGACCACACCTCTCGCCGCAGCGGCCATCGCCAAACTCGAGGCCGAGGGAGTGGACGCGATCATCGGTACGGTTATCAATCCGGCCGGTCTCACCCAGGCCAAGACCGTTCCCATCCGCCGCAGCAACGCATTCGCCGATCCCGGTCTGGGCGCCAGCCCGGTGTGGCACGCGTTCGCGATCGACCACACCGGGATCGCATTCACCGATCGCATCGGTGTGGTCGGCGATCAGCGTGTTCGAATTGACCTGTCGGCGTTACGGATTCTCGGCGACGGGCTGGCGTGGGCACCCGGTTCGTTCTTCGAGCAGGACGGCACGCCGGTACCTGAGTGCAGTCGCACGGCGCTACGGCGAATCGAGACGGCGCTCGCGGATGCGGGCCTCGAGGCGTTGGTCGGTCACGAAGTCGAATTCCTGCTCGTCCAGCCGGACGGGCACCGCCTGCCGTCAACGGTCTGGGCACAGTATGGGCTGGCGGGTGTTCTGGAGCACGAGGCCTTCGTTCGTGACGTGATCGCGGCGACGTCGCTGTCCGGCATCACGATCGAGCAGTTGCATCCCGAGTACGGAACCAACCAATTCGAGATTTCCCTGACACCGCAGTCGCCGGTCGCCTCCGTCGACCAGTTGATGCTGACCCGCATCATCGTCAGCCGGATCGCCCGCCGTCACGGTATGCGGGTGAGCCTGTCGCCGTCTCCATTCGTCGGTGACGCCGGATGCGGAGCCCATCAACACTTCTCGTTGAGTAGCGCGGCCGGCCCACTGTTCTCCGACGGCGCGGGTGCCCACGGAATGACGAGCAAGGGCGAAAGCGCGGTCGCGGGATTGCTACGCGGCCTTCCCGAGGCCCAGGGACTGCTCTGCGGCTCGATCGTGTCGGGACTGCGACTGCACCCCGGCAACTGGGCGGGGGCCTACGTCTGCTGGGGCACCGAGAACCGTGAAGCCGCAGTCCGATTCGTCGCGGGCGGCCCGGGCAGCGCGTACGGTGGCAACGTCGAGGTCAAACCCGTCGACCCGTCGGCAAACCCATATTTCGCGACGGCCGCGATCCTGGGCCTGGCGCTGCAGGGCATTACCCACGACGCGGTGCTGCCGGCAGAGATGAAGGTAGACCCGGCGTCGCTGAGCGACGCGGACCGCGGCAAGGCCGGCATCGAACTGCTCTCCACATCGCACGCGCAAGTGATTGCGGCGCTGGACAAGTCGCAGCGGCTACGCGGCATCCTCGGCGACCATGTCATCGACGCCACGGTCGCGGTCCGGCGTTTTGAGCACGACAACTACGCCCACCTCAACCGTGAACAGCTCGCCGACAAGTTCCGGATGGCCTGGAGCGTATGACGGTCGCAGCACTGGCCGAGCACATCGCCGGCGTGCGGCTGATCGACCAGCACATGCACGGTTGCTGGCTGACTGCGGGCGACAGGCCGCGGTTCGAGAATGCCCTCAACGAAGCCAACACCGAGAAACTCGCCCACTTCGACTCAGGCTTCGACACCCAACTCGGCTTCGCCATCCGCACACACTGCGCGCCACTGCTCGGCCTACCCAAGCACGCCGAGCCGCGGGACTATTGGCATCGCCGCAGCCAGCTCTCCGAGGCTGAGCTGGCGCGGATCTTCTTACCCGCCGCCGGGGTGAGCGATTGGTTGGTCGACACCGGCTACTCCCAGGACGTGGCAGACGTCAACCGGGTCGCAGAGTGGTCGCGCCAGCGCGCACATGAGGTTGTCCGACTCGAACAGGTGGCCGAGCAAGCCGCGATTTCTCCAGGGGACTACACGACAGCATTCGAACGCATCTTGAGACAGCGTGTGGTCGGCGCCGTCGGCACCAAATCCATCCTGGCCTATCGCGGCGGATTCGACGGCGACCTGAGCGAGCCGTCGGAGGCCGAAGTCGACGCGGCCGCCGCGAGGTGGCGCGAGAGCGGCGGCCTTCGACTCACCGACCGAGTGCTGCTGCGCTTCGGCCTGCACCAAGCGCTGCGGGTGGGCAAACCGCTGCAATTCCATGTCGGCTTCGGTGACCGGGATTGCGACCTACAGAAGGCCAATCCGCTGTATCTGCGGGAATTCCTGCGTGAATCGGGCGCGACCCCGGTCGTGCTGTTGCACTGTTACCCCTACGAACGCGAGGCCGGCTACCTGGCCCAGGCGTTCAACAACGTCTATCTCGACGGTGGGCTGAGCATCAATCACCTGGGCGCCCGAGCACCCGCCTTCATCGCGCGACTGCTGGAACTAGCGCCGTTCCGCAAGATCGTCTACTCATCGGACGGCTTCGGCCCGGCTGAGCTGCATTATCTTGGCGCAGCGTTGTGGCGCAACGGAATTCATCGCGTGCTGAGTGGGTTTATCGACCACGGTGACTGGAGCCTCGGCGACGCGATACGGGTCGTCGACCTTATCGCGTACAAAAACTCGGCCCGCATCTATCGACTGGATACGGAGATTAGGGACACCGGCGTCCGGGTATAGAGGCCAAATGGCCGGCTTACCAGAGGCGCTGGAGTGGGCCCGCGAGCAAGTCACGTCGCGGGTCCCCAAAGCTGACCTCGACCAGCGGGATCCCGATTACATTCGCGAGCAACTGCCCATGACCTGGCTGTTCGCCTCATTGTATTTCCGCGCCGACGTCCAACATCTGGACCGGATTCCCGAGCAGGGTCCGGTGTTGCTGGTCGGCAACCACAGCGGCGGCAACGTGCCTCCAGACACCTTCGTCTTCACCCTCGCGTTCTGCTCCTACTTCGGGGTCGAGCGGCCGTTCTATCAGCTGGCCCACAACCTCGTCGTCTCGGCGCCGCCGCTCGGATGGCTGCGCAAGTTCGGCACCGTGGCCGCGAATCACGACAACGCGCGACTCGCGCTGGAGTCCGGAGCGGCGTTGCTGGTCTATCCGGGCGGGGACTACGAAGTGTTCAGACCAACGTGGGAACGGCACAAGGTCGACTTCGACGGCCGGATGGGCTACGTGAAGCTGGCGCGAGAGGCCGGAGTGCCGATCGTGCCCGTGGCCAGCGTCGGCGGCCAGGAAGCGGCGCTGTTCCTGTCCCGCGGGCAGTGGCTGGCCAGGCTGCTGCGGGCCGACAAGATCCTGCGGCTGAAGAGCATTCCGATCTCGCTTGCGCTGCCGTGGGGGCTCAACATCAGCGACCTCGCCGGGCACATCCCACTGCCCACCAAGATCTCGATCGAAGTACAGCACCCCATCGAGGTCGACGGCGACGACCAGGCCGTCCACGACAAGGTGATGGCCAGTCTGCAGGGCGGTGTCGACCGCCTTGCCGCGCGACGGCGATTCCCGGTGATCGGCTGATGCGCGTCGAACGCCGTTGCGTCATCGACGCCGACCGCGACACGGTCTGGAAGATCGTCTGCGACCCGGAAAACTATCCGTCGTTCATGACGCGACTGGAGCGTTGGGAAAGCGCCAACGATCAGCCGCCGGGCATCGGTGCCCGTTACCTCGTGCATTGGAAGATCGGCTCGGTGCCGGTCGGTGGGCTGATCGAATTCGTTGAGTTCGACGACCGACGCGACCTGGCCTGGGTGGGCATCACCGGCGTGAACCTACGAGGCCGAATTCGGTTGCGTGACGCGGGCGATGGCCGGACAAAGGTGACGTTTCGGTTGTCCTATCAGGCGCCGGGCGGTTTCTGGGGCTACATCGCGGACCGGGTTGCGGTCGGCCAGGTAGGCCGCATCGCGGCCGACACAATCAAGCGGCTCAAGGTTCTTGCCGAACTCGGTGGCTGACGGCCTCCGAAGTAGCGCTGACGGTGAATCTGCCGGAACATTCGCCGCCACGGCTTGTTAGCACAGCCTTGCAATATGCTGCGGCAGCGACCGCTCCGGTGGCTGTTCTAGGGTGGCGAGATGGGCGAGGGTGATGGGCAGCAATGGGAGTACACGTGGTTTCTTGCCACGGGCGATGATGCTCTAAATGACATGATGCGCAGAGCGAACACGCTGGGGGAACAGCGGTGGGAGATGGTCAACTTCGCAATGGACCAGGCCAAACCCTTCACGGCCACCTGCTTTTTCAAACGGCCGCGAATGATGGGGGACAAGCCTGACGCACCCGAAGCGCCTCGGCGCTTCCTCTGAACCAGACGCCGCAGTGTCGCCGAAACGCCTGTCTCAGATCAGTCCAGTGGCATCGAATATCCAACTGGTGTCCGCTTTCGCGAGGTCTTCCATCCAGGTCGCCGGCGCATGGTTGGTCAACCCGCCCATGTCCCAGTAGTCCTTCCACAGCGTCACTTTGCCGTCTTCAACGCGGTGCACCGAAACAAATTGCAGCACAGCGGATTCCCCGCTTGACCAGTTCCACGTCTCGGAATGCTCATACATGGCGTCGGCGCCATTGGACACCAGCACGCCGTCGTGATTCTCATAGCCGGCCAGCGGTTCGAGGCCGACCTTGAGTCGCTTCACGATGTCGTCGGGTCCTCGAGCGGCCAAGGTCGGCCCGACCGGCATATCGACGTAGATGCAATCCGCGGACAGAAATGTTTTGACGGCTTCCCAGTCGCGCCCCGACAGGGCCTTCCACAATCCGAGCACCGCTTCGTCAACTGACATGGACTCAGGCTCGCAGACAGCCCCCAGTGCCGGGCAAGGATCGGCGCATCCTTAAAGTCTGCGCAGGCAACGACGCTCCCAGGAGGTGGGGATGCCAACGCTGCGGTCACGACGCAGGCGCACCCGCGAAACCAGTCCATCGCCCTTCTCGCCGCCATGGACGCCCCGTGCGGCGCAGTACGGCGTGGGCATACACCACAACGTCGCAATACCGATGAGCGACGGCGTCGACCTGCGGGCCGACATCCATTACCCCACCGACCTCGTCACCGGTGAGGCCGCGACCGGTCCGTTCCCGGTATTGATGTCGCTGACGCCCTACGGCAAGAAGGCCCCGCCGCCGGCCGCGCAAATCGGGGGCGGCGCCACCCCGTTTCTGATCAAGCGCGGCTACATCGAGGTCATGGTCGATGTTCGCGGCTGTGGAGTGTCCGGCGGCGAGTTCCAGATGTTCGGGGCACGCCAAGCCCAAGACGGTGTCGAGTTGGTCGATTGGGCGTCCAGGCTGCCCAACTCCAACGGCCGGGTCGGCATGTTCGGGGTGTCCTACCTGGCGATCAACCAACTCTTCACGGCCGCTGCGGTTGGGCCGAATTCTGCGCTGAAGGCGATCTTTCCGGTGATGGCCGCCCGCGACTTCTACCGTGACGCGGCGGCGATGGGCGGCGCGCCGCATCTGCGCACGATCCGCGCCTATGGCGGGGTCTACAACCTGCTCAATGTCGTCAACCCGGTGCTGGAGGTAATCAACCGCGGCAAGCACCCCAGGCCGCGAGCGGGTGGCATCGCCGGCGTGCGCAAGCGCGGACGCGCGCAACGTGGCTACTTTGGGCCGTTGATCGCCGACGCGGTGGCCGGCGGTGAGACGGCCTTCGACGAGGAATTCTGGAAAGACCTGCGGCCCGCAACGGTGATCCCGCAGATCGTCGCCAACAAGGTGGCGGTCTTCTTGGTCGGCGGCTGGCATGACGCCTTCCAACGGGGAGTACCGCTTAACTACGCCGCGCTGCAGAACGCATTCGCGGGGCGCCCGGACGAGCAGCCGATGCAACCCGGTCAACCGGTATCAGAGCACCTGCGGCTGATGATGGGCCCCTGGTACCACGTCACGATGTACGGCAACCTGCACCTGCAAGCGGTACAACTGCGGTGGTTCGACTACTGGCTCAACGACGATGCCGACGCGAAAATCTCGGGGCCACCGCTGACCTTCCAACCGATCGGTAGTGCGCGCTGGTTCCACGTTTGCGATTATCCGCTCGAGCAGGCGACGCCGACCCGGTTCTACCTCTCCGAAGGCGGCCGGCTCACCGCGGATTGCGCGCCTGAGACCTCAACGGCGACAGTCGCATACGTCGGCCGCGGGCCGGTGGCCGGACGCAGCGTCGAGCAGTGGACACTCGGGATGGCCAGCTTCATCCGCAGTCAGCGCGGCGGCCGGACCCGCTACGACCAGGACAACCGTCGGGTGCAGCGCGGCGCGCTGACCTACACGACGGAGGCTTTCGAGGCGCCGTCCCTGATTGCCGGACCGATCACGCTGACGCTGAATGCCACTGCCGACACCACTGAGTCACTATTCGTCGCGCACATCGACGACGTCGCACCCGACGGCTTATCGCGCCCCCTGACCCAGGGGGCGCTGCTTGGTTCGCACCGTGAGCTAGACCCGGAGCGCACCTGGTACCTGCCCGACGGCACCGTGCTCAAGCCGCACCACCTCTCCACCAAGGCGGCGGTCAAGCCCGTCGTTCCCGGCGAACTCACCCGGTACGACATCGAGATTTTTCCGACCGCCGCGATGCTCGAATCCGGTCACCGGCTGCGGCTGACGGTGACGACGTTCGACTTCCCGCACCTTGTGCCGACCGCGCCCGCCCGAAGAGCGCTCGCCGGCGGCACGTATCGGCTGTACCAGGGCGGACTCGCCCCGTCGCATCTGCTCGTCCCGGTGGCCGACCCGGACAACATCGACTGATCCAGTGCGGCAGCGCTTCCGGGCACACCGCCTGGCCGTGGGGGATACTCAATCTTGATGACTTCTTTACAGCAATACATCGCCGAAGAGATTGCGGCCGACCACGTCGACGGATTGCTGACCAGACGAGAGGCCATGCGTCGGCTGGCGCTATTGGGACTGGGCAGCGGTGCCGCGGCCGAGCTGATCGCGGCGTGTGGCCACGACGAGGCGCGGCCACTGCACTCGAGTTCGGGCGAGGGCGTCGACGCGCCGGGTGCCAAGCAGGCGCTGCCCACCGAGCCGATCACCTGGGCGGGCCCACGCGGCGAACTGCAGGGCGCCTGGGCCCAGGCACACAACGCCCGCCGCGGGGTATTGGTCATTCACGAGAACAAAGGACTCACCGATTGGGTTCATTCGGTGGCCGAGCGATTCGCCGGGGCCGGCTACTCGGCGTTGGCCATCGACTTGTTGTCCGAAGAGGGTGGCACAGGCCAATTCTCCGATCCGGCCAAAGCCACCGCGGCGCTGGCCGCGGCGCCGCAGGACCGTTTCCTCGCCGACCTGAATTCCGGCATCACGGAACTGCAGAACCGGGTGCCCGGCGGCAAGATCGCGGTCGTCGGCTTCTGTTTCGGCGGCGGGCTGGTGTGGCAACTACTCGCCTCGCACAATGCGCGCCTGTCGGCCGCGGTGCCGTTCTACGGTCCGCTGCCCGACAACCCAGACTTCAGCGGGGACAAGGCGACCGCCGTGCTGGCGTTCTACGGAGCCAAGGACAAGCGCGTCACGGATTCCGAGCCGGCCGCCAGAGCCGCCCTCGAGCGCGCCGGCCTGATCCATGACATCGTGATCGAACCCGACGCCGATCACGCTTTCTTCAACGACAGAGGACCGCGCTACAACGCGGCCGCTGCCCAGGACGCGTGGCGGCGAACGCTGGAATGGTTTGGCCGCTACCTGTCTTAGCGGCATGATGCGTGCGTGACTTCTGCGCCCGTCATCACACTGAAACAGGTCCTCGACAGCCTCGAACTCGAACAGGTCAACGCCGAGTTCTTCGTCGGGAATCAACTCGACGAAATCGCGCATCACATCTCCGGCGGTCATATCGCCGCGCAGGCGTTGATGGCGGCGAGCCGGACGGTCGCCGACCGGTTGCCGCACAGCATGCACATGTACTTCCTGCGCGCCGGCGACGCCCGGCAACCGGTGGACTTCAAAGTCACGACACTGCATGACGGCGGCACCTTCTCGGCCCGTCGCGTGACCGCCCGTCAGTTCGGGTCGGTGTTATTGGAAGGTGTCGTCTCATTCAGCAGGACTGTCGAAAATATTGTCTATCAACAGCTTCCGCCAGACCTACCCGATCCCGACACGGTTTCGGGCTTCGCCGAGCAGCACCGCGACCTGGCGGACGAAAGGGATGGCTGGTGGGTACGCGAGCAGCCCGTCGACTATCGATACGTCGATCCCTCGGCCCGGCTCGCCGCCGACTTCTCCGACCCGCCACCTGCGAGCATCCGAATGTGGTGGCGACCCAGCGGCGCCGCTCCGGTCGACCCGGTGGTCGCCCAGTGCCTCACGGCTTTCGTCGCGGGCCGCACTCTGCTCGAATCGGCGATGATCGCCCGCCGCACGACACCGTTGGGGCCGGGATTCTCCGCGCTGATGGACCTGGCGATGTGGTTTCACCATCCACCGGACCTGTCGGATTGGCTGCTCTACGAACAGCATTCACCGAGCGGCATCGGTGGCCGGGGTCTCGCGCAGGGCACCATGTTCAACCGCACCGGCGGACTGGTGTGCACGATGACGCTGGAGTGTTACTTCGGCGGGAAGTCCGGCCCTTAGCGGGCAGCCATCGACCTGGCCGGGCCCAATGCCACGGGCAGCGTCGACCACCCGTGCAAAACCCGGGTGTCGCGACGGCTCCCGGCGCCGGCGGACCGTACGTCCGGGAAGCGGTCGAAGAACGCCCGCAGACCCACTTCGCCTTCGGCGCGCGCCAGCGCCGCTCCCAGGCAGAAATGCCGGCCGCCGGAGAACGCCAGGTGTTTACCCGCGTTGTCGCGCTCGATGTCGAACGCGTTGGGGTCGGGGAAGACCGCTGGATCGCGGTTGGCCGCAGCAACGTAGACCACCACCAGTTCACCTTGGTTGATCGTTTGACCGGCAATTTCGGTGTCTTGCAGCGCGATTCGTGCGGTCAGCTGGACGGGGGATTCCAGCCGCAGGATTTCCTCCACCGCGGTCGGCCATAGTTCAGGCCGCTGGCGAAGAGTGATCAGGTGCTCGGGTTTATCCAGCAACATGCGAATCCCGTTGCCCAGCAGGTTCACCGTGGTCTCGAACCCGGCGGCCAGCACCAGACCGGCGACCGCTCGAAGCTCTTCTTTGTCGAGATAGGTTTCCGGCGAACCGCTTTCGGCTTTGCGGATAAGCTGGCTCATCAGGTCTTCGCCGGGAGCGCCGCGCAGCTTGTCCAGATGGGTGTCCAGCCAAACGTTGAATCCGATCAGACCACGCTGCACCCGCTGATATTGCGGCCAGGGCAGACCGAAATCCAGACTGGGAGCGGCGAGTTCGCCGAATTCGAGAATACGCTGTCGATCGTCGTCGGGCACCCCCAGGATGTCGCTGATGATCGCCACCGGAAGCTGCGAACAGTACCGGTCGACGATGTCGACGACGCCCGAATCGCAGGACAGCTCCTCCAGCAACGACTCCGCGGTCCGCTCGACCCCGTCCCGCAGAGCGGCCACCGCTCGCTGGGTGAACACCGACGACACGGTCTTGCGGTAGCGGGTGTGATCCGGCGGTTCGACGGCCAGCAGCGACGGCGGGCGAAGCGGGTGCAGCAGGTTGTCGCGGGTACGCAATTCCAGCCATCGCAGTGGCGCAGGCAGATTCGACCCGATCGAAAGCACCCGGAAGTCCTCGGATCGCAACAGTTCGTGCCCGATCGCGTGATCCGCGGTGATGTAGCCGAGGCGGGATCGGACCAGCGGTCCGCGGGCCCGCACCTCCTCGTAGAACGGCACCGGGTTCGCCTTGACGGACGGGTCGGCGATCAGCCGCGCCTGGAGGTCGCCACGGCGAGCGCCGACCGAGGAGCCACCGCGAACGAAGCCGTGCAGCGCCAGCCAGTGCAGTCTTTGCTTCAGTGCGATAGCCACAGATCGAGCCCCCACTTCGTCGCGCAGTGCTGTCGAAAGCTTACGGCTTCGCACGGCGGTCGGGTGGTCAGCCCAGTTCCCAGTTCATGTTCCTCGCGAAGGTGATGGCGTCATCGCTGATGGTGCCCATCGCGTGGCTGCGCTCGACATAGGACTGCACCATCGGCAGGAAGTTCATCGGGTTGTAGGCGTCTTCCTCATAGCTCCACGCGTTCTCGCCGGCGTATTTCATTACCGACAGATTGGCCGCCTGGTGAACGCTTCCGTCGCCGGGATCACGCATTCGGTTGAGGAATTCGCAGAACACCCACCCGCGATCGACATCGATGGAATGCCACGAGGTCGGATAGAACGGCATCTCGCTGCCGGGGAAGACGTTCATGGTCGAGACGATCCAGTCACGGATCTGCTCGCGGCCGTGCATCGTCCCGTAGGTGTGCTCGACATACGTTGCATCCTCGGTGAATTGGTCGGCGAATCGCGACCAGTCCCAACTCGATCCGATCTCGACGACGACTTGTTTGTGGTGTTCGAAGGCCGCATCGATTTCTTCGCGTGTCCATCGACCGCTCATGCCTCTGCCACATCCTTGAGTCGGTTCAACGTCTTGGTCATGTCCCGGACATTGCGGCGCTGCCGCAGCCAGCCGCCGAAGAGCCAGTAATAGATGCCGACGAATGGCGAAGACGTCATCCGGAATGACTCGGTGACGTCGGTGCCGTCGCCGGTGGGCGCAAGCTGGTAATGCCAGTTGTTGACCGCACGGTCGCCGACGAGCACCTCGAAGCCGAATTCGCGGCCGGGCTCGCACGCGGTGACGCGACACACCGTCCAATAGACCGGGCCGATCTCGTTGCGTTTGACGTGTCCGCGGAATCGCCGGCCCACAGCAGGTCCGGTGGCACCGTCCAACCATTCGGCTTCGAACACTTCGGGGGAGTAGCTGCCGATGCTGTCGACGTCGGTGATCAGGTTCCAGATCCGGTCCGCCGATGCCGCCATATGAACTGTCGCAGAACCCTGCATGGGCTGATCCAAGCATGTCCGGGGCTGGGCAGTGCGCGGAAATGGGGATGTTCGCCATTCGAGTCGACGCATCGAATTGGTCCACGGCCGAACAACGGAAACGGCGCGGGCCTAACCGGATTGCGTTCGCCGGCCCAAACCTTGTCCCGATGATCGATCCGCGCTAGCGTTTCGACGTCTTTAAAGTCACCGTTCAGACGGAGTGATCATCATCGACGATTTCCACAGCACAAAGCGGTCCAAGAACGACAGCGGACCGGATGACGGCGAAGCCCCCGTCATCGTCAGCTTGGTCGAGGCGGCGATGCAGATGTTCTCCGCTGCCATCGACGCCTTGCCCGACACCAGCGACCCTGAGTTCTCCGACCGCGCGAACGTCATCCTGTCCGGCCTACGCAAGCTGCAGACGGCGCTGACGAAGGCGGCGAGCCGCGGTCGCGCGACACCGTCAGTCATCGTGTCGCTCAGCGGAGTTCGGACGCGTTACGACGAGCTGATGGCGTCGGCCTCCGAGGCGCCGGGGGCGACGCTGGGCCAGCAGCTCTACGTCGCCCGGCGACGCGCGAAGCTGTCGGCGCAGGAAACCGCCAACGGCGCCGGGCTCACACCCGAGCTTCTCGACGCCATTGAGGCCGAGGAAGTCCCGACCGACGAAGAAGCGACCCGGATCAAAGAGCTTCTTGCGGCTCTCGGGGGCTGACTGCCGCCATGGGCTAGCCCAGTGCGTATTCGACTGTGACCAACGACGACTCGACGTCGGGTCTGCGTTCGACGGCAGTGCGGGCGATGACCCTCGTGATCCTGTCGACGGTTCTGATAGTCGGCGCGGTATACCTGGCGATCGATCGACTGCATGCCACGGCGTCCAACGCGGTCGAACACCCCGGCCCCGCGGCTACCGCCGCGCAAACGCAAACCGAGGTCGTCGAGCACGCCCGGGACATCGTGGCGATCGCTGATCTTCGCCGGCCCACTGCCGGTTACCTATTGATGTCGTGCCGGAACCGCGACGACCCGCCGTATCAGGGCGCGGTCTACCTTGATTTTCAGCTGCCGTCCGACGTCGACCCCGATCAGTACTTCCGCGGCATCGCCGTCGCCATGGTGGCCCGCGGCTGGCGTGAGGGCCCACCGCCCAACCAGCACGTGTTTGGCCGGAATCTCTCGAAGGACGGCGTCAACGCGCTTGTCTATCCCGATCGCGACTCCGCAACGCACGGCGTCGCCCGGATTTATGGCCAGTGCCACGACGTGACCGATCACCGAGGGACGAAGGCGGAATGGGTCGACGTCACCGACAGGCTGCACTCACCACGTTGACAAAAAAGAACTGCGCTCGACGAAATTCCGTCAAGCGCAGTTCTTTTGAAAGACTCAGCCTGCGTGAGCTCCCAGCGCGCCCTGCAGATCGGGCTTCATCGCGTTGAGCTGCTGGCCCCAGTACTCCCAGCTGTGCGTACCGGTCGGCGGGAAGTTGAACACGGCATTGTGGCCGCCCGCGGCGGTGTAGGCATCCTGGAACTTCTTGTTGCCGCCGATCATGAAGTTGCTCTCGAGGAACTTGGCCGGCAGGTTGTCGCCGCCCAGTTCGTTCGGGGTGCCGTTACCGCAGTACACCCAGAGGCGAGTGTTGTTGGCGACGAGCTGGCCGACGTTCACCGTGGGGTCGTTGCGCACCCAGGCCGGGTCGCTGTCGGGGCCCCACATGTCTTCTTTCTTGTAACCGCCGGCGTCACCCATCGCCAGGCCAATCCAGCTCTGGCCCGTTGAGGGGCTGAGGTAACCGGACAGCGAACCGGCGTAGATGAACTGGCCGGGGTGGTAAATGGCCAGGTTCATCGCCGATGAGCCCGCCATCGAGATGCCGATCGCCGCGCTGCCGTTCGGCTTGACGCTCTTTTCCGACGACAGGTAGCCGGGCAGTTCACTGGTCAGGAATGTTTCCCATTTATAGGTCGAGCAGCCGGCCTTGCCACAGGCGGGGCGGTACCAGTCGGTGTAGAAGCTGGACTGGCCGCCGACGGGCATGATGACCGAAAGGCCGGACTGGTAGTACCACTCGAAGGCAGGGGTGTTGATGTCCCAGCCGTTGTAGTCGTCCTGGGCGCGAAGGCCGTCCAGCAAGTACACCGCCGGCGAGCCGTTGCCACCGCTCTGGAACTGCACCTTGATGCTGCGGCCCATCGAAGCCGACGGCACCTGCAGGTATTCGACGGGAAGACCCGGCCGGGAGAAGGCCGCAGCTGTCGGTGTGTCACCGATCAGAGTGACCAAACCCGGTAGGGCGGCGGCTGCAATTGCGGCGACGGAAAGCCGCCGAATCCAGCCACGCATCTTCTCGCTTACATTTGCCATAGCAGGCCCCTTGTCGACGCTGTCTCGAACTCCCGGAGAAACTTACCGTGCGGTCGTCTATATGTCGATTAAGACGCAAAGATGTGTCGCGTCGTCGCGGACCGCTGCCACCTGCAAGTACCCGCTGTTATGGGCGCTAAACGACGCGTTTCGGCAACGTCGCGCGGCCACCTGCAATTGCACAGGTGTTGATCCCCGGGTCGCCATTTGCTGTGAAGAACGCGTAGGGTGACCCGAGATAGACCGACGAGACCACGCTGTCCCGGTCCTTCCGCCGCCCGCCAAGCACGCGCCATTCGCCATGTTCGCCGGGTGCGGCGCATGGGCGTTGGACTGCGATTGAGGTGCGGAATTGGACACGGTACTTGGACTGTCGCTGACGTCGACGTCAGTCGGATGGGTCCTGGTAGAGGGTCGTGGCGCCGACGGCGCCATCCTCGATCACGATGACTTCGATGTAAGCCCCGCCGCCGGCATACAGGCGGTCTATACCTCCGAACAGGCGACCGCGGCAGTTCTGGACGCCCAGGCTGCCGCTGGCGGGCTCGATCAGCGAATGCACGTCGTCGGGGTCACCTGGAGCGACGAATCCTCACCCGAAGCGGCACTGCTCCTCGAGTCGCTGACCGACGCCGGGTTCGACAACATCATCCCGGTCCGCCTCCACGACGCCTGCGACATGCTGGCCCGGGCCATCGCTCCGGTCGTCGGCTACGACCAAGCCGCCGTATGTGTGCGAGACGGCGACTCCACAATCGTGGTGATGGTCGACGCCGAGGACGGCGAACCGCAGACCGCGATCAAGCAATTGTCGGGCGGTCCCGGGCACCTGGTGCATTGGCTGACCACGTTGTTCGACCGCAGCTCCTGGCAGCCCGGCGGCATCGTCGTGGTCGGCGCCCAAGACGACGTCGACGCGCTGTCGGCGCGACTGTCCACGCTGCCGGTCCCGATCATCACCCAAGCGGGCGCGGAGTTGGCGCTGGCGCGGGGAGCCGCGTTGGTGTCGTCGCAGAGCACCGAATTCACCGACGCCGAGATGCTCGAGACCGTGAACGCCTGGCGACGGGACCACGAGACCACCCGGGAGCGGTCCTTGAGCGGTGCAATGACGATGCTGACCGCCGGCGCGGTCACGTTCGTCGCCTCGCTGGCGCTCGCGCTGGGCCCGCATCTGGTGCCCAACCACGCCCCCGATCCGGTCCGGCCGTTCGCCCACCGCGCCGCCCTGGCGCCCCTTGCCGCGGCCACGCCACCGGTTGCCGTCACGCCGCCGCCGGCTCACCCGGCGCCTAAGCCCCCACCGGCGCAAGAGCCGGTGGTCGAACAGCAGCCCGTCGTCGCGCAGGCACCGGTCGAGGTGCCCGCGGTCGCACCGGTTGCGCCGCCGCCGCCACCGCCGGCAGCTCCTCCGCCTCCGCCGGAGCAACCGCCCAACCCGCACCCGTTGCTGACCAAGCTGCTGCAACGTCTGCACGGGCAAGACCCTGACCAGCCACAGCCGCCGCCTCCGCCCCCCGGGGCGCCGGCGCCCTAGCGCTAATCCCGGAATTCGCAGGCAATTTCGGCTGCGGTACTCAGCACCTCCAGGTGTTCGTCAACTGACGCCAGCCCCGCGTTCATCGTGTTGACCGCGACATGTGAGGCACCCGCATCGGCCCACATCCGGAAACTGTCGGCGAGCTCATCGGTGTTGCCGTTCCAGGAGACCTGGCCCTGCATGCCTATTCCGTTCGGATCGCGGCCGGCCGCCCTGGCCGCCTGCTCCACCTCGCGGCGCGCCTCTTCGAGTTTGCGTCCCGGCCCCACCATCGGAAACCACCCGTCGCCGAGGCGCCCGGCCCGTCGGAACGCGCGCGGCGAGGACGCCCCGAACCACACCGGGATCGGACGCTGCAGCGGCAGCGGCGCAATGCCCGCACCCGTCACCGTGTGATAGCTGCCGGCGAAGGTGACGCTTGGCTCGGTCCACAGCTTGCGCATCAACTCCACCTGCTCGTCGCAGCGCTTGCCCCTGGTCGAAAAGTCTTCTCCCAGAGCCTCATACTCGACGGCATTCCAGCCCAAGCCGATCCCGAGACGCAGCCGGCCGCCGCTGAGCAGGTCGACTTCGGCCGCCTGCTTCGCGACCAGTACGGTCTGACGCTGCGGCAGAATCACCACGCCGGTGACCAACTCAAGTGTGCTGGTGACCGCGGCGAGGTAGCCGAAGGTCACCAGTGGCTCGTGGAAGGTGTTGTGCAAGTCGTACGGACCGTTCCAGCCGGCGTGCACTGCGGCGTCGGCGCCGACGACGTGGTCGTAGGCCAACAGGTGGGCAAAACCCAACCCTTCGGCATGCTCACCGTAGGCTCGAACCGCGCCCGCGTCGGCGCCGATCTCGGTCTGCGGAAACACCACTCCGATCTGCATGGCGGCTCCCTGCGTCAGGACAGTTTGGCGCGTTTCGCGGTGAACGACACCACGACGTCGTCGGCGACTCTGAGCGCGCCCAGCAGTTGGGAGTACGGCTTGATGCCGAACTCGGATTGCCGGACCGTCGTCTCACTGGACAACCACCAGTTGGCGCCCTGGTCGTCGATGCGCAGATCGATGACTTGTGGCCGGGCAACTCCGTGGATGGTCAATGTCCCGGTCAACCGGTAACCGTTTGAGGTTTCCTCAACGTCTTTGCTGATAAATGTGATTCGCGGATGCCGCTTGACTTCGAGTGATCGCAGCGCGTTGCTGCGCACCAACATCTTCTCCGGCGCGGTCAGCGGGGTGACGCCGCCCTCGCCGCGCACAACTTCCAACGAGCCCACCTCGACGGTCAGTTCCGCACCTACCGGCTGGTCGGCATCCCATCGCGTTGTCGCGCGCCACTGGCGCATCGTGAGGGTCAGCCGATGTCCCATCGCCGCGGCGGGGCCGGCGACACCGGTGCGGATCAGCAAGTCACCGTCGGAGTTCTCCAGACTCCAGTCGGCGGCGTCGTGGCGGGTCACACCGTCAAGACGGTCCGGTAGTGCGCCCGGCCTTGCTCGAGCGCGGCGTAGCCATCCGCGGCCTGTGTCAACGGCAGTTCCTCGATCCAGGCCCGCACCCCGGTCTGCACCGCGAACTGCATGGTGTCTTCGATCTCGCTGGCCGTGCCGGAGGGGTGGCCGACGATGCTGATCCCGGGAGTGATCAGCTGCAACGGGCTGATCGGCAAGGGCTCGGGGGTGACGCCGATGGTCAGCAGTTCGCCCCGGGGTAGCAGCCCACCGACCGTCGCGGCCATCGCCTTCGACGCCCCGGCGGTCCCTAACACGACGGCAACGCCGCCGAGGTCCTTCAACGCGTCAGACACGTCACCGTCGGTGGCGTCGATGTAGTGGTGCGCACCCAATGTGAGCGCGTCTTCTTTCTTGGCGGTGCCGCGATTGATCGCCACCGTCTCGAAACCCATCGCCCGGGAGAACTGGATCCCGAGGTGCCCGAGACCGCCGACGCCGAGGATCGCCACCCGGTCGCCGGGCAATGCCCTGGTGTGCCGCAGCGCGTTATAGGTCGTGACACCCGCGCAACCCATCGGGGCGGCTTCGGCGTCGGACAACTCCGCGGGAACGCGGGCCAGCGCCGTCGCCGGCACCGTCACCGATTCGGCGTAGCCGCCGGGATAATGCCAGCTCGGAACCTTTCCATTCAGGCAATGGATGAACTGACCTTTGCGACACTGTGCGCAATGGTTGCAGTTGCCCCCGAACCAGCCAACGGCCACGCGGTCGCCGACCGCGAATTCCTCGACACCCGGCCCGATTTCGGCGATCGTCCCGGCGATCTCGTGGCCGAGGGTCAGCGGCCAAGACAGGCCGGGGAAGTCGCCGGCGACGAAGTGGGCGTCGGTGCCGCAGATGCCACAGGCTCCGACGCTGATACGCACCTCACCGCGCTCGGGTGATCGTGTCTCGACCTCGGCGAGCTCGAGTGGCGCGCCCGCAGACTTGACGTGAACTGCTTTGTGTGACGGCATAGCCGTAGCCTAATGCGCCACAGGGTGTTTCGCCGCGGCATCGCTGTGGTAGTCGACCTGCCAATGCTTGATGCCGTTGAGCCAGCCGGAACGCAGCCGTTCGGGCGTTCCGACCGACCGCAAGTCGGGCATCACGTCGGCGATCGCATTGAACATCAGATCGATCGTCATCCGCGCCAGGTTGGCGCCGATGCAGTAGTGGGCGCCCGTGCCGCCGAAGCCGACGTGCGGGTTCGGGTCTCGCAGAATGTTGAAGCTGAACGGGTCCTCGAACACATCCTCGTCGAAATTGGCTGAGCGATAAACCATTACGACGCGCTGACCCTTCTTGATCTGGACGCCGGACAGCTCGTAGTCCTGCAGTGCGGTCCGCTGGAACGACGTGACCGGGGTGGCCCATCGAACGATTTCGTCGGCTGCGGTCGCGGGGCGTTCCTTCTTGTAGAGCTCCCATTGGTCGGGAAAGTCAGTGAAGGCCATCATGCCCTGGGTGATCGAATTACGGGTCGTCTCGTTGCCCGCAACCGAGAGCAGGATGACGAAGAACCCGAACTCGTCGTCGGAGAGCTTGTGGCCGTCGACATCCGCCTCGACCAACTTGGTGACGAGGTCTTCGCCCGGGTTCGCGGCGCGGTCGGCGGCCATTTGCATGGCGTACATGATCAGTTGGATCGAGGCGTCGATGGCGTCGTTGCCGGCGAACTCCGGGTCCTGGTCGCCGACCATCTGATTGGACCAGTGGAACAGCTTCATCCGATCTTCCTGCGGCACACCCAGCAGCCCGGCGATGGCCTGCAGCGGCAGTTCGCAGGACACCTGTTCGACGAAGTCACCGGATCCTTGCGCCGCCGCGTTTTCCACGATCTGGCGGGCCCGCTCGCGGAGGTCTTCGCGAAGCCGCTCGACGGCGCGCGGGGTGAACCCCCGGGAGATGATCTTGCGAAGGTGCGTGTGTTGTGGCGCATCCATATTGAGCAGGACGAACTTGCCTCGCTCGATCTGCTCGCCGACTGTTCCGTCTTTGTAACGTGGCAGCGCGGTCTTCTCCAGGCTGGAGAAGACGTCGCTGCGTCGCGAGATCTCCTTGACGTCTTTGTGTTTGGACACCACCCAGAACCCGCCATCGTCGAACCCGCCCGCGCCGATCGGCTGCTCGTTCCACCAAATCGGCGCGGCGCGCCGCAGCTCGGCGAGTTCTTCTACCGGCAGGCGCTCGGCGTGGATGTCGGGATCGGTGAAATCGAATCCAGAGGGAAGATTCGGAGTCGGCATCGGTGGCCCTCCCGGGAAACGGCTTGGATATGACGCGTTCTGGCCCAGTAAAGCACCGAGACACCCGAGATGGAACGTGTCTGTGGGGATTACCCGAGGCGAGATTGGAACGTGTTCTCGCCATTCCTTCGCGACGCCGGCACCGCCGGCGCCCTCGCTGTTGTTTCGGCCACCACGGCCGCCGCCGGTGTCCTGATCTGCACTTACCGGCCCGCGCCGCTGACACCGGATGGCATGCCGGCGGGCGAAACGGTCTTGTCTCGCCTCCGGGACTGACTATGCTTGTTCCAGGTCACGGCCCGCTGAATGGCGCGGTGACGCAACACCGAAGGTGGATCATGATTCGCGAACTGTTCGTCGCCGCTGCGATCAGCTGCGCCGCTGTCGGCATGGCCCCGATTGCGCTCGCCGATCCCGGGCACTACGACGGCGACGTGCCGGGGATGAATTACGACGCCTCGCTCGGGGCGCCCTGCGATAATTACGAGCGGTTCATCTTCGGCCGCGGCCCCGGTGGTCAGGCCGAGGCCTGCCACTTCATCATCAACCAGTTCCCGGCCGCACAGTCGGGTTATTGGGTCATCACCTATCCGCTGCGCGGGGTGCAGCAGGTCGGTGCCAAGTGCGACAACCCGCGCGGATTGTCGGCCCAGTCACCCGATGGGCAGCCGATGCTGTGCACCGAACATGGTTGGCAGATCGGCCAATTGACCGGTGGCGGGTTCCCGAACGGTACCGGTGGCGGCTTCCCGTCTGATACCGGCCAAACCGGCTAACCACCACACAGGAGACTGCTATGGCCTTCACACCGAAGGATGCGCTCGACGCTGCCCGCGACATTGTGACCAATGCCGTCGAGCGGTCGGCGGACATCGTCGACAACGCCGGCCACATCATCAAAGGCGATGTCGCCGGCGGCACCGGTGACATCGTGCACAACTCCATCGAGATCGCGACCTACGCCGTCGAGCGGACCAAAGAACTCTTCACCGGCGGCGAAGACGAGCGCGTCGACGAATGATCAGACGGAAGCGGCTTCGTTCAACTCGTCGAGCTTGTTGGTCGCTTCCAGGTACTCCTGGACCCAGCGCTCGATGACCGTGGCGGTCTTCTCGACCTTGGAGAACTGTCCGACGACCTGACCGACCGGGTTGAACGCCACGTCGACCGACTCGTTGGGGTACCGGTTGGTCGCCCGCACCGCCATCCCGGAAACCATGTACTGCAACGGCATTCCGAGCGGCTTCGGGTTGTCCGGCGCCTCCCAGGCCTCGGTCCAGTCGTTGCGCAGCATCCGCGCCGGCTTCCCGGTGAACGAACGGCTGCGCACGGTGTCGCGGCTCCCGGCCTTCACGTAGGCGGCCTGCTGCACCGGGGTGTTCGAGGACTCCTCGACCATCAACCACTGCGATCCGGTCCACGCTCCCTGGCAGCCGAGCGCGAGGGCCGCGGCGATCTGCTGGCCGCTGCCGATACCACCCGCGCCGAGTACGGGGACCGGTGCGACTTCCTTGACGACCTGCGGCCACAACACAATTGAGCCCACCTCGCCGCAGTGTCCGCCGGCCTCGCCGCCCTGGGCGATGATGATGTCGACGCCGGCGTCGGCGTGCTTACGCGCCTGCGATGGTGATCCGCACAGCGCGGCAACCTTCAGGCCGGCCTCGTGGATGTGAGAGATCATGTCCGGCGGCGGCGTACCGAGCGCGTTCGCGATCATCTTGACCTTGGGGTGCTTGAGTGCGACCTCGACCTGAGGCGTCGCGGTCGCCTCGGTCCAGCCCAGCAACTGCAGGCTGTCGCCGTCGCTGTCCTCGATCGGCACGCCGTGATCAGCGAGGATCTTCTTACCGAAATCCAAGTGGTCCTGCGGCACCATCTTGCGCAGCGACTCGGCGAGGTCCTCGGCAGACAGGTGCGAGTCCATGCCCTCGTACTTGTTCGGGATGACGATGTCGACGCCGTACGGGTGGTCGCCGATGTTCTCGTCGATCCACTTCAGCTCGATCTCGAGTTGCTCGGGCGTGAAGCCGACCGCCCCCAGCACACCAAAGCCGCCGGCCTTGCTCACCGCGACCACGACATCGCGGCAGTGCGTGAACGCGAAGATCGGAAACTCGATGCCGAGTTCGTCGCAGATGGGAGTGTGCATGAGCAGATCCTTAACTGGTTGCTTACAGCGGCGTAGGCGAACTGGAACGTGTTCTAGTTTAGTACGAATCCCGTCGACCGCGACACCCCGGGTGAAAGTCGACATTTACCGAGCTTTTCCGGCCGCAGGTGGAACAGGTTCTAGGCGTTGATTCCGCTGCTGTAGCGTGACGCGGCATGGGACGCGTGGACGGGAAAGTTGCAGTGATCAGCGGCGGCGCTCGGGGGATGGGCGCCGCTCACGCCCGGGCGTTGGTCGCCGAGGGCGCCAGAGTCGTGATCGGCGACATCCTCGACGATGAGGGCAAGGCGCTCGCTGACGATATCGGCGACGCCGCGCGGTACGTCCACCTGGACGTCACGCAGCCCGCCGAGTGGGACGCCGCGGTGGCTACCGCGGTCAACGACTTCGGCAAGCTCAATGTCTTGATCAACAACGCCGGCATCGTGGCGCTGGGTCAGCTCGGCCAGTTCAACGTGGACAAATGGAACAAGGTCATCGACGTCAATCTGACGGGCACGTTCCACGGCATCCAAGCCGCGGTCGAGCCGATGAAGGCCGCCGGCGGCGGCTCGATCATCAACGTCTCGTCGATCGAGGGTCTGCGCGGCGCGGTCATGGTGCACCCGTATGTGGCGTCGAAGTGGGCGGTGCGCGGGCTGACCAAATCCGCCGCGCTCGAGCTCGCTTCGCAGAACATCCGGGTCAACTCGATACACCCCGGGTTCATCCGCACCCCAATGACCAAGCACTTCCCGGACGATATGGTCACCGTGCCGCTCGGTCGTCCCGGCGTCTCCGACGAGGTCGCCACGTTCGTGGTGTTCTTGGCCAGCGACGAGTCCTCTTACGCGACCGGTGCCGAGTTCGTGATGGACGGCGGACTGGTCAACGACGTCCCACACAAGTTCTAAATAGCTAGCTAGCTAGCGGCTCGTAACGTCATCGGCACCGCGCGATCACGCTCTCGGCGAACCGCTCGATGGCGGTCCGGCAACCCTCGCGATCACTCGGGTCGACACCGTCGCCCATCCACGGCGCGCACATCACCGCGGTGACGCCGATGTCTTCGGCGCGCCGGTAGAGATCGGCCGATGGCACGTCGAGCAGCGCCAGCATGATCTCGAACGGCTCACTGCCGCGGCCGTATTCGCGGCGCAGGGCCGTCAGTTTCTGCACGTATCGGACGGCGTCGTCCCAGACGTAGGCGGTGCCGACCCATCCATCGCACAGCTTCGCGGCCCGCCGCAGGGCCGCCTCCGATTCACCGCCGGACAGGATCGGCACGGCCGACGGCGGGTGCGGCTCGAGCATCAACTCAGGCACCTGGTAGTAGCGGCCGTTCCATGACACCCAGCCGCCCTGCCACAGCGCCCGCAGCGCCGGGATCATCTCGTCGAGTCGCTTGCCGCGCGTGCTGAAATCCTGGCCCAACAAGTCGAATTCCTCGCGCATCCAGCCGGCCCCGACGGCCAGCGAGACCCGGCCTCCGGAGATCACCGAGGCGGTCGCCACTTGTTTCGCCACTTCGACCAGCGGCCTGGACGGCGCGACGTAGATGGCGTTGGAGAACCGCAGCTGCCGGGTGGTCGACGACATCGCGCCGATCATGATCCACGAATCCGGCCAGGCCGTCTCGGGCTGCCATGGCGGTACTCCGGCCGGTGATGGGTACGGCGACGTGAGATTGCGCGGATAGATCAGATGATCGGCACAGATGACCCCGTCATAGCCGCACTCGTCGAGCATGCGCGCGATTGCGAGCGCGTCGTTGGTGTCCATAAACGGTGTGCCAGACCAGAACTGCATCACGCCCCCTCGCGCACCGCGAGGGTGCAGCTGAATCTCGCCGCGCCGGCGGACGTCGAAGGCGAATCGTCGAAGGACACGTCGTAAGACTTTAAGTTCCTTTTCGAAATCGCGGGCGCAAGCCCGACGAACCGGCTAGGAACAGGATGGTGGATTTCGAACTCGACGCGGGACAGACGGCCTGGCTGGTCGAAGTGCGTGCATTCCTGACCGAGAACGTCACTCCGGCGTTGCGATCCGAACTGGCCGAGCACGGTCAGGAAGTGCCGGGCGGAGAAGTCGCGTCGTTCCGACGCAAGATCGGCGAGCGCGGCTGGTTCGGACTGAACTGGCCGTCGGAATACGGAGGCCTCGGATTGGGTGCCGTGTATCAGCACCTGCTGATGCGCGAGTTCGAGTACTGGGGTGTCCCCGGTCCGGACCTCACGGTCACGTCGGTGGCGCCGATGATCATGCGGCACGGCACCGAGCAGAACAAGCGCGAATTCCTGCCGCCGATCGCGCGCGGCGAATTGATTTGCGCGGTGGGGTATTCGGAACCCGAGGCGGGCACCGATCTAGCCGGCCTGCGCACCCGCGCGGTGCGCGATGGTGACGAATGGGTGATCACCGGATCGAAGATCTGGAACAGCGTCGCCAATCGAGCGACACATGAATGGCTTTGTGTCCGAACCGATCCCAGCGCACCACGGCACCGCGGCATCTCGGTGATCATGGTGCCTACCGGTCTGCCGGGCATCGAGATTCGGCCGCTGTATGCGTGGTCGGGGTATCGCACGAATGAGACGTTCTTCGACGAGGTACGAGTTCCGGCCGGCAATCTGATCGGGGAACTCAACCGGGGCTGGACCTACATCACCGGGGCGCTGGACCTCGAGCGCGGCGCGTTGACCAATGCGGGGGACCTGCGCCGCGCCCTTGACGCGCTCACCGAGCTGGCCGGCCCTGCTCAACTCGCGAGCTTTCGTCGGCGACTCGCCCAGGCCGAGGCGGATGTCGAGGTGGCCATGCTGATGGGATATCAGGCGGCCTCGCTGCTGGACAGTGGCGTGATACCCACCGTGGAGGTGAGCGTCGAGAAAGTTTTCAGCAGCGAATTGCGCCAGCGGATCGCCGATTTGGCCATCGACGTACTCGGCCCCGAGGGTCTGCTGGCCTATCTCAGCCCGGGCGCACCCGAGGGCGGCACGTTCGAGCGGCTCTATCGGGTGTCGCCGCTGATGCGGTTCGGCGGCGGCACAAATGAGGTGCTGCGCGACGTGATCGCCCAACGCGGACACGCCATGCCGTCGTACGGGCGCTGAGCCATGGTGAATCTGCTGCTTACCGAAGACGAGCGCGACCTGGCGTCGATGCTGGCGGCGTTGTTGGCGGCCGAGTGCCCGACGACTCTGGTCCGTGAGTTGCGCGACGCGGGCCCCCGGACGATGCCCGAGCGGCTGTGGAAGGCATTGACGGATGCGGGCGTGTTCGGGCTGCTGCTCCCGCAGGAGTACGGCGGTGCCGGCGGCGCGCTGACCGACCTGGGGGTGTTCTGTCTCGAGGCCGGCCGCGCTCTGTGTCCGACGATCGTGCATGGCACACTGCACGCTGCCCTGGCCATTCACCTGCTCGGCGGTCCGGATCAGCATGCGGCCTGGCTGCCGTCGTTGGCTCATGGAAAGCTCAGCGCCACAACCGGTTTGTGGGACAGCCGCAACGCTGGCGTCGTCGCACCGGCACTTCGGGCGCATACCGGGGCGCCCGGCGCCTGGCGACTCAGCGGCACCGTCGACTTCGTCGCGGACGCCGACATCGCCGAGTACGTGGTGGTGTCGGCCGCAGAGGACGGGCGGGCCCTGGGCTTCGTCGTGCCGTTGGCCGCCGCGGGTCTGCGCCTCGACGCGCAACCGCTGATGGGCGGCTACCGCGCCTTCTGCATCAGCTTCGACGACGTCGAGGTGAATGACCGCGGGGCGGTGCTGGCGGGCGCCGATGAGGCCGGCCTGGCGGTAACCGATCTGCGGCGGGTGGCGAACGCGGCCCTCGCGCTGCAATCGCTCGACCTGGTCGGCGTCGGTGACGCCGCGCTGCAGCGCACCGTCGATTACATCAAGGCGCGCAAGCAGTTTGGCCGACCGATCGCATCGTTTCAGGCGGCCCAGCATCTGGTGGCCAACATGCACATCGCGTTGGCGGCGGCGCGGTTGGCCGCGCAGTCGGCGGTGTTCTGGATCGGACGGGGACACACCGCCACCCGTCAGACCGCGATCGCGCGCATGCATGCCGCGGCCGCGGCGAAGCTGATCACTCTCGACGCGCACCAATTGCACGGCGGAATGGGCTACGTGGTCGAGACCGATCTGCATCTGTTCTCCGAGCGGGCCCGGGTGCTGTCGACGCTGGGAGGCGGGGCGGACATCGCAGCGACGTGGCTGGAGGAACAAGAGTGAGCGAGCACGGCCTGATCGACGCCGAATCGGCGGCGCGGGTGGGGACGGTCGCAGCCAACGCATCGGGTGAGGTCAACCGGCGGGACTGGCAGCGCTGGGCCGTCGCAGTCGGCGACCGTAACCCGCTCTGGTTCGATTCGACTTACGCTCGGGCACAGGGCTATCGCGACGTCATCTGCCCGCCGCTGTATCTGCAGTACGCAATCCTGGGCGTTGCGGCACCGGACGAGGTGCGGCCCGACGGGTCATCCGGCGCGGCGTCGGGTAGCCTTGCGTTCCCGCGAGCCCCCAAGCGGATGGCCGGCGGTGAGAGCACGACATTTCATGGGCCGGCGTATCACCGCGACGAGATCGACATGGTCCGAACCATTGAGTCAATCGTGGAAAAGCAGGGCCGCTCCGGCAATTTCGTCCTGGTGACCTGGCGAACGGTATACCGCAACCAGCGGGCTGACTTGCTCGCCGAGGCAACGACTTCGATGATCGCCCGACCCTAGGAGTGCCGTGAGCCGCGAGCAGATCTTCTACGACGACGTCCAGCCGGGCGACACCTTGCCGTCGCTGACCATCACGCCAGACGAGCGGCAGCTGTTCTTTTTCAGCGCGGCAACGTACAACGGTCACCGCATCCACTACGACAAGGACTGGGCCCGCACGGTCGAGGGTTACGACGACGTCATCGTGCAGGGCCCGTTGCAGGCCGCGTTGCTAGCCCGGGCCGTTACCGACTGGATCGGCGGGCTGGGACGCCTGATCGAGTATTCCGTGCAGAACCGGGCGGTCGCCCTGGTCGGCCAAGAATTGACGTTCGGCGGCTCGGTAACCGGAAAACGGTGGTCCGGCAAGGTCGGCCTAGTCGACTTGGACATCGCCGGGCGACGTGATGGGACGGTGCTGATGCCGGGCACCGCCACGGTTGCGCTGCCGCTACGTGGTGATCGCTGATGACGGGCCTGCGCGGCGAGGCGGCGATCATCGGTATCGCGGAATTGCCCGCCGAACGCAAGCAGACCCGGCCACCATCGTTCACCCTCGACCAGTACGCGCTGCTGGCCAAGATGGTCCTCGACGACGCCGGCGTGGATGCCGCGGTGGTCAATGGCCTGGTGTGTCACGGCCTGGCCGAGTCCGACATGTTCGCACCGGCGACGCTGTCTGAGTACCTCGGATTGCCGGTGAATTTCGGGGAACGCGTGGACCTGGGTGGTGCGACCTCCGCGGGGATGGTGTGGCGGGCCGCGACCGCCGTCGAAATCGGGCTCTGCGACGCGGTTTTGGCGATCGTTCCGGGATCCGCGATCCTGCCCACCTCCACCCGTCATCCGGCGCAAGCGCCGAGTTGGCTCGGTGCATCCAGCGGCAAGTACGGTTCACCGCAGGCCGAGTTCGAAATCCCGTACGGCAACGTCGGCCAGAACGGACCCTACGCGCAGATCGCTCAGCGGTACGCCGCGCTTTTCGATTATGACGCAACAGCTTTGGCAAAGATTGCAGTCGACCAGCGGACCAATGCCGGTGTGCATCCGGGGGCGGTGTTTCACGGCAAGCCGCTCACGGTCGACGAGGTGCTGGCCAGCCCGATGATCGCCGATCCCATCCACATGCTCGAGACGGTGATGCGGGTGCAGGGCGGAACGGGCGTCCTGATCGCCAATGCCGACATCGCGCGTCGCGCGCGTCACCGTCCGGTCTGGATCAAGGGGTTCGGCGAGCGCATCGCATTCAAGACCGCGACCTACGCCGAGGACCTGATGACGACACCCGTATCACGCGCGGCCGAAAAGGCTTTCGCGATGGCTGGCCTCACACCCTCCGACATGGACATGGCGTCGCTGTACGACTGTTACACGATCACCGTTTTGATGACGCTCGAAGACGCCGGATTCTGCGCTAAGGGTGACGGCATGACCTGGATCAACCAGCGAGATCTCACCTTCGCCGGCGACTTTCCGCTCAACACCGCGGGCGGACAACTCTCCTTCGGCCAGGCGGGCATGGCGGGTGGCATGCACCATGTGGTCGACGCCGCGCGGCAGATCATGGGCCGGGCCGCGGCGGCGCAGGTCGCCGACTGCAACCACGCATTCGTCAGCGGGACGGGCGGCATCATGAGTGAACAAGTCGCACTTGTGTTCGGGGGTGACTGAAATGACCGAAGCGGTACCACTTCCGGAGGCCACGCCCGTGTCGGCGCCATTCTGGCAGGCTCTCACCGAGCACCGGATCATGGTGCAGTTCTCGCCGTCGCTGGGACGGTACCTGTTCTACCCGCGAACACTTGCACCGGGCACCCTGGCCGACGACCTCGAATGGCGCGAAATCGACGGCGCCGGAACGGTATATACATTTACCATCGCGCGTCGTCCCACCGGCCCACCATGGGCGGCCGCCGTTCCGCAGCTTCTCGCCGTCGTCGAGTGGGACGCCGGACCCCGGTTCAGCACCGAACTGGTCGACGTCGATCCGGTCGACGTGCGGATCGGGATGCGGGTGAGCCCGGTGTTCTGCGACGTCGGCGAGATGACACTGCTCAAGTATCGGCCGGCCGATGTTTGAGACCGTGCAGCAGTTGCTGCGGTCCCGGCTGCACGACGACACTTCCGCAGTGGCCTACGGCGATCAGACCTGGACCTGGCGCCAACATCTGGCTGAAGCCGCAGCCGAAGCCTCGATGATGATCGGGCTCGCCGACCCGTCGCGCCCATTGCATGTCGGTGGGCTGCTGGCGAATTCACCCGCCATGCTGCGCTCGATGGCCGCCGCCGCGCTGGGGGGCTACGTGTTGTGCGGGATCAACACCACGCGCCGCGGAGCCGGATTGACGACCGACATCCGGCGCGCGGACTGTCAGCTGCTGCTGGTCGATGCCGACCATCGCGGGCTCCTCGACGGACTCGACTTGCGCGGCATCACCGTGATCGACGTGACTTCGCCACGTTACGACGACGGGATCGCGGCGGCGCCGCCCCTTGTCCCGCATCGCGAGGTCGGCTTCGACGACACCCTGATGATGATCTTCACCTCGGGAACCAGCGGCGACCCCAAGGCGGTGCGGTTCTCGCACGTGATGGCAATCATGTGCGGCGCCAGCCTGATTGGACAGTACGGTGTGACCGCCGACGACGTGTGCTATCTCGCCATGCCGCTGTTTCATTCCAACGGTGTGGCCGCCGGTTGGGCCGTTGCCATCGGCAGCGGTGCGACGATGGTCCCGGCTCGATTCTCGACGTCGAGGTTCTTGGCCGATGTCCGTCGCCACGGCGTCACCTACATGAACTACGTCGGCAAGCCGTTGGCCCTGCTGCTGGCCACCCCCGAGGGGCCCGACGATTCTGACAACACCCTGCGCGTCGCGTTCGGCAACGAGGCGTCCGACCGCGACATCGAGGAATTCGCCCGGCGGTTCGGCTGCCGCGTGGTGGACAGCTTCGGATCCAGTGAGTTCGCGGTGATCATTACCCGCGAGGACGGCACACCGACCGGATCCATCGGCAAAGGGTATCCGGGTGTCGCCGTATATGATTCGCAGACCGTAACGGAGTGTGCAACGGCGATTTTCGACGAGCACGGCGCGCTGGTCAATTTCGATGAGGCGGTCGGGGAGTTGGTGAATACCCAGGGCTCGGGCCCGTTCGTCGGCTACTACAACGATCCTGCGGCCACCAGCGAGCGAATGCGCCACGGCATGTACTGGTCCGGGGACCTGGCGTACCGGGATGCCGACGGCTGGATCTACCTGGCCGGCCGGACCTCCGACTGGCTGCGGGTGGACGGCGAGAACCTGGCCGCTGCGCCGGTCGAGCGAGTCCTGCAGCGGCTCGAGCCGATCAGTCAGGTTGCGGTGTATGGCATTCGGGACGACATCGGTGACTTGGTGATGGCTGCCGTTGTCCTGCACGACGGCCAGTCGCTGACTCCCGAGGAGTTCGAGAAGTTTCTCGCGAATCAATCCGACTTGTCGCCGAAGGCATGGCCCCGGTTCGTCCGGATCAACGATTCGCTTCCCCAGACAGCTACCACGAAGATCCTCAAGCGCGAACTGATCCGAGCCGGGGTGACTGCCGAGGGCGGCGTCCTGTGGGAGCGCTCTGGACGGGGCACGTCCTATGGCGTGGTGAACTAGCGCGTGGCGCTGACGTACTCCGAGTGCATGATCTCGTCGAGGTCCAGGTCGACCTGAGCCGGCGTCCGGCCATATTCGCGTTGCAGTTCCGGGTTTGTACGGACCGGGTCGATCGCCCAGCCGTGGTCGGCCAGCCATTGCGCTGGTTTGGTTTTCGTCGAATCGTCGTAGGTCAAGGTGGAGAAGTCGACGTCACCAGACAGGTTGAGACCGGGATGGCGGTCTTCAAGAGCCGAGAGGCGGTCCTGGTTCAGACAGGAGCCCAAGGCACCGATTGCGAGCCGACTGCCCGGTGCCGAGAGGTCGGTGATGCGGCTGAACAGGGTGTCCTGAGCGTCGCCGTTCAGGTAGGGCAGGATGCCTTCCACAGACCACGCCGAGGGGAGGGTCGGATCGAAGCCGGCTGCCGTCAGGGGAATCGACCAGTCGTCGCGGAGATCGGCCGCCACCTCGCGCCGGTCGGCGGCAGGTTCGGCTCAGTGCTCGACCATCACCCGCGCCTTGAACTCCAGAACCATCGGCTGGTCGATCTCGAAAAGCGTTGTGTTGCTTGGCCACTCAAGGCGGTAGGCACGTGAGTCCAGGCCGGCGGCCACGATCACGGCCTGACGGATGTCCAACATTGACGCAGCGGTGAAGAATTCGTCGAAGAACCGGGTCTGCACCCCGTACAGCCGAGGAAAGGCCGACGCCCCTTCGGAACTGGACGGTTCGGCGAGAACCTCGTTCAGAAACCGGTCCCGGAGGCTGCGATGAAGTGCGCGGCGTAGTCGTCTCGCACCAGCGGATGCTCGGCCGAGGCGTGGAGGGCGCGCCACCCGGCGACCAGCAGTGCCGTGTAACCGACGCCGCTGACGATGTCCCACGTGTCGTTGTCGCGACGGTCCCGCGCCCACCTGTCACTCATCGAACTCCTCTCACAGTTCCAGTAATACGGTTACGGGTCCGTCGTTGACCAGCTCGATCTGCATGTGCGCGCCGAAGATCCCGGTCTGGACTTCGGCGCCCAGACCCCGCAGCGCCTGAACGAATTCGTCGAGCAGCGGTTCGGCTACCGGCCCGGGCGCGGCGGCGTTCCAGGAGGGGCGGCGTCCTTTCGCTGTGTCGGCGTACAGGGTGAACTGACTGACCACCATGATCGGCGCGGCCGTGTCGGATGCTGACCGCTCGTCGTCGAGAATCCGTAATTGCCAGAGCTTTTCGGCGAGTCGCCGGGCTTTTCCGGCGTCGTCGCTGTGCGTCACGCCGACCAGTGCCAGCAGGCCCTGTCGGTGCGGGCTGATCGCACCGATGACCTCGCCGTCCACCGACACCGTTGCCGATGCGACCCGCTGCACTAGAACCCGCATCCCCCGATGCTGCCACGCGGCGCGAGTAGGGTCGTGATGTGTCTGTACTGGTCGCCTTTTCGGTCACGCCGCTCGGGGTTGGTGAGGGTGTCGGCGAGCTCGTCGCCGAAGCCGTCCGGGTGGTTCGCGAGTCGGGGCTGCCGAACAAGACCGATTCGATGTTCACCGTGATCGAGGGCGACAGCTGGAAGCAGGTGATGGCCGTCGTCGAAAAAGCCGTCGAGGCGGTCGCCGCCAGATCCTCGCGCGTCAGCGTGGTGATCAAAGCGGACTACCGCTCCGGCGTCAGCGACGCGATGACCAGCAAGACTGAGTCGGTGGAACGTCACCTCTCCGAGCGCGCCTAATGTCATAGCGGTGAGTGCACGCGCAGGCATAGTCGTCACTGGTACCGAGGTCCTCACCGGTCGGGTGGCCGACCGTAACGGCCCGTGGATCGCCGATCGGCTGCTCGAACTCGGCGTCGAATTGGCCCACATCACTATCTGCGGCGACCGGGCGTCTGACATCGAGGCGCAGCTGCGCTTCCTGGCCGGCGAAGGCGTCGACTTGATTGTCACCAGCGGGGGACTCGGGCCCACCGCCGACGACATGACGGTCGCCACGGTCGCACGATTTTGCGGCCGCGAACTCGCGCTGGACACCGAACTCGAAAACAAGATCGCCGAGATCCTGAAAAAGCTGATGGCGCGCATCGGCTCCGGTGATTTTGAGGCCGTGCGGGCCGCCAACCGCAAGCAGGCCATGATCCCGGTCGGCGCCACGGTGATGGATCCGGTCGGCACCGCTCCCGGCGTCGTCATCCCCGGCAAGCCGACCGTCGTCGTTCTACCAGGTCCGCCGCGCGAACTGCAGCCGATGTGGAAAACCGCGGTGCAAACACCTGCCGTCCAGGAGGCCATCGCGGGCCGGACCGTCTACCGCCAGGACACCATCAGGATGTTCGGGCTGCCCGAATCCGGCCTGGCCGAGACACTGCGCGACGCCGAGCACGAGGTACCCGAATTCGGCGCTCTGGAGATCACCACCTGTCTGCGCCGAGGTGAGCTCGAGATCGTCACGCGCTACGAGCCCGGCGCTGCCGACACGTATCGCCGGCTGACCGAACTCCTCCGAAATCGGCACGGCCAGCAGATCTTCTCCGAAGACGGCATGCAAGTCGACGATCAGATCGCGCAGCTGTTGAGCGGGCACCGGATCGCGACGGCCGAATCGTGCACCGGGGGGCTGCTGGCAGCCAGGCTGACCGAACGCCCCGGCTCTTCGGCCTACCTCGCCGGAGGGGTGGTGGCCTACGCCAATGCCGCGAAGACGGAATTGCTCGGTGTGGATCCCGCGCTGATCGAGGCGCACGGCGCGGTGTCCGAGCCGGTGGCCGAGGCGATGGCGGCCGGCGCGCTTCATCGCTTCGACGCCGACACCGCCGTGGCCATCACCGGAATTGCCGGACCCGGCGGGGGAACCGACGACAAACCGGTTGGCACCGTCTGCTTCACCGTCGCTCTGGCCGGCGACACGCCGTCGACCCGAACACTTCGACTACCCGGCAACCGCAACGACATTCGCGAGCGGTCAACGACGGTGGCGATGCATCTGCTGCGCCAAACGCTCGTACAACACCGTTAGCATGACCGGGTGTCCGACCTGCTTCGGCCGTTTGCGCTGGCGTGGCGGTATTGGCCGCAGATAGCGGCGTGTTATCTGGTCGGCATGCTCGCCCGCAAGGGTGCCGTCGAATGGCGCGTTCGCTGGATTACCAACTGGAGGACGCGTTCAGTGATACCGCTGAGCCTATCGGCCGCCGGTCAACGCGGTTGCGCTGCTTTCATCGCTGCCGAACCGGATTCCGGTTGCGTCCCTACCGATCGCCGTCAACACGGCGACCGCGACCAGCACGGGGCCGATCGTGACGGCCAACGCGAAAGGATACCCGTGAGTCTCGGCCAGCCTTTCCTGGATCGGTAAGTTGAACGCCGCCAACAGGTTTCCCAACTGGTAGGTGACACCGGGATAGAAGCCGCGAATGGCATCCGGCGACATCTCGGTCAGGTGCGCGGGAATCACGCCCCACGCTCCCTGCACGGCGAACTGCATGAGGAAAGAGCCGAGGCAGAGCATCGCGGCCGATTGCGAGTAGGCGAACAGCGGCACGATCGGCAGTCCGAGCACGGCGCAGAACACCACGGTGTATCGGCGGCCGAACCGCTGCGACAGCGAGCCGAAGATCAGTCCGCCGGCGATGGCGCCGATGTTGTAAATCACCACGATCCATTTGGCGCTGGCATGGGACAGCGCCGCCCCGCCGTTGTGGGTGGCCGACAGAAACGTCGGGTACACGTCCTGGGTGCCGTGACTCATCCAGTTGAAGGCCGCCATCAGCAGCACCAGGTAGATGAACCGCCGGATGACGGCCGCGTCGCGCAGAACATCGCCAATCCTGGTGCGGGTCAACTTCATCCGGTCCTGCGCAGCTTCCCAGACCTCGGACTCCTGCACCCGGTAGCGAATGATCAGGCTGATCAACGCCGGGATGATGCTCAATCCGAACAGCCAACGCCAGGACAAGCCGAGGTGGTCGATCACCAACAGCGACGCCACCGTGGCGAGCAGGTAGCCGAACGCGTATCCCTCCTGGAGCAGGCCGGAGAAGAACCCCCGCCGCTCGACGGGGACCTTCTCCATCGCCAGCGCGGCGCCGAGGCCCCATTCGCCGCCCATCCCGATGCCGTACAGCAGTCGCAGCACAACGAGCACCGTGAAGTTCGGCGCGAACGCGCACAGGAAGCCGACCACCGAATAGAACACCACGTCCACCATCAGCGGGAGCCGCCGACCAACCCGGTCGGCCCACAGGCCGAAAAGCAGGGCGCCGACCGGACGCATGAGCAACGTAGCGGTGGTCAGGAACGCGACTTCAGCTTTGGTGTGATGAAACGTCTTCGCGATGTCGGCGTACACCAGCACCACGAGAAAGTAGTCGAACGCATCCATCGTCCAGCCCAGCATCGCGGCGATGAACGAGTTGCGTTGGTCCTTGGTCAGCGGCGGGTTCGCGGGCACCCGCTCCGTCTATCACACGGCGTGCAACGGTGTGGCGCGCAGAGCAAGAATTCACTTCTTTTCGATGCTGTCCCAAAGCTCGAGCATGGTGCGCAGAATCTCCTCGGCGAAACCCAAGCCGGCGAGATGGCTTTCACCCGGGAGCGTGTAGAGCTCGGCGTCGGGCAATCGGCTGACCACATGTTGCCCGTGGGCGAACGGGACGATGTGGTCCTTGTCGCCGTGCCACCAGCGGACCGGGATTTTGACCTCGTCGAGCGCGAAGCCCCAGTCCTTGGCAAAAACGATGATGTCGGCGAAGGGCGCGGCTAGTTGCTTGCGGGAACCGTTGAGCAGGTCGTCGAGGAACATCGCCTTGAACTCCGGACGCACCAGCAGCCGGCGATCACCCTCCGGGGACACCCCGGCGTACAGATAGAGGGCGGGTTCGGCGACCGGCTTCAGCAACCGGATGAACCAGGCCGCCGCCAACCGGATCGGGAGCCCGGCCACTCTCAGCAGCGGCGCAACAAAACTGCCGAGCGCCATCAAGCCGCCGCTCATCGCCTCCGGCCCGACCGTCGGGGCCACGCCACCCAGCACCCCGACCGCGACGACACGATCGGGCATCGCCGCCGCGCATGCCAGCGTGTACGGACCGCCGCCCGACAGGCCGATGACAAGCATTTTGTCGACGCCCAGCGTGTCGGCGACGGTACGCAGGTCGTCGGCGAAGGCGCGGACGTTCGCGTACTGGTGGGGAGTCGACGAGCCGATGCCGGGTCGGTCGATCCCGATCAGCCGGATGTGATTGTCCTCGGCGTAGACGCGAGCCTCGGCGGGGATCTGCCGTCGCGCGCCGGGCGTGCCGTGCAACCAGAAGATCGGACGCCCCTGCGGGTCGCCGAATTCGGCGAAGCCCAGCTGGCGGTCGTCGCCGACAGCGATGTTGCCCTCCAGCTTGGGACGCGCAATCGAATAAGCCATGAGCGCAGTCTGACATGGACCGGTTCGGTGCGATCCAGCTTGGGCAACTGTCCGGCCCGTTTCGACGCGATGACCCGGTTGGTGGTGCAAGCTGCATACAACACCGTGGATCCTGCCGACGGGAGCGAGCTATGCGCATCATCGATGCCGACGGACACGTCGCGGAGGATCCGTCGCTGGCGATCGAGGCCCTCAAACGCTGGCCGGAATTCGTCACGGTCAGCGCCGACCGGCGGCCGCGGCTGGTCATCGAGGGACGAAACTACCCCGAAGACAGCGGTCCGGCGCCGGTTGCCCACCCGAGCACGGGATCAGCGACGCACCGGACATCAACTGCAGGTCGGTCGAGGGTGTGTTGGGCGATGCCGACCGCGACCATATCGCCACCATGGTGTTGTATCCCAGCCTCGGGCTATGCGCGCCGAGCATCGAAAATCCCGACCTCGCAGGAGGATTCGCGCGCCTTTACAACCAATGGATCACCGATTTCTGCGCGCCGGGAGCCGGTCGGCTGCACGGCGTCGCGGTGACCCCGATCGAGCATGGGCAGTTGGCCATCGACGTCATGCGGGAAGCCAAGGAGCTGGGCCTGGCGGCGATGCTGGTTCCGCCGGCGCTAAAGAATCGCAACCTCGATCACCCCGACCTAGACCCGTTCTACGCCGCCGCGGTCGAGCTCGATATGCCGCTCGGGATTCATGGCGCGCCAGGCATTCACCTGCCGAAAATCGGTGTCGATCGCTTCACGAATTACGTTCAGGTACATTGCATCAGCTTTCCGTTCGACCAGATGACCGCGATGACCGCGATGGTCTCCGGCGGTGTCTTCGATCGGCATCCGGGGCTGCGGGTGGCCTTCCTTGAGGCCGGTGTCGGCTGGGTGCCGTTCTTCATCGACAGGTTGCACGAGCACTTCGAGAAGCGCGGCGGCTGGATCGAGCACGGGTGGAAGCGCGAACCGCAGGAGTACCTGCGCGCCGGCAACATCTTTGTCACCTGCGAGCCGGAGGAGCCGATCCTGCCCGGGGTCATCGACGTGCTGGGCGACGACTTCATCATGTTCGCCAGCGACTACCCGCACTGGGACGGCGAGTGGCCGGAGAGCACCAAGCATTTGCGTACGCGCGCCGACCTGAGCGAGGACGCACGCGCGAAAATCGGGGGACTCAATGCGCAGCGTTTTTACAGTCTGAATTAGCGCGAACCGCACTCTCGCACGCCGACTCGACAGGCAAGACAGCGAGTCAACTGGGGCGCACGGCGGTTGTCGAGTCGACGCCGCTACCCATAACCTCTTCCATGCAGCTGTCGCGGCGGAAGCCGGTGGCAGCCCGTGACGACCTGACCTAACACATCCAAGAGTTGAGGGACGATGGGCGAATTCGATCAGCACGAAGGTGAAGCGCAAACAATTGTGAATCTCGCCGAAGCGGCGATGCACATGTACCGAGCGGCTATCGATTCACTGCCATTTCCCGAAGACAAAAAATTCCAGAAGCGCGCCGAGGTGGTTCTCACCGGTATGCGCAAACTTCGTTCTGCGCTGACCGAGGCCGCAAGCCACAGCCGACCCACTCCCACCGTGATGATGGCGCTTGCCGATGTTCGGCAGCGCTACGACGACCTGATGGAGCGCGTCGCAGAAGCCCCCGGATCGACTCTGGGACAACAGCTTTACAACGCCCGCATTCACGCCAAGCTGTCGGCACCGAAGCCGCCAACGGGTTCGGATTCCGGCGCGAGCTGCCTGACGAGCTTGAAGAGGGCGCTACGCCCACCGCGCAGGAGACGCCCCTTGTGGAGAAGTTGATCGCCGCGATCCGGGTGGTCGCTGGGCCTAAAGGATGGCCCGACTACGAGGCGGAGACTTCTCCCGGCGGCCGAGGAGCACGTCGACGGTTTGGGATGAGGCACTGGCCCTCAGCGACGCCGGCGAAGAGACGCACGCTCACTGACGTCGAGCCGATACCTTGCCGCCACTTGCGGGTAGTCGGAGAAGGTGGATATCAGCATCACCTTCATCGGCAACGCGACGACCTTGATCTCGGTCGACGGGCTCACCCTGCTGACCGATCCCAACTTTCTCCATCGGGGCCAGCATGCCTACCTCGGCTACGGCCTGTTGTCCAAACGGCGGCACGATCCGGCGCTGGACATCGACCAATTGCCGCCGATCGATGCGATTGTGCTGTCGCATATGCACGGCGACCACTGGGACCGCGTCGCGCAGAAGGACCTCGATCATCGCCTGCCAGTGATCACCACCCCTGACGCGGCCAAGCGTCTTCGTCGCCGGGGCTTCCTAAGCGCATTGGGGTTGCCCACCTGGCAGTCCCATGCGATTGGCAACGACGACGTCACGGTGACTATGACCTCGCTTCCGGGTCGGCACGCCCCGCGCCGGTCAACCGGTTGTTGCCGCCAGTAATGGGCACCATGCTCGAATTTCGTTCCGCGAGCGAGGCGAGGCACCGCCGGCTGTACATCTCCGGCGACACCCTGCTTGTCGAGGAATTGGAAGAGATCCCCGCCAGATTCGACGCCGTCGACGTCGGCGTCCTTCATCTCGGCGGCACCAGGTTGCCGGCGGGAGGACGTTGCCTTTCGGCCTGACGGTGACCATGGACGGAGTTCAGGGCGCGGATGTGGTGGAACTTCTCGGGCTACCCAAGGTCGTTCCCGTGCATTTTGATGACTACACCGTTTTCGCGTCGCCGCTCTCCGACTTCACCGACGAAATGAAAAGGCGCGGACTGGCGGATCGGGTCGTCCAAGAAACTCGCGGCGAGACGGTCACCGTGTGAGCCGC
>CAWIKT010000038.1:0-34029 GCA_963836555.1 uncultured Actinomycetota bacterium | reverse complement strand
GGTCAGGCTTTCGGAGTCGGTGTGCATCGCGGCTTCGGTCAGCATCACGCTGTGCATATAGCCGCCGCGACATGAGCGGACCAGGATGTGCCCGCTCGGATGAACGGTGTCGAACGCGGATCAGCCTCTGTCATCGACCGTCGTCGGAGATGCGTCGAATTTCCGGGCGGATTCGGCCTCGTGCTCTTCCCACATGACTGCCGATTTTGTCAGGTTGTCGGCGATTTCCGCGTGATTGTCGGCTTGTTGCTCGTAGCACTGTCGCCGCTGCTCGAGCAGTTCACGCCCGGCCTCGCGCAGGTCTCCGAAGATCGGGCCAAGCGAATCGAGGCTCTGCTGTATCGCCGCATGCGAGGCCGGCAGAGTCCGCAGGTAGTCCGATGTCTCTTGGTGGTGACCGGCGGCCTCCCGTAAGTCGGCCGGTACCACGCGGATTCGGCTCTGCCATCCGCTGTTCTCCTTCTGACGGGCCGGCGTGAGCCGGCCTACCTCTACGCTGTCTCTGTTCTCTCGGCGATCGCGGGTCTGGTCGGTGCCGGCGGGTCGGTGCGTCCGGCGCAGGCGCGTTGACAGGCGTCGGAGGGTGCTCCCAGCCTAGGAAGTCGGGGCCGCTTACGGTGGAGATGTGCTGGATCTGACCGTTCACCAATGCCCGGCTTGTCACCGAGGGCAAGGCGTGCCGGTCGGTGAACATCCCAATGTCACCGGGTGCCAGGCTGCGATCGGGTCCAGCGGCTCGCTGACCGCCGTACCCGGCGGCGGGATGGTCATGCCCTGCTGCCGAAAGGCCTCCGCGATCGGTGTCCCCCCGCGGCCGCCTCGATCGCGGCGGCAAGCTGCGGGTTCGCCGCGGTCAAGGTCTCACCGTTGGGCAGCGTCACCGTCGTGGGGCCCGCAGCGCTCGGTGCTCGTGGCCGGATCGCTCCGGGTCGTCCCCGTCGGAAACGAGCCGATCCTCGGAGTCGTCGGGCGCCGCCCGCACGTCGTCGGCTGCTCGTCGGCGAGCGGCGATGAAGTCGGCAGCGGTAATCCGGCCGGCATCCGAATCCGGCCGCCGCCGGGCAGCCCTCCCCCCCGCCGAATGAGGGAATGCTCGGCATGGCGGTGGGCGCCGGGGTCGATGCCCCCTGCGGCGACGCGCTTTCACGTGCCATCCCGAAGTCGTCGTCAGGCAGTGCGTCGTCATACGGTTCTGGCTCGGAAGACGTTGCCGCGGGCCGACTTTGGACACTAGCCGACGCCGGTGCGGCTGCGGGTGCGGGTGCGGGTGCGCCGGCGGCCGGCCTGGGGTCGCCGGCGTTGGCGGCAGGTTGAGCGGAGTTGTACAGCGACGTCCATGCGGCCATCAGCGCCGAGTTCGACGTGTCGTCCAGGCTCGCGCCGGCGACCACGGCTTGAATATCCCGCAGCTTGCCGATCAGATAGCGCTGGAAGTCGCGGGCCCCAGCGGGGGTGTCGAGATCCGACCGGGTTGCCACTGCCTGCTCGATGTCGCGCTGCAGCGTCTCCAACGCATCGCGACTCGCGGCCGCCTTGCTATGCGCGTTCAAGACCGCGGCCACGACTTGCAGATCGACCTGCGCCGTCGCCGAATTTTGCTGCGCCAGAGCCGCTTCCGCGTGCCTGATGGCGTCGGCCGCGTCGCCTTCCTGGTGGTCGGCGCCGGACCCGTTGTCAGGCGAGGTCATCGCTGTTCTGCCCGGACATGCGGGCGACAGTAGCCAGGGGCGTTGGCGCCGCCAATTCACCCGTGTGGACAGCCGCGACGCCCCGGAGCTAGCCGGCGGGCGGAGTGTAGTTCTCACGCAACTCGTCCAGGGCGGCTCTCGTCGCGCCGTCGACATCGCGGGCCCGCGATACCACCGCCGAGATCTCTTGCTGCTTGGCGATCAGAAACTTCTGGAACTCACGTGCGCCGATCGCCGTATCGAGCGCCAGTGAAGCCTGATTGCTTACTGCAGCGTCGATCTCGGCCGCGATGGCGTCGAGGCGCCGGATGCTCTCCACGGTGGTCGCGTGGGCCTTGGCGAGCGCTTCGGCCAGGGCGTGATCGGCGTCGGCAGACACCGTGTACCGCGCCGACAGTGCCGCTTGCCGCTGCCCGATCGCATCGATCGCGCCGCCGGCCTGCCCCGTCGGTCCCTGCCCTTGCTCGCCAGCCATCGTCGTTATCCCACCGGTCGCCGGATCTGCACGCCGGTGCCGAGCGGACTGATCTGCACGTTGGCGCCGGAGTGGGGTGCCTCGACGACCAGGTTGTTGCCGATGGCGAGTTGCACGTGACCAGCCGTCGGGAAGACGAGATCGCCCGGGCGGACCTGCGAACGCGGAACGGGCACACCGTCGTAAATCTGTTGATAGGTCGTGCGATCCAGGTGGATGCCGGCTCGAGCGTAGGACCACTGAGTGAGTCCCGAGCAGTCGAATTGGTCGGGTCCGGTCGCGCCCCATACGTAGGGTCTGCCCAGCCGCGAGAGCGCCGCGCGCACCGCGATGCCCGCGCGGGTGTTCGGTGGAGGTAATCGCAAGCCACGCAGGCCGCGGCGCGGCATCCGATAGTGAGTGGCGCGCCACCGCGACCGATGCCTACGCGATTTGCGGCGTGCGGCCAGCAGGTGGGCCCGCTGAGCGCGCAGCCGCGCCACCCGACGTCGGAGCGCTTCGCGCTGCGCGATCGGGTTGTCCTGCAACGCGTTATCGGCACGTGCCTCGTCGAGAACACTTTTGGTCAGGGCATGGGCCCGGGCGTGATCGCGGTGGGCTTCTCGAACCGTCTCCGCCAGAGCGGAGTCGACGGCGGCCGCATCGCGCAAGTCGTCGCGGCTGCGACCGACCGCCGCGCGGTAATGCCCCTGTCCGGCAGCGCTGTTCGTCTCACCCGCGCGTGCGAGCAGCGTGTCGTACGGCGCCGAGCCGGCATCGAGCCGCACCGGCACGGTGGCGCCGGCGAACAATTCATGCGCGTGGCGCAGTGCTGCCAACTCGTTTCCGGTCACGGTCGCTCCCCCTTGATCTGGTCGGCCAGTTCCACGAATGCCCGGACCCGGGGGAGAGCGCCCGGCGGGATGACTCCTCGGTTGCGGATGTCCCACATCTCCGCAGCCGTGACGCCGAGCAGCGCCGCGATGACCACCTCGGGCAACGCGGATTCGGCGCAGGCGCGATCGAGGCGTGCACTCAAGCTTGTCGGGACGCGCTCGAGCAGGTCGCCGCGAGCCGCCTCCAGATTGCGCAGATGCTGCATGATCCGGCCCGCTGAGTCGGTGTCGGCGTTGACCGCAACGCGCCAAGAGTCGGCGGCCAACATCTTCGGCCCGCACGCACTGTTCGATCACGGAAAGAATATACGACTCATATTCGTTTGATGTCTTCGCCGGCGCTCGTTCGATCGCCGATGTGATCGAATCGAGCTGCGCTTCGGTGGATCGCTCCAGCACTTCGGTGTCCGTGCTGTGCCGGACAACGACGACCGGGCCGTCGTTTCGGGTAGGTGTCGGTTCGACGGGTGGAGCCGAGGTCAGACGCTCCAATTCGGCCGCCGCGTCAGCCGCCACGACCAGCCGGGAGTAGGTTCCGGTGGGCAGCCCGAGGCCATTTTCAACCTTCTGAACTGTGCCTTTATGCGGTTTCCGAGCGCCGCGCTCGAGATAGCTCAGACCCATGATGCTGACGCCGGTCACCGAGGCGAAGTCGGCCAGCGACCAGTTTCGCGCCTCTCGCAAACCCCGGATCGCCGCCCCGGCCGACTCACGGCTCACCGCAGCGCTCCGGCCATATTCGGATACTACACAGGCGTATGCGCTCGCCTGGGCATATATGTTTTGCTATCGCTTCTCTTGCCATATGGTGCCTGTTATGTATATGTTTTCGTATACGTTTCGACAGAAGGAGGCGGTTCCATGAGTCATCCCTGCTCAGTCAACCCGGAGATGTGGTTCGGCTACGCCGACGACGACAACGGCGACGGCGCCGCCAAGGCGCGCGCCTACGAACAATCCGCCACGGAGGCGCGGTTGCAATGTCTGCGTCGCTGCCCGCTCGCTCAGCAGCGATTGTGCGCGCGCTACGCGGTCGAGAATCGCGAGGAGTACGGGGTCTGGGCCGGGGTGAAGCTACCCGGCGGCCAGTACCGCAAGCGCGAGCAGTTGGCCGAGGCGCACGCGACCCTGCGCCGGATTGCCGCCGGGGAGATCAACTCGCGCCAACTTGCCGACAACGCCGCGCTGCTGGCTCGCCGCGAGGACGACGCAACCCCCATCATCGCCACGGTCTTTCACCTGCCGGTTCACCAGATCGGGCCCTGCTCCGCGGCGTGAACACTTGTATACGCGGCGTGATTGAATCTGTCCGCAGGGGGTAATAGGAAGTCACCCGACCGGGAGGACTTTCCGATATGGCTTCCGCGAATGACGACGACGCCGGCACAGCCGGGGTCGAGGAGTCGCGCTAATGGCTTCCGCGAATGACGACGACGCCGGCACAGCCGGGGTCGAGGAGTCGCGCTAATGACCTTCGACCTGACACCAACCGGCGCGCAGCACGACCTGGCCCGTCGAACACACGAGTTCGCCGAGAACGTCATTCGGCCCGTCGCGCTTGAATACGACCAGAAACAAGAGTTTCCCTGGCCGGTGCTTGAAGAGGCTGCGCAGCGCGGTTTCTACAGCCCGCTGTTCTATCGCGATCTCATCGGGGACCCGAGCGGACTGTCGCTGCCGATGTTCATGGAAGAGCTGTTCTGGGGTTGCGCCGGAATCGGTCTGGCCATCGTCATGCCGGCGCTGGCGCTCTCGGCGATCGGACAGGCCGCCTCTCCCGAGCAGATGTTGGAGTGGGCTCCACAATGTTTTGGTTCACCCGGCGACCTCAAACTCGCGGCGCTGGCGATCTCGGAACCGGAGGGCGGCAGCGACGTCCGCAACCTGCGGACCATCGCCAAGCGCGACGGGGACGACTGGATACTCGACGGCCACAAGATGTGGATCGGCAATGGCGGCATCGCCGATGTGCACGTGGTGAACGCGGTCGTCGACGAGGAGCTCGGCCACCGCGGTCAGGCGTTGTTCATCGTCCCGGGCGGCACGCCGGGACTGGAACTAGTGCGCAAACTCGACAAGCTCGGCTGCCGTGCTTCGCACACCGCGGAGCTGAAGTTCGACGGTGTCCGCGTTCCGGGAGCGAACCTGCTCGGCGGCGAGGAGAAGCTCGAGCACAAACTGGCCAAGGCCCGTGAGGTGGTGGCTGGCGGAAAGCGTTCCGGCTCAGCGACATTGGGTACCTTCGAGCAAACCCGACCGATGGTCGCCGCGCAGGCCATCGGAATCGCAAGGGCGGCGCTGGAATACGCCACCACCTATGCCACCCAGCGGGAGGCATTCGGCGGTCCGATCATGGACAACCAGGGCATCGCGTTCCCGCTCGCCGAGATCGCCACCCAGATCGACGCCGCGCGCCTGCTGACCTGGCGGGCGTCGTGGATGGCGGCTCAGGGCATCGCCTTCGAGCGTGGCGAGGGCTCGATGTCGAAGATGGCGGCCAGCGAGGTCGCGGTTCGCGCGACCGAGCGGGCCATCCAGACGCTGGGCGGCTGGGGCTACATCAACGACCACCCGGTCGAGAAGTGGTATCGAGACGCCAAGCTCTACACCATCTTCGAGGGCACCAGCGAAATTCAGCGGATCGTCATCTCCACTGCGCTGGGCGCTTCGGAGGGCACGCCGCCGCTGCACGTCGAACTCGAGCCATCCGGTGGCCCGTTGAACCGGGTGTTCGGCCGCGGCACCCCGTTGCGCGGCCGGGTGGCCGATGCGGCGCTGTCTGCGAAGGATCGTGTTCCCGGCCCAGTGATGCGGCTGGCCATGCAAGTGATTCGACCGCCCAGGAAGTGAGGCCTGATGCCCACCGATAAGACCGGCGCTGACGCTACCGTCACCGCGGCCGACGGGAAGTACACCGTCGCCGTCGACGGCCAGACCGTCGGGCTCACAGCCGTCGCCGACCGCAATGGCCAGCGCGTTTTCTACCACACCGAAGTCGATGAAGAATTCGGCGGTCGCGGCCTGGCCGGCATCGTGATCGGCGAGGCGCTCAAGGCGACCCGCGCCGACGGGAAGCGGGTGGTCCCGGTCTGTCCGACGGTCGCCGACTTCATCAAGAAGCATCCCGAGTTCGGCGAGATCACCGATAAGCCGACTCCGGACATCCTCCGCTGGGTCGAGACCCTGTAGCTCAGTTCTGCCGGTCGGACAGCTCGTCGACGAACCTGTCGATGAACGCGTCAATCGGGCCCGAACTTGCCTGGCGGATAACGAATTTCGTAAGTCCAGCGTCCAGATAGCCGTCGAGCTGACGATGCAGCTGGTCCCAGTTGGCCGCGACCAGATCGGCGGGGTCGACGTCGGGGCGGCGGTGCCGCACCGCGGCGGCCACCTCGGCCGGTAGTTCCCCGTCGGCGACCGCCAGCGAGATGCCGTAATGGTCGGGCTCGATGCGGCGGCCCGCCTGCGCGGCGGCGCGTTCGATCGCCTCACGACCCGCCCGCGCCTCGTCGGGAGTCAGGAAGCTGCCCAACCAGCCGTCGGCCAGCGTTCCGATCCGTCGGAACGCCGCGGGCGCCGAGCCGCCCAGCCAGATGTCCAGCGGAGGATCGGGCCGCGGCGCCACTGCGGCCGCCGTCACCGAGAAGAACTGACCGTCGAAGCTGGCCGACTCCTCGACCAGCGCCGCGCGCAGGACTTGCAGCGACTCGTCGAACACCGCGCCGCGTTTACCGCTCGGGATCGTGAACACCTCGCGTTCGGCCGGGATGGCCGACTGCAGGCCGAAGACCGGCAGGACCCGCTTGGGAGCCAACGCGGCCAGCGATGCCAGCTGCTTGGCGACCAGTACGGGGTGCCGGCCGGGCAGCACCGCAACCGAGGTGCCCACCTTCAGCCGCTCGGTGCGCGACAGCGCGTAGGCCATCCCGATCGTCGGGTCGACGGCGGGGGAGTAGACCAGTTCGGAGAACCACAGCGAATCGACCCCGCTGGATTCCAGGTGGTCGACGATTCGGCCCAGTTGATCGGGCGGATTATTCATACCGAGGCTTATTCCGAAGCGGACCTTCACTGGCGTCTCCCTCTGGATTCAGTGCCTGTCGCAACGCGCCCCGTCGACTCAGTCTTCCCGACCGATGTGCCGCCGAGGCCCGTCGGCTGTCGGCTGTGCGTCCTGCGATTCCTGTGAACCTTGCAAAAAAGCGGCGTCGCTGGTCATGTGGCGATCCCGGTGTGGGACGGTGGTGGGTGATCGCGGACGAACGTGCGATACGTCCATTCGGCGAGCACGGCGCCCACCCGAGGCGGGCGACTGGTCGACTTCGGTCCGTCGGAAGGCTCATTCCGGTGCCCACGCGCCAAAGGAGATCGTGCGATGCCCGTGCCCAACCCGTTCGTCGACGCCAAGACGGGCCGGATCACGTTTCCGGACAACGGCAGCCTCGTCCGCCACGTCGAGCGGTGGGCCAAGATTCGTGGAGATCGGCTGGCCTATCGCTACCTGGACTTCTCGACCGAGCGCGACGGCGTTTACCACGACCTGGCCTGGTCGCAGTTCGGCGTCCGCAACCGCGCCGTAGGTGCCCGCTTGCAGCAGGTCACCAAGCCGGGTGACCGCGTCGCCATCCTCGCTCCCCAAGGCCTGGACTACATGGTGGCCTTCTACGGGGCTCTCTACGCCGGCGCGATCGCGGTTCCACTGTTCGACCCGGCAGAACCAGGGCACACCGGCCGGTTGCACTCCGTGCTCGGCGACTGCTCGCCGTCGGCCATCCTGACCACCGCCGATTCCGCCGAGGGTGTCCGGCGGTTCTTTCGTGAGCACCGTCCCGCGGCGGAACGCCCCCGCATAATCGCGGTAGACGCCATTCCCGATGAAGTCGGTGCGACCTGGCAGCCCGTTCCCGTGGAACATGACTCCATCGCTTACCTGCAGTACACCTCCGGATCGACCCGCGCCCCGGCCGGAGTGAAAATCACCCACCGGGCGGTGGCCACCAATCTGGCGCAACTGATCACCGGGCTGCAGTGCGAAGAGGGCCAGCGTGGCGTCATGTGGCTGCCGTTGTTCCACGACATGGGCTTGGTCACCGCGATGGTGCCGTCGGTGGTCGGACACTGCATCACGATCATGAGCCCGACGGCGTTCGTGCGCCGGCCGTACCGGTGGATACGGGAGCTCGCCGTCCAACCCGACGACGACGGGCCGACCTTCTCCGCCGCCCCGAACTTCGCCTTCGAGCACGCCGCCCTGCGCGGCCTGCCGAAAGATGGGGACCCCGAACTCGATCTGAGCAACGTGTTCGCCTTGCTCAACGGCAGCGAGCCGGTATCCACGGCGTCGATGCGCAAGTTCAACGAGGCGTTCGCGCCGTACGGCCTCCCGGCTACGGCGATCAAGCCGTCCTATGGGATGGCCGAGGCGACGCTGTTCGTCTCGACCACCGACATGAAGCAAGTGGCCACCACCATCTACGTGGACCGCGGGGAGCTGACCCGCGACCGTTTCCGTATCGTCGCCGAAGATGCCCCGACCGCGGTGGCGCAGGTGTCGAGCGGAGTCGTGGCGATCGACCAGTGGGCCGCGATCGTCGACTCAGACATCGGCGCCGAACTGCCCGACGGGCATATCGGTGAAATCTGGTTGCACGGCAACAACATCGGCGTGGGCTACTGGGGCAACGAGCGTGACAGCGCGCAGACCTTCGACAACATTCTCACCTCGCGGATTTCGCCGTCGCACGCCGAAGGGGTGGCGGATGACGGCCGCTGGCTGCGCACCGGCGATTACGGCACGTACTTCGAGGGTGAGCTCTACGTCACCGGTCGGGTCAAGGACATGGTGATCATCGACGGCCGCAATCACTACCCGCAGGACCTGGAGTACACCGCGCAGGAGACCAGCCCTGCCCTGCGCGCCGGGTATGTCGCGGCCTTTTCGGTGCCGGCCAATCAGCTGCCGGCTCAGGTGTCGGAGCCCAACACAGACCCCGACGACTCCTCCGAACAGCTGGTGATCGTCGCCGAACGCACCCCAGGCGCACACAAGGCCGACATTGCGACGGTCATCAACGAAGTCCGCGCCGCGATCGCGGTGCGCCACGGCGTTAATGCGCGCGACGTATTGCTCGTGCCGGCTGGTGCGATCCCACGAACTTCCAGCGGCAAAGTCGGTCACGCCGCTTGCCGGGCCGCCTACCTCGACGGCAGCCTGCGCGGCGGGCACATCCAAAATGCGTTTCCCGACCCGGAAGCCGTGCGCTGACGCGGGCTAGCGCCCGATGGCGCCGAAGCCCCGGCCTACGGCCGGGGACTGTCACTCATTAACAAATGTGGGCGAAGGGGGACTTGAACCCCCACGTCCCGAAGGACACTGGCACCTGAAGCCAGCGCGTCTGCCATTCCGCCACTCGCCCTGAAACAACCGGGGGAGCGTATCACTGAAGCGGGGGCCATCCACAAACCGCACTGCCTACGGCTGGTATGACCTGCCGCGACGCGATTCTCAGAGTTCTGGAGGTGCCGCTGCGCTGCGCCTGCCGGATAGCATGCTGAAGACGACACGCGTCGTGCGACACGCCGTCACCGGCCCGCGCGCAGGCTGACACAGCGAGGAGGCAGGGACATGAGCAGCCAGAGGGGGCTGGTTCAGCGCATCGAGCGCAAACTCGAGGCCTCCGTCGGCGATGCTTTCGCCCGCGTGTTCGGCGGCTCGATCGTTCCGCAAGAGATTGAAGCGTTGCTGAGGCGGGAAGCCGGCCGAGGGAATCCGCCCAGTCGCTGGCAATCGCCTTTTGGCTCCGAACGAATACATCATTACCCTCGGTATGCACGACTACCAGAAAGTGGGCGCCGACCCGGACCTCACTTCGGACGCTTTCGCTAAGCACTTGGCGGGATACATCGGCGAACAGGGGTGGCAAACATATGGTGATGTGGTCGTCCGGTTCGAGCAGTCGGCGAACCTGCACACCGGCCAGTTCCGCACCCGCGGTGCTGTCAACCCCGATGTCGAACCCCGGCCAAGCGCCGGCGAGCTCGCCCCGCCAGAATCAGACCACGCGTTCAACGCAGAACCAGGAGTACCAGCGATGACCGAGAACTCGAGCTACGGCGGTGGCCAGGGGCACGGCCGGCCCGGCGACGACTACTACGACGACCCGTACGCCCGCCCGCACGACGACCCCCACGCCGCGCCCGACCCGCGTGCCGCGGCGGCTACCCCGAGCAGGGCGGTCACCCCCGAGCAGCGGGGCGGCTACCGACCAGCCCGGCTACGGCGCACCCGAGCAGCGCGGCGGCTACCCCGACCAGGGCGGCTACGACCAGCGCGGCGGCTACCCCGAGCAGGGTGGCGGCTACGGCGCACCCGAGCAGCGCGGCGGCTACCCCGACCAGGGCGCCTACGACCAGCGCGGCGGCTACCCCGACCAGCGGGGCGGCTACGACCAGGGCGGCTACGGCCAGCAGCGCGGCGGCTACGACCAGCCCGGCTACGGCGGTGGACCGCGCCAAGATGCGGGCTACGGCCAGCCCGGCTACGGTCAGCCCCCGCCGGCGGCCAGGGCTACGACGAATACGCCGACTACGGACGCGGACCGGCTCGCCAGGATGACGGCGGCTACGGCGCACCCGAGCAGCGCGGTGGCTACCCCGACCAGGGCGGCTACGACCAGCCCGGCGGCTACCCCGACCAGCGGGGCGGCTACGACCAGGGCGGCTACGGCCAGCACGCCGACTACGGCCGACAGGACTACGGCCAGTCCTACGCCGCCCCGAGCGCGGGGCTACGGCGAGCCCGGCCTACGGCCAGCCCGCCGAACCGGGCGGCTACGGCCAGGGCGGTTATGGCCAGGCCGGCTACTCGTCCGCCGGTTCGGCGGTCACGCTGCAGCTCGATGACGGCAGCGGGCGCACTTACCAGCTGCGCGAGGGCCCCAACGTCATCGGCCGCGGCCAGGATGCGCAGTTCCGGCTGCCGGACACCGGTGTATCGCGTCGGCACTTGGAGATTCGGTGGGACGGAAACGTCGCGCTGCTGTCCGACCTCAACTCCACCAACGGCACCACCGTCAACAACGCGCCGGTCCAGGAGTGGCAGTTGGCCGACGGTGACGTGATCCGGTTGGGCCACTCGGAGATCGTCGTCCACATCCATTGAGCCCATAGGTCGCGCACCTATCCAGCTTCACCCCGTGTCGACCACCGTCCAAGTATCGTGACGTTGCTGAATGCGGGCACGTGAGGCACGCGGCACCAGGACGGAGGGGACGTCAGATGCAGGGACTCGTGCTGCAACTGACACGCGCCAGCTTCCTGATGCTGCTGTGGTTGTTCATCTGGTCGGTGCTGCGGATCTTGCGCACTGATATCTACGCGCCGACGGGTGCGGTGATGGTGCGGCGCGGTTTGACGTTGCGCGGAACGTTGTTGCCGGCGCGTCAACGCGGGAATGCGGCGCGTTATCTCGTAGTGACCGAGGGGGCGTTGTCTGGTGCGCGGATCACGTTGAGCGGGCAGCCGGTGCTGATCGGTCGCGCCGACGACTCTACGTTGGTACTCAACGACGACTACGCGTCGACGCGGCACGCGCGGCTTTCGCAGCGAGGCTCGGAATGGTACGTCGAAGATCTAGGATCGACCAACGGTACATACCTGGACAGGGCGAAAGTGACGACGGCGGTACGGGTTCCCATTGGCACGCCGGTGAGCATCGGCAAAACGGTGATTGAGTTGCGTCCGTGACTTTGGTCTTGCGCTATGCGGCGCGCAGCGATGTCGGCTTGGTCCGATCCAACAACGAAGACTCGGTATACGCCGGTGCACGCTTGCTGGCGCTCGCCGACGGCATGGGCGGACACGCTGCCGGTGAAGTCGCATCGCAGTTGGTGATTGCCGCGCTGGCCCACCTCGACGACGACGAGCCCGGCGGCGATCTGCTCGCCAGCCTCGACTCCGCCGTCCACTCCGGCAACTCGGCGATCGCGGCACAGGTCGAGATGGAGCCCGATCTCGACGGTATGGGCACCACGCTCACCGCAATCCTGTTCGCCGGCAACCGGATTGGCATGGTGCACATCGGCGACTCGCGGGGCTACCTGCTACGCGACGGCGAGCTCACCCAGATCACCAAGGACGACACCTTCGTCCAGACCCTGGTCGATGAAGGCCGGATCACCAAAGAAGAGGCGCACAGCCACCCGCAGCGGTCGTTGATCATGCGCGCACTGACCGGCCACGAGGTCGAGCCCACCCTGACCATGCGCGAGGTCCGCCTCGGAGACCGTTATCTGCTTTGCTCCGACGGGCTTTCCGACCCGGTGAGCGACGAGACGATCCTGGACGCCCTGAAAATTCCGGACGTCACCGAGAGCGCCGACCGGCTGATCGAGCTCGCGCTGCGCGGCGGCGGCCCCGACAACGTCACCGTGGTGGTCGCCGACGTCGTCGACGTCGACTACGGACCCACCCAGCCGATCATCGCGGGCGCGGTGTCCGGTGACTCCGACGTTCACGACCAGCTGACCCGACCCAACACCTCGGCGGGTCGCGCGTCGGCGCTGACGCCGCGCAAAGACGTCGCCAAACGTGTTCCGCCGCAGATTGATGCGGCCCCTCCGGCGCGCCGGTCGCGACGGCGGATGCTGATCGGACTGGTGCTGGGGATCCTGCTGGTGCTTGCCGCGCTCGCCATCGGCCGCACGGTGGTCCGCAGTTACTACTACGTCACCGCCTACGCCGGCGCGGTGTCGATCATGCAGGGCATCCAGGTGTCGATCCTGGGGGTGCCGCTGCACCACGCGTATTCGCAGGGTTGCCTCAACAGCCGTAATCAGTTGTCGGTCATCCCCGCCGGCACAGCCACCGCCAATCACGACTGCCGGCTGATGAAGCCGTCCGACCTGGCCGAGTCTGCCCGGGCACAGGTCGCGGCGGGACTTCCGGTCGGCACCCTGGAGCAGGCGAACGCGCAACTGCGACGGCTGGCCACCGAGTCGCTCCTGCCGCTGTGTCCGCTGGCCCGCGCCCAGGCGCCGGTCGCCACCCCGTCGCCCACTGCGTCGCCCCAGCCGAGCGTGGAAACCTCAGGCCCGCAGGTGCCTTCGGCCAGCCCATCGCCGACCGCGACCGCCGCCCCCACAGTCACCGCGCTTTCCCCGCCGCCACCCCAGCCGGGCACCGACTGCCGGACTCCGGAATGACGACGCAGCCGCAGGCGCCCGTCACTGTCACACCCTCGCTGCCGAACCGCCGCAATGCCGAGCTGCTGCTGTTGTGCTTCGCGACGGTGATCACCGCGGCAGCGTTTGCCATCGTGCAGGCCAATCAGGAACGCGGCCTCACCTGGCAGCTGTTGAGCTATGCGGTGGGCTTTTTGGTGGTATTCGCCATCGCGCATCTGGCCATCAGACGCTATGCGCCATACGCGGACCCGCTGCTGTTGCCGATCGTGGCGCTGCTCAACGGCCTCGGCCTGGTGATGATTCACCGGCTCGATCTCGACGAACGGCTGGCCGAGGGGAGTGGCCGCGCCGTCACCAATCCACAGATCCTGTGGACGCTGTTCGGCGTGGGAGCCTTTGCCGCCGTTGTGATCTCGCTGAAAGATCACCGCCAGCTCGCGCGCTACGGCTACGTCAGTGGACTGACCGGTCTGATCATTCTCGCCATCCCCGCGCTGCTACCCAGCTCACTGTCCGAGCAGAACGGCGCGAAGATCTGGATTCGGTTGCCCGGCTTCTCGATTCAGCCCGCCGAGTTCTCCAAGATCCTGCTGCTGATTTTCTTCTCCGCGGTCCTGGTGGCCAAACGCGGACTGTTCACCAGTGCGGGCAAACACGTGCTGGGCATGGACCTGCCGCGGCCACGTGACCTCGCGCCGCTGCTGGGCGCCTGGATCGCGTCGATCGCCGTCATGGTGTTCGAAAAAGACTTGGGCACTTCCCTTTTGCTCTACGCCTCGTTTTTGGTCGTGGTCTACCTGGCGACTCAGCGGTTCAGCTGGGTGGTGATCGGGCTCGCACTGTTCGCACTGGGAAGTGTGATCGCGTACTTCGCTTTCGGACACGTCCGGGTTCGCGTACAGACCTGGCTGGACCCATTCGCCGATCCCGACGGCGCCGGCTATCAAATCGTGCAGTCGCTGTTCAGCTTCGCCACCGGCGGGAGTCTTCGGCACCGGGCTGGGCAACGGCCAGCCGGACACAGTGCCCGCTGCGGCAACGGATTTCATCACCGCGGCATTCGGAGAAGAGCTCGGGCTGGTGGGGCTGGCCGGGCTGCTGATGCTGTACACGATCGTGATCGTGCGCGGGATGCGGACCGCGATCGCCGTGCGCGACAGCTTCGGCAAACTGCTCGCGGCCGGGCTGGCCTCGACGCTGGCGATCCAGCTGTTCATCGTCGTCGGCGGCGTCACCAACCTCATCCCGCTGACCGGCCTGACCACGCCGTGGCTGTCCTACGGTGGCTCGTCGCTGGTGGCCAACTACGTGCTGCTGGCGATCCTGGTGCGGATCTCGCATGCGGCTCGGCGTCCGTTCCGCACCAAGCCGCGTAACACCTCGCCGATCGCCGGCGCGCACACCGAGGTGATCGAGAAGGGTATGAACACCTCGCTGCGCCGGATATCGATGAGCGTGATGGCGCTGATCGTGCTGCTGTTGCTGAACGCCACACTCACGCAGGTCTTCACCGCCGACGGGCTGCGGTCCGACCCACGCAACCAGCGCGTGCTGCTCGACGAGTACTCCCGGCAGCGCGGCCAGATCACCGCCGGCGGCCAATTGTTGGCGTACTCGGTGGCCACCGAGAGCCGCTTCCGATTTCTGCGGGTGTACCCCAACGCCGCGGTGTACGCCCCCGTCACCGGGTTCTATTCACTGCGCTACTCCAGCAGCGGCCTGGAGCGCGCCGAAGACCCGCTGCTCAACGGCTCCGACCAGCGGCTGTTCGGCCGGCGGCTGGCCGACTTCTTCACCGGCCGCGATCCCCGCGGCGGCACGGTCGACACCACCATCAGCCCACGGATCCAGCAGGCCGGCTGGGACGCGATGCAGCAAGGTTGCAGCGGGCCGTGCCGCGGCGCGGTCGTGGCGCTCGAGCCGTCGACCGGCAAGATCCTCGCGATGGTGTCGTCGCCATCGTTCGACGCCAACCTGCTCGCCTCGCACGACCCCGAGCAGCAGGCGAAGACCTGGCAGCAACTGCGCGACGACCCCCACTCGCCGCTGATCAATCGCGCGATCTCCCAGACTTATCCGCCCGGGTCGACGTTCAAGGTGATCACCACAGCGGCGGCCCTGCAGAACGGCGCGACGGAGGACGACCAGCTCACCGCGGCCGCGTCGATCCCGTTGCCGGACAGCACCGCCAGCCTGGAGAACTACGGCGACCAGCCATGCGTCGACGGCGAAACCGTCACGCTGCGTGAGGCATTCGCGCGGTCGTGCAACACCGCATTCGTCCAGCTTGGTCTGCTCACCGGGACCGATGCATTGCGCGGCATGGCCCGATCGTTCGGGCTGGACGCCGTACCGGAGCCGATCCCCCTACAGGTCGCCGAGTCGACCGTGGGGCCCATCGCTGACGCCGCGGCGCTGGGCATGTCGAGCATCGGGCAGAAGGACGTCGCATTGACGCCGCTGGAGAACGCGGAGGTTGCGGCTACCATCGCCAATGCCGGCATCGCCATGCAGCCCTACCTGGTCGACAGCCTGCAGGGACCCGACTTGTCCAACATCGGCAGCACCGCGCCGCATCAACAGCGCCGTGCGGTGTCCCCGCAGGTCGCCGCTAAGCTGACGGAGTTGATGGTCGGCGCCGAGAATGTCACACAGCAGAAAGGGGCGATCCCCGGCGTGCAGATCGCATCCAAGACTGGTACCGCAGAGCACGGCTCCGACCCGCGCCGCACACCGCCACACGCGTGGTACATCGCTTTTGCGCCCGCGAAGGCTCCCAAGGTGGCCGTTGCGGTGCTCGTAGAAGACGGCGCTGACCGGTTATCAGCGACCGGAGGTGCGCTTGCCGCACCGATCGGGCGCGCCGTCATCGAGGCCGCGCTGCAGGGAGGACCATGAGCCCGCGAGTAGGTGTGACGCTGTCCGGCCGCTACCGGCTGCAGCGCCTGATCGCCACCGGCGGCATGGGTCAGGTGTGGGAGGCCGTCGACAGTCGGCTGGGACGCCGCGTCGCGATCAAGGTCCTCAAGGCTGAGTTCTCCCAAGACTCCGAATTCATCGAGCGTTTCCGGGTCGAGGCGCGCACGACCGCGATGCTCAACCACCCCGGAATCGCTCAGGTGCACGACTACGGCGAGACGCAGATGGACGGCGAGGGCCGCACCGCTTACCTGGTCATGGAGCTGGTCAACGGCGAGCCGCTGAACTCGGTGCTCAAGCGGACCGGACGGCTGTCGCTGCGCCACACCCTGGACATGCTCGAGCAGACTGGCCGCGCGCTGCAGGTCGCGCATGCCGCCGGTTTGGTGCATCGCGATGTCAAGCCGGGAAACATCCTGATCACGCCGACCGGCCAGGTGAAGATCACCGACTTCGGTATCGCCAAGGCCGTCGACGCCGCGCCGGTGACCCAGACCGGGATGGTGATGGGCACCGCGCAGTACATCGCGCCCGAGCAGGCGCTGGGCCACGACGCGACCCCGTCCAGTGACGTCTACGCGCTGGGAGTCGTTGGCTACGAAGCGGTTTCGGGCAAACGGCCGTTCACCGGGGACGGCGCGCTGACCGTGGCGATGAAGCACATCAAGGAGCCGCCGCCGCCGCTGCCCGCCGACCTGCCGCAGAATGTGCGCGAGCTGATCGAGATCACGCTGGTGAAGAACCCGGGCATGCGCTACCGCAGCGGGGGACCGTTCGCCGACGCAGTCGCCGCCGTGCGCGCCGGGCGCCGGCCGCCGCGCCCCAACCAGGCCGCCGGAAGTGTGCGGGCCACCCCGGCATCCATCCCGTCGGGATCGCAAACCCGGGCCGCCGCCGCGGCCACCACCCGGGCTCCCGCCGCCCGTCGTTCCCGCCCGACCACGGGCGGACACCGCCCCCCGCCGCCGCGGCGCACCTTCTCGTCCGGTCAGCGCGCGCTGCTGTGGGCCGCCGGCGTCCTGGGCGCGCTGGCGATCATCATCGCGATCCTGATCGTGATGAACTCGCACAACAACGATTCGCAGCAGCAACCCTCTGCACCCACCGTGACCGACACCGGAGCACCGCCCAGCAATTCCGAATCGGCGCCGGCACATCCAACTAATTGGACGTACGGGGTAGCTACGGGTAATCCTGATGGGCAATGCACGCTGCCCATAACCAGGCGGGCGTCCTCGCTGACCTTCTCGAGCGCGGTGGCGTCCCAACACGAGAAACCGCGATGACAACGCCGCAGCACCTGTCCGACCGCTATGAACTGGGCGAGATCCTCGGCTTCGGTGGCATGTCCGAGGTACATCTGGCCCGTGATGTTCGCCTCCACCGGGACGTGGCGGTCAAGGTGCTGCGCGCCGACCTGGCCCGCGACCCCAGTTTCTACCTGCGATTCCGGCGCGAGGCGCAGAACGCCGCGGCCTTGAACCATCCCGCGATCGTCGCGGTGTACGACACCGGCGAGGCTGAGACGGCGAGCGGACCGCTTCCGTACATCGTGATGGAGTACGTCAACGGCGTGACGCTGCGCGACATCGTCCACACCGACGGTCCGATGACGCCCACTCGCGCCATCGAGGTGATCGCGGATGCGTGTCAGGCGCTGAACTTCTCGCATCAGCACGGCATCATTCACCGCGACGTGAAGCCCGCCAACATCATGATCAGCACCACCAACGCGGTCAAGGTGATGGACTTCGGCATCGCGCGCGCCTTGGCCGACAGCGGCAACAGCGTCACCCAGACCGCCGCGGTAATCGGGACCGCGCAATACCTTTCACCCGAGCAGGCCCGCGGCGACAGCGTCGACGCCCGCTCCGATGTGTACTCGCTGGGATGCGTGCTCTACGAAATGCTCACCGGCGAACCACCTTTCGTCGGTGACTCGCCGGTCGCGGTGGCCTATCAGCACGTCCGCGAGGACCCGGTGCCGCCATCGCGGCGCTACGCGGGCATCCCCGCGGATTTGGACGCCGTCGTACTCAAGGCGCTGGCCAAGAACCCCGAGAATCGGTACCAAACCGCCGCCGAGATGCGCGCCGACCTGGTCCGGGTACACAACGGTGAGCCGCCGGAGGCGCCCAAGATCCTCACCGAAGCCGAGCGCTCGTCACTGATGGCCACGCCGCATTCGTCGGATCCGACAGGGACGCAGACCAATCCGCTGCCACGCCAGCAGCTCCAATACGCCCGCGAGCGCAGCCAGGTATCGGTGAGCCGCTGGGTGATCGCCGTCGCGGCGCTGGCCGTGCTGACCGTCGTCGTGACGGTCCTGATCAACACGTTCGGCGGCGGCATGCGCAACGTGCAGATCCCCGACGTCCGCAATCAGGCGTCGGCCGACGCGATCGCCGCGCTACAAAACCACGGTTTCAAGACCCGCACCCAACAGAAGCCCGACTCGACGGTTCCACCCGACCACGTCATCGGTACCGACCCCGGCGCGAACACCAAAGTCGGTGCGGGCGAGCTGATCACGGTCAACGTATCAACCGGCCCCGAGCAGCGCGAGGTCCCCGACGTCTCGTCGCTGAGCTACGCGGCGGCGGTCAAGAAGCTCAAGGCGGCCGGCTTCGGCCGCTTCAAGCAGTTCAACTCTCCGTCGACGCCGGAGACCAAAGACAAAGTGATCGGCACCAATCCGCCGGCCAACCAGACGTCGGCGATCACCAATGAGATCGCGATCATCGTCGGATCTGGACCGTCGAGCAAGCCGGTTCCCGATGTCGCGGGACAGACCGCCGACGAGGCGGAGAAGAACCTGACGGTGTACGGCTTCTCGAAGTTCGCCCAGGCCGCAGTGGACAGCCCGCGACCGGCCGGCGCCGTCATCGGCACGAATCCGCCTGCGGGTGCCAATGTTCCGGTCGACACGGTGATCGAATTGCAAGTGTCGAAGGGCAATCAGTTCGTGATGCCGGACGTGACGGGAATGTTCTGGACCGACGCCGAACCGCGGCTGCGCGCGCTGGGCTGGACCGGGGTGCTGGACCGCGGGCCGGACGTGGACGCCGGTGGGTCGCAGCACAATCGGGTGGTCTATCAGAGCCCGAGCGCGGGTCAGGGTGCCAACAAAGACGGCAGCATCACGCTGAAGTTCGGTCAATAGCCAGGCTGTCGACCAGTTCGCTCTCCAACTTGCGCACCAGATCGTCGTCACGGGCCTGCCCGCAGTCGACCAGCCAGTTCGCCAGCATCCGGTGGCCGCCCTCGGTGAGGATCGACTCCGGATGGAACTGGACGCCGTGGATCGGCAATTCCCGGTGCCGGACACCCATGATCACGCCGCTCTCGGTGTGGGCGGTCACGTCGAGTTCGGCGGGCAGCGTCTCAGGCATGATCGTCAGCGAGTGATATCGAGTCGCCGTAAACGGGTCCGGAAGTCCTTGCAGCACACCAATATTCGTGTGGTGCACGCGGCTTGTCTTACCGTGCAGCAGTTCGGGGGCGCGGTCCACGGTGGCCCCGAAGGCCACGCCGATGGCCTGGTGGCCCAGGCAGACACCCAGCAACGGCGTGCTCGAAGCGGCGCAGGCCCGCACCAGGGCGATCGACGCGCCCGCGCGCTCCGGGGTGCCCGGGCCGGGGCTCAGCAAGATGCCGTCGACCTCGGCCGCCACTGCTGCGGTGTCGGCCAGGCGCTGGTCGTCGTTGCGCCACACCGTCGCCTCGACCCCGAGCTGGCCGAGGTACTGCACCAGGTTGAAGACGAAGCTGTCGTAGTTGTCCACGACCAAGATCTGCACCGTGTCAGGGTACCGGTGTGCTTGTGGCCAGGTGGGGTCAGTAACTGACCGGGCCGGCCGGCTCGGCGAAGTGCATCCGCACCGGCTCGGTGTGCCCGGCGACGTGCGCGTCGGGGACTGCGTGCTCGGTGTAGCCGAGGCCGTACCGCACCACGTACTGCTTGTAGAGGATCACCAGGGGTGCGGCGGCCAGCGCCGACTGCATGGCCGTGGCGTCGCCGATCGCGGTGACCGTGTAAGGCGGGCTGTAGGTCCGTCCGTTGAGCAGCAGCGTGTTGCCCACGCAGCGGGCCACCGAGGTGGCGATGATGCGTTGGTCCTGCATCTGGATGGCTTCGGCGCCGGCGCTCCACAGGGCGTTGAGGACGGCCTGGATGTCCTGCTGGTGCACGACCAGGTCGTCGGGTGAGGCGTCACGCGGGAAGCGGCCTTCGGCGTCGCGCTGCGCGTCGTTGAGCGTGACGGTCAGACCCGGGCCGTGTACCGGCTCCAGCCCGGCGTCGCCGGCCAGCTCAGCCGAGCGTCGCAGCATCGCCGTGAGGGCGGTGTTGGCGAAGCGGCCGTGTGTGGAGTCAATGGTGTTGGACAGCCGGTCTCGTTCGGTGGTCAGCCGGGCGACCGCGGACTGCTCGGCGCGCACCAGGTCGACCAGCCGGGGTGCGTCGCTGCGCCGGATCTCTCCGCCGCGGGACACCCCGTGAGTGGCGCCGAGCATCAGGCCGGCGAACAGGCACACCACGGGAACGCACACCCGCCACGGGGAGCGGCGTGACGCCGGACGACGAAGCGGCCGCCGGAGAAGGCGGGCAATCGGACCTCGTTCGTCGTCGCTGTCAGTGGACAGCCGGGGAATCCGCGCCATCGGCTCTCCGTCCGCTGCTGGTGAGTGCGTTACGCTCGTCGTTGCACCCGCACCGCCTACCGTATCTCCGAGTTATACCCGAGGTAGAAATGCCCAAGTCCAAAGTCCGCAAGAAGACTGACTTCACCGTTAGCTCGGTGAGCCGCACCCCGGTCAAGGTCAAGGCCGGTCCGTCCAGCGTGTGGTTCGTGGTGTTGTTCTGCGGCCTGATGCTTTTCGGGTTGATCTGGCTGATGGTGTTCCAGCTGGCCGCGACAGGCCCCGACGCGCCGTCGCTGCTCACCTGGATGGCCAACCTCGGACCATGGAACTACGCCGTCGCGTTTGCCTTCATGATCAGCGGCCTGTTGCTCACGATGCGGTGGCGGTAGGTTCGGCTCGATCTTGACGCACCGGTTCTGGGCCGACGCGCAGGCTGTGTCAGCAAAAAGTGAGAACCCGGATCACACGCGTGTTATTCATCCCCATTGTGGATAGCGCTTGTGGATAACCGCTTCACCGGTGCTAGACACCCCTAGGAGCCTCGTGCAGCAAACACAATGGGCGCCGTCTCTCGCGGGAACCGCAGCTTGCGGGCTCGCCGGAATTGTGATGGCTACCACATGTGTGACCGTTGTCACAGACGCCCCGGGACGCCTGTTGCTGGCCATTGCCGGAGCCGGTCTGATCATGTTTGCGGGCGGAACGTGGCGTGCGCGGCCGAAGCTGGCAATCACCGGCGACGGCCTGCAGGTCGGCGGCTGGATCCGGCCGCAATACCTGCGTCGAGGTGACCTCAAGATCATCCGGATCACCGAGTTCCGCCGAATTGGGCGCAAGACTCGGCTGCTCGAGATCGATGCGAACGACGGCCGGCTGTTCGTGTTCTCCCGCTGGGACCTCGGGACCGACCCGCTGGACGTCCTCGACGCGCTGACCGCGAGCGGCTACGCCGGGCCCTGAGCGCCGCGAGACCGAAGCCAGGGTCGTCGATCGGTGACCATCACTGCCCTGACTACTGCTTCGCGGGGTGGAGTCAGGAGATGGTGATCGACTCGATGACGACGGGCTCGGAGGGACGGTCACCGGGGCCGGTGGCGGTGGTGGCGATCGCGTCCACCACCTGCTGGGAGTCCGCGTCGACGACCTCGCCGAAGATCGTGTGCTTGCGGTTCAGGTGCGGCGTCTGGCCGACCGTGATGAAGAACTGAGAGCCGTTGGTTCCCGGGCCCGCATTGGCCATCGCCAACAGGTAAGGCTTGTCGAACTGCAGCTCGGGGTGGAACTCGTCGGCGAACTTGTAACCCGGGCCGCCGCGGCCGGTGCCGGTCGGGTCGCCGCCCTGAATCATGAAGCCGTTGATCACGCGGTGGAACACCGCGCCGTCGTAGAACGGGCCGGAGCTTCCGCCGGAGGCGTTCTCGGTCGAGTAGTCCTTGGTGCCCTGGGCCAGGCCCACGAAGTTGGCGACGGTCTTGGGGGCGTGGTTGCCGAACAACGCGATCTTGATGTCGCCGCGGTTGGTGTGCAGAGTGGCAGTGGCGGTCTGAATCGGGCTGGTAGTCACGGGGTCACAGTCTGCCATCACGGTCCGCCCCGCCGGACATCGGCGTGCCGGTAGCCTTTCGAACGTATTCCCCCGGCGGCCTTGCGAAAGGGCGAGAGATGCGCGCTAAGAACACCATCCGGTTGACCCCGCGGGAGCGGTTAAGCCGCGGGCTGCAGTACACCGCGGTCGGACCCGTCGACGTCACTCGCGGCCTGGTGGGCCTCGGCGCCCACTCCGCTCAGGCCGGCGCGTCCAGCCTTCGCCGTCGCTACCAGGAGGGCCGGCTGGCCCGCGACATCCAGCACGCCCAGGAGGCGTTGGTGCAGGAGTTGGTCGCCGCGCAGGAGGTTGTCATCGGTCTGCCCGAAGCGCTGGCTCAAGCCCGTCGCTCGCGGCGTCGCAAGCCGCGCCCGTGGGTGCTTGCCGGAGCAGCGGTCGCGGTGCTGGCGGCCGCGGGGGCGGCCTTTTCGATCATCCGCCGTTCGTCGCACCGGGAGCCGTCGCCGGCATTGCCGCCTAGCGTCGACGTCGACAACCGTCCCTGACGTTGGGCTGGCACCGCTACGAGGGCAGGGCGCTGGCCGACCGCACCCTGACCGGGGAGGCGCGCGACACCGAGCTCGAGGCCTTCATCCGGTTGGACCACTCGGAGTTGTGCGACGTGCGGCTGGAGAGCGCCTCGGGCACCGATGAATTCGATCATTCGCGGCGTTGGTACGCGGTGACGTATCTGGCCGACGATGGTTGTGGAGCCTAGGAGATTCGAACTCCTGACATCTGCCTTGCAAAGGCAGCGCTCTACCAACTGAGCTAAGGCCCCTGATGTTGATCCTCGGGGTGCCGGCCATCGATCTGGTCGGCGGCCACATGCCAGACTTCGACACTGCGTTGAGACCGGATCACGACCGCCAGCACCGCAACCGCTGCCAGTGGCAACACCAGTCTCACGAAACGTCTTGGCGAACACATGGTTGTGGGCCTAGGAGGACTCGAACCTCCGACCTCTTCGTTATCAGCGAAGCGCTCTAACCGCCTGAGCTATAGGCCCGCACGCGCACACGGACGAGCGACGAGATTACCGCACCCGAGCGTCTGCACCCAAAACGCTAGTCGCGGTCGGCCAGCGTCACCTCGACGCCCCCGATCAAGTCGGTGGTCAAGTTGTAGATGAACGCGCCGATGGTGGCAGCGGCGGTGAGCAGAACGATGTTCACCAGACCGATCAACACGGCGCCGCCGAAGATCGTGCCGCTGGACACCAACTCGGCACTGCCGCTGGTGTTGTTCAGCAGATCGCCGACGTTGCTGTTCAGCTTGCTCCACACACCCATGCCGCCCAGGACCAGATACAGGAAGGCCACCGCGATCATCCAGACGAAGAACAGCGCCACCGACAGCACCAGCGACACCTTCAGCGTGCTCCACGGATCGACCCGCCGGATCTGCATGCTGGCGCGCAACGGGCCGGGCGTTCGTGACGACGACACCTGGACGCGTCGTTCGGACCGCACCGGTGCCGTCATGCCGTCATCCGTGCGGTCGGGCGGCTTCCGTTGTGCGGCACGGGGAATCGGGCCGGACAGGTCAGGCAGTTCACTGGCGTAGGCATCGGTCTCCCGGCTCTCGTTCGGCGGGGGAGCCGGTGCCGGCTCTGCCTCGGGTGATGGGGTTTTCGGCGCGCCCGGTGCGGCGGTGCCGGAGATGAACCGGTTGAGCCGTGCCTCGGCATTGGGTGCCGTGCGGTTGGGCTGGCGCTGCTGCGCCGGCCGGGCGGGGGCCCGCTTACGGGGCGCCGCGGCCGTGTTCGGTGTCCCGTTCGGGCTGTCGGCCGGCCCGGAATGACCCGGCTCGTTCGGTGACGTCACCCACTGCTCCTAACCGTGCAACCTGCCATCGCTCACGCCTCGGCTTCGTCGCCCGACTCGTCGTCGGCCGCCTCTTCGGCGTTGCGTGCGATGGCTAACAGTGTGTCGCCCTCGCCCAAGTTCATCAACCGAACACCCTTGGTCTGGCGTCCGGCCTTACGAACCTGCTTGGCCTTCGTCCGGATCACTCCGCCGCCGGAGGTGATCGCGAACACCTCGCTGTCGTCGTCGACCATCAGCGCCCCCACGAGCTTGCCACGCCGCGGGTCGTACTGGATCGTCAAGATGCCCTTACCGCCGCGGCCCTGCGCGGTGTACTCCTCGATTGCCGTTCGCTTGGCGTATCCGCCGGCCGTCGCGACCAGCAGATACGTGCCCTCGCGGACCACGTTCAGCGACAGCAGGTAGTCGTCGGTGTTGAACCGCATGCCCTGCACGCCCGAGGTGGCCCGGCCCATCGGCCGCAACGCGTCGTCGGTGGCCGAGAACCGGATCGACTGCCCGTTGGCCGACACCAGCAGCAGATCCTCCACCGAAGAACACAGCACCGCACCGACCAGCTCGTCGCCGTCGCGCAGGTTGACCGCGACGATTCCGCCGGAGCGGTTCGAGTCGAAGTCGGTCAGCTTTGTCTTCTTCACCAGGCCGTTGCGGGTGGCCAGCACCAGGTAGGGCGCGTCCTCGTAGCTCTTGATCTGAATGACCTGAGCGATCCGCTCCTCCGGCTGGAAGGCCAGCAAGTTGGCGACGTGTTGGCCGCGCGCGGTGCGCAACGCCTCCGGCAGGTCATAGGCCTTGGCCCGATACACGCGGCCCTGGGTGGTGAAGAACAGGATCCAGTCGTGCGTCGAGCACACGAAGAAGTGCCGCGACGATGTCGTCCTGCTTCAACCCGGCGCCCTGGACGCCCTTGCCGCCGCGCTTCTGGCTGCGGTACAGGTCGGTCTTGGTGCGCTTGGCGTAGCCGGTCTCGGTGATCGTGACGACGACGTCCTCGCGGGCGATCAGGTCCTCGTCGGCGACGTCGCCGTCGGCGGCGATGATCCGGGTCCGGCGGTCGTCGCCGTGCTTGTCGGCGATCTCGGCGAGCTCGTCACGGACGATGCGACGCTGCCGCTCCGGCTTGGCCAGGATGTCCTCGAGGTCGGCGATCTCGGCCTCGATCTTGGCCAAGTCGTCGACGATGCGCTGCCGCTCCAGGGCAGCCAGCCGGCGCAGCTGCATGTCCAGGATGGCCTGGGCCTGGATGTCGTCGATGTCCAGCAGCTCGATCAGGCCGGCGCGGGCCACGTCGACGGTCTCCGACGCGCGGATCAGCGCGATCACTTCATCAAGTGCGTCAAGGGCTTTCACCAAACCGCGCAAGATGTGCGCGCGTTCATTCGCCTTGCGCAACCGGTAGGTGGTGCGACGGATGATCACGTCGAGCTGGTGCTCGACGTAGTAGCGAATCATCTGGTCGATTCGCAGCGTGCGCGGCACCCCGTCGACGATCGACAGCATGTTGGCACCGAAGCTGGTCTGCAGCTGGGTGTGCTTGTAAAGGTTGTTCAGCACCACCTTGGCCACCGCGTCGCGCTTGATCTCGACGACGATGCGCAGCCCAACGCGGTCGCTGGACTGGTCTTCGATGTTGGAGATCCCGGCGAGCTTGCCGTCGCGCACCTGCTCGGCGATCGACGTGATGAAGTTGTCGTGGTTGACCTGATAAGGCAACTCGGTGATCACCAGGCCGGTGCGGCCGCGCGAATCCTCTTCTACCTCAACGACTCCGCGCATCCGGATCGATCCGCGGCCGGTGGTGTAGGCGTCGTGGATGCCCTGCGACCCGACGATCAGGCCGTGGGTGGGGAAGTCCGGGCCCTTGACCCGCTCGCAGACCGCGGCGAGGGTGGTCTCTTCGTCGGCCTCGTGGTTGTCCAGGCACCAGTAGACCGCCTCGGCCAACTCGCGCAGGTTATGCGGCGGGATGTTGGTCGCCATGCCGACCGCGATACCGCCCGACCCGTTGGCGAGCAGGTTCGGGAACCGGCTCGGCAGCACGGTGGGCTCTTGCACCCGGCCGTCGTAGTTCGGGATGAAATCGACTGTCTCCTCGTCGATTTCACGCAACATCTCCATCGCGAGCGGGGTCAGCCGCGCCTCGGTGTAGACCGCATGGCCGCGGCGGGTCGTTGCCCGGCGAGCCGAAGTTGCCCTGGCCGTCGACCAGCGGGTAGCGCAGCGACCACGGCTGCGCCAGCCGGACCAGGGTGTCGTAGATCGACGAGTCGCCGTGCGGGTGGTAGTTGCCCATCATTCGCCGACGACGCGCGCGCACTTCGACGTAGCCGCGGTCCGGGCGGAAGCCGCAGTCGAACATCGCGTAGAGCACCCGGCGGTGCACCGGCTTGAGGCCGTCGCGGACTTCGGGCAGCGCGCGGCCGACGATCACGCTCATCGCGTAGTCGATGTAGCTGCGCTGCATCTCCTGCTGGATGTCGACCGGCTCGATGCGGTCGGCGGCGTCGCCGCCGGGTGGCAGCGTGGTGTCTGTCATCTGTTCCTCAGTCGGTGAGATTGCGGTGGGGGAGCGGCCTGTGTAAGCGTCAGCCTTCGCTAGACGTCGAGGAAGCGAACGTCCTTGGCGTTGCGGGTGATGAAGCTGCGGCGCGCCTCGACGTCCTCGCCCATCAGGATGGAGAACAGCTCGTCGGCCGCCGCGGCGTCGTCGAGGGTGATCTGCGCAGCACCCGCATCGCCGGGTCCATCGTGGTCTCCCACAGTTCCTTGGCGTCCATTTCGCCCAGACCCTTGTAGCGCTGGATGCCGTCCTCGGCGTTGATCTTGCGGCCAGCCTTCCCGCCCTCGGCCAGCAGACCGTCGCGCTCCCGGTCGGAGTAGGCGAACTCGGGCTCGCTGCGCTGCCACTTCAACTTGTACAGCGGCGGCTGCGCGAGGAACACGTGGCCGTTCTCGATCAGCGGGCGCATGAAGCGGAACAACAATGTCAGCAGCAGCGTCGAGATGTGTTGGCCGTCGACGTCGGCGTCGGCCATCAGCACGATCTTGTGATACCGCAGCTTGGCGAGGTCGAACTCGTCGTGGATACCGGTGCCCAGCGCGGTGATGATCGCCTGGACTTCGGTGTTCTTCAGCACCCGGTCGATGCGGGCCTTCTCGACGTTGATGATCTTGCCGCGAATCGGCAGGATCGCCTGGAACATCGAGTCGCGCCCACTCTTGGCCGAGCCGCCGGCCGAATCACCCTCCACCACATACACTTCCGACTTTCGCGGATCGGTGGATCGGCAGTCGGCCAGCTTGCCGGGAAGGCCGCCGATATCGGTCGCGCTCTTGCGCCGCACCAACTCTCGCGCCTTACGCGCCGCAAGCCGGGCCTGGGCCGACGACACTGCTTTGTTGACAACGGTTTTGGCGTCCGCCGGGTTCGCGTCGAACCAGTGTTGCAGTTCTTCGTTGCAAATCTTCTGGACGAACGACTTGACCTCGGTGTTGCCCAGCTTGGTCTTGGTCTGGCCCTCGAACTGCGGCTCGCCGACCTTGACCGAGATCACCGCCGCCAGGCCCTCGCGGATGTCGTCGCCGGTGAGGTTGGGGTCCTTCTCCTTGAGCAGCTTCTTGTCCTTGGCGTACCGGTTGACCACCGTGGTCAGCGCGCTGCGGAAGCCCTCTTCGTGGGTGCCGCCCTCGTGGGTGTTGATGGTGTTGGCGAAGGTGTGCACCGACTCGGAGTAGCCGGCGTTCCACTGCATCGCGATCTCGACCTCGTGGCCGGGGCCCTTGTCCGGCGAAGTCGATGATGCTGGCGTGGATCGGGTTCTTGGTGCGGTTGATGTGCTTGACGAAGTCGACCAGCCCGCCGGGGTAGTGGAAGGTGCGGTGCTTGACCTTTTGCGGCGCAACGGATTCCGCGGATTTCTCTTCGGCGGACTTCGGTGCTTCGGCATGGTCGCTGACGACCTCGTCGACCACCTCTTCTTTGGTCACCCTCTCGTCGGACAGGTTGATGGTCAGGCCCTTGTTCAGAAACGCCATTTCCTGCAGCCGGCGGGCGACGGTCTCGAAGTCGTAGTTGGTGGTCTCGAAGATGTCGGGGTCGGCCCAGAACCGGATCGTGGTGCCGGTTTTCTTGGTTTTGTCACCCTTCTTCAAGGTGCCGGGCACGGATCTGTCGTAGGTCTGGAACCACTCGAAGCCGTCGGTACGGATGTCCGCCTCCAAGCGGACCGACAGGGCGTTCACCACGGAAACTCCGACGCCGTGCAACCCGCCAGACACCGTATAGGCGCCTTCTTCGAACTTTCCGCCGGCGTGCAAGACGGTCATCACGACGTCGACGGTGGGGATTCCAGTCGAGTGCATCGCGACCGGAATGCCGCGGCCGTCGTCGATCACTTCGACGCCGCCGTCTTCCAGGATCCGGACGTCGACCTTGGTGGCGAATCCCGCCATGGCCTCGTCGACCGCGTTGTCGACCACCTCCCACACCAGGTGGTGGAGCCCGCGCTCACCGGTCGAGCCGATATACATGCCCGGGCGTTTACGGACCGCCTCCAGGCCTTCGAGGACCTTGATCGACTCAGCACCGTACTGTTCTTTGGCAGCCACTAGCGGAACGCTCTCCTTGGGGTTCGCAAGCGCACGATTCTATGACCGCGCGGGGATCACGATCAGTCTACCGTCAGATGCGTTCCGGACCGATACTGCGAGGGCGTTTCTGCACAGCTATCTGCGCCGTGTGCGGAATTTTTCGATCCGTCCCGCGTCCTGACGCTTGACGCGAAATTTTTCCGCGTTGTGACGGCGCTGACGCGGGGTCGCCCGAGCGGGTCATCCATAGGTGTCGCGGGGCCCCCGCCCGGCGATGTGCAGTGGGCCCTTGCGCCATGACGGCGCGGTCGGGCCGGTGATCCGCAGACTGGACACCACCCCGTCGCCGACCTCCGCCGCGATCTTGGCCAGCACCTGGGCTTGGATGAGCCGCAATTGCGTGGCCCACGCCGTCGACTCGGCGGTCACACTGAGCACCCCGTCGCGCAACCCGGTGGGCGTGGCGTGTTCGGCGATCTGTGCCCCGACGACCGTCGGCCACCGGCCGAATACCGCGCCCTCGGCCACCCGCGGGGACCATCCTTGTTTTTTGGCGAGGTCGCGGGTAGCGCTGGCCAGCGGCTGAGGATCACGGGCGTCCGGGCCGGGGCCCGACCAGCGGCGGCGGCTGGCCCCCGCGACCCGGCGGGTCGGCGGCAGCCGGCGACCGCGGCCGACATCTTTGCCCTGCGTCCGGGCGGCCCCGCGGGCCTCTTCGAGCACCCGCCGTACCAGGTCCATGCCGTTGAGTCCGGTCAGGTGTTCGGGTGGCTGCGCGTTGGAATCCGCTGCATCGTCCTCGGGGTCCACGGCCTCACTCCTTTTCGGCGGTCAGGACGGCGGACGCCGGGCCCGTGTCGTCGTCTTTCAGCGTGATGTTGATCCGTTCGGCGTCCCAGTCGCGGGGAATGTCGTCGACCACCGCGGCGGTCACCAGCACCTGCTCCGCGGAGGCCGCCGCCGCGGCCAGCGCTTCGCGGCGCGCGGCGTCGAGTTCGGCGAAGACATCGTCGAGCAGCAGCACCGGATCGCTGCCGTCCGCGCGTAACAACTCGTAGGCGGCCAGTCGCAGCGCGAGCGCCATCGACCACGATTCGCCGTGGCTCGCAAAGCCTTTCGCGGGTTGCTCACCGAGCCGCAGTTCGAGGTCGTCGCGGTGCGGGCCCACCAGGCACACACCGCGCTCCAGTTCGGCGTCGCGGCGCGCGGCCATTTGCTCCAGCAGTGCCGCCTGCAGAATCTCGACGTCGGGGCGGTCGGGCTTCGACGTCCACGCTGGCGTGGTAGGCGATCGAGGCGGGCCGCGACGCCGGGGCGAGCAGCTGGTAACTCTTCTGCACCTCCGGAGCCAACTCGTTCACCAATGTCATTCGCGCGGCCATCAATTCGGCGCCGTGCGCCGCCAGGTGCCCGTCCCACACATCGAGGGTTTCCAGCGCGCCGCGGTCGCCGCGGAATCGCGCGCCGGACGCGGACTTCAGTAATGCGGTGCGCTGCCGCAGCACTTTGTCGTAGTCGGCCCGGATCCCCGCCACCCGAGGACGGCGCACGGCGGCGAGGTCGTCGAGGTAACGCCGGCGGTCACCTGGGTCGCCGCGGACCAGCGCGAGGTCTTCCGGTGCGAACAGCACGGCCCGCAGAACGCCCACGACTTCGCGCGGGCTGCGCACCGGTGAGCGGTTCAACCGCGCCTTATTGGCCCGTCCGGCGGTGATCTCCAGGTCGACGGCGCATTCACGGCCCTCGTTGACGACAATCGTCGACACCACCGCCCGCTGCGCGCCGACGCGTACCAGCGGCGCGTCGGTCGCGACCCGATGCGACCCCAGAGTCGACGAATACCACAGCGCCTCAACAAGATTCGTCTTACCGAAGCCGTTGGCCCCAACGAACACCGTCCGGCCGGGGGTCAGTTCGAGTTCGACGTTCGCCCAAGACCGAAAGTCACGCAAGCCGAGATGGCGGACGTACACCTAGCGACTAACCCGGCAGACGAACCGGCATCAGCAAGTAGACGTAGTCCGTCTGAAGCGCCGGGAAGGGTCCGCTGCCGGTGGGTTGCGCGTCGTCACCGGCCGGGCGCAGCACCGCGGGCCGGCTCGGCGTGGTGAACCCGAACGACACCCGGTCGGAATGCAACGAGCCCAGCCCGTCGGTGAGATACGTCGGGTTGAACGCGATGGTCAGCGGTTCGCCGGCGAATTCGACCGGAACGTCTTCCTCCGCACGACCGACATCGTCGGCGCCGGCCGACAACCGCAGCGTGTCATCGGAGAATTCCATCCGGACCTGAGCGCCGCGATCGGCGACCAGAGCCACCCGCTTGATCGCCTCGGTCAGTTCCGCCACCCCGACGGTGGCGACCGCGGTGTGCTCGCTGGGCAACAGCTGACGGAACTTCGGGAATTCCGCATCGAGCAGCCGAGTGGTGCTGCGCTTGCCATTTCCGCTGATGCCGAGCAGGCCGTCCTTTCCGACCGACGACCCGGCGCCCAACGACAAATGCACTTCGGACCCGTCGGTTCCGCTCTTGGCGGCCTCGGACAAGGTCTTGGCCGGCACCAGCACCGCGGCCTCGACGTCGGGTGTGGCCGCCGACCAGGTGAGTTCGCGAACGGCTAACCGGAACCGGTCGGTGGCGGCCAAAACCACCGCCTGGCCGGAGATTTCGACGCGGATGCCGGTCAGCATCGGCAACGTGTCATCGCGGCCGGCCGCCACCGCGACCTGACCGATCGCCTCGGCGAACACATCGGTCGAGAGCGTGCCGGTTTCCTCCGGCAGCGTCGGCAGCGTCGGGTAGTCCTCGACGGCCATCGTCGGCAGCGAGAATTTCGCACTTCCGCAGGCCAGCGACACCCTGGTGCCCTCGACCTGCACGTCGACCGGCTTGTTCGGCAGCGCGCGGGTGATGTCGGACAGCAACCGCCCGGATACCAAACCGCTTCCCGGAGAGGCGATTTCAGCTGCCAACCGCACCTCGGCGGACACCTCGTAGTCGAATCCGGAGATCGTCAGGCCGTCGTCAGTGCCCGTCAACAGCACGCCGGCCAGTACCGGCACGGTCGGCCGGGACGGCAGGGTGCGCGCCACCCACGCCACTGCGTCAGCGAAGTCATCCCGCACCAGGCGGAACTTCAAGTCGGTCAGGCCGACGGTGGTCGTCGCCACGTCCATTGCGTCCCTTCAATCACCTCGAACAGCAAGGCTAACTTCAGCGGCTCCACCCGCTGGTGATTACCGCCGCCGGACGCCCGTGCCCGTAAACGTTTCCGACCACCGTTCCGGCTGTCGAACCACCACCGTAGAGCGTCGGAGCCCATCTTGAAAGCTAATCGGAATCAGTGACACGGAGGTCGTTTCGAGCCTGGAATCCGGAGTGTGGAACGGCTCGTCCCCAACACCGTTTTCTGAAGAGCAAACTTCGTAGATATCTCAATAACAGTAATAAGGCCTGTGCAGTTTGTGGACAACCTGCCGTCTGCGCTGCTGGGGGCGCCCGCCGGGTTGTGCATGACACGGGGACGGATTGTGTGGTTTGTGTGCAGCGGTTGGGGATCGGTCGCGGTTGTGGACGGACGGGGTGTTCGCGTGCCGACTGTGCGCAGTTTCCGCACAGGGGTATCCACAGCCCTGGGCTGTGACTAGTGGTGTCGACGGGTCACAAGTTTTTTGAAATTCCACGTGACGAAAGTCGGGTTGAGGCGTCACACGCGCCAAAAGTCGTGTGAGAACTGGCCACTCGATGTTCGGGCGGCGGGCAAAAGATCAGCGCTTGGAGCGCTGCCGGATCCGAGTGGTGAGTTCCTTGACGTGATCGAAGACCTCACGACGCTCGGCCATTTCGGACAGGATCTTCTTCTGCGCGTACATCACCGTGGTGTGGTCGCGGCCGAATGCCTGCCCGATCTTTGGCAGTGACAAATCGGTGAGCTCGCGGCACAGATACATTGCGATCTGTCGCGACTGTGCCAAGGCCCGGGTCTTCCCGGGGCCGCGCAGTTCCTCCACCGTGGTGTCGAAATACTCCGCGGTGGCCGCCATGATTGTCGCGGCGCTGATCTGCATGGTGCTGGCATCGGCGATCAGGTCGCGCAACACGATCTCGGCCAGGGACTTGTCGATCGGCGCCTTGTTCAGTGAGGCGAAGGCCGTGACACGGATCAGCGCGCCCTCGAGCTCACGGATGTTGCGTTCGATGCTGCTGGCGATCAACTCCAACACGTCGTCGGGCACGTTGAGCCGCTCCATCTGCGCCTTTTTGCGCAAGATAGCGATACGCGTCTCCAACTCCGGTGGCTGAACGTCGGTGATCAAACCCCACTCGAACCGTGTTCGCAGCCGATCTTCAAGTGTCGCAAGCTGTTTGGGCGGCCGGTCAGAGGAAATGACGATCTGCTTGTTGGCGTTGTGCAGCGTATTGAAGGTGTGGAAGAACTCTTCCTGAATACCTTCTTTGCCTTCGATGAACTGGATGTCGTCGACGAGCAGCACGTCGACATCTCGGTAGCTGCGCTTGAACGCCACCTTGCGGTCGTCACGCAGCGAGTTGATGAAGTCGTTGGTGAATTCCTCGGTCGAGACATACTTGACGCGCATACCGGGGAAGAGCCGCTGCGCGTAGTTGCCGGCGGCATGCAACAGGTGCGTCTTACCCAGACCGGATTCGCCCCAGATGAAGAGTGGGTTATAGGCCCGGGCCGGTGCCTCGGCGATCGCCAGCGCCGCCGCGTGCGCAAACCGGTTCGATGCACCGATGACGAAGGTGTCGAAGGTGTAGCGACGGTTCAGGCTCAAGCCGGCGGCCGCGTCGGCGGCCTGACTGTGGGGCCGCTCGGAGAAATACGACGGCCAGCTCTGGTGTGCGCTGGCGAGAGCTTCACCGTCCTCGTCGATCTCGTCGAGGTCATCGAGTGCTTCGTCGAACACCGCATTGGCTCGGTCGTCTGTTCCTCGTTGGCGAGAGGGGCGATGCGCACGCCGAGTTCGATCTGCTGACCGAGCCGCCGACTGAGCGCATCGGTGATCTGGGTTCGCAGGTGTCTTTCGATCTCGTTCTGCACGAAACTGCTCGGCACCGACAGCAGCGCGAACCCTTCAACGATGTCAGCGGCTTCACCAGGTTCAGCCATGCGCGCTGCTGTGGTGTCAGCGGCGGGACAAACGGTTCACCGTTGAGCGCGGCGCCGTCTGGGGAGGGTTCGCCGTTGAGCTCTGAGACGACCGCGCTCCAGACCGTC
>CAWIKT010000037.1:0-7361 GCA_963836555.1 uncultured Actinomycetota bacterium | reverse complement strand
GGCCTACAAGGTGTCCGGCGGACGCGTCGGCGGCACGTTCCTGCAAGGGGCGCCGGTCGCGCTGCTGACCACCATCGGCCGCAAATCCGGTGAGGCACGCGTCAGCCCGCTGCTTTTTTCTGCGCGACGGCAACCGGGTGGTGCTGGTGGCCTCGCAGGGCGGCCGGGCCAACAACCCGATGTGGTATCTGAACCTCAAGGCCAACCCGCAGGTCACGGTCCAGATCAAAAAAGAGGTCCTCAGGCTGACCGCGCGCGACGCCACCGAGGCCGAACGCGCCCAGTACTGGCCGCAACTCGTCGAATGTACTCCTCGTTCGAGGACTATCAATCCTGGACCGACCGGGTCATCCCGATCGTCATCTGCGACCCGTAACGACCTAGCGCGACGCTCCTAGCGGGGTGGTCGCCACACTTGAGCAATCGCGCGAATGCCGCGGCAGATGTCGGCGACAGCAACCGCCGTGCGAACGTGTCCCGGCGGATCGGGTGCGATTCGAATTCTGCATCGGAGGGTTTGATGAAGGTTTTGATCACAGGGGGCACCGGATTCGTGGGGGCGCCTGGACAGCGAGGTCGTCCAGGACGGTGGGCATCAAGCCAGATTTCTCGTGCGAAACCCTGATCGTCTCAACACCAGCGCCGCGCAGATTGGCGTTGACGTCGGCGACCACGTCGTCGGTGACATCGCCGACCCAGACAGCACCGCCTGCGGCGCTACGCGGGTGTGACGCGGTCATTCATTGCGCGGCAATGGTTTCCACTGATCCAGCCCGCGCCGACGAGATGTTGCGCACCAACCTCGACGGCGCCCGCAACGTGCTCGGAGGGGCCGTCGCGGCGAAGTTAGACCCCATCATTCACGTATCAAGCTTCACCGCGCTGTTCCGGCCCGGGCTACCGACGCTTCATGCGGACCTGCCAGTGGTGGGCGGCTCAGACGGCTACGGCAAGTCCAAGGCAGATCGTCGAAGCCTATGCGCGTGGTCTGCAAGATGCCGGTGCGCCAGTCACTATCAGTTATCCCGGCATGGTGCTGGGACCACCTGCGGGTGATCAGTTCGGTGAGGCGGCCGAGGGCGTTGAGGCAGCGATCAAAATGCGTGGTGTGCCCGGGCGCAGCGCCGCCTGGATTGTGGTGGACGTCCGCGACCTCGCCGCCTTGCATGTCGCCCTGTTGCAGCCGGGACGGGGACCGCGCCGATACATGGCTGGCGGCCAACGCATCACGGTTGATCGCCTCGCATCGCTGATCGGTGCTGCCGCTCGGCGCAACCTGGTGGCCGTCCCGGTCCCCGACGTCGGACTGCGCGCCCTAGGGCGTGTATTCGACGTCGTCGGTGACTATCTGCCCTTCGAGACGCCGATCAACTCCGCAGCAATGCAGTACTACACCCAGATGCCACCCTCAGATGACACCCCTGCCGAACGCGACCTCGGCATCAAGCATCGGGACGCAGCGCTGACTCTCGCTGACACCATTGCCGGACTGCGGCAGGTTGGCCGCATTTAAGTCTTGTGGCGCTGTGTGACTCGGCTGGATCCAAAGCGGTAATTTGCCTTAAACATCCAGATCCGTTGCGCTACATTGCGCTCACACGCGAAGTTCCAACGGGGGGCAACGATGGAAATTTCACAGCGGTCATTCGTCGTGGGCCTGCTGTCGGCCGGCATGCTGTCCATGGGGTCGGCGCTGGCTTGGGCCGACGACGGCTCGATCGTCCTGGACTTCGTCCGGCACGGCGAAACATCGAGCAACCTCAATGGCATCATCGACACCGCGCCGCCGGGGGCCCCGCTCGACCCGACGGGTGTCGAACAAGCGACGACGGTCGGCGCCGCGATACACAGCGAATACCCGAGCATCGCCGGGTTGTTCGCATCGGATGAAATCCGGGCGATACAGACCGCTGCCCCGTTGGTCGAAGACATCGGCAAGAACGCGCCCGCGGTCGAGACGATGGCAGGGCTCAACGAAATCCCTGCCGGTGCGTTCGAGGGCCAGCCGACCACCAGCCTGGACGGCATCTTGTACCTATTGGGTCCGCTGTCATGGGTATCCGGCAACTTGCTGATGCCAGACCTCGGTGACCCCAGCGTCAACGGGATCACCTTCGACCAATCCTTCGGCGGCGCCGTAGGAGACATCTACACCGAAACGGTCGGAACCAGCACCGGAACCACCAACGACGTCGCGTTCTCCAGTGCAGGCGCGATCGCGGTCTGGACGCTGATGAATGTCAACAATCCTGACTTCTCCGTTCTCTTCCATGAACTGGCGACAACCGGTGGCCTCCTGCCCAACACCGGTCAGGTCGTCATCGAGGGCAGCCCCGGCGACTGGACGCTGGTCAGCTACGACGGCATTGCGGTACCGCAGGATCCGGGCCTGGGCACCGAACTGTTCGTCGACTTCCGCAATCTGATCGAGGCCCCGCAATTCGCCGGCTACGACATCTATGAGGCTTTGCTGAGCGGCAACTCAACGCTGATCGACAGCACGATTCAGACCGGCCTGACCCAACTCGACGCGGCCTTGAGCCAATTCCCGGTCGCCGTGTTCGACGACATCGTTACGGCTTTCGGCGGTTCGATCTGAGCCAATCTTGTTGTCGGCGGATGAAGTTCACGTCGACAACGGCGCCATGCCCCGGTACATAGACGGCGTCGGGTCCGCCCAAGGCCAGTAGTTGGTCGAGGGTGTCCGGCCAATCCCCCACGTCGGAGTCGCCATCGATCGCCGGGTCGCCGGACTCTTCGAGAAGGTCTCCGGTGAACATCACGGTCGGTTCGCCATGTATCCCGGGCGCCACGACGATCAGGTCGGCGTCCGTGTGCCCGCGTCCGGGGCGAGCAATGGCGACGAGGCGGTTACCGAGGTCAACCACGGCATCGTCGACCGTGTGCTGCGGCGGCCGCAGCGCGGCAATCGCGCAGGAGATCTCCGCCTCATTCGCACCGTAGCTCAACGCGTCGTCGCGAAGGTGGTCGGTCTCCGCGGTGAGGTAGTCCAATACCTCTGGTGCGCAGTACCTTTCGGCATCCTGAAAGGCGCCCGACCCTAACACGTGGTCGAAGTGCTTGTGGGTCAAGACGACGTGACTGACGTCGCGTCCGGTGAGTTGGCGCACGTCGTCTCGGATCGCCTGCGCTTCGGTGAGCGTGGTGCCGGTGTCCACGAGCAGCACACCGGTGCGGCCCTGCACCACGCCAACCGTGACGTCGAGAAAAGGCAGGCGGCAGCGATGCACGCTGTCGGTCAAAGACTCCCAGTCGAAGTGCACGCGCTCAGAATCAGGCCCCGTACACCGGAACGGGTTTGCGCGCCTTGGCCAGCAAGTCGGTGACGACCGGGCCCAACTCGGCCGGGTCCCAGCGGGCACCCTTGTCGACCTGCGGGCCGTGCGCCCAGCCCTCGGCGACGCGGATCTTGCCGCCCTCGATCTCGAATACCTGGCCGGTGACGTCGCGAGATTCCTTGCTGCCCAGCCAGACCACCAGCGGCGAGATGTTTTCCGGGGCCATCGCGTCGAAGCCGTCCTCGAGTCGGCCATCATGTCGGCGAACACGGTCTCGGTCATCCGGGTGCGGGCCGACGGCGCGATGGCGTTGACCGTGACGCCGTAGCGGCCCATCTCCGCGGCGACGACCAGCGTCAGCGCGGCGATGCCGGCCTTGGCTGCGCTGTAGTTGCCCTGGCCGACGCTGCCCTGCAGGCCGGCGCCGGAGCTGGTGTTGATGATCGCGGGCGTCGACCGGTCGTGCCCGCCTTGGACTCGGCCCGCCAGTAGGCGGCGGCGTGGCGCATCGGCGCGAAGTGGCCCTTGAGGTGCACCCGGATGACGGCGTCCCACTCCTCCTCGCTGATGTTGACGAACATCCGGTCGCGGACGATGCCGGCGTTGTTCACCAGCACGTCGAGCCCGCCGAAGGTGTCGACCGCGGTCTGGATCAGCGCCGCGGCCTGCGTCCCAGTCGGCGACGTTGTCGCCGTTGGCGACGGCTTCGCCTCCGGCAGCGGTGATCTCGTCGACCACCTCTGGGCGGCGCTGCCGCCGCCGGCCGGTGACCGTCGAGGCCGACGCCGATGTCGTTGACGACGACCCTCGCGCCCTCGGCGGCGAATGCCAGCGCATGCGCGCGCCCGATGCCGCCGCCCGCTCCGGTGACGATGACGACTCGGCCGTCAAGCAAGCCCATTACCGTTGTCTCCTCAACTATTTGATCGGTCACTTGGTGGTGGCGAGGTAGTGCGGCGGTTCGCCGCCCCCGTGCACCTCGAGCGACGGCGCCGCTGATGTAGGACGCCGCGTCAACGCGAGAAATGCTGCGGCCCAACCGACGTCGGCCGGTTTGGCGAGTCGGCCGAGCGGTACGTTGGCTTCGAGATCGCGGCGATCGACTCGGCGTCGCCGTAGAACAGTTCGGACTGCTCGGTCTCCACCATGCCGACGACGAGCGAGTTCACCCGCACCTTCGGCGCCCATTCGACGGCCAGTGTGCTGGTGAGACTCTCGATGCCTGCCTTGGCCGCGCCGTACGCCGCCGTGCCTGGCGTGGGTCTGCGACCGCTGACGCTGGCGACGTTGACGATCGACCCGCCACCCGCCTGGTTCTGCATGTGCTCGTTGGCGTGCTGCGACACCGACAGCGGCGCAAGCAGATTGAGTTCGATGATCTTGGTGCTGAACTTCGCCGAGGCGTCAGCCGCCAGCACGTAGGGTGACCCGCCCGCGTTGTTGACCACGACGTCGAGGCGACCGTGCCGTTCGACGATGGTGTCGACGGCGTCGTGACCGAGTCGTCGTCGCGGACGTCGCAGGCCAGGAATTCGTACGGCAGGCCCTCGACGGGGCGACGGGCGCACGTCACCACGGTTGCTCCCTGAGCCGCGAACACGGCGCTGATGCCTGCTCCGACGCCGCGCACACCACCGGTCACCAGCACGACGCGGCCCTGCGAGTTGCAGGTTGAATTCACTGTCCGCGGCGTCGGTCACTGTGCTAGCGTACCAAGCAAGTGCTTGCTTAGGTAGCCACCCCAGGAGTCAAAGATGACCATTACCACCAGGACCGTGGAGCCGGGCATCGTCTCGGTCACCGTCGACTACCCGCCCGTCAATGCCATTCCGTCGCGCGGCTGGTTCGAACTCGGCGACGCCCTCACCGCCGCGGGCCGCGATCACGACACCCACGTGGTGATCCTGCGCGCCGAGGGCCGCGGCTTCAACGCGGGCGTCGACATCAAGGAGATGCAGAACACCGAGGGCTTCACCGCGCTGATCGATGCCAATCGCGGCTGCTTCGCCGCCTTCCGCGCGGTCTACGAGTGCGAGGTGCCCGTGATCGCCGCGGTCAACGGCTTCTGCGTCGGCGGCGGCATCGGCCTGGTCGGCAATGCCGACGTCATCGTCGCCTCCGACGACGCGAAGTTCGGCCTGCCCGAGGTCGAACGCGGGGCCCTCGGTGCGGCCACCCACCTGTCGCGGCTGGTGCCGCAGCACATGATGCGCGCGACTGTTCTTCACGGCGGCCACCGTCGACGCCGCGACGCTGCACCACTTCGGCTCGGTGCTCGAGGTGGTGCCGCGCGAGCGAGCTCGACGAGGCCGCGCTGCGCGTCGCCCGCGACATCGCCGCCAAGGACACCCGGGTTATCCGCGCGGCCAAGGAGTCGCTGAACGGCATCGACCTGAGCGACGTCAACGCGCAGCTACCGGATGGAGCAGGGCTTTACGTTCGAGCTCAATCTGGCCGGCGTCGCCGACGAGCACCGCGACGCGTTCGCCGGTACCGCAGAAGGGCAAGAAGGTGTGAGCGACAAGCGAACCAGTCTCGACGAGGCCGTCGCGCGAGTCCGCAACGGCATGACCATCGGGATCGGCGGTTGGGGATCCCGGCGCAAGCCGATGGCATTCGTCCGCGCGCTCCTGCGTACCGACGTCACCGATCTCACCGTCGTCACCTACGGCGGACCCGACGTGGGACTGCTGTGCTCGGCGGGCAAGGTCAAGCGGGTCGTACTACGGCTTCGTCTCGCTGGACTCGCCGCCGTTCTACGACCCCTGGTTCGCGAAGGCCCGCAGCGCCGGACGATCGAGGCACGAGAGATGGACGAGGGCATGCTGCGTTGCGGCCTGCAGGCCGCGGCACAACGCCTGCCGTTCCTGCCGATTCGCGCCGGCCTGGGCAGTTCGGTCCTCGACTTCTGGGATGGTGAATTCAAGACGGTCACCAGCCCTTACCCTGCAGCCGGGGTGGCCACGAGACGCTGATGGCGATGCCGGCGCTCAGGCTCGACGCCGCGTTCGTGCATCTCAACCTCGGCGACGAGGGGTCAACGGCGCCTACACCGGCATCGACCCCTACTTCGACGACCTGTTCCTGATGGCCGCCGAGCGGCGTTACCTGTCCGTGCGAACGCCTCGTCTCCACCGACGAGTTGATCAAAACCGTTCCGCCGCAGGCACTCTTGGTCAACCGGATGATGGTCGACGCCGTTGTCGAGGCGCCCGGCGGCGCGCACTTCACCGTCACCGAACCGGACTACCGCCGCGACGAGAAGTTCCAACGGCACTACGCCGAGGCCGCCGGCGTCGGACGAGGGCTGCAGCTTCGTGTCGACCTATCTGTCGGGGGGCGAAGACGACTACCAGGTGGCCGTTCGCAGATTCACTGAGGAGGCGCATCGTAAATGAGGCCCCGACTCGTGCCGAGGTGTGCGCCGTCGCGTGCGCCGACTTGTTCCGCGACGCAGGCGAAATCATGATCAGCCCGATGACCACCATCGCGTCCGTCGGCGCCAGGCTGGCCCGACTGACGTTCTCCCCCGACATCCTGCTCACCGACGGCGAAGCCCGATTGATCGCCGACACCCCGGCACTGGGCAAAACCCGCCGCGATCGAAGGCTGGATGCCGTTCGCCCGGGTTTTCGAGACCCTGTCCTGGGGTAGGCGCCACGTGGTGATGGGCGCCAACCAGATCGACCGGCACGGCAATCAGAACATCTCGGCATTCGGGCCACTACAGCAACCGAAGCGGCAGATGTTCGGGGTCCGCGGAGCACCCGGCAACGCCATCAACCACGCGACTAGCTACTGGGTAGGCAACCACTCCACGCGGGTGTTCTGTGACACGGTCGACGTGGTCTGCGGCATCGGCTGGGACAACGTCGACTCCAGCAACCCGGCGTTCCGGTTCGCCAATACCTACCGCGTGGTCTCGAACCTCGGTGTGTTCGACTTCGGCGGCCCGGACCGCACGATGCGGGCACTGTCACTGCATCCCGGTGTGACGGCCGACGAAGTCCGCGAGAACACCTCGTTCGACATCCACGGCCTCGACGGCGCCGACGAATCGCG
>CAWIKT010000036.1:0-41306 GCA_963836555.1 uncultured Actinomycetota bacterium | reverse complement strand
GCGCTACCTTAGCGACACCTGAGAAGATCTCAGAAATATAGATAGAGAATCTAAGTCGGCACTTAGAGAAGCTCGCAAAGACCACAGGAACTGCCAGGGGAAGGCAAGACCGATGGCAGATCGGCGTTCGAAGAAGCAAGACAAGCTCAATCGCGTAAAGACGCCTAAGCGTCTTATCAGGCTCAGCGCCGCGGCCGGCACGTTCTTAACCATCAGCCTGTCGCCGCTGGCCTCGATGCCGGTGGCAAGGGCTGACGGCGAAGACGTCATCATCGATCAGATCATCAATTCCCTGTCCGCCGTGGACCCCACCGCGGCTTTGGACATGAGCAGCTGGCTCTCCAGCCTCGACGCCGCCTTGCAGGGCGCGGCGAACTTCGACCCCTCGAGTTTGGACGGCGTCCTTGACCCGTCGACTTGGGCCAGTGCCCTTGACCCGTCGCTCTTTGACCCTCGAGTGTGGCCGGCGCCGTTGACCCGTCGAGCATCTTCGACCCGTCAAGTGTGGCCGGCGCGCTGGACCCGTCGAGCGTGGCTTCGACCCGTCGAGTGTGGCCGGCGCCGTTGACCCGTCGAGTGTGGCCGGTGCGACGCCCGACTTCGACTCCGCGTTGTCCGCGGCTTCGAGTTCCACCATCCCGGCGGCCGAAGAACCGGACCCGACATCGCTTGCCAGTCTGTACCAGACCTACATCTACGACCCGAGCCACACCTGGGACCAGGAATGGATCCACGGGACAACCTTCCTGGGCAACCTCACTGTCCAGTGGGATAACTCGCTGAACACGTTCTGGAACGACATCGGCGGCCAGGGCATGCTGATCGGCAATGGTGCCGACGGAAGCATGCTCGACCCCAACGGCGGCGCCGGCGGTTTGTGGTTCGGTGACGGCGGCGAGGGCTGGACCAGCACCGTGGCCGGCGAATCCGGCGGCGCTGGCGGCATTGCCTACGACGGCAACGGTGGTGACGGTGGTGCCGGCTTCGACGGCGGCAACGGCGGTGCCGGTGGGGACACCTACTACGGCCTAGGCGGCGACGGTGGCCAAGGCGGCAACGCCTTCACAGTCGGAACCGACGGCGGCAACGGCGGTGCTGGCGGTAGCGGCCTCGGATTCTTCTTCGGCAACGGCGGCGACGGCGGTCTAGGCGGAAACGGCGCTGTCGGCCACGTCGGAACTCCCGGAACCCTCCCAGGCGAGATGGGCGGAACCGGCGGAACCGGTGGCGACGGCGGTGCCGGCGGTGCCGGCGGCAACGGTGCCTTCCTGTTCGGCAACGGCGCTGACGGCGGCAACGGCGGCGCCGGCGGACCGGGCGGCGCCGGCGGTGCCGGTGGCCCCGACGGTGGCCCCGGCGGCTACGGCGGCTACGGCGGCTACGGCGGCTCCGGCGGCCCCGGCGGCCAAGGCGGGATCTTCGGCTACAGCGATGAGCCCGGTATGCCCGGCCCGACCGGCCCGACCGGCCCGACCGGTCCGACTGGCCCCTCCGGTTAGACTTCCTCACCTGAAACAAGATTCGACCGGCCCGGGCGGGCCGGTCGAATCTTGTTATGCCACAACCTCGCAGCCGCAAAGTCAGAACGTGCTGAGTCGGCCGCACCCGGTTGGCCATATCGATCAGCTTGTAGCGATGCGCCTGCGTCGGCGCCGCCCGGGCCAGCCCGCGCAGCGACGCCTCGACGCCGAGCCGCAGACCATGCTCGGTGAACGGGAAGCCCAGGATGTGGTTGGTGCTGGCCTCGTGGTCACCCAGCCAGTCCAGCGCGCTGCCCAACACCAGCGCGCGGATCTGCAACACCCGCGGCTCGGTCGGCGGCAGCGCCTCGACCCGCCTGGCGGCGTCACGGATCTGGTCCTCGGTGATGTCGGTGGCCGACCGACCGGACAGCAGCGTCACCGCGCTGGTCAACCGCGCGGTGGTGAAATACCGCGACGTGGCCGGGACTTCGTCGAGGGTGCGGACCGCCCCGCCGCGATCACCCTCGACCGACTGGGCCCGGGCCAGCCCGAAGGCCGCCGAGATCACCCCGTCGTCGGTCTTCCACACCTCTTCGTAGTACTTGTGTTCGTCTGAGCTGCCGGCCAATTCGGCCGTCGCGGCCAGGGCCATCTTCGGGGCCAGCTCACCGGGAAAGGTGTCGAGCACCTCGCTGAAATGCTTGCTCGCGGAATCGTAGTCACCGGTGAGCAACTCGGACACGGCGCGGTACCACACCAGCCGCCACCGCCAGCCGACCCGCTCAGCCAGGTCGTCGAGCTTGCGGGTCGCCTTTGCCACGTCGCCGAGGTCGAGCAACGCGCGGACCTCCATCAGCGGCAGCTCAACAGATTCCGACAGGTCGATGTCGTCGGAATCCATGGCGCCATGCCGGAATGCCCGCAGCGAATCCAGGGTCTGCACCGGCTGCGAGAGCACGGTCGCCTGCAACAGCGGCGCGGCGACGTCGGCCGGATCCACCAACGGCACCTGCAGCGCGGTGACGATCTCCTTGGCAGTCAACTTTTCCGAGTGCACGTGACCGTCGAGGTACACGTCGGTGTGGGCGACCAACAGGGACTCGCCGAATGTCGAACGGCTGCGCGAGAAAATGGTCGACAGGCTGGGCCGCCGCACGCCGGTGTCGCGCGCCACCACCTCGCGCAGCACACCGGACAGCTGGCCGGACATCTCCTCGGCGCTGCCGAATCGCCGGCTCGGGTCCGGATCGATGGCGCGGCGCAATAATCGGCCGAACGAGTCGTATTGGGCCAGCACTGGATCGTCCTCGGGAAGCCCGTCGACGTAGCGGCCGCCGCGGGCCCTCAGCTTCAGCGTCAGGGCCGCCAACGTGCGTCCGACGGTGTAGATGTCGCTGGCCACCGTCGGGCCGGTCCGCACGATCTCAGGCGCCTGGTAACCCGGTGTGCCGTACAGGTAGCCGAATGAGTTGATCCGCGACACCGCCCCGAGGTCGATCAGCTTCAGCTGCTCCTCGGTGAGCATGATGTTCTCCGGCTTGAGGTCGTTGTAGACCAAACCGATCGAATGCAAATAGCTCAGGGCCGGAAGTATTTCCATGATGTAGGCGATCGCTTCGGCGACGGGCAGCCGGTCGCCCTTGCGCCGCTTGAGCGACTGGCCACCGACGTATTCCATGACGATGTAGCCGACGGGTTCGCCGTGCTGGTCGGTGTGCTCGACGAAGTTGAAGATCTGCACGATCGAGGGGTGGACCACCTCGGCGAGGAATCGCCGCTCGGCCATCGCGATCGCCTGCGCCTCGGCATCGCCGGAATGCACCAGGCCTTTGAGCACCACCGGGCGGTCGTTGACGTTGCGGTCCAGCGCCAGGTACACCCAGCCCAGCCCGCCGTGCGCGATGCAGCCCTTGATCTCGTACTGGCCGGCGACCACCGCGCCCGGATTGAGTTGCGGCAGGAACGAATACGGGCTGCCGCAGTACGGGCACTCGCCCTCGGACTGTGCCTTCTCCTCTTTGCTGGATCGGCCCACCGGCCGTCCACAGTTCCAGCAGAACCGCTTCGATTCCGGCACAACCGGATTGGGCATCAACGCTTCGAGCGGGTCGATGTCCGGCACCCGCGGGATCTCGACCAGACCGCCGCCCAGCCGGCGAACCGGCGCCCGCGCCCCGGACTTCGTTCGATCCGTGGGCGTGGTGTCGCCGATGTGGATCAGGAAGTCGTCGTCATCATCGTCGAAATCGGGCCGAAAGATCGCCTGGGTGGCAATCGGTCGGCTTTGCGCCGACGAGTCCACCATCGAATCGGCCGGCTGAGTACCGGGACCGAAGTCGTCGGCGTCCTGGGTGTCGGGTTCCACCGGATCCTGCGCCATCAGTCCACATACCTCGGGTTGGGCGGCGCCGGCGCGGGGCCGAGCACCGTTAACCACTTACGGTACAACGTGTTCCACGTGCCGTCCCGGCGAATCCGCTCCAGGGTGCCGTTGACGAACCGCACCAGCCCCGTGTTGTCCAACTGTACGCCGATGCCGTAGGGCTGCGTGCCCATGTTCGGTCCGACGATGTGCAGATACGGGTCCTGGGACACCAGCCCGGCCAGAATCGAGTCGTCGGTGCTGACCGCGTCCACCTGCCGCTGCTGCAGTGCCACCAGGCAGTCGGCCCAGTTGACCACCTCCACCACGATCGGCGGTGGGGCGATCTCGCGGATCCGGTTCAACGACGTGGTGCCCCTGGCCACGCAGACCCGCTTACCGGAAAGGTCGGCCGGCTTGGTGATCGGGGAGTCGCGCGGAGCCAGGATGCGTTGCGCGGCATCGAGATACACGGTGGAGAAGTTGACCAGCTTACGTCGGTCGCAGGTGATGGTCATCGTCTTGACGACGACGTCTACCTCGCCCTTCTGCAGCGCGGTGATCCGCTCGTCCGACGACAGGATCCGGTACTCCACCTGCGCCGGATTGCCGAAGATGTCGCGCGCCACCTCACCGGCGACGTCGACGTCGAAGCCGACGATCTCACCGCTGATCGGATCGCGGAAGCTGAACAGGTTGCTGCCGATGTCCAGGCCGACGATCAGCCTGCCGCGGGCGCGGATATTGGCCACCGCGGCGTCGGCGTCGGCCGGGTTGTCGAACGGCCGCAGGCTCGCCGTGGCGTTGCAGTCGTCGCCGGTCTCGTCGGCGGGCAGGGGCGGCTGCGGCGGCATCTCCTGCATCCCGGCGGGAGTGGGCGGCGGCAACGTCGGCGCGGGCGCCACCACCATCGAGCCCGCGACTCGCTGCAGCCGGCCAGCAGCACCAGCCGTCGTCGCGGCGGCGCAGCAGCATCCTCCGAACGATTTCATCGGTACTCGCTCAACCTCGGCCACAGCCCGAGCGCCACCGCGACCGCCGCGACCAAGCTGAGCACGTGCCGCCGACGGTCGCGCCGGCCAGCACCCGCCCGCGCGTTGAGGATGTCATCGCGCAATTGCTGGCGGCTCTCCTCCATGCCCTTGCACCAGCGCGTGCGTCGAGTTTGTCGAACGCGGGCGTGGAGTCGTCCTCGCCGTTGCCGAGCGCCACCTGCGTGGCGGCCTGGTAGTTGCCGACCGCGATGTAGGCGTTGATCCGGTCGTCGGCGCGCCGCCACCGCTTCAGCAGCTTGTCGGCGTCGGGCAGGTCGGCCTTGTCGATCGCGTCCTCGCGAGCCAGGTAGTCGGTCGAGCTGTTTCTGCATGGCGTCGATGCGCTGGTAGTAGGACTGCTTGCGGACCTCTTCGTCCCCGCGCCGGATCAGGGACAGCGTCTCGTCGGCCCGTGCCTGCTGCGCGGTGATCGCCATGATGGTGACGGTCTTCAGTGACTCGGCCGCCGTGCTTTGGCGCTGCGGCTGTCCGCTGGTGGAGATCGCGAGCGCCGTGCCGACCCACACCACCATGACGAGCACCGCCAGCGCACCGGCGACAAGACCGGGATTCACCCGCCGCCTGGTTCGGCGGGCCAGCCACCGGTGCGAGAACGCGCCGAACATCGCGGTGGTGAGCACCACCAGAATCACCGGCGCCGGAATCTTCAGTCGACGCCGTGGTCTCGGTGTCCACCCGCTCGGAGGTCTCGGCGTACAGCCGCGCCGCGTCGGGCAGGATCGTCGACTGCATCAGCGTCGACGCCTCGGACAGGTACGACGAGCCGACGGGATTGCCGGCCCGGTTGTTGGTCCGCGCGATCTCGATCAGCCCGGTGTAGACGGCCAGTTCGGCGTTGACCCGGCCCAGCAACTGGACCATCGGCTCGTCGGTCAGCCCGCTCGACGCCCGGGTGACCGCCACCGCGGCGTCGGTGATCGCCTGCTCGTAGCGCTGACGCACGGTTCGCGGCTCGGCCTGGGCGATGAACGCCGTCGCGGCGGCCGCGTCGGCCACCGAGAGCGTGGTGTAGAGCCGCCCGGCCGCAAACGCCAGCGGCTCGGTGTGGCTGAGCACCGTCGTCAGCGCGTGCTGTCGCTGGTTGATCGTGGTGGAGGTGGCGAACGCGGTGAGCCCGCCGAGGATGGCCAGCACGAGACCAATAGACAGGATCCGGCCCGGCGTCGTCGCTACAAACCACCAGCGGGGGTGTGCCGGCTCGGTCGGCGACCGCGAACCCAGCGGCTCAGTCGACGGGTGCGCCAACTCAACGGTCACGTCGGTTCGGACCTCATCTTTCGGGCGTGCATGTCACGAATGGTATTAAGTGAAGTCTAAGAGTGTTTTCCTGCAGATGCGGGACCTGCTCACTCAGATTTCCCGACTCGTTACCGGTCCGCGACACTGGCCCGCGCCATTCATGGGTGGTGCATAACCTGAACGCGTGCGCGGCGACGGTGACGGATGGGTGGTGTCTGACACCGGCAGCCCACTTTGGGGTCGGTTTGGCGCGGCCGGTCTGCTGCTTAGAGCGCCGCAGTCTGATGGCTCACCCGCGGTGTTGCTGCAGCACCGGGCGCCGTGGAGCCATCAGGGCGGGACGTGGGGTCTGCCGGGCGGTGCCCGCGACAGCCATGAGAGCCCTGAGGAGGCCGCCGTCCGGGAGGCGCACGAAGAAGCCGGCCTGGTCAGCCAGCTCGTGTCGGTGAGGGGCAGCGTGGTGACCGCGAAAGCTAGCGGCACCAGCTGGACCTACACCACCGTCGTCGCCGACGCGCCCGAACAGCTGCCGACCGTGGCGAACTTCGAGAGCGCCGAGATGCGCTGGGTCGACGAGGACGAGGTCGACGCCTTGCCCCTGCACCCCGGCTTCGCGGCCAGCTGGCAACGTCTGCGCACCGCGCCGGAGGTCTTGCCGCTGAGCCACGACGATCGGCTGCGCGACAGCCTGCCGCGCACGATCGAAATCGAAGAGGGCGTCTTCGTGTGGTGCACGGCGGGCCGTCCCGATCACGAGCCGTCGCGGCTGAGCTCGCGGATCAGCGTGCTGCTGCAAGTGCCGAACTGAGCCCTTCGGCCGCCGCCCGCGGATCCTCGGCGGCGGTGATCGCCCGGACCACGACGATCCGCCGCGCGCCCGCCTCCAACACCTCCGGCAGCCGCGCCGCGTCGATGCCGCCGATCGCGAACCACGGCTTGTCGCAGCCCAGTGCGGCGGTCGAGCGCACCAGGTCCAGGCCCGGCGCCGGACGTCCGGGCTTGGTGGGGGTCGGCCAGCACGGCCCGACGCAGAAGTAGTCGACGGCCTCGGCGACCGCGCCCGCGACCTGCGCGGCATCGTGGGTCGAGCGGCCGACCAACCGGTCCGGGCCCGACGATGTCGCGCGCCACGCTCAGCGGCAGGTCGTCCTGGCCCAGGTGCAGCACGTCGGCCCCGGCGGCGCGAGCGATATCGGCGCGGTCGTTGACGGCCAGCAGCGCGCCGTGCCGGCGGGCCGCATCGGCCAGCACCTCCAGCGCCGCCAACTCGTCGCGGGCCTCCAGCGGACCCAGCCGCTGCTCGCCGGCCGAGCCCTTGTCGCGCAGCTGGATGATGTCGACCCCACCGGCCAGCGCGGCGTCGGCGAATTCGGCCAGGTCGCCGGTGTCACGCCGGGCATCGGTGCACAGGTAGAGCCGGGCGCGCGCGAGCCGAACATGAGGCGCCCCGGCGACGATGCGGCCGCTTTTCGGCCGCTGAGGAGTGGGGCCATGAGTTGATGCACACCGCGACGCTAACGACTACCGTGGTGAGTCGACACGGGAGTCCCCGGACGGGGACTGAGAGTGGGCACAGCAACCTGTCCTTACCGTTGAACCTGATCCGGGTCATGCCGGCGAAGGGAGCGAAGATGCCATCGGACTCGGGATCGCTAGCCGTCATCGGCGGCGGCGTCATCGGGCTGTCCGTGGCGCGGCGCGCAGCCCGAGCCGGCTGGCGGTGCGGGTGCATCGCTGCACGCAACCCGGCGCGTCGTGGGTGGCCGCGGGCATGCTGGCCCCGCACAGCGAGGGCTGGCCGGGCGAGGAGCGCCTGCTGCAGATTGGGCCTGGAGTCGCTGCGGCTGTGGCAGCAGGGGATTCACCGACGGCCTGCCCGCTGACGTGATCACCGCGCGCGAGTCGTTGGTGGTCGCCGTCGACCGTGCCGACGTGGCCGACCTGCGTACCGTCGCCGACTGGCTCTCTGCGCAGGGACATCCCGTGGTGTGGGAGTCGGCGGCCCGCGACGTGGAACCGATGCTGGCGCAGGGCATTCGGCACGGCTTCCGGGCGCCCACCGAACTGGCGGTCGACAACCGCGCCCTGCTCGACGGCGCTGTCGACTGCCTGCGAGCGACTCGGCGTCGAGTGGGACGCGCCGGTGACCGACCTGGATGCTGTGCGGGCCGACACGGTCGTGATCGCCAACGGCATCGACGCGCCGTCGCTGTGGCCGGGCCTGCCGATCCGGCCGGTGAAGGGCGAAGTGTTGCGACTGCGCTGGCGGAAGGGCTGTATGCCGTTGCCGCAGCGGGTCATTCGGGCTCGTGTGCACGGGCGTCAGGTGTACGTGGTGCCACGCGCCGACGGCGTGGTGGTCGGCGCCACCCAGTACGAGCACGGCCGCGACACCGCACCGACGGTGTCGGGTGTGCGTGACCTGCTCGACGACGCGTGCGAGGTGATGCCGGCGCTCGGCGAGTACGAGTTCGCGGAATGCATCGCCGGTCTGCGCCCGATGACGCCGGACAACCTGCCGCTGGTGGGACGCTTGGACGACCGGACGCTCGATCGCCGCCGGCCACGGCCGGTCGGGTTTCCTGCTGGCGCCGTGGACGGCTGAACAGATTGTCGTCCGAACTCATTCCGGTGGGAGCCGCTACGTGATTATCAATCGTCAACGCCGAACACGTCGAGGTCGACGACCAGACGACGGTCGCGGCGCTGCTGCAGTCGCTGGGATACCCGGACCGTGGCATCGCGGTCGCCGTCGACCAGGCCGTGCTCCCGCGATCGCGTTGGGCCACATTACGTTTCCGACGGTGCGAGGATCGAGGTTGTGACGGCGGTGCAAGGTGGCTGAACCGAAACTGACCATCGCCGGGCGCAGCTTCGGCTCCCGGCTGATCATGGGCACCGGGGGAGCGGCCAACCTTGCCGTCCTCGAAGAGGCGCTGATCGCCTCGGGCACCGAACTGACCACCGTCGCGATGCGCCGCGTCGACGCCGAGGGCGGCACCGGCATGCTCGATCTGCTGAGCCGGCTGGGCATCACGCCGCTGCCCAACACCGCGGGCTGTCGCAGCGCCGCCGAAGCGGTGCTCACCGCGCAACTCGCCCGCGAGGCGCTGGGCACCGAATGGGTCAAGCTGGAAGTGATCGCCGACGAGCGCACGCTCCTGCCCGACGCCATCGAATTGGTCCGCGCGGCAGAACAACTGGTCGATGACGGGCTTCGTCGTGCTGCCCTACACCAACGACGATCCGGTGCTGGCCAGACGTCTGGAGGACACCGGATGCGTGGCGGTGATGCCGCTCGGCTCGCCGATCGGCACCGGTCTGGGGATCGCCAACCCGCACAACATCGAGATGATCGTCGCCCAAGCCGGTGTTCCCGTCGTGCTCGACGCCGGCATCGGCACCGCCAGCGACGCCGCGCTGGCGATGGAATTGGGTTGCGACGCAGTGCTGTTGGCCACCGCGGTAACCCGCGCCGTCGATCCGCCCGCGATGGCCGCCGCGATGGCCGCCGCCGTCACCGCAGGATACCTCGCCCGCGCGCGCAGGCCGCATCCCGAAGCGGTTCTGGGCGCAGGCGTCGAGCCCCGCCCGGTGAGTCGCTACGTCGCGCTCGGCATCGTTCGATGGCGGCCGGCCCCGGCATCAGGCCGAGGCGCCCGGGCGCGCCGTTCGGGTCTGGCCGGTCGGCGCGCAACTACGCCCATCTGGTCGCCGAGCGGCTGAACCTCGACCTGGTCGACGTCACCTTCTCCGGCGCCACCACGGCGCAACGTTCTTACCGAACGGCAACGCAGCGCGCCGCCGCAGATCGAGGCGCTGGACGGCTCCGAGAGGATCTCGTGACGATCACGATCGGCGGCAACGATGTCGGCTACGTGCCGTTGTTGATGGGGGCTGCGCTGCCATCACTGATCCGGAAGCTGCCGTCGATACGCGAGCTCCTGGACCGTGGCGCCCGCGAAGACGCCCTCGGCGAGGTTAGCGACAAGCTGCATGCGGTCGGCGCGGCGGTCCGTCAGCGGTCCCCGCTGGCCCGGGTCATCTTTGTCGACTACCTCACACTGTTACCCGAACCGGGCGCGCCGGCCCCACCGCTGTCGGTCGCGCACGCCGACCTGGGGCGCTTCGTTGCGGAGCGGCTGGAGGACGCCACCGCCGCGGCCGCCGCGGCCACCGGATGTGAGGTCGTTCGCGCCGGTCAGGCCAGCCGCCAGCATCACCCGTGGTCGGCCGATCCCTGGACGGTGGGCGCGGGCTGGCCGGTGCCCTGGCGGCCCGCGCCGTTTCATCCCACCGCTGTCGGTATGAGCGCCGTTGCCGAGCTGATCGTCGGGCAGATCAACGCGGCTTGATTAGCTTTTCGGCGCGTGGGTAGATCTAACCTCGCTGCGGTTAGACCCAGCGCGGCCAACGGCTTTACATCTATAGACACTGAGAGTTCACGTGCACCGTCGGAGTTTCGACCATTCGGCGCTCCTGTACCAATCGGAGCGCGAGTATGTCGACTCGCTGGTCGGATTCATCGAGGACGGGCTCGAGCAGCAGCAGCCCGTGATGCTCGCGGTCCCTGGCAACAAGCTGGAATCGGTGAGCGATGCGTTGGGCGACGCGGCGGATGACGTGACGATGGCCGACATCACCGACTTTGGTCGCAATCCCGGCCGGATCATCGCGGCTCAACACGCTTTCATCGATGCGCACCCCGACCGGCACGTCCGCGTCATCGCCGAGCCCGCGTGGACGGGCCGAACCGAACACGAGTACCTGGCCTGCCTTCAGCACGAGGCATTGAGCAACATCGCGTTCGCAGACTCGAACGTCACCGGTTTGTGCCCATACGACGCTTCGGGTCTCGACGAAACCGTGTTAGGTCACGTTCGGCTCGCACACCCGCAGGTCTGGCAGGGCGGAGCGCGCAGGCACTGCCCCGAATTCGGCGTCGACGCCGCACTCGATCATTGCAACCAACCGCTGGACACCCACCCGGCCGCGGTGACGCACGTCGTCGAGGAGGCACCGGATCTGGCCGGCGCCCGCCGATGCGCCCAACGCTATGGACGTCTGGTCGGAATGGATGCTGACCGGATCGCCGACCTGCTGCTGGTCACCACCGAGTTGGCCACCAACAGTCTCGATCACGCCGGCGGACCGTGCCGTCTCGCGTTCTGGTTCGACAGCGGATTCGTGGTCTGCGAGGCGCGTGACATCGGGCACTGGTCGGACCCGCTCGCCGGGCGGCGGCGCCCCACTGGTGGAAGTGCCGGAGCTTATGGCCTGTTCGTGGTGAACGCGATCGCCGACCTGCTACGCACACATGCAACACCAGCCGGAACCACGATCCACGCCTATCTGCTTCGTGACGATCCCCTCAGAACAGGTCGAGTGCGTCTAACCTGGGGCGCAATGGCTATCAATTCAAGAGTGATCCTTGTCGCTGCCGCGACTCTGATGCTGGCAACCGGCGGATGCGCATCGTCGAACACCGCTAATTCGAACAAACAGATCTCGGCCCCAGACTTCGCCGCGTCCGTGAAGGGCCGGGTCACGACCGACGCGATGATGACGCACCTGACGAAGTTGCAGGACATCGCCAACGCCAACAACAACACTCGCGCGGTCGGCACTCCGGGCTACGACGCGAGCGTCGATTATGTGGTAGGTAAGTTGCGCGACAAGGGTTTTGACGTTCAAACCATGGATTTCGACGCGCACGTCTTTCACGCCGACCCGGGGACGGTGACCGTCGCCGACAAAAAGTACGCGGCGTCGGCGTTGGAGTACAGCATCGGCACCCCGGCGGAAGGGGTGACCGGCCCGCTGGTCGCCTTCCCGGCCGACGGAAGCCCGGGCTGCGCCGCCGCCGACTACGACCACCTCCAGGCCAACGGCGCCGTCGTGCTGGTGGACCGGGGTACCTGTCCGTTCGCGCAGAAGGCGTCCGCCGCGGCGCAGCGAGGTGCGTTGGCGATGGTCGTGGCGGACAACGTCGTCGAGGAGCACATCGCCGGCACCCTGGGCGAGAGCACCAACGTCAAGATTCCGGTGGTGGGTGTTACCAAACCTGATGGGGCCGCGCTGCGCGCGAGCATCGGGCCGGCGACGGTGCAGCTGTCCGCCGACACCAAGACAATCAAGGCCCGAAACGTCGTCGCGCAGACCAAGACCGGCTCAGCCCGTGACGTGGTGATGGCCGGGGCGCACCTCGACAGCGTCCCCGAAGGGCCCGGCATCAACGACAACGGCTCCGGGGTGGCCGCGGTGCTCGAGACCGCGCTGCAGCTGGGCCCCTCGCCCGGGATTCACAACGCGGTGCGATTCGGCTTCTGGGGCGCCGAGGAACTCGGACTGATCGGGTCGCGAAAATATGTCGAGTCGTTAGACCTCAACGCGCTCAAGGACATTGCGCTGTACCTGAACTTCGACATGCTCGCATCGCCGAACCCCGGCTATTTCACCTACGACGGCGACCAGTCACTACCGTCCGACAAGCGCGGCAGCCCGGTGGTGCCCGAGGGCTCCGCCGGCATCGAGCGGTCGCTGGCGGCCTACCTCAACTCGGCGGGAAAGACACCCCAGGACACCTCGTTCGACGGCAGGTCCGACTACGACGGTTTCACCCAGGCCGGTGTCCCGGCGGGTGGGCTGTTCTCGGGTGCGGAGACCAAGAAGTCCGCGGACGAGGCGAAGCTGTGGGGTGGCGCCGCGGACGAACCGTTCGACCCCAACTATCACAAGAACACGGACACGTTGGATCACATCGACCGCGCCGAGTTGGGTATCAACGGTGGCGGAGTTGCTTATGCGACAGGCCTTTACGCCCAGGATCTCAGTGGCCGCAACGGCGTCCCGGTCCGGGAAGACCGGACCCGCCACCAGCTCACCAAGAAGTAACCCACGCTCAATGCCGCGAGAGTGAAGGTAGTTTCACGCTCGGCACCGAACGTGAAGCTAGCCTCACGTTCGTCGCCACTAACGCTCGAACCCCGCAGCGGCTCAACCGATCTCAGACATCCGCGGCATGACCTCGTCGCCGAATCGCTTGACGAACCCGACAGGGTCCGGTGTGCCCGGGACCGGGCCGGTGTTGATCAAGTCGACACCGAGCCCGGCCATTCGCTCGAGGTTTGTCAGATACCCGTCGACATCTTCGAATGGGTCGGCAAAGAAGCCGACCGTTTTACGGATCTCCGCGACGTCGCGACCCACGGCGTCGCAGTGCCGCGTCAACACGTCGATCTTGTGCCTTAACACGTCGATGTCGGAATCCGTGGAGTTCCACACGTCGGCGTACTGCGCGACCAATCGCAGCGTCTTTTTCTCACCGCCACCCCCGATCAAGACCGGTGGACGCCGAATCGGCTGTGGCACACAGAGCGTCTCGGCCAGTTGATAGTGCTTGCCCTCGTAGCGCCCGTCGTTGTCGCTCCACATCTGCCGGCAGATCTGCAAGGTTTCCTCCAGCATTTCGAACCGCGTGCTCACCGGCGGATACGGAACCCCCAGCGCGAGGTGCTCCCGCTCGTACCAGGCGGCGCCGATACCGAGCATCGAGCGTCCCCCGGAGAGCACGTCGAGGGTGGTCACCGTCTTGGCCAGCAGGCCCGGATGCCGGTAGGTCACCCCGGTCACCAACAAGGCCAAGGCAATGTCGGTGGTGCGACCCGCCAGATATCCCAGCGAGGTGTAACCCTCCAGGAACGGGTCCTCAGCCCGCCCAACGCCTTCCATCTGAAAGAAGTGGTCCGCGAGGGTGAACATCGTCGCGCCGATATCCTCCGCGGCCATGGCGGTGGACAGCAGAGTCGGCGTCAACGCGGCCGCGTCGCCCGGCAAAAAATCGATGAAATGTATGCCCAATTCCATTGGTGTCTCCTATCAGTCGGTCAAGCGCTCGAGCAGCGACAACGCGTCATTGATCACGCGTCGTTCGCGCTCCGAGTAGCGCTCCTGCATGGCCCGGGCCAGCCATTCCTCGCGGGCCTGGCGGTCGCTTTCCGCGCGTCGGCGTCCGGCGGTGGTCAGCGAAATGAGTTGTCGCCGGCCATCGTTCGGGTCAGGTGCGCGGCGAATGAGACCCTGCTGGTCCAGCGCGGTCACGATGGTGGCCATCGATTGCGGCCGCACCTGTTCGGCGGTGGCCAAGGCGCTCGTCGAGGATGCGCCGTCCTTCCACAGCCGATTGAGCACCGCGGTCTGTGACGGCGTCAGGCCGCCGCCGGTGGCGACGCCTCGAAGTCGACGACGCAACCGACTGAACAGCACCCGTAGATCTCGGGCGGCTGATACCGCAGACTCGCTGATCCCGTCCACGCCACCCACCGTACATTAGACAGCTATAACTGTACAGTTATAGCTGTACAAATCAGGTGGCGTCGCCCCGTATCTCCCAGAACCGCGTGCTCTCCTCCGATTCGTCGGGTGCGCTGCGGACCCAGATCGCCACGGTGAGCATCACGACCACCCAGCCGACGGCGGCGACTGGAATCGCCCAGAGCCGACGCACGAGCAAAGCGGTGCCGCACTGTCCGGCGTAGTCGGTGCCGTTGGCGTCGGCTGGCAGCGGAAGGCTCGCGCTGAAGCCCCGCCCGCAGCTCACCTGCATGCCCCACCGGTCGTACTGACCCAACTGCACCGGCAACCACAGCGCCGATAGCCCGACTGCCATCAAGACGGCCCCCAGGATTCCGAGCATTACCTGGCGATTGCTCACGGTTCTCCTCTCAGGTCGGGTCGCGCATGTGAATACCGGTTACGTCATGCAGACGTTCGAGAACAGCAACACCGGCCACGACACGATCGACCCGAGGAATGACACCACCAGATCGGCGCCGTGCATGTTCTGCAGGTGAGCGGTATGAGTGGTCGACCAGATCGCGCCGACCACTAAATATGGTGTGCCGAGGACCAACCCGAGTGCGAGCAGCTGCGCGATCGTGACTTGGTAGCCGAGGATCCGGCGCATCGTCTCCCACATGGACGGTTTACCTCCGAGCGCTGCCCCTGAGCGAGCGCATGAGCGCGTCGCGTTGTGATTATGTTAATGGTGATTCTGACTCTGCGGTAGGTTTTTTTGACAGTCCGGTGACGGTTAGGGTGTTGCGGATGACGACAGCGCGAGCCCAGGGCGCCGCCGTGGTACGCCGACGACCGAAGGACCGCAAGGACCAAATCGCGCGCGCATCGGCCGAGGCGTTCAGCGCGCAGGGTTACCACGCCGTCAGCATGGAAGCGATCGCGGCCAGAGTCGGAATCTCCGGGCCGGCCCTCTACCGCCACAGCGCGAGCAAGTACGAACTGTTTCGCAATGCGGTGCTGGCACTCGGTCAGCACCTGGTGGATTGCACCGATTTCGCCGACACAGCTGACGGCGACCCGAATGAGACGCTGAGCAGGCTGATCGACGCGTTGGTCGACGTGACTCTGGCCAACCGTGATTCGGGCGGGCTGTACCGCTGGCAGGCCCGCTATCTGCACGACGAGGACCAAGCCGCGCTGGGCGACCAACTCCGGTTGGTCAACCGGCGAATTCAGCGGCCGCTCATGGTCATTCGTCCGGCCCTGTCATCTGCGCAGCGCTGGATGCTGTCGGCCGGAATGCTCAGCGTGATCGGCAGCGCTGTCGATCACCGGGTTCAGCTACCCGCCGATGAGATTGGTACGCTGCTGCGCGATGCCGCCTCGGCGGTGATCGCGGCCGACCTGCCGACACCGGAGGACACCGTCGACCGTCCCGCCACCTGGCGGATCTTCGACGTGGACACCGGGGTGTACGAAGCACTCCTGCAGGCGTCGATGGTGCTGTTCAACGCCAAGGGCTATCCGGAGACCAGCATGGCCGAGATCGCTTCGGCCGTCGGCATTCCGGTCTCGGGGATTTACCGGTACTTTCCCGGCAAGGGTGACATCCTCGCGACGGGTTTGCGCCGCGCGGCCGACCGGGTGTCCGGCCGCCTGTCGACCATCCTGGATGGACTCACCGAACCCAGTCACATGCTGACCCTGCTGATCGAGGCATACGTCGCAACGTCATTCGCCAATCCGGATCTGGCTGCGATCTACTACACCGAACGGATGAACCTGACCCGGGTCGACCAGGAGTTGCTCCGTAATGTGCAGCGTTCGACGATCGACGCCTGGATGCGCCTGCTGGCGGCGGCGCGGCCGGCGCTGACCGAGACCAAGGCGCGGGTACTGGTGCATGCGGCGATGGCGCTGGTGGTCGACGTCGGCCGGCTGGTGCACTACGAGGATTCCGCGAACAACTCCGCTTATCCGCAGGCCTGTGTGCGAAAGTTGATGCAGGCTACCGTTTTTGGGACTGACGAATAGCGTTGCCGCCGAGATAGGCGAGGTATCCGATGAGCCCGACGACGCCGAGGCTGCGGGTCTGCTTGCTGGCGAAGGTCAGCCCGAGCACCGTTTCGATGCTGCCGTTGGTGTAGACGTGCTGGCGGGTGTTGCGCGGAAACGCCGACTCGGTGATCGGTTCGAACAGGCCCGGGCTGGTGAAGTGTGCCAGGCCGGCGCCGGCCAGCGCCAGACCCGACAAGCGGGCGATGCGGTTGCTTTTGCGCGACATGCTGCTCCTTAGCTGATCGCGTAGTCACTCAATGGGAAGTTCGACGCCTCGTCGATCGCCGTGGCGGTGGCCATCGGGCGCAGTAGCGAGGGTTCTCCGCTGGGGTTGAAGTAGTACGACCGCGACGTGGCGCAGTTGCCGAGAACCCACAGCGAATCGCCGAGTAGTTCGGTCATCCGGTCGAGGTAGCGCGCGTTGGCTTCCTCGGTCACCTCGAACGTGTCGGCTCCCTGACGCTTGAGCTCGGCGAAAAGCCGGTCCATCAACCGCATCTGGTACTCCATGGTGTTGAAGAAGTTCAGACCCAGGAACGCGAACGGGCTTGCCAGGCTCAGATAGTTCGGAAAATAGGGCATCGACACACCTTGGTAGGCCTGGAAACGCGTATCGCGCCACCACTTTCCGAGGTTGCGGCCGTCGCGGCCGATCACTTCGATGGCCGGGAAGTTGGCCTCCCACAAATCGAATCCGGTGGCGAGCACGAGTGTGTCGATGTGCGTCTTGGATCCGTCGGCGTTGACGATGCCGTCGGCCTCGATACGTTCGATCCCGTCGGCCTGCAGGTGCACGTGCGGCTTGGTGAAACTGCGAAAGTAGGTGTTGGAGAACGTCGGCCGCTTGCATCCGAGGTCGTAGTCGGGAGTGAGCTTGCGACGCAGCTCCTTGTCGCGAATTGCGATGAACTGGTTGATCTTGCACAGGTCCATCGCAGAGATGTTGAGCCGCCTGAACAGTGGAACCCGGTAGCGCACCAGGCCGACGGTGATCATCATCTCGTAGATCGTGTCGGTGATGGACCGGATCGTCCGCTGCGTCCACGGCAGGCGGGCGAACAGCCGCTTGGCGCGATCGGAGAACTGGAGGTCGACCTTCGGTGCGACCCAGATCGGGGTGCGTTGGTAGACGGTGAGGTCGGCAGCCTTCTCCGCGAGTTTGGGAATGAGCTGAACCGCCGTGGCGCCGGTCCCGATGATCCCGACCCGGTGGCCGGTGGGATCGAAGTCGTCCTCCCACTCGGTGGTGTGGATGACCTTGCCCTCGAACGTCGTGATCCCGGGAATGTCGGGGGTCTTCGGCTGGGACAAGAATCCGGTCGCGGTGATCAGGTAGCGCACCGAGAGCACGTCGCCGCCGGACAGCGCCACTTGCCAGCGGCGGGTCTCCTCGTCCCAGCGGGCGCTTTCGACGACGGTGTTGAACCGCATGTGCCGGCGGACGTCGTACTTGTCGGCCACGCCCGCGGCGTACTGCTTGATCTCCGGGCCGGGGGTGAACAGTCGCGACCAGTTGGGGTTCGGCTCGAAGAAGTACGAGTACGTGGTCGTGGGGACGTCGACAGCGAGGCCCGGGTAGTGGTTGACGTGCCAGGTTCCGCCGAGGTCGTCCTCGCGGTCGAGGATGACGAAATCGTCGATACCCATGCGCTTCAGCTGGATGGCCGCGCCGATACCGCCGAAGCCGGCCCCGACGATGAGGGCCTCGAAGTGCTCCGAAGTCATGGCACGACAATATACGCAGTACCATCGGTACCGGTAAACCGCCGCACTAGGGAGCTGCCTTCTTCCCGGCTCCCATCGCCCGGTTCGCGGCCTGCAATTCCGCGTTGTCGTCCTGAAGATCGAGGATGCGCCCGATGCCGGCGAGGTTGACCCCGGCATCGACCAGCTCGCTGATGCGGCGGAGCCGGGCTATGTCGTCGGCGCTGTAGCGGCGTGTTCCGCCGCCACTGCGGGCTGGGCTGAGCAGGCCGTGGCGCTCGTAGAGACGCAACGACTGCACCGCGACGCCGGAAAGCTCAGCGGCTACCGAGATTCCGTAGACGCCGCGATCCGCTGACGGTGTCACCTGGCTGTCGGATCGATCGACCATCACACGCATCCTTGGCTCTCGCTACAGAAAATATTTTTACCACACTTGCGTCTATCTTTCGGAAGTGCTATATCAAATCTATGCCGACAGGCACAGGTTATACATGGCAGTTCAATACGATTGGAGATGTGAGGTGACCACCATGCTGATGCGTACCGACCCGTTCCGGGAGCTGGACCGCTTCGCCCAGCAGGTGCAAGGCACGGCCGCACGCCCGGCGGTGATGCCAATGGATGCCTGGCGCGAAGGAGACGCCTTCTTTGTGGAGTTCGACCTTCCCGGCATCGACCGGGACTCGCTCGACCTCGATATCGAACGCAACGTGGTGACCATTCGGGCCGAGCGCCCCGCCGTGGACCCTAACCGCGACATGCTCGCCACCGAACGGCCACGCGGTGTCTTCAGCCGCCAGTTGGTTCTGGGCGACAATCTCGACACCGACCGGATCGACGCGGCATATGACGAGGGCGTCCTTCGCCTGCGGATCCCGGTATCCGAACGGGCCAAGCCCCGCAAGATCACGATCAGTGGGGGGAGTGGACAGCAGTCGCTGAAGAACGGCACCCAACCGCGCGAGGTGATCAACGCGTGATCGCTCGATGGGCGGCAGCCGCCGGCGCCACCGCGCTGCCGCCCATCGATCTCATTCCGGTCGCGACCGCGCTATTCGCGGCCGAGCAGACGTAGCGCAGCCGCGACCGCCAGCCCCGCCACGTCGAGCGTCTTGGACCCGAGATCGTGGCGCGCCCCGGCGATTTCGACGATCTGGGTCGGCGCGGTGATCAGTGCCGCGGCGTCGCGCACCTCCTGTGGGGAACCGAAGGGATCCGATGTGCCGTGGGTGAATACCGTCGGCACCGCGATGTCGGGCAAGTGTTCGGTGCGGGCGCGCTCCGGCTTGCCCGCCGGCGACGATGCAGAGCGAAGCGATGAGGAGGAGCGGCGGCGACTAGCGGGAGGATGCACGGGTAGGAAAACAGCGTCAGCACATCGACATCCGCTTCTCCTCCGGCCACCACCATCGACGTCATCCGACCGCCGTAGGAATGACCACCCGCGATCAGCGGACCATCGCCCAGGCCGCGGCATACGGCGATGGCCTCGACGATGCCCGCACGGTCGCCGGCCGCCGAACCCGACGGCGGGCCCTTGGGCCGCTTCCGCCGGTACGGCAAGTCGTAGCGGACGGCCAGCCAGCCGCGCCGGGCCCACTCGTCGCAAAGCCGTTGCAGCATCGGTGATTCCCGATTGCCGCCGGCGCCGTGGGTCAACACGACCACGCCGGCCGGTGTCCCGTCGGGTTCGTGGGCAACGCCCGCGATCTGCTCGACGGGTTTCATGAGCGCAGCCTGAACAACGGCGAGACCGGGCCGTGGCCGTGTCCGAGTGGGTACGCCGCACGCAACCCTTCGGTCACCCAGTCCTTCGCGAACGCGACGGCATCGAGCAGGGGATAACCGTGCGCCAGCGCGCACGCGGTTGCCGCGGCCAGGGTGTCGCCGGCGCCGTGATCGTGGGTGGTGTTCACCCGCGGCGACTCGAACTCGTGAAAGTCATTGCCGTCGAACAGCAGATCGGTGCTGCTGGCCGACCCCTGCAGGTGTCCGCCCTTGACCATCGCCCATTGCGGGCCCAACGCATGCAGTGCCCGGGCCGCCTCGGCCTGCGTCGTCGAGTCGACGACGTCGATGCCGACCAGCAGTCGCACCTCGTGCAGGTTGGGCGTCACCAGCGTCGCAAGCGGAAACAGTTCGGTACGAAGCGAATCCAGCGCGGCGTGATCGAGCAACTGATCGCCGTGCATCGACGCGCACACCGGGTCGACGACCAGGGGCACGCCCGCGCCGTTCTCGCGCCAACTCCGCGCGATGGCCGAGATGATCTCGGCCGACGCGAGCATCCCCGTCTTCGCGGCCTGCAGCCCGATGTCGTCACACACCGCGGCGATCTGGGCCGCCACCACGTCGGGCGGGATTGGGTGAAAGTCCTTGACGCCCAAAGTGTTCTGCACCGTCACCGCGGTGACCGCGCACAGGGCGTGGACGCCCAGCAGCGTGCAGGTGCGGATGTCGGCCTGCATGCCCGCACCGCCGCCGGAGTCGGACCCGGCGATCGTCAGCACCCGCAGTGGCGTCCCGCCGACCGGCGCCAGCGGCAGATAGTTCACGCCTGGGCAAGCGGCAGATACACCTGGTTGCCGTGCTCGGCGAACTCGACCGACTTCTCCGCCATGGCCGCCTCGATGGCTTCCTCGCTGTCGAGTCCGTGCTTGGCCGCGTAGTCCCGGACGTCCTGCGTGATGCGCATCGAGCAGAACTTCGGTCCGCACATCGAGCAGAAGTGCGCGGTCTTGGCAGGCTCGGCCGGCAGCGTCTCGTCGTGGTACTCCCGTGCGGTGTCGGGGTCCAGCGAGAGTGCGAACTGGTCGTGCCAGCGGAACTCGAAACGCGCCTGCGACAACGCATTATCGCGCTGCTGTGCGTGCGGGTGCCCCTTGGCCAGGTCGCCGGCGTGCGCGGCGATCTTGTAGGCGATCACACCGTCTTTGACGTCCTTGCGGTCCGGCAGCCCGAGATGCTCCTTGGGGGTGACATAACACAGCATCGCCGTGCCGGCCTGCGCGATGATCGCGGCGCCGATCGCGGAGGTGATGTGGTCGTAGGCCGGTGCGATGTCGGTGGTCAGCGGCCCGAGCGTGTAGAACGGCGCCTCCTCGCACAGCTCCTCTTCCAGCCGCACGTTCTCGACGATCTTGTGCATCGGGACATGGCCCGGGCCCTCGATCATCACCTGTGCGCCATGGGCTTTGGCGATCTTGGTCAGCTCGCCCAGCGTCCGCAGCTCGGCGAACTGGGCGGCGTCGTTGGCGTCGGCGATCGATCCGGGCCGCAGCCCGTCGCCCAAGGAGAACGTCACGTCGTACTGGGCGAAGATGTCACACAGTTCGGCAAAGTTGGTGTACAGGAACGATTCCCGGTGATGCGCCAGACACCACGCGGCCATGATCGAGCCGCCGCGGGACACGATGCCCGTCACCCGCTTGGCCGTCAGCGGCACGTAGCGCAGCAGCACCCCCGCGTGCACGGTCATGTAGTCGACACCCTGCTCACACTGCTCGATCACGGTGTCGCGGTACAGCTCCCAGGTCAGCTCGGTCGGGTCGCCGTTGACCTTCTCCAGCGCCTGATAGATCGGAACCGTGCCGACCGGAACGGGCGAGTTGCGCATGATCCACTCGCGGGTGGCGTGAATGTCCTTGCCGGTCGACAGGTCCATGATGGTGTCGGCGCCCCACCGGGTGGCCCACACCAACTTGTCGACCTCCTCGGCGATCGACGACGTCACCGCCGAGTTGCCGATGTTGGCGTTGACCTTCACCGCGAACGCCTTGCCGATGATCATCGGCTCGCTCTCGGGATGGTTGTGGTTGGCCGGAATCACCGCGCGGCCCAGCGCAACCTCGTCGCGCACCAGCTCGGCCGGCATCTGCTCGCGGGCCGCGATGAACGCCATCTCGGCGGTGATCTCACCGGCGCGGGCCCGCTGCAACTGGGTGCCGCGATCACGCACCACGCCCGAGCGGGCCGGCAAGCCCGCGTGCACGTCGATCACCACGTCCGGGTCGGTGTACGGGCCCGAGGTGTCGTAGAGGTCGAGGTGCTCACCGTTGGACAGGTTCACCCGCCGGAACGGGACCTTCGCACCGGGCACTTCGGGTAGGTCACGGTAGATCTTGCTGCTGCCGGCGATGGGGCCGGTGGTGACGGTCGGTTCGACTGCTAAATCGGTCATTTCTCTCCCTACGTCGGCATTACCCGATCAGGTTCTTACGGTCGACGGCCCCGAGCCGTCCTCTCAGCGCACCGGGTGTGCGCTCCCGCTCCTCTAGCAGTGTCCACGCTAGCGCAGGACCGGGAATGCAGATGGGTTGCGGGCTGATCGGTAGGCAAGCTATGGCATCGGTGGAAGGATGGTCGGCGTGCGAGAAGCAGGCGAACCGAGCATCGGAACCGATGCCTGGCCCGCCCGTTGGCCGGAAATCGACAACGAGAAACCGGGCGTCGGCTGGTTCCGCTTCTGGTTTGTCGGCGAGCACTGGGAATGGTCCGATGAGTTGGCCCGGATGCACGGTTATCAACCAGGCACGGTCGAGCCCACGACAGAGCTGCTGCTCTCGCACAAGCACCCCGACGACCTGGCGCACGTCCAGGACATGCTCGACCGGGCGCTGCTGTCCAAGAGCTCGTTCTCCGGGCGGCACCGCTTCATCGACACGACCGGAAACGTGCACGACGCGATCGTGGTGGCCGACCGGGTGTCCGACGACACCGGCGCGGTGGTGGGGACCGCCGGCTACTACCTGGATCTCACCGCGACCTTCGTCGAGAACCGGCAGAACGCTCTCGACGAGGTCCTGCCCGACCTGTTCGAGGCGCGCGCCGTCATCGAACAGGCCAAGGGCATCTTGGTGGCGATCTACCGAGTCAGCGCCGAGCAGGCCTTCGGAGTGCTGAAGTGGCGGTCGCAGGAGACCAACACCAAGCTGCGTTCGCTGGCCAAGCAACTCATCGCCGAAATCGCTACGCAGCCACCGCCGTCGGCGGAGGCCCAGGCCGCGTTCGACCATTTGCTGCTGACCGTGCACCAACGTATTCCGGGTGAATCGACCAGCTAGGTGTCATGCCGGATAGGCTCGTCTGAACGGCGGATGGCAGGCGTCGCAGCCAGCAGTCTGGAGTGCGTCGAAGCAGGTGAACGAGATGAAACTGTTGGTGGTCGACTCTGAGGCTCGACCGGAAGCGGTGGTGGTGCATGCCTCGGGAGAGATCGACTCCAGCACGGCCGCAGAACTGAGGTCGCAGTTGGAGGCCGCGCTGCAGCAGGCCGGCGATCACGAATCTCGGCTGCTCGTCCTGGATCTCAACGAAGTCACATACTTCGGCAGCGCGGGGCTCAACGCGGTGCTCGACGTCCACAAACAGGGTCTGCGCGTCGGCACGACTGTTCGGCTGGTCGCCGAGAACGGCTTGGTGGTACGTCCGATCGAGGTGACCAATCTCGACAGCTTGCTCGATCTGTACCCCACATTGCCGGATGCGTTGGAAGGCCGTGAGTCCGAGCAGGGATCGTGAGCGGGCACGAACGGCGCGGCTGGCCAAGCGATCCGAAGCTCCTGCCACCCGACCTGGCCGCCGCCGTCGCCCTGGGCGGCGAAATGGGCCGCAGATTCGCCGAATTCGATTGGACCGCACACCCTCTCGGGCCTCCGCAGGCATGGTCGACGGAAATGCGGTCGGCGGTCGCGATGGTGCTGACGTCGAGCTTTCCGATCGTGTTGTGGCTCGACACCGAAGAGCTGTTTTTGATCTACAACGACGCCTACATGCCGATCCTTGCCGACCGGCACCCGGCCGCGCTGGGCCAGCGTGGGCAGTACGCGTGGTGGGACGTGTGGGATGCGGTCCGTCCGATGCTGGCCAGCGTGATCGCCACCGGCCAAGCCACGTGGTCGTACGACATGATGCTGCCGATCGTGACCGGGGGCCGACGCCGGGAGCGCTACTTCACCTTCACCTACAGCCCAATGGTGGGCGAAGACGGCACGACGTTCGGGTCTGATCTGCCCGTCGTTCGAAACCACCGACCGGGTGCTCAGCGAGCGGCGACTGCAATTGCTCAACGACGTCGCCTCGGCGGTGATGAACACCAACACCATTGACGACGCCGCGCGGGCGGCCATCGCGGCCTGCGCTGAGCGCCCCGACGTGCCCTTCGTCGCCATGTACGTCGGTGACCCGGAGGTATCCGACATCACGCTGCGCGCGGCGACACCCTCACTGCTCTCGCTGCTTCCGCCGACGCCGGCGGCGTTGACCACCTCCAGCGTGGTGCCGCGGACCCGGGCCGAAATGCGGGTGATCGACAACGTCGCGGCACTGATCGACGGCGTCGATGAGGCATTGGGTGTTGACTGTCCCGATCAGGCGCTGCTGATACCACTGAGTGAGGGGCCGGCTGCAGGAGCTCTGCTAGTCGGAACGAACCCGCTGTGCTTGCTGGACGACCAATACGTGGGCTTCTGTCAGCTCCTTGCCGACCAGTTGTCCTCGGCGATGGCTTCGGCGGTGTCCTACGAGCAGCAGCGTCGGCGGGCCGAAGCGCTCACCGAGCTGGACCACGCCAAGACGGCGTTTCTCACCAATGTGAGTCACGAACTCCGCACCCCGCTCACGCTGCTGTTGGGGCCGCTCGAAGATGCCTTGTCGGCCACCACCCCCGACAGTGTGATGGCGAGCCGCCTGAGCACCGCCCGCCGCAACGCGGGTCGGCTGCAGCGGCTGGTGGACTCCCTGTTGGACTTCTCCCGCATCGAATCGGGCCGTGCCACCGCCGAATTGGTGTGCACCGACGTCGGCGCGTTGACGTCGCACATCGCGTCGTCGTTCTCCGAGTTGTGTCAGCGCGCCGACCTCGACCTGGTGCTCGACTGCCGCCCAGCGCTGGCCGACGTCGACCCGGGCCGGTGGGAAACGATCGTGCTCAACCTGATGTCCAACGCGGTGAAGTACACCCTCGCCGGCTCCATCACCGTTACCACCCACAACGATAAAGCGTTCTGCCGCATCATGGTTCGCGATACCGGCGTCGGCATCTCCGAGGCAGACTTGAAGCGGTTGGGGGAGAGGTTCTTTCGCGCCGGCGGGGCGCACGGGCGCAGCGTCGAGGGCACCGGGATCGGGTTGTCGTTGGTGCGGGGTCTCGTTGACTTGCAGCACGGCACCGTGGAGTTCGAAAGCGAACTCGGCCGAGGTACCGCGGTCACCATCCGGTTGCCCCGATCGGCGGGCGCCAAGCCCGTCGCCCATTCGCCCGCAGGCCTGCTGGAGAACCCGTACGTGATCGAGGCGGACCAGTGGGTCGCGCCCCGAACGGCAACAACAAGCCACGCGCAGCCCGCGGCGGACGGCCGCGAGTTGGTGCTGATCGCCGACGACAACGCTGATATGCGAGCACATTTGGAGCGCGTGCTTTCGTCGCGCTGGCGAACGGTGCTCGTCAACGATGGGCAAGTGGCCATCGAAGCGATTCGCAGGCTCCGCCCCGACATCGTCGTCACCGACGTGATGATGCCGCGACTGGACGGCTTCGAACTGGTCGAGGAGATCCGTGCCGATCCCACGCTGGCAGCCACCCCGGTGCTGATGTTGTCGGCGCGGGCCGGTGCGGACGCCGTCAGCGAGGGATTCGCCGGCGGCGCCGACGATTATCTGCCCAAGCCCTTCAGGTCCCAGGACTTGATCGACCGCGTCGCGGCGCGGCTGTCGGCCAAGGCGCGCGAACGCGCCAGCAGGCGAACCATTGATGCCCAGGCACAGCAGGCGCTGGACTTCGCGCAACTCGAGGCCGCCCTGCAAGCGGCCGATACGAGTATGGCGATCGTGCAGGCGTTGCAGGGCGCTGAATTCGTCACCGGTGAGCCGCCGATCATTTGCGTCGGGCTGCTCGACGTCGACGCGAAAAACGTCCGCTTCGATTACGGCGCCCCGGTGCCGCCGGAAATACGCGACCGCTATCACATCGCCTCCATGGACACCCCGATCGTGCCGGTGGATGTGATCAAATCCGGTCAGCCGATGGTCATCACCGACACGCTCAATCTCGGCTCGCGCTATCGACACGTGGTCGGCGAGACCGCGGAAGCGGTGCGGTCGTGCATCAGCCAGCCGCTGCGGGGCATGGACGGCAAGATCGTCGGATCGCTCGGCATGCTCTGGTCTCGGCCGCGAGAATTCGAACCCGCTGAAATCGATTGGGCCGCAAAGGTCGCCAGAATCACCGAGTCGGCAGTCGACCGGATCCGCAATGTGCAACGCGAACACCAGATCGCCGTCGACTTCCAGGACCATCTGCTCGACCTGGACCATGGCTCGACGGCGGCGGTGGTCGCCGCGGTCTATCAGCCCGGTGGTGAGGCGATGCGGGTCGGCGGAGACTGGTATTTGGTCATGCCGTTGGAACAGCAAGGCCAGATTGCGATTTCGGTCGGCGACGTGGTCGGGCACGGTCTGCCCGCCGCGATCGCGATGAGCCGGCTGCGGGCGGGGGTGGCGGCCAGCGCCCTGACCGACGCCGACCCGGGGGCGGTGCTGGCGAACCTGGACCGATATGCGGCCAAGGTGCCGGGGGCACGCTGCGCGACGGTGAGTTACGCGGTGATCGACGACGGCTCGGATCCGAACACCGGCGACGGTGTCGCGCGCGTCAGCTATTCCTGTGCGGGACATCCCTATCCGCTGCTGGTGACGCCGGACCAGCCGCCGGTGTTCCTGTCAGAGGGCCGACGGCCTCCGGTCGCCGCCTGGGAAACCCGCTGAAACCGAACACCGCCGTGCACGAATTGCCCACTGGCAGCGTCATTCTGCTCTACACCGACGGGCTGATCGAGCGACCGGGTGAAACCCTCGACGACGGCTTTGCCCGGTTGCAGGGTGCGGCGGCCTACCGCGCCGACCTCCCGGTCGGCGACCTGTGCGACGAGCTGCTCGAGCGGATGGCCCCGCCCGGCGGCTACACCGACGACGTCGTGCTGCTGGCGCTGCGTCCGTGTCACAGCTCGGCGCGCAGTTTCGCCACCGTCGTGCCCGCATCGCTGGACAACATCGCCGAGGCGCGACATCGGTTGCGCGACTGGCTTTCCGGTGTCGATGTCGATCCACGACGGGAATCCGACATCCTGTTGGCCACCGGCGAGGCGGTGACCAACGCGATCGAGCACGGCTGCGGCGGCGACGGCACCAAGACGGTCTCGATCGAAGCGTTTGTGCGCGGCCGGACCGTCACCGCGACGGTGACCGATGCGGGCCAATGGTCCGGCGATTCGTCGGCCAGTCAGCGGAGTCGGGAGCGCGGCCGCGGGCTGACGATGATCAACGGCCTGGCCGACGACGCCAAAACCGTTCGCTGCGCGGCCGGCACGCGGGTCACGCTGACGTTCGACAGGGCAGTGCTGCCGGAAAAGGGTCTGGTGGAAGGCGTGACGTCATGAGCCGCGCGGAGTTTCAGCTGCAGACGGCGGAGTCGACGCCGATCGAGGTGACGGTGACGGGCGAAATCGACGCCTCCAACGTCGTCGAGTTCAACCGATCGGTGCGCGACCTGCCCGGCGAGCGGCCGATGATCCTTCATCTGAGCAAGATGAAGTACCTGGACAGTGCTGGTTTCTCGGCTCTGGATCGACTGCTTGCGGATGACGAGGTGGTGATTGTGTTGGCGCCGAAGAGCTTCATGTATCGCGTCGCGGAACTGATGTGCATGCCGATCCACCATGACGCGAAGGCCGCGCGCCGTGCCTTACGCAACGGGGCTGGCTGAATTCGCTACTCGGCCTCCTCGATGGCCTCGCCGAGCTCCTCGAGGAGCTTGTTGTGGTGGTTGCTTGCCAGTAGGTGACCCGCGGCGATGACCACCGCGACCGGCCAATCGATGAGCTCGAATGCGGCCAGCGCGGCAAGCCCGCCGTAATAGGCAAGGGCCTCGGGTCGCGGAATGTCGACCTGTCCGATTATCGGAAGGTTTATCGAGAAACTTTCGCCTTCACGGATATGTGCGACGGCTTCTGCCTGCGACGTTTCGCGGCGCGCACTCTTTTCGGCCATCATTTGCCTTTCAGTAACTTAAGCGTTGCCATTCATTGCGTTAGGGCGGTCACTGTCGGAACTATGTCGACGACCGATTCTCTCGCCGACCCACTAGGCGGAGCTGTGGCTGGCCTGCTGACCGTTCCGTTGACCCAGTTGTACGCCGTTCTTTGGCGCCTCGGCGCTGTGGAGGTCGTGGCGACTCGGACGGAGTCGGATCGCCGGCCTCCAGCTCCAACGGCCGCTTCTCCGCGAAAACACGGGTCGCGACGGCCACCGCGGCGGTCGCAGCCCCAGCTGAGCCCAGCGCCTGCGCCCAGGCGAGCGGGCCGAGCGGAGTACAGCCGAGCAGCTGGCTGACGCCGGGAATGCTGATCAGCGTCCCCATCACGGCCAGCGAGCCGCCCGCGGTCAGCACGACCAGCGGGGTCCGTGAGTCCAGCAGCGTCTGACCCAGCTGCGCGGACACCAGTGCGACCAGCGCAACCGTCGACGCTCGTTGCGGGCGGCCGGTGAATCCGGCCATCGTCCAGGCCGCCGTCGCGGCCGCCGCGGTGGTGGCGCCGCGGATCGCGACGGCCTGCCACAAAGCCTGCTGGTCGGGGCCCCTGCCTTTGGGGCCGTCGGCCCCAGCCGGCCCACTCGGCTTGCTGACCGCCAACGCCGCCGCGGGCAGCGCGTCGGTGAAGATGTTGACCAACAGCAGCTGGCGGGTGTTGAGCGGCGAATCGCCGGTGATCGCGCTGCCGATGATCGCGAACGCGACCTCGCCGGCGTTGCCGCCGAGCAGCACCGACACCGCGGCCTGCACCCGCCGCCACAGCTCGCGGCCCTCGTCGATGGCGTTCAGCAGCGCCTCGATGCGCGCATCGAGCAGCACCACGTCGGCCGCGACGCTGGACGAGTCGCTGCCGCGGGCGACAACGCCGATGCCAACGGTGGCCGCCCGGATCGCGGCGGCGTCGTTGGCGCCGTCGCCGACCATCGCGCAGACCTTGCCGGCGCGCTCCAGCGTCTGGACGACCTGGACCTTGTTTTCGGGCGACATCCGGGCGAAGATCACCCGCTCGTCGACTACCCGCTCCTGGTCCTTGCGGGACAGGATGTCCCACTCGGCGCCGCTGATCACCTGGTCCGCCGTGATCGACATACCCATCTCGCGCGCGATCGCCGCGGCGGTGATCGGGTGGTCGCCGGTGATCAGCCGGATCCCGACCTCCCGCTCGGCGAGCCCCGCCAACAGGGCGGGCGCCTCGGTCCGCGGGGTGTCGGACAACCCGAGGAAGCCGGCCAGCGACAGCTCGCCGCCGGCCAGGTCGGCGATGGCGTCTTCGTCCTCAGCGACCAGCCGGGCCTGTTGCGGGGTCAGCCGCCGTCGTGCGACCGCGATCACCCGCAGACCCTCGGCGGCCAGCTCGCGGACCTTCGCGTCGATGTCGCGTCCGACGCCGCTGCAGGCGGCCAGGACGACCTCGGGTGCACCCTTGACGGTCAGCTCGTCGCCGAACACCGACGCCGAGAACGACCGGCCGGACCGGAACGGCAGGTGGGCTGTGATTTCCGCGGCGTTCGCCGCCAAGTCCACCACCGGCTTCGCCGCCTCGATGATCGCCCGGTCGGTCGCGTGCACCTGTGGCCCGCCGTTGGCGTCCGGCGCGGCGCTCGCCGCGAAGCGCAGCACCTCGTCGCGGTCGAAGCCGTCGGCGGGATGCACCTGCGACACCCGCAGCCGGTTCTCCGACAGCGTCCCGGTCTTGTCGAAGCAGACGACGTCGATGCGGCCCAGCGCCTCCACCGACCGCGGAACCCGCACCACCGCACCGAAGTTGGTCAGTCGCCGGGCCGACGCTGCCTGCGCGAGGGTCGCCACCAGCGGCATGCCCTCGGGGACGGCCGCCACCGTGATCGCGATTCCGCTGGCCACCGCCTGACGAATCCCCCTGCCGCGCAACAGCCCAAGGCCGCTGACCAGAAGTCCGCCGGTGACGCTGACCGGGAAGGCCCTATTGGTGAGTTGGCTGAGCTGATGTTCCAGGCCGATCTGCGGCAACTCGCTGGAGACCAGTTCGGCGGCGCGGCGCGCCTGGGTGTCGGCGCCGACGGCGGTCACCAGAGCGACCGCGGTGCCCGCGACGATCGTGGTTCCGCCGTAGAGCATGCAGCGCCGCTCGGCCAATTCGGCGCCGGGCGTGGCGTCGATCTGCTTTTCCACCGGCAGAGATTCGCCGGTCAGCGTCGACTCGTCGACCTCGAGGTCTTCCTCGTCGATCAGCCGGGCGTCCGCGGGCACCACCTCGTGGGTGCGCACCTCGATCACATCGCCGGGGCGCAGGTCAGCGGCCAGCACGTCGGTGTAGACCGGTGAGCCGTCAGATGCGAATGCCACCTTGCGGGCCGGCGGGATCTGTTGGGCCAGTAGCTCGTTGAGTCGGCTTTCGGCCCGCAGCCGCTGGCTGGCCGCCAGTATCGAGTTGCCGGTCAGCACCGAGCCGACCAGGACCGCGTCGACCGGCGAGCCGAGTACCGCGCTGGCCGCCGAACCGAGCGCCAGCACCGGGGTCAAGGGGTCGGACAACTCGGCGCGCACCGCTTTGAGGAACTGCCAGACCGCCTGACGCGGACGGTCGGTCAACTCCGCGCCGCGATAAGCCGTTTCCATCGCCCGGCTGGCAATGCCGTGCCGAGACTCAACCGACAGCTGAACAACCGGCGGTGGCAACATCTTTCGGACCTGCTCGATCGACATCGCATGCCACTCGTGGATCGGGGCCGGAAGCGGCGTCGACTCGCGCAACACGCGGCGGGCCATCAGGTAGCCGGACAGCAGGCCGGCCGCAGCGCCCGTCGTCACCGGGCCGGGCCCACGCCCGCGAACACCCGGCACCATCAGCAATGCGCCCAATGCCGTTGCCCCAATCGATAATTCGACGCCGCGCCGGCTCGCCGACTTGGCCGCCGGGATGGCGTGCAGCAGCCGCCACACCCCGTCCAGGTCGCTCAGGATCAGGTCCGCGGTCCACGGTGGCGGCTCGGAGTCCGAGTTGGGCATCAGGCCGAGTCCGATATCGGCCGACGAAAGTGCTTGCGCCGCAGCAGATGAGATCACCGCGACGGTGTGGCCGGCCTCCTGCAGATCGGCCAGCGTGGTGGCGAGGGCAATGTCCATCGAGACCCGGTGCGCGGGGCGCAGCTCGTCGAACGCGGGCTGCAGCTCGCCGAGGTCGTCGATGTCGACGGAGATCAGCTCCAGACCCGCACGCCTGGCCTCCGCCAGCACGGCCGAAGCAAGCGGGTCGTGGGTCGGTCCGATCAGTGCCTCGATCTTCGCCTCGACCGGATGCCAGCCGACGGTGAGCCCCTTCTTCTCCAGCAGCAACTGGGCGCGGTTCCATGCGGGCGTCAGCTCGTCGGTGCCCGCGCCGCGGACACGAACCACGCGCAGGGTGTCGGTACACAGCACCCGGGGGTCGATCAGCACCGCGTCGACGCGGTCCAGCCACCGCAGCTTCTCGGGCCGCAGAGGCAGCACCTTGTGCTGTTCGGCCAGTCCCTGCCCCAACGCGGCGGCGAACGACTCACGGGTGGTGCGCGACGCTTTCGGGGTGGTGACCAGCGTCGCCGTCGAGGCCATCGCCAGATTGCGGGTGAACGCTCCGACGGTCGCGCTTCCAATCGACTGAACCCAGGCGCTGCGTCGCGCATACCGCTCGACCGGCCCATCGGTCGGCGGCACCGGCCGCGAGGGCGGGTAGACGTCGGGATGTTCGGCGTGGCGGGCCAGCGCCGGTTCGTGACGGTCCCAGGCCCGCGCTTCGGCCTGATATTCGGAGGCCTTCAGGATCTCGATCACGAGGTCGACGGCCAGCGCCGTCGGTGACAACTCGAGGACATGCGCCACCACCATCGCGACCGAGACCACCGCCTCGGTCGCCGAGGGTCCGATCCTGTCTTCGAGCAGCTTGCGCACCCGCGGCTGGTAGTCGACGGTGACGACCAGCGCCTCGACGCCGTCGAACAGGTGTGGCCACCGCAGCACCCGGCCGACGACGGCGGCGCTGAGACCGACCGCGGTGGCGCCGACGCCGAGCGCGTTGGTGACTAGCAATAGGCCGTCGCCGGGCAGCGGCTCGGGACGCGTGTCGTTACGTTGTTCGTCGACGGTATCGCTTGCGAGCCAACGCTTTTCAGCATCGTCGACGTCGCGACAGAGATCACGCAACGAGATATCACCGGCCAGGGTGACCACGATGCGCGACAGCGGCCGGTTGACGCTGACAGATTTCACGCCTGGCCGTGCGCGAACGGCATCGACCACGAAGCGGCCGAGTTCGGCGCCGTCCGGGCCGTCGAGTCCGCGGACCTCGACCCACGCCCGGCCACGCCCGCGCCAGCTGTGCCGGGTCAACGTGGGCGCGGGCAGGCCCATCGACAGGGCCCTGGCGCCTTCGCGGACCGGGATCACGGCCATCGTCAGACCGGTTGAGGCCACCGTGCCCAGCGATTCGACCAGCGCGGACGTCGCCGCAAAACCCATGGTGACCGCGCGAAGCGGAAAAGGTGCTCGTACCAACGCGACGCTATCTACTCGTCTTCTTTAGTCAGCGGCGGGTGCGCGACTGCGCGCCACCGGACTTTCGCGCCGCCGTCCGCTTCGCGGGCGTCTTGCGTGGCCGCGCGGAGCTGGTCGACTTGGCGGGAGCCGCCTTGACCGGGGTCACCGACGCGATGTGGCCACCGTCGTTGCGCGAGTTGGTCAGTCGCCGCAGCAGCAGGGCGCCGCCGCCGACGGCCAGCAGGATCGGCCATTCGACGAGCCCGGCGACGCCGAGCGCACCCAGCGTCAGTGCCGCCGCCGGAGTGGAGTGGCTGCCGCTGTCGATGCCCTTCTGCACGCCCGCGGCCGCGCCGGTCACGGCTCCGACGACGCCGTTGACGGCGGCGCCGCCGACGGCTCCCGCTGTGGCGGTGGTTGCTGAGGCGGCGCGGCTGACCGTTCGACTTACGTTGCGTACGGCGCCGTCAACGACACCCATGATGTCTCCCTGATACTCGGTGAGGGCGAAATCTGATGCCCGCAATCGTATGACGTTGGTGGTTAAATGAACAGCGAATGAATACCCGCCCCCGCGGTTTTTACGCGTCAACCGGCGCGAACATCCACCACGACCGGCGCATGGTCGCTGGGTGCTTTGCCTTTCCGTTCGTCGCGGACGATGTGTGCGTCGGCGACCCGCGCGGCGAGCGCGGGGGAGGCGAGGATGAAGTCGATGCGCATCCCCTGTTTCTTCGGGAAGCGTAGTTGGGTGTAGTCCCAGTACGTGTAGACGCCGGGGCCAGGCGCGAAAGGCCTTACCACGTCCGAGAATTGGGCGTCGATGATGGCGTCGAACGCCTTGCGCTCCGGCTCGGAGACGTGCGTGGAGCCTTCGAAGAAGTCCACATCCCAGACGTCGTCGTCGGTCGGGGCGATGTTCCAGTCGCCGACGAGCGCGATCGGGGCTGACGGGTCGTCGCGCAACCAGCCTGCGGCCGTATCACGCAGCGCGGCAAGCCAATTCAACTTGTAGAAGTAATGCGGGTCGCCCAGGGCGCGGCCATTGGGTACGTAAAGGCTCCACACCCGGACCCCCGCGCAGGTGGCGGCCAGCGCGCGCGCCTCGGCCGCGGCCGCCACGTCTGGCTTACTGCTCCAGGTCGGCTGACCGTCGAAACCGACCTCGACGTTGTCCAGGCCGACCCGTGACGCGATCGCCACCCCGTTCCATTGGTTGACGCCGCAATGCGCCACCTCATAGCCGAGTTCGAGAAACGGCATGGTGGGGAACTGGGCGTCGGAGCACTTGGTCTCCTGCATGGCGAGCACGTCGACCTCACCGCGCTGCAGCCAGTCCAGTACCCGGGGCAGCCGGGTGCGAATGGAGTTCACGTTCCACGTGGCGAGGCGCAGACGCGGCGCGTCGCCGTCGCCGTCGTCAACCATGCCGTCGGGCATGGCTCAGACCCTACGTGAGCGTGATGTAGCGCGCGTGATGGTGCAGCGCGAATCCCAGCGACCTGGCTAATCCGGCGGCAGCGCGGTCGTCCTCGGCAAGCCGGACATAACCGCGGGTGGCCCCCTGCGACGCGCCCCAGGCCAACTGAGCGCCGCAGGTTTCCAGAATCCGTGACAGGCCTATCCAGCGTGTGCCGTCCGGGGCGTCGGTGATCACGGCGTCGGCCCGCTCGACGTCCGAGCCGGGGTGGACATCGCACACCATCACCCGATTGGCCTGCTCGCCCGTCTCGGGGAGTCGCAGTAAGCGGTCGGGGACGGCCAGCCGCGGAACGAGGCCGCGACTGCGATACCAGTCGACGATCGCCGGTATCGCCGACTGAGTCGCCGACATATCCAATGGCACAGCGGAATTGGTTGCATACGTGTCAGCGGGCCCGGCGCGCAGCAGCCAACCGTCGAGCCACTGCCGCTCGACTGCCGGCCACGCCAGCGCGTCCGCGTGCTCGAGCGCTCGAATCTCCGACGCCCGCACCGGTTTATCGCTGAGCAGGCGCGCGGCGACTACTTCGTCGGCCGCGACCTCGACGACCTCACCCGACTTCGTCTCGATACGAACCTTCGGCCCGGTCGCGAGCACATTGCCGATCACGTCGGTCAACGGCGGAACCGACCCAACCGGCCGGCGGTAACGCACCGTCATGCGGGCGCCGAGCTCCGGCCACGAAACCATCAGTGGCCGAAGGGGTCCGGGCCCTCGCCGGGTGTCCACGACAGTCCCGGGACGCCCCAGCCGTGTGATTTGACCACGCGCTTGGCCGAGCGCGCATGCCGCCCAACCAGTCGATCCAGGTAGAGGAAGCCGTCCAGGTGGCCGGTCTCGTGCTGCAGCATGCGTGCGAAAAGCCCTGTGCCCTCAAGGGTTACCGGATTGCCGTCGGCATCGAGTCCGGTGACTTTGGCCCATTTCGCCCGGCCGGTGGGGAATGACTCGCCCGGTACCGACAGGCAACCCTCGTCGTCGTCATCGGGGTCGGGCATGGTCTCGGGCACTTCGGAGGTCTCCAGCACCGGGTTGATCAGCACGCCGCGCTGCCGCGCCGCCTGCCCGCGCTCGTCGGGACAGTCGTAGACGAAGAGGCGCAGGTTGACCCCGATCTGATTGGCGGCCAACCCGACCCCGTAGGCGGCGTCCATGGTCTCGTAGAGGTTTGTGATCAGATCGGCCAGCTCGCCCGGCAGTGATCCGTCCGCCGCGACGGGCACCGGCGTGGTGGGAGTGTGCAGGACGGGATCTCCCACGATGCGGATGGGTACGACTGCCATGACCGAAAATCTTAAGCCCGGCTCCGTCGGCCCCGAGTTGCGGACTCGAAGGGTGAAAGGCAACCTCACCTAGTCAGCCGACTCGCGGGTCTGGCTTCCAGGTCAACGGGTGTCGACGTGGTTGAATAATCGCCGGAGCAGCGGGCATTCGAGATTTGCCGAAAGGGTCGAGGAAGCGATATGGACAGCGCTATGGCGCGGGCTAATCGAACGGGAGACGACTCTGGACTCGCCGATGGGTTGACTCGCCGCGAACACGACATTTTGGCCTTCGAGCGCCAATGGTGGAAATACGCCGGGGCCAAAGAAGAAGCGATCAAAGATTTGTTCGGAATGTCGGCCACCGCTTATTACCGAGTGCTCAACGCATTGGTCGACCGACCCGAGGCGCTGGTCGCCGATCCCATGCTGGTGAAGCGACTCCGCCGGCTGCGGGCGAGCCGGCAGAAAGCGCGGGCCGCTCGACGGCTGGGCTTCGAGCTCACCTGAGAATTTTGCCTGCTCACTGGGCGTCGGTGTGGGTTTTCCCGCACTCCTGGATACAGTGACTCCGATGAATGAGCGCGTTCCCGACTCGACCGGTCTCCCCCTGCGGGCCATGGTGATGGTGCTGCTGTTCCTCGGTGTCATCTTTTTATTGGTCGGATTTCAGGCGATGGGATCGGGCGGCAACACCGACGACGACTCGGCGGTGGCCAGCGTGACGACCAGCGCGGTGGCATCGAAGACGTCGGCCAAGCCGGCGCCGAAGGCCGACGTGCTCGTCTTCAACGTCTCCAACTCCACCGGTGTGGCGAAGCGGACCGCCGACCAGCTCAAGCAGGGTGGGTTCAACGTCACCAAGGTCGACAACCTGTCGCTGCCGGACGTCTCGAAGACCACGGTGTACTTCACCGATGCGCCGGGCGAGCATGAAACCGCCGACGCGGTCGGTCAGCTACTCAAAGCGCCCGTCGCGCCCCGGAGCAAAGACGTCGCCGACCAGCCGCCCGGCGTGATCGTGCTTGCTGCCGGCTGACGTTTTTAGGACTAGTCATCAAGGACTGGGGGCGGGGGGCTCCGCCGGGGGCGCTTTAGGGGCCGCATTTCCGTGCAGGCAATCCTGATACTCCTGAGTACCGGGGACGTTGTCGGAACCGCAGGTGCAGTCACGCATCTGTGCGGGCGGCAGCGAATTGCAGAAGTCGCTACCGGCCATGGCCGATGGCGTCGTCCACATGATCGCAGCGGCCAGAGCTGCGGCTGCACCACCGACTTTGGCCATCGATACTCGCGTCGTCATGTCGGGAAGCATAGGACAAGGGTTTGGTGAGCGCCGTTCTCAGAACGGCGGCGGGTCGTCATCCGAATCCGGCCAGAGCAACCACCACGCCCACCCCAGCCCCAACATTCCACTCCCCCAACGCCTGTCGAGGATTGGGACGGCACCGACCCGCTCGGGCGCCTCAACTAACGGCTCACACAGCGACACTTCCAGCATCAACCTGAAGGCACGATGGAGGACTCCGACTAGAAGCACCCCGATGTTAGACACTCGAATACCGGGCTACCGGCGAGGCCGATTGTGGTGCCCAACTTTGCGCCGGTGGCGACGTCGATGTCGTCCACGTAGGTGGTGGTGCCGGCGGCGGATGTGGTGTCGGTGATGATGAGGGCGTCGTTGCCAACCGGTTCCGAGAACAAGGAGGGGGTGCCGGCGAGGCCGATGTAGGTGCCTACCTTCGTGCCGGTGGCGACGTCGATGTCGTCCACGTAGGTGGTGGTGCCGGCGGCGGATGTGGTGTCGGTGACGATGAGGGCGTCGTTGCCGACCACCACGGGGTAGGGGCTGGGAGCGCCGGCCAAGCCGATGGTGGTGCCTACCTTCTCGCCGGTGGCGACGTCGATGTCGCTCACATAGGTGTGGGTGCCGGCGGCGGACGTGATGCTGGTGGTGATGAGGGCGTCGTTGCCAACCACCACCGGCACGCCGAGGACGGGGGTGCCAGCCAGGCCGATGTAGGTGCCTACCTTCGCGCCGGTGTCGACGTCGATGTCGCTCACATAGGTGGTGGTGCCGGTGGCGGACGTGGTGTCGGTGACGATGAGAGCGTCGTTGCCCACTACCACGGGGATGGGGCTGGGAGCGCCGGCCAGGCCGATGGTGGTGCCTACCTTCGCGCCGGTGGCGACGTCGATGTCGTTCACATAGGTGGTGGTGCCGGTGGCGGACGTGGTGTCGGTGACGATGAGGGCGTCGTTGCCGACCACCACCGGCACGCTAATGCCGGGAGCGCCGGCCAGGGCGATGTAGGTGCCCACCTTCGCGCCGGTGGCGACGTCGATGTCGTCCACATAGGTGTGGGTGCCGGTGGCGGACGTGGTCTCGGTGACGATGAGGGCATCGTTGCCGACCACCACCGGTGCTTCGACGGGGGCACCGGCCAGGCCGATGGTGGTGCCTACCTTCGCGCCGGTGGCGACGTCGATGTCGTCCACATAGGTGGTGGTGCCGGTGGCGGACGTGCTGCTGGTGGTGATGAGGGCGTCGTTGCCAACCACCACCGGCACGCCGTCGGGGGCGCCGGCCAGGGCGATATAGGTGCCTACCTTCGCACCGGTGTCGACGTCGATGTCGGACACATAGGTGGTGGTGCCGGTGGCGGACGTGCTGCTGGTGGTGATGAGGGCGTCGTTGCCGACCACCACGGGGAAGCTGCCGGGAGCACCGGCCAGGCCGATGGTGGTGCCTACCTTCGCGCCGGTGGCGACGTCGATGTCTTCCACATAGGTGTGGGTGCCGGCGGCGGACGTGATGCTGGTGATGATGAGGGCGTCGTTGCCGACCACCACCGGCTCGCCGATGTCGGGGGTGCCGGCGAGGCCGATGTGGTGCCTACCTTCGCGCCGGTGGCGATGTCGATGTCGTCCACATAGGTGGTGGTGCCGGTGGCGGACGTGGTGTCGGTGACGATGAGGGCGTCGTTGCCGACTACCACGGGGATGGGGCTGGGAGCGCCGGCCAGGCCGATGGTGGTGCCTACCTTCGCGCCGGTGGCGATGTCGATGTCGGTCACATGGGTGGTGGTGCCGGCGGCGGACGTGGTGTCGGTGACGATGAGGGCGTCGTTACCGACCACCACCGGCGCGCCAATGCCGGGAGCGCCGGCGAGGCCGATGGTGGTGCCTACCTTCGCGCCGGTGGCGATGTCGATGTCGTCACATGTGGTGGTGCCGGTGGCGGACGTGGTCTCGGTGACGATGAGGGCGTCGTTGCCGACCACCACCGGTGCTTCGACGGGGGTCGCCGGCCAGGCCGATGGTGGTGCCTACCTTGCGCCGGTGGCGACGTCGATGTCGTTCACCTAGGTGGTGGCGCCGGAGGCGGACGTGCTGTCGGAAATGATTAGTTCGTTGTTACCGACCACCACTGGTGCGTCTAGCGGTGACGATAACGACCCCGCCAGCGGCTCGCTCGCCGCCGGCACCGCCGACGCCGCCGCTCCCGTACCCCGACGCTGGCCGCACTGTCGGCAGCACTGCTCGGATCCAACCCCAGCCCGCCTAAATCCAGACCGGCCAAACCCGCGGAGGGATCCACCCCCAGCCCGCCTAGATCCAGACCGGCCAACCCCGCGGAGGGATCCACCCCCTCCAGCCACCCGGTAATCGAGTTGATGATCGGATCGAGAATCGCGCCGAACTCGTCGGCGGGTGCCGCAGTCGGCGCCACACCCAACGGGCCCACGCCGAACGCGAAAAGCGCTCCGGCACTACACCCGAGACCAACGACCCGACGTCGGCGGCGCGCCCTGACGTCGCGCGACTTGCGGTTCCGTTTCGTGGCACGCTGACCAGCCATCGGACAACCTCCCGACTCGAGGCCCGTTCTCAATAAAACTAAGTACTCCTTAGCTAGCACTTATGGAATAGCAAACGCCGGAAGTATCAAACTTTTCTTTCGCCAGCGCTCGGTTGGATGACCGACCAGTTCAGGACATTATCAACGAGAACTGACCTCAGCTGTTCGGTCCGGTAGAGCAAATAGGTAACAAAAGTAACCAAAAACATGGTTGCTTTCGTTTCCGTGCAGGACGATAGTGGCTTAGCACCTCACGAGCACCAGATGGTTCTGACCGGCGATTTCTACGCAGCCAGCGAAAATCCTCAGCTGGCGGAGGCGTCGGACAGCGCGGCGCCATGCTGTCTGCGCAACCTGCATGGTCGCCGGGATAGGCTCCCTGCATGCTCACGCCAGCCCGCGCCCGCACATTCACCGCCGCAGCCGCACTCGTCCCCGTCGTCGCCTCGGCCGCGCTGATGAGCGCCTGCAGGGCGCCGCAATACCCAGCGACGTCGCCTGGCACGCAGCCGCCGATCTGGACCGGCTCACCCGCGCCGTCGAGCGCCAAGCCGACGGGCTCGCAGGGCGGAGCCGACAGCCTGACCACTCAGCTGAACGACCCCAAGGGCACCAAGGTCGCCACCGCGAAGTTCGAGTTCAACCAGGGCTACGTGACCATCACCATCGAGACCACCGGGACCGGCCAGCTGAGCCCCGGATTCCACGGCGTGCACATCCATTCGGTGGGTAAGTGCGAGGCCCACTCGACGGCCCCGACCGGCGGCGAGCCTGGCGACTTCCTCTCCGCGGGAGGGCATTTGATGCCCCACGGCCAGCACGGGGCTGGCGACCTGACCTCGCTGCAGGTACGCAAAGACGGTGGCGCGCTGCTCGAGACCACCACCGACGGGTTCACCAAGGCCGACCTGTTGGGCGGTGCGGGAACCTCGATCGTCATTCACGCCGGCGCCGACAACTTCGGCAACATCCCGGCGGACCGCTACAGCCAGGTCAACGGTGCACCCGGAGCCGACCAGACGACGATGTCGACTGGCGATGCCGGGAAGCGGGTGGCCTGCGGCGTGATTGGCGCCGGTTAATTCGTTCTCGGACAGGGGTACCGCTATCAGGGTGAACTTCGCGTCCTCGCCCCGCCCGACGCTGGGAGTCGAATGGGAGTTCGCGCTCGTCGACGCGCAGACGCGCGACCTGAGCAACGAAGCCACCGCGGTGTTCGTCGAGATCGGCGAAAACCCGCGCGTGCATCAGGAATTGCTGCGCAACACCGTTGAGGTCGTCACCGGTGTATGCGACAACACCGCGCAGGCGATGGACGACCTTCAATCCACGCTGAAGTCCGTTCTGCCGATCGTCCGGCAGCGTGGCATGGAGCTGTTCGGCGCCGGCACCCACCCGTTCGCGAGCTGGTCGACGCAGAAGCTGACCGACGCGCCGCGGTACGCCGAGTTGATCAAGCGCACCCAGTGGTGGGGTCGGCAGATGCTCATCTGGGGAGTGCATGTCCACGTCGGAGTCTCCTCGCCGGACAAGGTGTTACCGGTGATGTCTGCCCTGCTGAACTGGTATCCGCATCTGCTGGCGCTGTCGGCGTCGTCGCCGTGGTGGGTCGGCGACGACACCGGGTACGCGAGCAACCGGGCGATGATGTTCCAGCAGCTGCCCACCGCCGGTCTGCCGTTCCAATTCGAAAAGTGGTCTCAGTTCGAGGGTTTCGTCCACGATCAGAAGAAGACCGGGATCATCGAGGACGTCAACGAGGTCCGCTGGGACGTCAGGCCGTCGCCGCGCAACGGGACGCTCGAGGTGCGCGTTTGCGACGGCGTCTCCAACCTGGCCGAACTCGGCGCGCTGGTGGCGTTGACGCATTGTCTGGTGGTCGATCTCGAGCGCCGGCTGGATGCCGGGGAGACATTGCCGTCGATGCCGCCGTGGCACA
>CAWIKT010000035.1:0-11910 GCA_963836555.1 uncultured Actinomycetota bacterium | reverse complement strand
TCCTCTACTGGTTAGAGAGTACGTATTGCTTTGAGGGCCGCGGTCTTGACCTTCGCGACCTTGTCACGGCGACCCTTACGGACCAGCTGCTGAATGGTTGGCATCTACCGGCTTCCTACTTCGTTCTTCTGTTGCTGCTGGATTCTCATGCTGCTAAGTCTCTGTACTGCTCTTATGCCCGTCCGCGGTCCCCCGCGGCCGGGTGTGTCGCACGCGGCCGCAGCGGAATCAATCCGTTGCGTGGTTGGCATGCGAATTGGCCCGGCGTGCGCGTTCTAGGTGAAACGCCTAAAACCGCCAGGCACGAGGCTCAACAATACCCGCCGCGAGTAAGGCAGGTCAAAGCGACGACGTCGGCGTCCGATCCACCAACTTACCGTGCCACGTCAGGGGCCGTCGTCGACGCTGGATCCGCTGCGTAACTCCATGCCGGCGGCCAGCCTCAGCACCATGTCGGAGAACACCGAGTCGGTGTCGATTTCGTCCATCACGCCGGTCATCTCGAGCAGCACGAAGCCGTGCATGGCAGACCAGAACTCCAGGGCGGCATAGAAAGCCTGCTCCAGATCGAGGCCATAGGACGACAACACCGCGATCACCGGTGTCGCGGCCGCCCGGGTCGCGGCGGTGTATTCGGGATCGTCGCCCATGCCCAACGGCATCCGGGTGAAGGCCGAGTAGCGGCCCGGATGGTGGTGGGCATAGCTGCGGTACGCGCTGGCCATCACCAACACGGCATCGTCGCGCTGACGCCCCTCGCCGACGCGGTTGAGCATCCCGATGATGTCGTCGATGACCCGGATCCGCACGGTGCGGCGCAGGTCCTCCAGGCTGTCGACGTGGTTGTACAGCGACGGCCCTTTGGTCCCGAGCTGCGTCGCCAGCGCGTTGATGGTCAGCGCGTCCCAGCCCTCACGGTCCAGGAAGGTCAGCGCGGCGTTGACGATGATGTCCCGGCTGAGCCTGGTCCCGCGGGTCCCGGACTTGGTCCCGCCCGACCGCCCGGCCGATGAGTCCGGCTCAGCTGCCATGGCGGTCGCCTCTCGGTTGCGTTCCCGGGTTGACGACGGACTGTCGTTGATGCTGCCCGGAACGAAGAACTCTAGTCTGCCGGTGACGTCAGCACGTAGGCTCTTTCTGAGCAGATGCGCGCCGTGGCGAGAGGAACCCGCGATGAATTGGTCGATCCCCTGCCGCGTCGTCGCGGCCAGCGCACTCGCGATTGCGTTCACCTCCACCGCCGGCGCACCCACTGTGCGCGCCAAGAATGGCGACACCCACATCACCGGCGAGGGCCTCGAGCAGACGATCGACTGCGGCGGCGCTACCTTGATGGTCGTCGGCACCAGGAACACCGTCAACGCGCTGGGAACCTGCTGGGCGATATCGGTGATGGGCTCGGGCCATACGGTGGTCGCGGACAACGTCATTCACGACATCACCGTGTACGGCTCCAACGAGTCGGTCTTCTACAAGAACGGCGACCCGGTGGTGTGGGACCGCGGTCGCGAACTCGGCATGACCAACCGCATCAGTCACGTAGGAAGTTAAGCGCGTGCATTCCAGCAATTCTCACCGTCTGGCCTTCATGGCCGGCGTGACGCTTTCCGCGGCAGCGGTGTTCGGGACGGCCGGCTGTGGACAGCACAACAACAACAACGGCGCGGTTCCGTCGAGCGGCTCCCCCACCTCGTCGACCACGGCACCGTCGACCACCAGCACCGGCGCCCAGTTCGACATCGGCAACACGATCAATTACGTGTCCACCGGCACCACAACCACTCTCGACTGCGGCAACGGCAAGTCGCTGAACGTCGGCGGGTTCAACAACACGCTGACGGTCAGGGGCACCTGCGGCACAGTGAGCGTCGGCGGCGGAGACAACAAGATCACCGTCGACAAGATCGACAAAAACGTCAACGTCGTCGGATCTCACAACGCGATCAGCTACAAGGACGGCGAGCCCAAGGTCGAGAATCTCGGCAGCGGCAATACCATCAACAAGGCCCAATAGCGCCACGCGGCAATGTCTTTCGACATCCTGATCAGCGGTGGCGGTGTCGCTGGACCCGCCCTGGCTCACTGGCTCAGCCGACAGGGTCACGCCGTGACGATCATCGAGCAGGCTCGCGAGTTGCGCACCGGCGGGCAGGCCGTCGACTTTCGGGGTCCCGCGCTGACGGTGCTCGACAAGATGGGCTTACTCGCGAAAGTCCAGGCGGGTGCCACCAGCATGGGCCCACTCACGCTGGTCGACGCCCGAGGCAAGGAAATTGGCCGGTTACCCGCCGAAGTGGTCAGCGGTGAGATCGAGATTCACTGGGGCACACTCACCCGCATCCTCTACGACGCCGTGCGCGACGACGTCAAATACCGCTTCGGCGTTCGTATTACGGCGATCGACGATGACGGCCGGCGGGTCACGGCGACGTTCAGTGATGGCTCCACCGACAGCTACGACCTCGTCATTGGCGCCGACGGGCTGCACTCCGGCTTGCGGCGATTGGTCTTCGGCCCGGAAGACCAGTACGTCACCCAGTTAGGTCAGTGTTTCGGGTTCTTCGACATCGACAACCGATTGCGGCTGGACCACGTCGGCATGGCCTGCATCGACGCCGGTCGAACCGCGGCGCTGCAGGCCATCGAACCCGATGAGCCGGCGCGGGCCAGTTTGTTCCTCACCGACCCTGAGCTCGAGTTCGACTATCGCGACGCCGAAGGCAACAAGCGACTGTTCGCGCAGCGATGCGCCGGGATGGGGTGGGAGGTCCCGCACATTCTCGACGACCTTGCCAAGGCGACCGAGGTGTATTTCGATTCGATCGCGCAGGTCCATCTTGACCACTATGCGCGTGGTCGGGTGTGCCTGACCGGTGACGCGGCCTGGTGCGCCTCCCCCCGCTCGGGCATGGGCACCACCCTCGCGATGGTCGGCTCATACCTGCTGGCTCACGAATTACATTTGGCGGGAACCGATTTCGCGTCGGCGTTCGACCGGTATCAGCGGTTGATGGCGCCGTATGTCGCGCGATGCCAGAAGGTCGCTCTCGCCGCGCTGAAGACCGACCGGTACTCGTCGGGCTGGCGCGCGACGCTGCGGAATGTCGCGCTGCGGATGCTGCGCATCCCGTTGGTCAGCAGGCTGGTGGCGCGGCAGTCACTCGCGGTCGCGCGGTCGTTCACGCTGCCGGACTACTGATCCTTGGCGCCGTGCCGGCCGGCGCCCGCGGCGAAACGCCCGGCGCCCTCATTGGCTTCGGCAGCGACGCGCGAGATGCTGGCGAATTCGTAGTCCAACGCCTCCGCCTCCGGCAGTCCCCACTGGTGCAGCGCCGACAGCCGGTCCGATCGCAGGCACTGCTGAGGCAGCGCGGCCAATTCCGCGGCCAGCTCCTCGGCGGCGTCGCGGGCCCGACCTTTGGGCACAACGCGATTCGCCAAGCCGATCGCGAGCGCTTCGGCCGCGTCGACCGCGCGACCAGTGAGGATCATGTCCATCGCCCTGCTCTGACCGATCAGCCGCGGCAGGCGGATCGTGCCGCCGTCGATCAGGGGCACCCCCCAGCGACGGCAGAAGACGCCGAACACGGCGTCTTCCTCGGCGACCCGCATGTCGCACCACAGCGACAGCTCCAGGCCACCCGCGACCGCGTAGCCGCTGACCGCGGCAATCACCGGCTTGGACAACACCATTCGACTCGGTCCCATCGGGCCGGGGCCGCTGCGATGCACCGCGTTGGCCTCCGGGGTGCCGAACGCCTTCAAATCAGCTCCGGCGCAGAAGGTTCCGTGGTCGCCCCAGAGCACGGCCACCGATGCGGAGTCGTCTCGGTCGAACTCGTCGAATGCCTCGAACAACGCGGTCGCGGTGGGGCCGTTGACGGCATTGCGTGCCTCGGGCCGGTTGAGGATGACGGTGGTGACCGCGCCGCGGCGTTCTACGCGTACCGGATCGCTCATGTCGCCTCCACTAATCGGATGTCGTCGCGCCGCGCGAGCAGTTCGGCGGCAAAGTCGTTGTAGGCGGCCCGCAGTCGCTTACCCGGCCAGCCGGCGGGCAGCAGCTCGTCGGGCAGTACCGGGTCGGTCAGGATGTGACGCACCATGGCGGCGGCGGTCACGAACCGCTCCGGCACGTCGGCGGCACCGGCCATGTCGTGCAGGAGTCGCTGACCGGTGCGCACCCACGACGGCAGATCCCATAGCTGGCCGGCCAGCTCGGCGGGGTCGTCGTCGCGCGCCTGCACGATCCGCATCCGCTCGCGGACGTCGTTGTCCAGGTCGAGCTCGAGGTTGTCCGGTCGCATCCACACGCCCTCGCGTAGCTCACCGAAACGCTTGTGCTGCAGAGTGGTTCGCAGTGCAGCCCGGGTGCGCGCGTCGGTGCCGACGCTGGTGACGATCAGCGTCGTCCAATTCCCCCGCCACGGGAGCAGCTGGGGCCGCATGGCGTCGTCCTGCCTGCGCTGACGGGCCAGCAGGCGGTCGGAGAGCCGGTAACCGTCGGCGGAGCGAACCAGGTCGCCGGCACTGACCATCCGGGTCAACGCGACTCGCAGTGTGCTTTCTTTGATGTCGAAGTCTCCGGTGAGCCGGATCAAGTCGGCGGCGCTGGCCCACGCCGGGTGTGCGCCGAGCATGACGCTCAACACCACCGACCGGGCGGTCATGCGGGCCAGTGACTTTGGCATCAGGTCAGACCTGCGACGCCCGTCGGCCGTGATCGCCGAACGGTTCGTCGCGATGCTTGACCGCTTCGCGGAAGCCGTGCTCCACCGCGTCGGCGACGAACGCGTGACCCTCGGGCGTGTGCCGGGCGACGCCGTCGAAGACGGTGCTGACCATCCTGCTGGTGGCCACACCCTGTTGCAGCAGAGCGGAGTTGAGCGCGAGCTTGACCATGATCAGCTGGTTCACCGGAACCGCGGCGATCCGCTCGACCAGGCGTTCGGTGCGCTCGTCGAGGTCCTTCGGGTCCGGCGCCTCGACGGCCAGTCCCCATTCGGCGGCCTGGGCGCCCGTGATGCAATCCCCGGTCAGCAGAAGGCGTTTCGCGCGCTGGTCACCCAGCCGATGCGCCCACATTCCGGCCGCCGGCACACCCCAGACGCGGGTCGGCGGATAGCCGATCTTGGCGTCCGCGGCGGCGATCACCTGGTCGGCGTGCAACGCGATATCGGTGCCACCGGCCACGCAGTAGCCGTGGATCTTGACCACCGTCGGCTTGTCCGCGTACAGCAGGCTGGAGAAGCCCCGGACGAAACGACTCATCATCTGGTAGTCGATCATCGGATCCCACGGCTGATTCGGTAAGTGGTTGACCGCCTGTGTTTTACCGTCCAGCGAGGTGCCATGGTAGGCGCCGGTGCCGCCCGCCGAGCCGGTGCGATCGGCATAGGCGCTCAGATCGAAACCCGCGCAGAACCCCTCGCCGCGGCCAGAGACCAGGATGACGTGGACTCCTGGATCCAGGTCGGCCCGCTCCACCAGCGCCGAAAGTTCCAGCGGGGTATCGGCGATGATCGCGTTGCCCTTGTCGGGGCGGTTGAAGGTGATTCGCGCAACCCGGTCGGTGACCTCGTAGGTCATCGTCTTCAAGTTGTCGAAGTCGACCGGCCTGATCGCGTGCGTCATCCCTTTACTAGAGCACGCTCGATGATCGGCGCGAGATCCAGCCCGGCGGGCATGGTTCCAAATGCGCCGCCCCACTGGCCTTCCAGCCGGGTGGCCAGGAACGCCTCGGCGACGGCCGGATGCCCGTGGCGTACCAGCAGCGAACCCTGCAGCGCCAGGCAGATGTCCTCGGCGACCTTGCGGGCCCGGTACTGAATCGTCTCCAGCTCGCCGAGCTGGGGGCGCAGTCGCTCGATGTGGCGATCCAGTCGGGCGTCCTGGCCCGTGCTCTTGGCGAGCTCGCTGAACAGAACGTCGATGCTTTCGGGTCGAGTTGCCATGGCCCGCAACGTGTCCAGCGCACTGACGTTGCCGGAGCCTTCCCAGATGCCCATCAGCGGGGCTTCGCGGTACAGCCGCGGCATGCCGGACTCCTCGACATAGCCGTTGCCGCCCAGGCACTCCATGGCTTCGGCGGCGTGCGGTGTCGCGCGCTTGCACACCCAGTACTTGCTGGCGGCCAACCCGATACGACGCAACAGCGCCTCGGTGTCGTCGCCACGCACCGCGTTGTCGGTGGCACCGGCCATCCGCATCGCGACCATGGTCGCGGCCTCGGCCTCGACGGCCAGGTCGGCCAATACGTTGCGCATCAGCGGCTGGTCGATCAGGTACTCGCCAAAAGCCTTGCGGTGCTGGGCATGATGCACGGCTTGAGTGAGCCCGGTCCGCATGCTCGTCGCGCTGCCCAGCGTGCAGTCCAGCCTGGTGAGGTTGACCATCTCGATGATGGTCGGCACGCCGCGGCCTTCTTCACCGACCAGCCACGCGGTGGCGCCGTCATATTCGACCTCGCTGGAGGCGTTGGCGTTGTTACCGAGCTTGTCCTTGAGGCGCTGCAGCCGCATCCGGTTGAGGCTGCCGTCGGGCAGCACGCGCGGCAGGAAGAAACAGGACAGCCCGCCCGGCGCCTGCGCGAGCACCAGGAAGATGTCACACATCGGAGCGGAGGTGAACCACTTGTGACCGGTCAGCCGGTAGGTGCCGTCCCCGTTCGGCGCGGCCTCGGTGTTGCCGGCGCGGACGTCGGAGCCACCCTGCTTCTCGGTCATCGACATGCCGGCGGTGATGCCGGCTTTGGTTGTCGCGAGCTTCAATTCGGGGTCGTATCTCGCAGCTGGTCAACAGCGGCTCGTAGATCGCTGACAGTTCGGGGTTGAGCCGCAGCGCGGGGACCACCGCGTAGGTCATCGAGATCGGACACATGTGGCCGGGCTCGGCGGTCCAGACGCTGGTCTTGGCCGCGCGGACCACGTGCGAGCCGCGGCGGTCGTCGGCCCAGGGCGCCGCGTGCAGTCCGTGCTCGATGGCGACCTGCATCAGTGCGTGGTAGGCCGGGTCGAACTCCACCTCGTCGATCCGGTTGCCGTAGCGATCGTGGGTCCGCAGGATCGGACGGTTGCGTTGGGCCAACTCGCCCCAGCGCTGGGTCTGGCGGGCGCCGGAGATCGCGCCGACAGCGGTCACGTCGTCCAGGCCCCACTGCCCGCCCTCGCGGATCAGCGCCTCGATGAGCACCGGCGACGAGGCCGGGTTGTGCTCTTCCAACGGCGGCACCTGGTTACTGACGACATGGGTATCTGACATGCCGCCAATATTACATTTTTTCTACAACCGCACAAGAGGTGTAATGCTCAGCGATGGTGGCCGTCGAAGAACTCCCAGAGTTTGGCGGTGGCGAAATCGGGCCAGCGGTGGCCCCCGTCGGCGATGGTGACCAGCGCCACGCCGCGACCCTGCGCGCAATCCGCCATCGAGGTCGTCACCTGCCCGTCGGTTGTCTCACTCGGTGGTTGACATCGATCGACGTTGCGCCACAATGCATTAAGCTCGGGTACTGCCGGGCCGTCGATGTGCGCGAAACCGTGGCCCGGACCGCCGCCGTAGGGAATGTTCGGGTCCGCGGTGCCGTGGACCGCCATCACCGAAATGGGACGCGGCGACCTGCACGGGTCCAGTTGGGTACCGGCCACCGGGCCGATCGCCGCGAACAGCGTGGTGTTGCAGGCCAGGGTGTAGGCCATGATGCCGCCGTTGCTCATACCGGTGGCATACACGCGCGAGGCGTCGATGCCGATGTGCTTAGCGACATCGCCGACCACCGAGCTGATGAACGCGACATCGTCGATGTGCTCGCGGGCGGGCTTGCCGCAGCAACCGCCGCCGTTGACATTCCACGCCCGCTTCACCCCGTCGGGGTAGACCGCGACGAACTTGGCGGAGTCGGCCAATTGATCCCAGCCATACGATCTTTCAGCCTGCTCGGCACTGCCGAAACCGCCGTGCAGCACCACGACCAGGCTCGCGGACCGATCAGCCCGGACGGCTTGTGCAGTCGGTAGACCCGCTCCTGGCCGTCCACCCTGATGGTGTGGATGCTCGCGCCATCGACAAACCCCGACGGGGGCTTGGGTGAAGCACCGAACAGCCCGCGAGAACCAACACGATGCCCAGCAGCATCGCGATCCGTCGACGCATTTCAGGCGCTCGTCTTCTCCCGCAGGAAAGCGATGTCGTCCTTGCGGCCCTCGTCGGCCGTCTCGCAGATCACCGGCGCATCGGCGGCCTTGACCACCGCGACCAACAGCTCGGGATCGATCTGGCCGGTGCCGAAATTGGCGTGCCGGTCGCGCCCGGAGCCCGCGGAGTCCTTGGAGTCGTTGCAGTGCACCAGGTCGATGCGACCGGTGATGCGCCTTGATCCGGTCGACCGCGTCGACCAGTGCCTCGCCGGCCGCCCAGGCATGGCAGGTGTCGAGGCAGAACCCGACACCGGCGTCGCCGATGTGGTCCCACAGCCGGGCGATGGTGTCGAAGTGGCGGGCCATCGCGTGGTCGCCGCCGGCGGTGTTCTCCAGGTACACCGGCACTTTCGTCTCCAGCTGGTCGAGCGCCTTGCGCCAGCGCTGGAAACCCTCGTCGAGGTCGTCGTCCTCGGCGACTGGCCGCCGTGCACGATGACCGCGGCCGCGCCGATGTCAGTTGCCGCGTCACAGGTCTGCTGCAGGATCTTGCGCGACGGGATCCGCACCCGGTTGTTCGCCGACGCGACATTGATCAGGTATGGCGCATGCACGTAGATCGGCAGAGCCGCGGCTTTGAGTTCCGCGGCGTCGTCCCGCGGTTTCGGGGCCTTCCAGCTCTGCGGGTTGCCGAGGAAGATCTGCACGACGTCGGCGTTCTCGGCCGCGGCGGTGGCCAGCGGATCCTGCGGGCTGACGTGTGAACCGATGAGCACGTCGGCCAGTCTAGTGAGCGCCGCCGACGGCCCTGACGGCTTAACAAAAGAAGTGGGCGTTGTGCCCGGCTTCGAGCGAATGCTAGAGAAGAGGGGGCACGGCTGCCGTCGGAGTTCGCTCCGAGGCGGGCGTCAATCCCCGTCTTGGCTCCCAGTGACACGCGTGGCGAGTGGGACGGCAGGCGGAACCAGCGAGTGACTTTCGCATTGAAATTGTCGAACTAGACTCCGCTCTATGCTGGAGGTGCATGTTGACACCGCTGCGGTGCAAGCGATGGCGTCCCGATGGAGCACTGCGGCCTCGGAATTGCGCGCGACCCATTTGCCGCCAGCGCCCGGCGTTTCCAGCCAGCCAAGCGCAGCCGCAGTGCAGGCGGCCCACTCCGACGTCGAAACTTTTATCTCGGGCCTGACCGGCCGAACCGACAAGCACGCAAGCGGTGTAGTCGGTGCCGACACCAGTTACATCGCCACTGAAGCTGGATCGGCCCGCCAACTCGCTGCCTTAAGCGATTCACCGACCGTCACGTAGCGATGGCAGCGGTAGCGAGCTCTCCCAGTCTCTCGCAGCTAATGGCCTGGCGCACTGCGCATCTCACAGATGCGGCCGAGCACTGGGAAGCCGTTGCCGAGCGCAGCTATGGGCTGGCCAACCAGGTCTGGCAGGACGCGTCGTCGGTTGATTGGCGCGGCAACGGCGCCGATGCACTGCGAACCACCGCTCACTCCGATCTGATGACGACGGGCACCGCCGCCGACCAGTTGCAGGACGCCGCCCAGGTCGCTCGCAGTGGCGCGTCGGATATTTGTGCGGCTCGTTCGCGACTGACCTATGCCGTTGAGGATGCGCAAAACGCCGGATTTGACGTTGACGAAGCGGGGTCAGTCCTTGACCGCTCTGCGGGCAGTCCTGCCGCACCCCGCGCGGCCCGCCAGGCCGAGGCGGAAGCACTCGCCGCCAATATTCGGCAGCGTGCCGGAGAATTGGTCGCCGTTGATCAGCAGGTTGCCGGCACAGTCACCGCCGCCGTGGCAGGGATCCGCGAGACCTTCCCGCAGTGCCCTACCATTCGGGCGGTCGACAACCACACCTTCAAACAGGACCCAGCGCCACGGCAACCGAATGCCAATGAACCGTGGCAAAAGCGCCCTCCCCCAGAGACTTTGGACGAAGCGCGGGACGCACTGCGACAGTTGCAGCCAGGCAGAAATCCCCCGGTGCGAGAAGTGCAAACCCCGGAACAACTGAAAGAGTTCTGGGATTGGCTTACAAGAGGGGCAAAGGACTTGCCTCCCCGTGGTGATACAACGCGAAAGGTCCTCGACGATGGCACTGAAGTCGACCTTCGCCCAAACAGTTCATCAGGTGGGCCGACTATCGAGGTTCAGACTCCAGGTTCAGGCAAGAACCCGAAGGTGCACCTACCCTTGGCAAATAGCGAGGATCCGCCCCCGGCAACTAGCCCGGCACCCTCGTCATCAGGTGGCCAATCGTGGTTGCCTGAAATCGGTCACGACCTCGCCGAAGGAGGCAAGGCAGTGTTTGGTTGGGTTGTCGTCGGTGGAGTATTGGTCTGGACACTTCTTTCCGGAGCCGGGCAGAGCACCGGATCGGCCACGCCGTGAGCGCACTTCGTTCCTCGCCGGCCTGGCGATCTCTTCCTAGGCCGCCGATCGTCGACGTTCTTTATGAGGACGAGGAAATCGAAGATGTCGTTGCGTTGTCGGGAGCCGCGACGCCGGAGTGGCTGAAGACACTCAGTATTCCGACCGGCTGGCAACTGCTGGAACTTCCCGAAGGACCAGAACAACCGCTCGCACGGATGGTCGTTTCAGGCCCGCTCGGCGGCGGCGAGTGGAAAGCTGCCGACATTATCGAGGTCAGCGGCTTCACTGGGTGGCCCCAGTTTTACGACGTATTTCGCAACGCCGATCGCCTATTACGCGGGCTGAACGCCAGCGGCGTATCAGTCAAGGCCCTGCCAGTTCCTCCGATCCAGTGGACCGCGGCAGTGCGCAGTAGCGGAACCGCCCTGATCGGTACGCGACGCGTGTGGATCCAGCAGAGCAACTATGTCGCCGGTTCTGATCATCCTCGTGCGAGCAGGCTGATCGTGCACACCACTCTGGTAAACGCCGAGAGTCGAGAACAAGTAACGCAGAGCGTTTCTCAGTTGACCGCCGACGTCTACGGCCGCTTCACCAATGCACTGACTAGAAGCCAGGGCGCACGTTAGTCGTCGCTTGCGACTACCAATGCCATGCGTCCCGCGTGACGGTCGATCAAGACGAACTCGAAGAAACCGGTTATTGAGCCCACGCTCGACCCCCAGTCGTGTTCGGCTACGTCACGAAGATCCGGCAACTGGTATCGGCTCGTCGCTTGTCGGATCCTCGGATAGAGTTCGCTTTCCATATCTTCGCGCGGCCGGCGCGGAAGCGGGGCCGCGTACTCGGCCCAAGTGCGAATCAGCGCTTCGGCGTCCTCGGCCGACACAGACGTGAACAATCCCGGCTCGATGGCCTTCAGCCAGTAAGGCCCATGAATTGTCTCGGCGTCTTTGAACTCTGGCGCCGCGTAACTGTCGCGATAGCGGATGTGCCGGATCAACAAGCTCAGCAACTCAGCATCATCGGCGTCAGCCGGCAGTGCGAATAGTTTGATGCTGACCCACTGATACGTGTGGTTGAGGAAATTGATGAACTTGTCGCCTTGGTAGCTCAACAACTCCTCCGCGGGCACGGCGACGCCCGACTCGGCCATCGTCATCTACCTCCGTCATCGAGTTGTCCGTGAGCAATCCGTCTTGACCAAGAGCACACGCGAAAAGTCGCGAGGAATCAAGTCACTCGAGACTGTCGGCGGCGACACGCTGCCGGCGCCGTGAGCGTGAGCCTGGACGAACGCTCGGCGCCGAACATGAAGCTGGCTTCACACGCGCGCGCCAGAGCACGAGAAAGCCCCGAGCGTGAGCCCGGGGCTTTATCGTTTGTGGAAC
>CAWIKT010000034.1:0-4089 GCA_963836555.1 uncultured Actinomycetota bacterium | reverse complement strand
CGACGCCGCGGCGCGCGATGCCTACCTTGTCCATCCGGACCATCAGGCGGCGGGCGCAAAACTCGTTGAGGCGCTCGAGGACGGCATCGGCGGGCTCATCGTCTTCGATATGAAGCTCTAGCTCTTTGGCACCGCAAAACTGATGACGATCGGCAGATGGTCGCTGCCGGTCGGCTCGCCGCGATGCAGCTCGGTCACCGTGACGCTGCGATCGAAGACCTGGTCGAGCGGCAGGAACGGCGACGAAGCGCATGCAACCGTTGCTGCGACAGGCTTGCTGCGGCGCGGTAGATCTCCAGCGGATAGGTCACGAGCGCGCGGGTCTCGCGCGTGAAACCCGTTGCTGCCTGGAAGCCCTTCATCGCGTACGACCACGGCGTCGAGTTGAAATCGCCCACCACGAGTAGCGGTCCTTGCACGTCGTTGGCCGCGGCCTCCGCCGTCTCGAACTCCGACTTCTGCCGGTCGATCGGGAACGGCCAATCCATATGCGTCGTCATCACCGAGAAATGCGTACCGTCGGCCAGCGTGAAGCCGGCGATGATATGCGCCGTGCGCTGCTTGCCGTAAGCATCGGATGGGCAGTCCTCTGGGCTCATCTCCTTGTCGAACGGGATTTTAGAGTAGAGGCCGAGATTGGCGCGCTTGCCGCCCTGGCAGCGGACTGAGTACGGATATTTCGGCTTCAGCAGCGCATCGAGCGCCGACTGCTCGGGGAAATATTCCTGCAGTGCCAGGATGTCGGGGTTCTCGGCGAACACCACCGTCGGCGACGCGCTGCATGTCGTAGTTGAGCCCGAAGATGCGTCATCAGCTTCAGCATCTGCGCGCCAGCCGGTGCTGCCGGCCGCGAAGTGAAGCCCGATACCCACTCCGACCTCGCCGGGTCATCGCTGGTCCTGGTTTTGCGGTAAGCAGTGTTTGGGAATGGGGGAAGTGCGAAATGGACGACTCGATCAAGGTGGCAGCCCATTTGGCGCCGCGGCACGCTCGTCTTCCCTTCGACTGCAACGGCGCCCTTGTGCGCGCGCAGTGCCGACACCTGGCCACGGTGGTGACCATCAGCGGTGCGGTCGACGCGAGCAACGTGGATCAGGTCATCACGTACGCCCAGCGTTTCAACTTGCCGGACAAGCCCTTTGTGCTCGATTTGACCGGCGTGGACACTTTCGGCGCGCAGGCTGTGCGCTTGCTGTACGCCATTGACGACGCGTGCGGTGCGGCGGGCCTGGAGTGGGCGGTCATCCCGAGCCAGGCCGTAAGCCTCACTCTGCTGGTTACCCGCGGGGACATCGACTTCCCGACCGCAGCGACGGTGCATGAGGCACTGCAGTTCTTTGCCGACGCCACCACTGACCGGCGCCGTTTATTACTGCCGCTCTTCACCAAAACCGCCTAGTCAGTTATTTGCGCTCCGGCGTGCGTTTCGTGAAGTCCGTATGCTGCTATTCGTGACATCCAAGTCAACGGTCGCCGCCGCGACGGCGCTCCTGGCGTTCGGCTGGGTTACCCCGGCCGGCCACGCCGCGGCCGACCCCGCCCCTGGCCCGCCTCCCCCGGCGCCACCCGCTGGAGCAGCACCAGCACCTGGGCACGGCCCCGCACCTGCCAAGACGACGATCGACAAAGACGGCGTGTACAACGTCGGAACTGACATCGTCCCGGGCGTATACACGTCGGCCGGCCCGGTTAATGGCGGCGTCTGCTACTGGAAGCGGCTCGGCGATGACGCCAGACAGCCCCTCGACAACGCCATGAGCAAGAAGCCGCAGATCGTGCGGATCGAGCCGACCGACAAGACGTTCAAGACGGACGGCTGCCAGGCCTGGCAGAAAAACGACGCCGCAGTGCCGGATCCGGGCAAATCCCCGGAGCAGGCAGGTCTAGGACTGGGCATCCTCAACTCGCTGATCGGCGGCGGCGGTACACCCGCACCTGCCGCACCGCCGGCTCCCGCTCCGGCGCCGCCCAAGTAGTCGCGAGACCACGACACCGCATGCAGACGTTCGAATACGCCGCCGGTCGTTTGGCGGATGTGTTCGGTGACCCTGCCCAACCCGCGGTTCTGTTGTGGCACGGCCAGCAGGCTGATGCGCGCGCCTCGGTTCGGTCGCTCGCCGAGCTGATCGCGAGCCACGGTCTCGGGGTCGTCGCCCCGGACTGGAACTCCTCCGCCGCGGACGGCGGCCGCGCCGATCTGCTGGCCTCGGTGCGGTTCACCCGAGACCGTGTCGATGACCCCGACAGTGTCGTGCTCGTCGGCTGGTCGATGGGAGGGCTCGCGGCCGCGGGGCTGACCATTCAAGCGCGCAGGCTCGACGTCGCCTTTGCGCATACGGTCTGCCTGGCCGGCGCTTTCATGGTTCCCGATCCGATCTTCCAGGAGCTTCCGGCCGACCGGCTCCGGGACACCTCGGACTCGACGCCGTTCACGCTCCTGCACGGTGACGACGATCGAGTGATCCCGCTGTCGGTGGCGCACGAATTCGCCTCGGCGCTGCGGGAACGCGGCTGGCCCGTACAGGTTGTCGAGCTACCCGCCGATCACGGGTCGATCGCCGGCGCCGCTTACGATCCGGCGGCCGGGCGTTATCACGCCGCGACGGACGAGCGGTCGCTAGCCGTCGCCGCTGACGTCGCGGCTCTGATCGCTGACGCCAGCCGGGGGCAGCGCTGACTGGGACAACCAGTCGCGCTGTTTCGCGTAAACCCGCGGATGGTTCAGCAAGTCAAAGTGGTTCAACCCGGTGAGCGTCAGCCCAAGCTCCGGCTGAAACGGAATTCGACGCAACTTGCCCAAACCGGCCGCGCTCTGCGAGCGCACCAGGTGGTCACCGGCGATCAGCCCGAGTCGCCTCTCCGGCCAGGTCACCGACGGCGCGAATATCGCTGCGCTGCATGTGTCCCCCGCACGCCTAGACGGATGTCAAAATGATGGCTGGGCAGCTTCCCTAGCTGCCGAAGCCCTGTGGCTGGAGTCCCTCTGAGCTGCCGGTTTGTCCACTCAGTATACAAGCGTTTACTGTTAGCGCCAGTGGCCGAACTTGAGGGGTGCCACCTGAATGCGGGCGCAACGCCTGATAGGAGCGCTAATGGATGCGACCTTTTCGCTGGAGCTGTCCGATGAAGTGGTGCAGGTCCGTGACTGGGTGCACGAGTTCGCCGACACGGTAATCCGCCCGGCGGCAGCCGAGTGGGACGAGCGGGAAGAGACGCCCTGGCCGATCATTCAGGAGGCCGCCAAGGTCGGGCTCTACACGCCGGACCTGTTCGCGCAGATGGCAGGCGAAGCCAGCGGCCTCGGCATGCCGACCGTCTTCGAGGAAATGTTCTGGGGCGACGCCGGCATTGCCTTGTCCATCATGGCTACCGGCCTCGCCGCGGCCGCCCTGGCCGCTAACGGAACTCCGCAACAGATCGGCGAGTGGCTGCCGCAGATGTTCGGCAGCCCCGGCGATCCCCAGTTGGCCGCGTTCTGCTCGTCTGAGCCCGGAGCCGGTTCGGACGTCGGCGCCGTTCGCACCCGGGCGAAATACGACGAAGCCACCGACGAGTGGGTGCTGAACGGAACCAAGACGTGGGCGACCAACGGCGGTATCGCCAACGTCCACGTCGTGGTGGCATCCGTGGAGCCCGAACTGGGCACCCGCGGGCAAGCCACGTTCATCGTGCCGCCCGGCACGAGGGGCCTGTCTCAGGGACAGAAATTCAAGAAGCACGGCATCCGGGCGTCGCACACCGCCGAAGTGGTGCTCGACGACGTCCGGCTTCCCGGCGAGCTGATCCTTGGTGGCCGCGAGAAATTCGAGAGCCGGATCGCCAGGATCAAAGAGGGACACCGGACCTCGAGTCAGGCCGCGATGATGACGTTCGAGAGGACGCGTCCCACCGTGGGCGCGATGGCTCTGGGTATCGCCCGCGCGGCCTACGAGTACGCCCTCGAATACTCGGGTCAGCGTGAGCAGTTCGGCCGTAAGATCGCCGAATTCCAAGCTGTCGCTTTCAAATTGGCCGACATGAAGAGCCGCATCGATGCGTCCCGGATGCTGGTGTGGCGCGCCAGTTGGATGCAGCGCAACAACAAGGCCT
>CAWIKT010000033.1:0-14658 GCA_963836555.1 uncultured Actinomycetota bacterium | reverse complement strand
TTTTTTTTTCCCTGTTCTTCATTCGTTCGTGCTTGCTAGACCCGGACGAGCTGGGCGCCGCGATCACCCGTGCAGAGCCGCACTTCGTGGTCGCGGCCTCCGACGCGGTGTCCGCTGACGCGCTGGTTGCCGCGGCTGACGGTGTTTCCGCGCAATTCGTCCCGACGGCACGCTGCGTCCGGCTCACCGCCGACCGGGAAGGCCTGCGCCGGTTGGCCGCCGACGAACTCGGGCTGCCCACCGCGCCGTTCTGGTTCGCCGGGTCACTCGACGAGTTGCGCGCCATCGCCAGCCATGCCGGCTACCCGCTGAAGGTGCAGCCGGTGGCCGGCGTCGGCGGCGAGGGCCAGTCGGTGGTCCTGCTGCCCAACGACCTCGAGCCGGCCTGGCAGCGGGCCGGTAGCCGCAGGGTGCTGGCCGAAACCGTGGTCGAGATCGACTTCCACGTCACGCTGCTGACCGTCCGCGGCGACGGACCGTCGGGGCCGACGCTGGACTTCTGCCAGCCGATCGGCCACGGCGACGCCGTCGGTGACGTGCAGGCGTCGTGGCAGCCGCAGGATCTGAGCCCGGCCGCCCTGGACGCCGCCCGCTCGATCGCGGCCCGCGTGGTCAAGGCGCTCGGCGGACGCGGCCTGTTCGGCGTCGAGCTGATGATTCGCGGCGACGAGGTGTATTTCAGCGACGTCACCGCCCGGCCGTTCGAGAGTGGCTTGGTCACCGTTCGCACGCAACGGCTCTCGGAATTCGAACTGCAGGCGCGGGCCATCCTGGGTCTGCCGACCGACACCATCATGATCTCGCCCGGTGCGGCCGAGGTGATCTACGGGGGCGCCGGCGGGGCGCCCCAGCCGCGGCGCGACGGCGCGCTGGCCGATGCGCTGCGCACCACCGAGAGCGATGTCCGGGTATTCGCCCGCGGTGAGCCCGACGGGCGGCGTCCGCTAGGGGCGGCCGTTGTCACCGCAGCCGACGTGATCACCGCGCGGGGCCGCGCCCGGGACGCGTCGGCTGCGCTGCGTCGGCTCTGGTAGCTGGCGGGTGAGGGGGCAGCCCGGTCAGGCGCGCGAGGGCCGCCAGGCCGTCATCGGTGCCCGGCCAATGCGCGCTGATCGTCGGTAAACCCACCTGGCGCACCACACTTCGCAGGACCGCGGCGACGATGATTGCGTCGTCGGCGTAGCCGATCACCGGCACAAAATCGGGGATGAGGTCGATCGGCGAGGCCAAATAGATCAGCACCAGCGCCAACTTGATCCGCACTCCGCGTGGCAGCGCGCTGTCCGCGGCGAGCCGGCGCACCAACACCAGCAGGTCGGGAAGCAGCCGCAACGATTCACCTAGTGAGTTGCCCCGCGGCCTGATGACGGTGAGTGTGATGATCAGCGCGATCCAGGCCGCTAACACCCCGATCGCCGCGCCGATCAGCAGCTCCACACCAGTCCGGTCACGGGCTTGTTCCCAGCACGGCACCATCGTATCCGGCGCAGCGGGTCACCATTAGTGGATGAACTCGAGCCTCGCCACCATCGCCGCGGCCGCCGGGTTGTTCGTGGGCACCCGGATCGACGATATCGTCACGCTGGCGGTGCTGAACATGTCGTCCCGGGCGCAGGGCCGCCCGAAGCGCTGGCAGATCTGGGCCGGCATGTATGCCGGGATGACCGCGGTGGTGCTGCTGTCGCTGCTGGCAGCGATCGGGTTGACCGTGGTGCCGCAGGGTTGGATCTGGGTATTGGGCCTGATCCCGCTGCTGCTAGGCGTGCGCAGCCTGATCATCGCCATCCGCGCCCGCAACGTGGGTGACCAGGCATCACCGGCAGTGGTGACGGGGGGGCTGACCGGGGTGATCGGATTGGCGATCGCTAACGGCGGCGACGACGTTGGCGTCTACATGCCGGTGTTTCGCGCCTTGGATGTTCGAGACGTCGCTCTCACAATTGTCGTGTTCGCGGTGGGGGTCGCGGTGTGGTGCCTGATGGGCGCGTGGCTGGTGTCGCACCGGCGGGTCACCGGCGTCATCCAAATGTGGGGGCACTGGATCATTCCGGCCGTATTCGTCTTGATCGGTGTGTACGTCTTCTACAAGGCCGGTCTTTTCAGCAGTTAGCGACCCTCGGGATTTCAGCTGACATTCATGCACGAATATTGTGAGCTACAACGTCGTCAATCGAGCATGGGAAACCGCACGTGAGTACAGAGGGGAGCGTTCCCTACGCAGGAGATATCACCCCTGAGAGGCGTGGAAGCTGTTCAGCCGACGACCCCGAAGCGGTGCTGGTCGACGTCCGCACCGACGCCGAATGGCGCTTCGTCGGCGTGCCCGACCTGTCCAGCCTGGGCCGCGACGTCGTGTACGTCGAGTGGAACCGCACCGACGGCAAGCACAACGACGGCTTCGTCGACGAACTGCTCGAGCACGTCGCCGGCCCGGCGACGAGCGTCCGGTGGTGTTCCTGTGCCGCTCCGGCAACCGCTCGATCGGCGCGGCCGAGGCGGCCACCGAGGCCGGGCATCGCGCCCTCCTACAACGTGCTCGACGGGTTCGAGGGCAACCTCGACGACGACGGGCATCGCGGCGGACGGGCTGGAAGGCCCTCGGCACTGCCGTGGAAGCAGTCATGAGGACGAGCGCGCACGCAGCCGGTGCCGTCGGTCCGCATTCCCGCAGCCGCTGCCCGACGGCGTCAGCCAGGCCACCATCGGCGTGCGCGGCGGCCTGCTGCGTCGCAGTTCGAGGAGACCGCCGAGGCGCTGTACCTGACGTCGGGCTACGTCTACGGCTCCGCGGCCGAGGCGGAGAAGGCGTTCACCGGCGAGATCGACCGCTACGTCTACTCGCGCTACGGCAACCCGACCATCGCGATGTTCGAGGAGCGGCTGCGGCTGATCGAGGGCGCGCCCGCGGCTTCGCCACGGCGACCGGCATGGCCGCCGTGTTCACCGCGCTCGCCGCGCTGCTCGGCGCGGGCGACCGGCTCGTCGCGGCCCGCAGCCTGTTCGGCTCCTGCTTCGTGGTCTGCAACGAGATCCTGCCGCGCTGGGGCGTCGAGGTCGGTCTTCGTCGACGGCGACGACCTCGACGCAGTGGGAGCAGGCGCTGTCGGTGCCGACGCAGGCGGTGTTCTTCGAGACGCCGTCGAACCCGATGCAGTCGCTCGTCGACATCGCCGCCGTCTGCGACCTGGCCCACGCCGCCGGGCGCAAAGGTGGTGCTGGACAACGTCTTCGCGACGCCGCTGCTGCAGCAGGGCGTTGCCGCTCGGCGCCGACGTCGTCGTCTACTCCGGGCACCAAGCACATCGACGGGCAGGGCCGCGTGCTCGGCGGCGCCATCCTCGGCGACGAGGAGTTCATCGACGGGCCGGTGCAGAAGCTCATGCGGCACACCGGGCCGTCGATGAGCGCGTTCAACGCCTGGGTCCTGCCAAGGGCCTTGAGACGCTGGCCATTCGGGTCGAGCTACCAGAACGCCTCGGCGCTGCGGATCGCCGAGTTCCTGGAGGGCCACTCCGCGGTGCGGCTGGGTGAGCTACCCGTTCCTGGAGTCGCATCCGCAGTACGACCTGGCCAAGCGGCAGATGTCGCGGCGGCGGCACGGTGGTGACGTTCGAGCTGCGCGCCGGACGGTGCGGCCAAGGAGCGGGCGTTCGAGGTGCTCGACAAGCTGCGGATCGATCGACATCTCCAACAACCTCGGCGACTCGAAGTCGCTTGATCACCCACCCGGCGACGACGACGCACCGCGCGATGGGCCCGGAGGGTCGCGCCGCTATCGGGCTTGGGCGACGGCGTCGTTCGGATCTCGGTCGGCCTCGAGGGCACCGAGGACCTGATCGCGGACCTCGACAGGGCCTTGAGCTAGCAATCTCCTGGGAATTCGCTGACCGTCGGCAATCCGCCTGTCCGACAACAGAAAATGCCGTCGGCGGCCGGTCGCGTTACCCGGCTATTCATCTAACCGTCGTCTGGTCTTTCCAACGGCAGCCGACTTCGGCGCGATAGTAACGCCATAGCGAATCTGCTCGATAGCAGTACGACGGTGCCTACATCGCGGCGTCGTGCCTGCCTTGACCGCATCGGGCCCCGAAATGGAGAGACTTGCGTGATATCGAGCTTCAGCCGGCCGCGGACGTCACCTCATCCGCGGACCGGCGATTTCCATGAGTGGGCCGTCATCGTCGACGGCGCCGAAGTCGCCTGGCAGAGCTACGCCGGTCCACTGAGATTCGACGACACCGACTTCGCGATCGCGACCCGCAAGTTGCTCTCGATCGAACCCGGTGAACTCCCCGAACTGGTGGCCGAGCACGTCGAGTTCGCCTCGCCCAGTCGCGGGCAACGCCGCGTGATGGTGCATTCGACCACGCCGTACGCGAGCAGCTTCGAAACCGACCTCACCGCAATGGTGGAGGGCCGCCCCGTGCTGGACCTCACCACATATGTGGAGACTCGCGGTCTTTACCTGGCCCGCAGCGGCGATCTCGTGGTCGGGCGGACACAGCCCTGGCGACACGGGGCCGCGGCGGAAGGCATTGAGCGCCTGGCACTTCCGGATGCGGACTACTATTACCTGTCCCAGGCGCTGGTGCGCCGCGCGGTTGACGGCGGCGATCGCGACCCGGTGATGCGCCACCTCATCGACTTCATGCGGAACAACCCGTCGGCGGTGGTGTGCCCGTACGACTTCGAACCCGAATTCCAGCTTTTCGTCGCCTGGCTGGCCCGGATCACCGGCCTGGGCCGAATTCGAGTCGACGCCAACGATTCTCGGCTGGGCATGTGGAACCGCAAACGCATGCTTCATCCGACGGTCCAGGCCGCGCTGAATCTTGAGGACGTCGACGGCCAACCGGGTCCGGTCATCTTGGAGCGCGAGCACCGCGCCAGTGAGGCGTTCACCGCTTTGCGCGCGCCGATTCCGGTGCTGCCCGGGTACGCGGTGCCTTGGCGTGAGAATTGCGACGACTTCTGCGCCGACCTGCGCCGCGCAGGTGCGCTGCTGCGGAACCGGTACGGCCTCACGCACGCCTGCCTGAAACCGTCCGATGGTGGCAACGGTGGACGCATCACGCCCGGCGTCGACCTCAACGACACCGCTCGTCTTGATGAACTTGCTTCCAGCGCTTGGAAATTGGGCGGTGACCAGGTTCTCGAAGCGCACGTCACCTACTTCGAGCGGGAAGTCGGTGGCGAACGCGTGTTGACGACGCCGTCGGCGCATGTGCGCTCGGGCGAGCTTCTCGACGGGCTCACCCTGCAGTTCATGCGTGGCACGTCATGGAAGGGCAACATCTTCGTCGGGCCGCAGGACTGGGACCGTCTGGGGTTGGACACGGGCGTTTACACGGCGCTGCGCGCGACGATGACCGATCTGCATCAGCGGCTGGGTCTTTTGCACTGCGGCATCGACTTCGCCGTCGGCACCGTCGGCGGCGTCTTCGGCGACACCGTGGTGGCGGCCGTTCAGGACATCAACCCGAAAGTCACCGGTGCGCTGTTCCTGCGGGAGTTCATGGCGCGTCATCCCGAGATCGGTGCCGGCGCGGCCACCCGCGTGCTCAGTCCGGACGCGACGGGCAGCGCCGAACGGATCCGCGAGTTGGTCTCGCAATCCTCGACCGCCGAACTGCCGTGTGAAGAGGTGGCCGTCGTGCCGGGCTGTTGGGCGATGATCGCCACGTCGGCGGCGACGTCGCTGACGGCTGGCGCGCGGGCACTGACCATGGAACGGGATCTCGCCGCCGCCCGCTGAGGTGACTTGGTGACGGCGCGATAACAAGTCGCGCGACGCGCTGGACAGATCCCAGGAACGTTGCGCTCCGCGACTTATCGTCGCGTTGTGTACCGCCGGACTGTTCTGAAACTGCCGTTGATGTTGGCGGCAGGCACGGCCCTGGCTCACGCGCCGCGTGCGTCCGCCGACCCGCCACGGGCGTCCGCCGAGTCGAGTCGGTGGTCGTCGGATCGGGCCAATCGTTGGTATCAGGCCCAGGGTTGGCCGGTCGGCGCGAACTTCATCACCTCCACTGCGATCAACCAACTCGAGATGTTTCAGCCGGGTACCTACGACCCGCGCCGCATCGATCAGGAACTCGGTTGGGCCCGCTTGCACGGACTCAACACGGTGCGGGTCTTTCTGCACGACCAGTTGTGGGCTCAGGATGCGCGTGGCTTCCAAACCCGCCTCGCTCAGTTCGTCGGGATCACCGCCCGGCACCGCATCAAGCCGCTGTTCGTGTTGTTCGACTCCTGCTGGGACCCATTCCCCAAATCGGGTCAGCAGCACGCGCCGACGCCCGGGGTGCACAACTCCGGTTGGGTGCAAAGCCCGGGAGCCGAACGCATCGACGACAAGCGCTACACCCGCACGCTGCAGGACTACGTCACCGGTGTGATGACCCAATTCCGCAACGACGACCGGGTTTTGGGTTGGGACGTGTGGAACGAACCCGACAACCCCGCGCCGCAATACGCCCGTGTCGAGCGTGGCGACAAGCTGGACCGGGTGGCCGACCTGCTTCCGCAGGTTTTCTCCTGGGCACGTTCGGTCGACGCGCGTCAGCCGTTGACCAGCGGTGTGTGGGACGGCGAGTGGGCGGATCCCGGCAGCCGCACCACGATTCAGAACATCCAGTTGACCAACTCCGATGTGGTCAGCTTCCACTCCTACGCCAGTCCGTCGACGTTCGAGTCACGGATCAACGAGCTCACCCCGCACGGCCGGCCGATCTTGTGTACCGAGTACATGGCCCGCACCCAGGGCAGCACTGTCGAGTCGATCCTGCCAGTTGCCAAGCGGCACAACGTCGGTGCGATCAACTGGGGTCTGGTGGCCGGCAAGACGCAGACCTACTTCCCCTGGGACTCCTGGAGCCACCCGTACTCGGCGGTCCCGAAGGTGTGGTTCCACGACCTGCTACGCCCGGACGGTAACGCATTCGACAACACCGAGTCGCGGACCATCCGAAGCTTGGGTGCCTCGGCGTACGGTTAGCCGTGACCGTCGCCAAGTCGATCCTGCTGTACGCGCCGCGCGGGCGCTGATCACTCCTTGTGCTCGATCACCCCGGTCGCGTGCTGCGCGCGGTCCTCGTAGCTGCGCCGCGCGCCTGCGTCGAAGTCGAGGAACACCGTGTCGTTGCCCATCTTCTTGTTCAGCCAGCGGCGGCCGCCATCCGGCAACAGCGTGGCCACTGCGGCGAACGACTTTCCCCACGCGGGCACCGACACCCGGGATTTCGGCTTGTCGAGCACCTTGACGATCGCCGCGGCGATCTCCGCCGGCTCGACCGGCTTCTGCGCCGACGACGGCGCCGTGCCCGCGATCAGTTCGGTGTTGGTGAAGGTCGGCAGCACCGCGGTGATCCGCACGCCCTGTGGGGCGAACTCGTCGGCCATCGCGCTGGACAACCCGACGACCCCGAATTTGGTTGCGGCGTAAACGACTTGGCCGGGCACGGCCACCATGCCCGCCAGCGATGCGATGTTGACGATGTGCCCGGCGCGCCGCTTCACCATTTCCGGTAGCACTAACTGGCATCCGGTGAGCACGCCGTAGAGGTTCACCTCGATCGACGAGCGGATCGCCTGCGCCGACTGTTCGAGGAACGGGCCCACCGGCATGACGCCGGCGTTGTTGATCAGGACGTCGATGCGCCCGCCGCCGTCGGCGCGAGCCTTGTCCACGAAGGCCGCGAACGACTCCTTGTCAGTGACGTCGAGGGGATGACCGCTGACGTGCCCGAGGCTGCTGATGCCGGCGACGGCGCTCTCGAGCACGTCGAGGTCCCGGTCGCCGATGACGACTCGAGCGCCGCGGGCCAGTAACGCCTGCGCAGTCGCATATCCGATGCCGCGGGCGGCGCCGGTAATGAGGATCGTCTTGCCCCTGATGTTGTCCATCCGTCGGACTTTACAGGTGTCAAGTCTGGTGCGGAACAAGCTGAGAGCCCGCCTGGGTCACCGACGCGGCAGGTCGCCTGAGCTCTCTCAGATTCCGAGGTCTTTGGCGACAATCGTCTTCATGATCTCGGTGGTTCCTCCGTAGATCGTCTGGATGCGCGCGTCGACAAACGCCCGCGAGACCGGATATTCCCGCATGTACCCGTATCCACCGTGCAGTTGCAGGCAGCGGTCCGCGGTCCGCACCTGAAGCTCGGTGGTCCACCACTTCAACTTGGCGGCCCGCGCCGCAGTCAGTTCACCCATCAGATGTTCGGCGATGCAGTCGTCGAGATAGGTACGCGCGACATCGATTTCGGTGGCCAACTCGGCCAGCACGAACTGAGTGTTCTGCAGTCCTGAGATCGCCGAGCCGAAGGCCTTGCGCTGCTTGACGTAGTCGAGCGTTTCGGCCAGGACGCCCTCGGCGGCGGCCACCGCGCCGACGGCCAACGACAGCCTCTCCTGCGGCAGGTTGTTCATCAGCTGATAGAAGCCGCGGCCTTCCTCGCCCAGCAGATTGTCGACCGGTACGCGCATGTCGGTGAAGCTGAGCTCGCTGGTGTCCTGGGCGTGCAGCCCGATCTTCTCCAGATTCCGGCCACGGTCAAAGCCCGGCATGCCCGGGTCGACCACCAACAGCGACAGGCCCTTGTGCCGGTCGGCTCCGGTGCGTGCCGCGACGACGAACAGGTCTCCGGTCTGCCCGTTGGAGATGAAGGTTTTCGCCCCGTTGACTACATAGTGGTCGCCGTCGCGCGTTGCGGTGGTGCGGATCCCGGCCAGGTCGCTGCCGGCACCGGGTTCGGTCATCGCGATGCCGATCACCGTCTCACCGGTGACGACGCCCGGGAGCCAGCGCTGCTTCTGCTCGGCCGTCGTCAGATCGGTGAGGTAAGGCAACACGATGTCGTTTTGCAGCGACAACGCGATCGCTTCGGCCGCCGCGCCCGCCCGCTGGAGCTCGTCGACCACGATCGCGTTGTAGCGGAAGTCCTCGACGCCCGCCCCGCCGAACTCCTCCGGGACCGAAAAGGCCAGCAGCCCAAGCTTGCCGGCCTCGGTGAACAGGGAGCGGTCCACGCAGCCGGCCTTCTCCCAGGCTTCGTGGGCCGGGACGACGCTCTGCTGCACGAAATCGTGCACCATGTCGCGGAATTGCCGGTGCTCGGAGGTGTACTCCAGCCGCGCGCTCACCGGAAGGCGTCCAGGCCGGTGAACGCCTGGCCCAGAATCAGCTGGTGCATTTCCGGGGTGCCCTCGTAGGTGAGCACCGATTCCAGGTTCACCATGTGGCGGATCACCGGGTACTCCAGCGATATCCCGTTGCCGCCCAGGATGGTTCGCGCGGTGCGGCAGATCTCGATCGCTTCGCGGGTGTTGTTCAACTTGCCGAAGCTGACCTGCTCGGGGCGCAGACCGGTGGTGTCCTTGAGCCGTCCCAGCTGCAGCGCGAGCAGCAGGCCCTTGTGCAATTCGACCGCCATGTCGACGAGTTTGGCCTGAGTCAACTGGAATCCGGCGATCGGCCGGTCGAATTGGGTGCGCTCACCGGCGTAGTCCAGCGCGGCCTGCCAGGCGGAGCGTGCGGCGCCCATCGAACCCCAGATGATGCCGTAGCGCGCTTCCGACAGGCACGACAGCGGACCCTTGAGCCCCTTCACCTCGGGCAGCATCGCATCGTCGGGCAGCCGGACGTCGTCGAGGACCAGCTCGCTGGTGATCGAGGCCCGCAGCGACAGCTTGTGGTGAATGGTGTTCGCCGAGAATCCCGGCGTGTTGGTGGGAACGATGAAGCCACGCACCCCGTCGTCGGTGACCGCCCACACCACCGCGACGTCGGCGACCGAGCCGTTGGTGATCCACATCTTGCGGCCGTTCAGAACCCAGTCCGACCCGTCGCGCTTGGCGCGGGTGGTCATCGACGCCGGGTCCGATCCGGCGTCGGGCTCGGTCAGGCCGAAACAGCCGAGCAATTCACCGGCGGCCATGCCGGGCAGCCACTGCTGTTTCTGCTCTTCGGAGCCGAACCGCCAGATCGCGAACATGGCCAGCGAGCCCTGCACCGACACCATCGATCGAATCCCGGAGTCGGCGGCCTCCAGTTCCGTGCACGCCAGCCCGTAGTGCACGGCCGAGGCCCCGCCGCAGCCGTAGCCCTCCAGGTGCATGCCGAGCAGGCCGAGCTGGCCGAAGTGTTTGGCCAGGTCACGCACCGGCAAATCGCCGATTTCGAACCACTCCGCGATGTGCGGCAGGACGTGTTCGGCGCAGAACTGCCGGACGGTGTCGCGGACCGCCTTCTCGTCGTCGGACAGCGAGGCGTCCAGGCCGAGCGGATCCTGCGGATTGAAGGCGGGAGGTGTAGCGGTGCTCATCGCCCCATACTGCCACCGCGGGACGGCGAGCCATCTGGCTATATAAAACTAATGGTCAGCGGCTAGGATGGCGCGATGGGCGCAGCGACAGATGCGATGACATTGACGGGCCGTCTCGCCGACGGAGACAGGACCGGGTATCGGCAAGTCTGTCCGATCGAGCGGGCCCTGGACACCATCGGGACACGTTCGGCTCTGGTCCTGCTGCGTGAGGCCTTTTGGGGCACAACCCGTTTCGAGGATTTCGCCCAACGTTGCGGCTTCACCGAGCAGATCGCGGCGACGCGCCTCAAGCAACTGGTGGATGCCGGGGTGCTGACCAAGCAGCCGTACAAGTCGCCGGGCCAGCGCACGCGCTACGAATACGTGCTGACGACGCGCGGCCGGCAGTTGTTCCCCGTCCTGGTCAGTTTGGTCGAATTCGGCATGCTTCTGCAGGGCGATTCGGCACGACTCGATCTGGTGCACGGCGAAGGCTGCGGCGCTCCGCTCGTCACGCATGTGCAGTGCGTCGAGGGCCACACCGTGCAACTCGGGCAATCCGAAGCGCGGCTGCGCCCCAAGCCGAAGCGCTGAGCATCACTTGGACGATCGACCGGAGCGGTAACCTCACCGCATGAATCGTCCCCGGCGAAGTCCGGCCTGGCTGGCCATCGATGTGGCCTCTGTGCTGGTGTTCTGCGCGTTGGGGCGGCGCAGCCACGACGAAGGGCTCAATGTCGCGGGCATCGCAACGACGGCGTGGCCCTTTCTGAGCGGGACCGCGGTGGGGTGGCTGGCGTCGCAGGCCTGGCGCCGCCCGACGACCGTCTATCCCACCGGTGTGGTGGTCTGGCTGTGCACGGTCGTTGTCGGGATGCTGTTGCGCAAGGTCACCTCCGCCGGTGTGGCCGCCAGTTTCATCGTGGTCGCGTCGACGGTCACCGCGCTGCTGCTGCTCGGCTGGCGCGCGATCGCCCAATTCAGGCGTCGCGGCGCGCGGGTCGCGTAGCGGTGAAACGGACCGCGACGACTCCTGGGGTCCGGCCACCAGCGTCGGAACCACCGCCACCCTGGTGGCGACCGCGCGGGCGTTGGCGCATCGGGCAGGGTTGATCAACGACCCGTTCGCCGAGTCGTTGGTCAGCGCTGTCGGGCTGGACTTTCTCACCAAGGTGGCCACCGGGGAGCTGGCGCTCAGCGAGGTCGGCGACGACAACGGATTGGCTTTGCTGACAGACCTTTTGGCGGTCCGAACCCGGTACTTCGACAACTTCGTCACCGACGCGTACCGGGCCGGAATTCGGCAGGCCGTCATTCTCGCGTCGGGTTTGGACGCCCGTCCGTACCGGCTGTGGTGGCCGTCGGGCAGCACCGTCTACGAGATCGATCAACCCGAGGTGATCGACTTCAAGACCCAGACGATGCGCGCCCTGAACGTGTCGCCCACGGCCAATCGGCGGGCGGTGGGGATCGATCTTCGGCGGGACTGGCCGGAAGCGCTGCGGCGGATCGGCTTCGACACCGGCCAGCCGACCGTGTGGATCGCTGAGGGATTGTTCATCGGGTTTCTTCCGCCGGCCCAGCAAGACCGGCTGCTTGACAACGTCACCGCGCTCAGCGCGCCCGGTAGCCGCGCGGCGGCCGACTACTTCCCGGAGCGGCAACCGCCGTTCCTCGACCAGGAACACGCGCTGGCAAACCAGTGGCGGCAGTTCGGATACAGCGGTGACATGGCGGAGTTCACCTTCCCCGAGGAGCACCGTGATCCCGCCGAGTCGTTGACGGCGCTCGGTTGGCGAACCGTGGTGACCGAGATCGAGAAACTGTTCGCCGCGACCGGTCTGCCGGGTTTGCGTCGTCAGGATCTAAACGGTGCGCCGGTCGCGGGCCGCTACCTTCATGCGATTCTGGCCTAGCCGTACCGGAATGCTGCCGATGGCGAGACGTTAGAAATGTAGTGATGCCCCAGTCCAGCCAACCCGCCCCGCCGCGGCAGGTCCGTTTCACCGCGGTGACCGCGGACGATCCCAGGGCCCAGCCCCTGCTGGAGGAGCTGGCCGTCGAGTACGCGCAACGCTACGACAGCACCCTTGCCAGGATCAGGGCGTGGATGAAATCGGTGCCGACGTCCGAATTCGCGCCACCCGACGGTGGCTTTCTGATCGGCGAGGTGGACGGGATCACCGTCACCGGCGGCGCGTTCCAGCGATTCGATGCCCGAACCGCGGAACTCAAGCGGATTTGGACGGATCGGCAGCATCGCCGCAGCGGGTATGCCACTGCTTTGCTGAGGGAATTGGAGGGGGTCATCGCGCAGCGGGGTTATCGACGTGTGTACCTGACGACGGGTAATCGCCAACCCGAGGCCGAGGCGCTCTACGCGGCGGCGGGCTACAGCCGGCTTGCCGAGCCGTTGCCCGCGCGTGGGATGGTCTTCCCGATCGCGTTCGTGAAGGATCTGGCGTGACACGCGCCGAACTTCTGCACGTGGGCGTCGCGCTCGACGGTTACGGCTGGCACCGACAGGCGTGGCGCGCCACGCTCGCCGCCGACGCGGGCGCGGAATCGGTGCTCAGCGGCCGATATTGGGCCGGCCTGGCTGCCACCGCGGAGCGCGGACTGCTCGACTTCCTCACCATCGATGACGCGCTCACCCCGCAGCCCGGTCGCAGCGAGGCGATCAGCCCGCGGCGGCTGGCGGGCCGCGCCGACGCTGTGCTCGTCGCCGCGCGGATCGCCCCGGTCACCGAGCACATCGGGCTGATCCCGGTGGCGACCGTCACCCACACCGAGCCGTTCCACATCTCCAAGGCCATCGCCACCCTGGACCACGTCTCGCACGGGCGGGCCGGTTGGCAGCCGCGGGTCAGTGCGACGGCGCACGAGGCCGCCCTGTTCGGCCGTCGCGGCGCGCCAACCGACGGCGAGGACCTGTTCGACGAGGCCGCCGACGCCGTCGAGGTGGTGCGTCGGCTCTGGGACAGCTGGGAGGACGACGCGATCATCCGCGACGCCGCCACTGGGCGCTACATCGATCGAAAGAAGCTGCACTACATTGACTTTCGCGGCAAGTACTTCTCGGTCAAAGGCCCTTCCATCACCCCGCGCCCTCCGCAGGGCCAACCGGTGGTGGCCGCCCTGGCCCACGGCCCGCGGATTTACGAGTTCGCCGCGGCCAGTGCCGACCTGGTGTTCATCACGCCCACCGACGATGCGTCACTCGATGCGATCCTCGACGAGGTGAAGGCGGCCGGCGGGCAGCACCTCAAGGTGTATGCCGACGTCGTCGTCACCTTCGGCGGTGACACCGAGTTCGGTTCGGATGCACTGATATTCGACGGCGGCCCATCTGACGTGGTCGATCTGCTGCTCGGCTGGCAGCGACGCGGCGTCGACGGCGTGCGGCTGCGTCCCGCGGTCAATGCCAGCGATCTACCGGTGATCGTCGACGAGGTGGTGCCATTGTTGCAGCGGGCCAACCGATTCCGCTCCGCGTACACCAAGGGCGAGACGTTACGGCAACGACTCGGCCTGCCCGTTGCGCCCAACCGGTATGAGGAGGTGACGTAGTGACCGTCCCGCTTTCGATCCTGGATTTGTCACCGATCAGTGCCGGCAGTGACGCCGTGACAGCGTTGCACAACACCATCGACCTCGCGCAGCACGCCGAGCGGTGGGGGTATCACCGCTTCTGGGTCGCAGAGCATCACTTCGTCGGGGTCGCCAGCTCGGCGCCGGCGGTGCTGATCGGTCAGATTGCCGCGGCCACCAACACCATTCGTGTCGGGTCGGCGGCGGTTCAGCTGGGCCACACCACCGCCGCCGCGGTGGTCGAAAGCTTCGGCATGCTCGAGGCGTTCTACCCGGGCCGCATCGACCTCGGCCTCGGCCGCGGGCAACGCCGCGATACCGGGTTCAAGCCGAAGCATCCGTCGACGAAGAATCGTCCGCCGCGGCAGTGGCGCGAAGTCGACGGCGTGGTGCTCCCACTGCCGTTCAACCTCCAGGGCCTGCTCGACACCGAGCGGGTGATGGCGACCATGGAGATCCTGCAGCAACCGCAGGCCGTCGCCCCCGACTTCGCCGACCAACTGAGCGACATCCTCGCAATGCTCGACGGCACCTTCAAGGCCGGCGAATTCGATGTGCACGCGGTGCCGGGGGAGCGATCGGGGTTGGCGCCGTGGATCTTCGGCAGCACCCGCGGCCAGAGCGGGCGGCTGGCGGGCGCACACGGCCTGCCGTTCGTTGCCAGCTACCACATCACCCCGGCGACCGCGCTGGAAGCCATTGAGGCGTACCGGGACACGTTCGTTCCTTCGGCCACGTTGCAGGAGCCGTACGTCGTGGTGTC
>CAWIKT010000032.1:0-20874 GCA_963836555.1 uncultured Actinomycetota bacterium | reverse complement strand
ACTCGGAAGGACTCGACTTGGCCGGCGACCCAGCCTTATTAGCCACACCGATCGGCGCGGGTCTGCCGAGTCTGTGAACGAGACACTCGCCCCAGCGGGCATTGCCGGCGCTGGGCCGCGCACTCGACCTCGACGAGCACCGCAGCACGGTCTCGCTCTATCTGGCGAAGGATCCATGACCGGCAGACCGCCAGCGACGATAAAGAGGGCAGCGATGGGCAGGAGCGGCGCAGCGACGAAGGCCGTATCCCGCCTGGCCGCTTCCGCGAGCTCGGTCCCATCAATTGGGGTGCTTGCCAGTTGCGGCGCGCACGGTGAACGCCCCGGAGATGCACCTGTTCACCACGCTCGGTCAGCGCCGATTCCTGTTCTGGGCCTGGGCCGTTTACGGTGCTCGGCTGTTACGAGGCCGTTACCGCAGGTCGACACCGAACTGGTGATCTTGCGGGTCGCGCATCTGCGCAAATCGGAATACGAACTGCAACACCATCGCTGGATCGGGCGACGCCGCGGTCTGACGACCCGACGCAGGACCTCATCTTCGCGTGGCCCGAATCAGCCCACGACGCAACGCTGACGGATCGGCAGCAAGCGCTGCTGAGTGCGACCGACGAATTCGTCTTGCACCGATCGATCAGCGACGGGGTCTGGCAACGGCTGTCCCAGCATCTCGACCGGCGTCAACTCATTGAATTCTGTTTGCTGGCAGGACAATACGATGCACTCGCCGCGACGATGTCGGCCTGGAGATCCCGCTGGACGATCCGGGAAGTCACCACGCTATCGGCCACCACGAATAGCGAGAGCAGCACCGGCAGCACCGGCAACGCGAGCGCGAATGCCGACACGGTGAGATTTCCCCGGCCACGCACCCGTCGTCCCCACAGCACGGCGACGAGCGCGAGGACTGCCGAGACCGCCAAAATGATCGGACCCCACACGCCCGCCGTGGTGAAGTAGTCGCCGATCGAGATCGCGATCAGCCACAGCACATAGCCGACGAGTACACCGCCGAGCGCGGCCCACACCGAGTCGGCACGCACCGGTTTCATCGTCGCCACGTCGGCCTCCAAGCAGTCGGCGTCAGAAATTGATCATGTGCCCGGTCAGGCCGTGGAAGCACTCCTGCATCGCCTCGGACATGGTCGGGTGGGTGTGGACGTTGCGCGCCAACTCATTCGCGGTCAGATCCCACTTCTGGGCCAACGTCAGCTCGGGCAGCAACTCCGAGACGTCATGGCCGACGAGGTGTCCGCCCAGCAACTCGAGATGTTTGGCATCGGCGACCAGTTTGACGAAGCCGCTCGGGTCGCCGACGCCGTGCGCTTTCCCGTTGGCGGTGAAGGGGAACTTGGCGACCACGACGTCGTATCCCTCGTCGCGGGCCTGCTGTTCGGTAAGCCCGAAGCTCGCCACGTTCGGCTGGCAGAACGTCGCGCGCGGTTGCATGCGAATATCGCCGAGCGACATCGTCTCGGCGCCGGCGATGGTTTCGGCCGCGACCACGCCCTGCGCCTCGGCGACGTGGGCCAGCTGCAGCAGGCCGGTGACATCGCCGATCGCATAGACGTGGTCGACGTTGGTGCGGAGGTAGTCGGTGACACCGATGGCCTTGCGATCGGTCAGCGCGACGCCGACCTTGTCCAGACCGAACCCGTCGACGTTCGGCGCAAAACCGATGGCCTGCAACACTTTCGCAGCCTTGAGCTCTTCGGTCTTGCCGTCTTTGCTGACGGTCACGGTGACCACCGACCCGTCGTCGTTGATCGACTCGACCTTGGTGCCGGTGAGGATCTTGACGCCGAGCTTCTTGTACTGCTTCTCGATTTCTTTGGAGACATCGACGTCTTCGTTGGGCAGCGCTCGGGGCAGGAATTCGACGATCGTCACGTCGACGCCGTAATTCTTCAGCACGTAGGCGAACTCGATGCCGATGGCCCCGGCGCCGGCGATGATGATCGACTCGGGCAGCTCGCGGGTCAGGATCAGTTCTTCGTAGGTGACTACGTTCTTCGACAGCGAGGTGCCCGGGACCAGCCGGGTGCTGCTGCCGGTGGCGATGATGACGTTGTCGAAGGTGATCGTCACAGGGTTTTCAGCGCCCCCCTCGTTCGACGTTTCGACCGCGACGGTGTGAGCGTCGGTGAACCTGCCGTAGCCGTGGATTTCGGTGATCTTGTTCTTCTTCATCAAGAAGTGCACACCGGCCACCCGACCCTCGGCCACCTTGCGGCTGCGGTCGAAGGCGGCGCCGAAGTCGAACGTCACCTCGCCGCTGATGCCGAAGGTCTTGGCTTCCTTGGTGAAGATGTGCGCGAGTTCGGCATTGCGCAGCAACGCCTTCGACGGGATGCAGCCGACGTTGAGGCAGACTCCGCCCCAGTATTTCGGTTCAACGATTGCGGTATTCAGCCCCAGCTGCGCGGCGCGGATGGCCGCAACGTATCCGCCGGGTCCGGCTCCGAGGACGACAACGTCATAGTGGGTCACGGCACCCACCCTAGTGGCCGCCGCCAGACAGGACTGAGGGTTGCGATGTCAGCCCGATCGCAACCAGGACTTCCGTTTCGCGGCGATCAGTAGGGCAGAACGCCGGCCGCGCAGTGGCGATGGCTGTGCTCGCAGTAGAACTTGCCGTAGACCGGCGCCGCGCCGACAACGGCGGCGAACACCGCCGAGATCATCGCGATAGACAGCGCCGACACCAGCGGCCGGTCGGAGACCATCGCCAAGATCAGGCCGGCGACCGTCGTCACGACCACGTACGCCAGCACCACGAAGACCACGGTGGTCTTGTGCTTGGAGGGGTCATGGCTCCACCAATAGAACAAGCCCGCGCCGGCCGCGCCGGCCGGTACCCAGACCGCGAGCAGCGTCAGGACGAACTTCCACCACGTCACGTACAGGTAGGACACCGTTGGAAATGCCTCAGAGGGCGGTGCGTCGGTCTCGGCGTACGCCGTCGGAATGACGGCGCTGTCGGGTTGATCGGTCGCCGCAGCCGACTTTCGCCGCAACCATCCGCGCCGCCGAGGCGGCGGATCGGGCTCGATGAACGCCGGTTCGGCCTTCGGCTGCATCCCGGTATCGAACGACGGCGTGTAACGCTCGGTCAGGGGCATCGACTCGGTCTCCACGCGTTCGGAGTCAGCCACGGGTCACGACCTCGACCAGGGCCAGCACGCCGAACCATCCCGGAGCCAGCGCCAGGATGAACGCCCCCAGCGCGGTCAGCCAGCGGCGTCGAGCCAGTAGGACCACCAGCAGCCCGACCAGGCTGGGGAACCCGACCACCAGAGCAATCGCGATGTCGGGACGCATGCGGGCATGCTCCACAGTCAGCGCCGCCGTGCCGCCCAGCAGCCCGGCCGCGACGCCGAGCAGCATCGCGCTGGCCAAAAACCAGGGCCGCGGCAGCGGAATCACGATTCAAAGATACTGCCGGAGGGGCCGACTACGGCTTTACCGGCGCGGCGCGCCTCGCTGGGACTGGGCACGCGTCGACGGCGGCCGCAATCACCGGCGCACGCCCGGGCGGCCGGTCGCCGCGCTCGTGGTCGGCCCCGGTGATCACCGACGTCGCAGTGAGCTCGGTGTTCTCGCGGTCGGTGAAGGCACGCCCGCGGGACAGAAAACGCTTTCCTTCGGGCGCTTCCAGACTGAACCCGCCGCCCCGACCGGGCACCACGTCGATGACGAGCTGGGTGTGTTTCCACGCCTCGAACTGCGGCCCCGAGATCCACACCGGCACACCGTCGGCGCCGACATCGAGCACGCCCAGCAGCACGTCACGGTCACCGACGATGAACTCACCGAGTGCGTAGCACATCGGTGACGACCCGTCGCAGCAGCCGCCGGATTGGTGAAACATCAACGGGCCGTGCTGTTCTCGCAATTGATCGAGCAGTTCCGCCGCGTCAGCGGTGACGCCACCCGCGCCTGGTCACCATCAGAAAAATCCCTGCGCCTTCTGCGAATACGAGACCAGCAGGTTCTTGGTCTGCTGGTAGTGATCGAGCATCATCTTGTGGTTCTCCCGGCCGATTCCGGACTGCTTGTAGCCACCGAAGGCGGCGTGTGCGGGATAGACGTGGTAGCAGTTGACCCACACCCGACCGGCCTGGATGTCACGACCGGCGCGGTAGGCGGTGTTGCCGTCGCGGCTCCACACCCCCGCGCCCAAGCCGTAGAGGGTGTCGTTGGCAATAGCGATGGCGTCGTCGTAATCCTGGAACGACGCGACTGAGACCACCGGTCCGAAGATCTCCTCCTGGAAAATCCGCATCTTGTTGTTGCCGGCGAAGATGGTGGGCTGCATGTAATAGCCACCGGACAGGTCGCCGCCCAACTCGGCACGCTCACCGCCGGTGATCACTGTGGCGCCTTCGTCCTTGCCGATCTCGATGTAGGACAAGACTTTTTCAAGCTGATCGTTGGAGGCCTGCGAACCGACCATGGTCTCGGTGTCCAGCGGATCGCCTTGACGCACGGCCTTGGTGCGGATCGCCGCCAATTCCAGGAACTCGTCGTAGATGTCGGCTTGCACCAGACTGCGCGACGGGCAGGTGCACACCTCGCCCTGGTTGAGCGCGAACATCGTGAAGCCTTCCAGGGCCTTGTCTTGAAAGTCATCGTGCGCGGCCATCACGTCGCTGAAGAAGATGTTGGGGCTCTTGCCGCCCAGTTCCAGGGTGACCGGAATGAGGTTCTGGCTGGCGTACTGCATGATCAGCCGCCCGGTGGTGGTCTCGCCGGTGAAGGCGACCTTGGCGATCCGGTTGTTCGACGCCAGCGGCTTGCCGGCTTCGGCCCCAAATCCGTTGACCACGTTGACGACTCCGGCCGGCAGCAGGTCGCCGATCAGCGACATCAGGTAGAGCACCGAGACTGGCGTCTGCTCGGCCGGCTTGAGCACCACGCAGTTGCCCGCCGCCAGCGCCGGAGCCAGCTTCCAGGTGGCCATCAGGATCGGGAAGTTCCACGGGATGATCTGGCCGACCACGCCCAACGGCTCGTGGAAGTGGTAGGCGACAGTGTCGTCGTCGATCTGCGACAGCGAACCTTCCTGGGCCCGGATGGCGCCGGCGAAATACCGGAAATGGTCGGCGGCCAACGGGATGTCGGCGGCCAGCGTCTCGCGGATCGGCTTGCCGTTGTCCCAGACTTCGGCCAGCGCCAGCGACTCGCAGGTTCTCCTCGATGCGGTCGGCGATCTTGTTCAGGATCACCGCGCGCTCGGCCGGCGCGGTCTTGCCCCACGCTGGCGCCGCGGCGTGCGCGGCGTCGAGCGCCTTGTCGATGTCGGCCGCGTCGGAGCGGGCGACCTCGCAGAACGGTCTGGCCGGTGACCGGCGTCGGGTTCTCGAAGTAACGGCCCTCACTGGGGCCACCCACTCGCCGCCGATGAAGTTGTCGTATCGGGGCTGGAAGGACATCAACGAGCCCTCGGCGCCGGGACGTGCGTAAACAGTCATCAGTATCAGCTCCTCGGTAGTGCGTGACAAAACTCACAGTACCGTCCGCGCCGGCCGTAAGGTGAGCAGGCGAACGTCGCGCGGAGAGGGGTCAACGTGTCTGACGACGAGGTCCTGCGGCACTGGAGCACGGTCGCCGCGGCGTGGGAAAATTACCGGGACCGGTTGTTCACCGACGTCCGCTCAGTGTCGGATTGGCTGCTTGACGCGGTCGATCCGCGACCGGGTCAGACTCTGCTGGAGCTGGCCGCCGGCCCGGGCGAGACCGGTTTCCTTGCCGCCGCCCGCCTCGGTCCCGCGGGACACCTCATCAGCAGCGATCTGGTACCCGGCATGGTGGACGCGGCTCGACGCGGAGCCGACGAGCGCGGGCTGGACAACGTCGAGTGTCGCGTCCTCGACGCCCAGCGGATCGACTTGCCAGACAGCAGTGTGGACGGCGTGTTCTCCCGCTTCGGTCTCATGCTGGTGCCCGACCAGCAGCGGGCGATCGCCGAAATGCGGCGGGTGCTGCGCCCGGGCGGGCGGTGCGCCTACGCCACGTGGGGACTGCCTCAGCACAACCCGTGGATTTTCAACGTCGTCGCGGCGTTGCTGCAGAACGGTGTCGCACCACCGGGCGACCCCTTCGCGCCGGGCGGGATGTTTTCGCTGGCCACCGCCGAGAGCAACCAGGCTCTCGGCGCCGCCGGGGGTTTCACCGACGTTATTGTCGACGAGCTCACCGGCACCATGCATTTCGACGATGATGACGACTACTGGACCCACATCACCGCGGTCGCGGGACCCGTGGCCGAGTTGGTCGACTCACTCACCCCGGACCGCGTCGACGCCATTCGCAGCACTCTCGGCCCTACCCTCACGCCGTTCGAACGGGACCGCGCACTGGAAATCCCGTGGACGGCGACCCTGACCAGGATGGCGTGACCCTTCGATCGTCGCCGGCAAGCAGAATGGCTGTCATGACTGACGACCCCTATCTGTGGCTGGAGGACGTCCTCGGTGACGAGCAACTCAACTGGGTGCGCAACCGCAACGATCCGACGGTCGCCCGGTTCGGCGGCGACGAGTTCGAGCGGATGCGCGCCGAGGCCCTCGAGGTGCTCGACACCGACGCCCGCATCCCGTACGTCCGCCGCCGCGGGGAGTTCCTCTACAACTTCTGGCGTGACGCCGCCAATCCCCGTGGGCTGTGGCAGCGCACCACGCTGGACAGCTATCGACGTGACGACGTCGACTGGGACGTGCTCATCGACGTCGACCAGTTGGCTCGCGACGACGACGAGAACTGGGTGTGGTCCGGCGCCATCGTCATCGAACCCCAATTCGACCGTGCCCTGGTTAATCTCTCCCGCGGTGGCGCCGACGCCGTCGTCGTACGCGAATTCGACATGGAGACACGCCAATTCGTCGACGGTGGGTTCGAGCTGCCGGAGGCCAAGACGCAGATCGGCTGGGACGACCACGACGCAGTCTTGGTGGGCACCCACTTCGGCCCGGACTCGCTGACCGAGTCCGGCTACCCGCGAATCGTCAAGCGATGGCGGCGAGGGACGCCGCTCGAGCAGGCCGAACTGGTCTTTGAAGGCGCCCGCACCGACATCAGCGTAGGCGGATCCACGGACCGGACACCGGGTTTCGAGCGCACGTTCGTCTCGCGTGCCACCGATTTCTGGAACAGCGACCGGTATGAGCTGCGCGGACCGGAACTGATCCGCATCGACATTCCCTCCGACGTCAGCAGCGTCTCGATCCACCGCGAGTGGCTGTTGATCGAACCGCGCACCGATTGGGAGTTCGGCACCACCACTTACCGCGCCGGCTCGTTGCTGGCCGCGAAGTACGACGAATTTCTCGACGGTGCCCGCGAATTGACCGTCGTCTTCGAACCCGACGCGCACACCTGCCTGCACCAGTACGCCTGGACCCGCGACCGGTTGTTGTTGGTCACGCTGGCCGACGTGGCCAGCCGGGTGGAAATCGTCACGCCCGGCAGCTGGGAACGTGCACCCCTGGCGGGCATTCCCCCGGCGACCGAGAGCGTGATCGTCGCCGCCGACGACACCGGCGACGAGTTCTTCCTGGACTCCAGCGGCTTCGACAGCCCGTCGCGTCTGCTGCGCGGCACCGGCAACGGCCCACTCGAGCAGATCAAGGCCGCTCCCGGCTTCTTCGATGCCGAAAAACTCTCCATCGCACAATATTTCGCCACGTCTCAGGACGGCACCGCGATCCCCTATTTCGTCGTGCGGCCCGGCGACGCCAAGGGGCCAGGACCCACGCTGCTCTACGGCTACGGCGGATTCGAGAATTCCTACACCCCGGGCTACAGCCCGGTGATGGGCCGGCTCTGGTTGGCCCGCGGTGGCACGTATGTATTGGCCAACATCCGGGGCGGCGGTGAGTACGGGCCGGCGTGGCACACCCAGGCGATGCGCGAAAACCGCCACCTGGTCGCCGAGGACTTCGCCGCCGTGGCAACGGATCTGGTCGATCGCGGGATCACCACGGTGCCGCAACTCGGCGCCCAAGGTGGCAGCAACGGCGGGCTGCTGATGGGCATCATGCTGACCAAGTACCCGCACCTGTTCGGTGCGCTGGTGTGCCAGGTGCCGCTGCTGGACATGCGCCGCTTCCATCTGTTGCTGGCGGGCGCGTCGTGGGTCGCCGAGTACGGCAACCCCGACGACCCCGACGACTGGAAATTCATCGCCGAATACTCGCCCTACCAGAACATTTCGACCGACACCGACTACCCGCCGGTGCTGATCACGACGTCCACCCGTGACGACCGGGTGCACCCCGGGCACGCCCGCAAAATGACCGCGGCGCTAGAGGCCACCGGCCACCGGGTCTGGTACTACGAGAACATCGAGGGCGGCCACGCCGGCGCCGCCGACAACGCCCAAAGCGCGTTCAAGACGGCGCTGGCCTTTTCTTTCCTGTGGCAGATGTTGGGCACTGGACAGCAGAACTGATGAGAGTGTGGAGTGGTGCAATGCGCGTGCCGTACATGCTTTGGGCGTCGATAGTCGCCGTAACGTTGCTGGCGGTGCCGGGTTGCTCGAAGGTGGTTGCCGGGAACGCGACCCGGGATGCACACGCGCAAGCCCGTAAATCGTCTGACTGCGAACAGGTTTCGGCACCCCTGACGCTCATCGACCCGCGCGCGACGGGCGAGCCGCAGTTGAAGATTCCGCAGCCGCCCGGCTGGGAGCGCGCCTCGATGCTCGACTCGGAGGTCATCCGCTTCACGATGCGTAACAAGGATCTTGCCGCCAATGAGTTCATGCCCACCGCGGTCGTGACGCTCGAATCCATACCCGGCGACGATGCTGACAGCAAGTCGATCTTCGATCAGGAACGTGCGGCGTTGGTGGGCCGACTGGGCGCCACGGGTCTGCAGATTTCGGAGACGAACCGTTGCGGCGCGCAGGCAGAGCTGGTCGACTACGACGCACCCCGCATGGGCCGAATTCCACCTCGGAAGATCAAAACACTTATGGTGGCCGGCGCCTTCAACGGCACCACCTACGTCGCGACCGTCACCGTGCAGTCCACCGATCCCGGCAACGCCGTATACGCGCGTGACACCGGGACAGTCCTGACCGGATTTCAGATGCTTCCGCCGGTGCCGAGTTAGCCCCTTTCCGCTCCCACCGCGGGCAGCGGCTGGCTCTTCTGCTTCGTATCACCGATTCCGAGACCTGTCGACGCCTACGCTTCGCCCATGCCGACAACAGATTTCGAGACGTTGCTGTACTCCACCGCTGGAACCATCGCGACCATCACGCTGAACCGACCCGACCAGCTCAACACCATCGTTCCGCCGATGCCCGACGAGATCGAGGCCGCCGTTGGCAGGGCCGAGCGCGACCCGGCGGTGAAGGTGATCGTGCTGCGGGGAGCGGGCCGAGCGTTCTCGGGCGGCTACAACTTCGGCGACGGCTTCCAGCAGTGGGGCGAAGCGATGAACACCGACGGTCGCTGGGATCCGGGCAAGGATTTCGCGATGGTCAGCGCACGCGAGACGGGTCCGACGCAGAAGTTCATGGCGATCTGGCGGGCCTCCAAGCCGGTGATCGCGCAGGTGCACGGCTGGTGTGTCGGCGGTGCGAGCGATTACGCGTTGTGCGCCGACATCGTCATCGCCAGCGAGGACGCGGTGATCGGCACACCGTACAGCCGGATGTGGGGCGCTTACCTGACCGGAATGTGGCTCTATCGGCTGAGCCTGGCCAAAGTCAAATGGCATTCACTTACCGGCCGGCCGCTGACCGGCGTGCAGGCAGCCGAGGTCGAACTGATCAACGAAGCGGTGCCGTTCGAACAACTGGAAGCCCGGGTCGCCGAAATCGCCACCGAACTGTCCCGAATCCCGTTGTCGCAGTTGCAAGCTCAGAAACTGATCGTCAACCAGGCATACGAGAACATGGGTTTGGCGTCTACCCAGACGCTGGGCGGCATCCTCGACGGCCTGATGCGCAACACCCCCGAGGCGCTCGGTTTCATCGAGACCGCCGCCAGCAAAGGGGTGCGCGCCGCCGTCGAGAGGCGCGACGGGCCGTTCGGCGACTACAGCCAAGCGCCGCCGGAATTACGTCCCGACCCGTCGCACATCATCACGCCGTGACGATGCCTATGCGGGCGGCATCAGCACCGTGTCGATCATGTACACCGTCGCGTTGGCTGTCGGCACGCCGCCGCAGACCAGGCCCGCATCGTTGACTTTGAGGCCGTCGCCGTTGCCCATCACGTTCACCGGTGCGCCCTGCAGCGAGGGATGCGAGCCGTCCACCTGGGTCGGGCTCAGCTGCCCCTGGAGGACGTGATAGGTGAGGATGCTCTTCAGCTTGTCCGAATTCGTCTTCAGGTCATCGAGAGTCGCGGCCGGCAGCTTGTTGAAGGCGGCGTCGGTCGGCGCGAAAACCGTGTACTGGCCGCTGTTGAGCGTGTCGACGAGATTCACCTGCGGGTTGAGTTTGCCCGACAGCGCGGCGGTGAGCGTGGTGAGGTCGGGGTTGTTCGACGCCGCCACAGCCACCGGGTCCTGAGACATACCTGATACCGAGGCGGGGCCTTGCGGGTGCAGCGCAGCGTAATTGGCGCAGCCGGCCCCGACGAGGTTCGGCGCGGCCATCGCAGGCGCGCAGGTGGACAGGGCGATACCCATGGCGGCGGCCACTGCCGGCACGACCTTGTTCTGGATGGTGCTCACGTTTAAGGCTCCTCAGTGTTTTTGGGTGGACACAGGTTGTTCGGAGCCGGGCGCACAGCGGATGGGTTGTACCGCACATCAGCCATAGGTGAAGGAAAATACTTGCAGGCCTTTGCTGACGCCGATGTCGAGCGTTCCATTGGCCACCTGAGCCGTCGTCGCGATCTCGTGCGACGTGGGCGGTCCGCTCACCGGTACCGTCGTCGTCTTACCGGCGCGCGTGACGTTCACACTGCCGGTTCCGCCGACGACCATGTAGACGTGCCTCGCGTGATAGTTCAGTTTGATGTTCGAGGCGTCGCCGTCGGCGGTCGCACCCTGGTAGTCCAGCGCCCAAGGTCCTTGTAGCGCAAAGGTATCGGGCGGCAGCGTCGGCGGGTAGGAGAACGTCGCCGGCCCCTGGTCGTACACCCCGACGCCGGCGTAGTTAGACATCTTGCCGACCCCGAAATAGGTCTCGGGAGTCAGATCCCCCGCGGGGGTGGTGTCGGGCGCATCCGACGGCGCCGGCAACGACACCCCGGGCCGCGCCGCCGTGAGTAGCTGCCGAATCAGTTTTTCGGTGCCGTCGTAGTCGCCCTCGCCGAATTTGAGATGCCGCACAGTGCCGTTGGCGTCGATCAGGTATTCAGCCGGCCAGTATCGATTTCGGTAATTGGTCCACGTCGAGTAACTGTTGTCCTGGGCGATGGGGTACGTGATGCCCAAGTCGGCGGCGCCCTTCTGCACGTTGTCAGCGACTTTTTCGAAGGCGTACTCGGGGGTGTGCACGCCGATCACCTCGAGACCGCTGTCGTGATAGGCCTTGTACCAACCTTCGACGTGCGGGATGGCGCGTTGACAGTTGATGCAGGAGTAGGCCCAGAAGTCGATCAACACCACCTTGCCGCGCAACTCGTGCAAGTCGATCGGCCTGTTGCCGGGAGTGTTCAGCCACCCCACGATGCCCTTGAGGTCGGGTGCCTGCCCGCAACTCTGCAATTGCTCCGACGCCTTGGCGCAATTCGACAACTCTTTGTTCTGATCGTTGACGATGCCACCGAGTTGCTGCTGAACCTGCTTGTCGTCGGCCAGCTTGCCCTGCAGTGACGCGGTGTAATCGGGTAGCGCCCGTTGCAGCGCGGCTGGCAGGTTGAACACCAGCGCCACCGCCAGCAGGATTGTCACTATCCCAGCCACCATCCGGATTGCGCGCTGACGCCGCCGAAATGCGCTGACCCGGTGAGCGATTCGTTCACCGGCTACCGCGAAGCACAACAGCGGGACCGCGGTGCCCACCGCGAACGCCAGCGTGAGCACGATGATGGGCAGGCCGATCTGCGCGGTCGCCCCGGCCACGACTATCGCCGCCAGCACCGGGCCCGCGCAGGGAACGTACAGCACGCCCAGCGCCAATCCGAGGCCAAATCCGTTGGCGCGTTGCATGATCCGCTTTTGCGGAATGCGGGAAAACGGTTTCTCCAGTAGCTCTTCAACGCCCGGGAAGATCAAGCCGAGGCCGATCGCCACCAGCGCGACCAACGCGATCCAGCGAATGGCGTCCTGCGGAAGATGCAGCAATGACAACAACGCCGAGCCGAGCAGGGCCACCAGGCTGAAACTCAGCACCAACCCCGCGATGACGCGATACGGCCGCGACACATCACGTTTGGTCGCGACGACCCCGTCGTCAGCGTTCGTGGTTCCGGAGAAGAAGACCACCGGTAGCACGGGAAGGATGCACGGTGAGATGCCGGTGATGAGGCCCCCGATGAGACCGATCAATGCGAGCGACACCATGACCATTATTCGCCACCGCGGCGGTCTCGGATTGGTAAGGGCTCCTGACGCGAGGTAGGGCAGTCCGGAGACCGGACTGCCCTATCATGCGATGTGTTGCGACCGTTACTGGCTGGGAGGCACCAGCACAGTGTCGATCATGTACACCGTCGCGTTCGCGGTGTGCACCCCTCCGCACACCAGACCCGCGTCGTTGACCTTGAGGCCGTTGCCCTGACCGGTCACGTTCAGCTCTGCGCCCTGGAGCGTCTTGTGCATGCCGTCGACCTTGGCCGGGCTTGATTGCCCTTGCACCACATGGAAAGTCAGAATGCTCTTCAACTTCTCGGCGTTGGTCTTGAGCTCGTCGATGGTGCTCGCCGGCAGCTTGGCGAATGCATCGTTGGTGGGCGCGAACACGGTGTACTGCCCGTTGTTCAGCGTGTCGACAAGATTCACCTGCGGATTCAACTTGCCCGACAGCGCCTCGGTCAGCGTCGACAGCATCGGGTTGTTCGATGCGGCCGTCGCCACGGGGTCCTGAGCCATTCCGGCCACCGACGCCGGTCCGTTCGGGTGCAGCGCAGCGTAATCCGAGCACCCGGGTCCGACCAGGTCACTCGACGGGGCCGCCTGCCCGGTCATGGCCGGTGCCGCCGAGCTACTCGTCGGCTGTGCGCTGGTCTGTTGTGCGGAGTCCGACTTGTTGCTCGAACACGCCGACATCCCCACCGCCGCGAGTGCCGCCAGGCCCACCGCAAGCGTTTTGCTGTGACCGATTTCCATTCGTATAACTCCTCTGTCAGGACGTAACGCGAGGCATTCGGAGCTATCGGCGCCGCGGATGGGTCTTGCCCGCACCGATCGCTGTTCCGCACCGGCATCCGGACGGCCGTCCGCTCCGAATATGGGGTGTGCACCAGCCATCCCATCTGTCGGTTGTCGACGACGTCACGGACATCGCGTTCGAGCGTCCGGCGTTCACCTCCGGCAGCCTTCATCAAGCGCCGAGCGCGGATTCGGCTCTGTGGCCGGAGGTTTTCACCGTGCCGTCCGGGGCGGTGGCCGCTGCGTCGGCGATCGTCGCCGACCGGCTGCTGCGCCGTACGGTGGCTCCCCTGCCGATCCGGCTGATGTACCCCGACGGACCCGTGATCGGCGCGGGCGGCGCCACCGCACCGACCCTCGTGGTCAACGAACCGGACCGGCTGGCCCGCCGGCTGGGACGACATGGCCTGATCGGCTTCGGCGAGTCCTACATGGCCGGCGAGTGGGAGTCTTCGGATCTCGTCGGAGTGCTGACCGCCCTGACACCCGCATTCAACGCGATGGTCCCGAGCGGCCTCCGCTGGCTGAAGCCCATTGCCGCTGCCGCACAACCACGTTCGCCATACACACGCCGCGAACAGGTGTTGCGGAATGTCGCCGCACACTTCGACGATCTGTCCAGCGATTTATTCATCGAGTTTCTCGACGAGACGATGACGTATTCGGGCGCACTGTTCGACCGGTTGCCGGCGACATGGGCCGACCTGGCCGGGGCGCAGCGGCGCAAGATCGACCGATTACTCGACGCGGCCGAGGTGGGACCCGGAAGCCGTCTGCTGGATCTCGGCACCGGCTGGGGCGAGCTGTCCATTCGCGCGGCCGCGCGCGGCGCCGAGGTCCACTCCGTCACCCCCTCGGAGCGCCAGATGTGGCTGGCCCGCCAACGGGTCGTCGCCGCCGGGCAATCCCGCCGGGTGCACGTCGAAGTGTGCGATTATCGCGACATCGACGGCGGCTATGACGCCGTGATTTCGGTGGAGATGATCGAGGCGGTGGGGCATCGCTCGTGGCCGGAGTTCCTGCGCACCCTCGGTCAGCTGGTCAGACCCGGCGGCAAAGTGGTGATCCAGGCGATCGCATGCCCCGACGCCCAGATGCTTGCCAGTCGTGAGCGGTTGACGTGGCTACAGAAGTACATCTTTCCCGGCGGCGTCATCCCGTCGACCAAGGCGCTGCTCGAAATCGTCAAGCGCGAGAGCACCTTGGAGCCGGTCGACATGATTTCGCTGCGCGAGCATTACGCGGAAACCCTGCGACTGTGGCGAGAACGCTTCCTGCAGCGCCGGAAGACGTTGGCGCACATCGGTTTCGACGAGGTATATTGATGCCGCTTATGCTCAGCACGAGCGGGGGAACTCTCGGGAGAGGGCTACGGCCAGCATGTCGCTCGAATGCTGGGGGTGGAGCTGACGTTTGACGACTTTGTGGCGGGCTGGAACTCGCTTTTCGAGGCACGGATCAGAAACGTTTGCCTTTATTGACTCAGTGCGCCAACATCTCAAATTCTGTGTTTTTACCAATTCCAACCACCTTCATCAAAAAGTATGGTCCCGGCTGTACGCGGAAGAGCTCAAACGCTTTGAACGCGTCTACTGCTCCAGCCAGCTGGGCTTCCGCAAGCCTGAGCCTGGGGGTTTTGAGTGGATCTTGAGCGATCTCAAGGTCGACCGGAGCCGGATCGTCTTTGTCGACGATCTCCTGGACAATATCCGGGGTGCTCAAGCCGTCGGGATCCAATCCGTGCATTTTCAAGCCCCTCGCTTGGCTATCGATGAATTAAGACGACTCATAAGCTCCGATATGGCGCAGTGAGCATTAAAAAGTTGTCGGACACCCACCCGATCAGGTAAGGCTGCCACAGACCCCATGAAGTGCCCATTTTGCGCCGTCCCAGAAACCAAAGTCATTGACTCGAGGCTCAACCAGCTCGGCGATATGATTCGCCGCCGCCGGGATAGTGCCCTCGTTGTGAAGGGCGCTTTACGACCTATGAACGGGTCGAAGAAGTCATGCCCGCCGTGATCAAAAAAGATGGCCGACGCGAGCCTTTTGACCGGGGTAAGATCGTGGACGGTCTCCAAAAAGCCTGCGAAAAACGGACGATCGCTTCTCAGAAGGTCGAAGAGTTAGTCCGCGGAATCGAAAAAAAGATCCAAAGCTACGGGCTCAAAGAAGTCCCTACCAAGACCATCGGTCAGATGGTCATGGTCGAGCTGCACCGGCTCGATAAGGTCGCCTATGTGCGCTTTGCCTCGGTTTACCGCGAATTCAGGGACGTCGAAGAGTTCGTGGCCGAGCTGCAGATTCCCAACGTCCAAAATGACGATCCCAACAGCCTGACCTTTTCTTTCGGAGCTTCCTCCGAAATGCACCCGCGCCCCAGCCCCCCCAAAGCCCGGCGCCAACGACGGAAACGAAAGCGAGTGACGCGTGACTTTGAGACCCTCCCGCCACCAGGCCCGCGAAGTCGCGTTGCAAATGCTTTACCGCTGCGACGGCGAGTCACGTGAACCGACCGCGATCGATGCCCGCGCCAAAACCCCTGCAGAGCTCATTGAAGAACTGAACCGGCACTTTGAGCACTTCAAAGTCCCTGTCGAGCTGCGTTCGTTTGCAGCCGAATTGGTGGCCGGGACCCTCGAGGAGCTGGCAACCTTGGATGGCCTGCTGGAGCAACACGCAGCGAATTGGAAGATCGGCCGCATGGGGAATCGTGGATCGCAACCTGCTGCGCATGTCCATCTACGAGCTCAGTCATTTCTTCGGATACCCCCTCCTCGGTCGTGATCGATGAGGCGATCGAGCTAGCCAAGCAATTTGGCACGGCTGAGAGCCCCGCGTTCGTAAATGGCGTGCTGGATGCGATCAAAGGGGCAATCCGCGTAGGGTAAGCCGGTATTCTTTGCCTATGTCCCTGACACCATTGCAAGTTCGGCGCTATTCCAGCTAAAATGGTCAACAGTGGTGGACTCTTCGAAACAGGCGCCTGATACGCAATTTGAGACGATTGATGCCGAACGCGCCCTGTTCGATGGACGCGTCCACGGCATGGTCACGATCATCACTCCCGATGAGCGACCGCTTCAGGGTTTAGCGGGGCTGCTCGATTGGCGCTTCCAAGGTGCGATCTCCCGATTTCTCGAAAGTGGCTTTCTTACAGGCCGATCCGGAGAGTTCGCCTACTTGCCGATCGCGCGAGCCGGTTCCACTTATCATCTCCTGCTGGTCGGCGCCGATGAGCGGGGTCCTGTTCCCGCCGAAACACTCAAGACTCTCAAAAAAAATCTCTCGACGCTGAAGCTCACGCAACTCGGACTCTCGCGTGGCGACTGGGGCGACGCGCCCTACTATTTTTTCGCTAAAAACTTAAAAGGGACCGGCTTATGCATTCTCCGGTAAAAAAGCCAGCACCCCATCCGGAGCTCGCTCTCATTTCGCTTTTAGCCAAACACCTGCTCAGCCCTTCACAACGTTTTGAAGAAATCTCTCCTTACGCGCGATCCTCCACCCAAGATGGGATGCGCTGCTTGGCGACTCTAGACCAAATCACCCGCCTCAGCCTGCCCGCTTCGCTGCCCGAGGTGCCGACCACGGTCTCATCGGCCACTGCAGTCGTGGCTCCGACGCCAGCAGGAGTACCTGCGACTGCACCACTTCCCCCGGCCCATTACGGAAGCCACCGGCCCGAATACAAAGCAGGGCTCAAAGATCACACCGTGATCGACGCCTTGCTCGACTTTCACCGACGAAAGCGGCCGTTGAGCTCAAAAACAGGCCCCGATCTCCGGTTTTCGCCCGACGCACGCCGCTCACGTCTCGGCCCAACCTAAAGCCGAACCGCGGCGGCAGACCGCCCACCAGCCGGGCACCACGCGGGTCTTTAGATCGCGCGGCGAATAGACGGCAGAGAGGATCCTAAAATTTGTGAGCCCCTCTCTAGTGAAAAAATTGACGACGACTTCCGAAACTCCCTCGAGGGGGCGAGCGAAAAATGGCGTCATTGCGATGGTCAGCCTGAGCGCACGCTGCTGCGCTTGGCGATCCTGGCGCGAGATCACGTCGCTGCTTCATGCACAAAAATCCCGTTGCCTGGCCCACGGGACGCAAAGACATCCTCTCCAACCTCCGCACCTGGGAAGACCGACTCCGGGAGCTGAGAAGCCAACCCAAGCTTGAGGGCGACTTACTGGAACTGGTCACCGGTGACAGCGAGCTTCGCAAGCGCACTCGCTTACTGCCGGAAGCCCTTTATACCGTGATCGACCGCGAAAAACTGGAACGCTACGACCGTCAATGGGAAGCTGCCATCGCCGCCGAGGCCTGCAATATGGGCTGGAGCTTGTGGCGCCTGCAAGCCTGGGTGGAGATCACTCTGGTCGAGGAGTGGAACCAAAGACTCAACGATCAACTTTGGCCTTCGGCCGTGGTGCTCTTTGTCGAGAGCAGTGGCGAGGCCGCGGGGACCGCCAAGTCCACCCACAGTCCGGAGTTTCTTGCTTGGCACGGCAGGTGGTACCTGGTCGTGGATCCGCGATTCAAGAGCCCTAAAGAGATCGCCACCAACCTGGCCCAATGGCCGGGTAGTCCTTCCGAACCTCCGGGCCCCGCGCAATGGAAGTTTCTGTTTTCGCCCAAATCGCGCTGAAGATACGGTAGGCTCACAAAGTGCGACTGGTCGAGTTCCTCATCTGTGTGCTTGAAGCTCATGCGCAAACGCTGCACCGCTTGGCGGCGCTTTTCAGCGAGGAGATGCTTTTGCACATGCTGGAGGAAAGCGGTGACAAAATGCTCGAGCACACCAGCCCTCCGTGTTTCTGCCAAAAGCCTGGAACCTCCCCTCAACAGCGGGTTTTCTTCGCCCTACGCCGAGCTCGAAGGCGCCGTCCACAGCTTCAATCTGCCGGCGGTGCTGGAATTCCACCTTTGGGCCTATCCCCCCGCTGACCGCGCTTTTATTGAAGCCGACTTTGACTTGGATGCACGCATTCCTGGCCCGGGCCAGACGTCGGAGCGGCCCTCGTTGACGAGGCGGTGGAACGAGCTGAAGCCTGGGTCAAAATGCTTCCGATCGCCTGGGTTTGCCCTCCAGGCCCAGCAGGCGGCCCACGTCCCTTGGCTTAGGTTTCGAACCCAGGTGCTCAAGCGCATTGGAAAAAGACCAATGGGTCCGGTATATTAAAGACTCCCTGATATTTGACGCACTGAGTCGTATATAAAGAACGCCGATGCGTTCAACCTGGGAGAATTAGCCATGACCTCATTTCAAAACTCGTTTCAAAAATTGACCGCCCTTGCAGGAACAATCACCGCACTGACCTGCCTCATTGCTGCCGGCCCCTCAGGCACCGAGAACGAGGCTTACCAGACTGGCTACAAAGAGGGACAGCGGATCGGTGCCAAGCACTGTGCCCACCCTCTCGTCTATGGCATCCCGCCAACAGCGCTTTGCGGCTACAATGAACACCCATCGGACGCGGACCAATCGACCTTAGATTGGATCGATGGCTGCATCAACGGCTACACCAAGACCTACCCCCTCTGCGGATCCGACACCTAATCCATCGGAGCGCTACAGGTAGTAGTGCAGCTGAAAGGTAGACGTAGTCCGTAAACTCCGTGGACGGCGCGAAACGTCCCCGCGCTTTTGAATACGGCCTCTATTTCTGAATGAGTCCGTGGGTAGTAAAGCAGCCCCACCCCGTAGACCTGGATCGAAGGTCCAGGGTTGGCGCTAGCGCTTTGAAACAGCTCAAGTTGGTTAAAACCCTGCTCGAGGTAAGTGTGAAAACCCTGGACCCACTCGTAGCCCAAGCGGTTGTAGGTCGCGAAACCAGCGGTGTGCGGCGAAGAGAGCGGCGAGGCTAGGACAAAATCATTTTCGGTATTGAGGTACAAATGCTCGGTAAACCCGAGCAACCCCCAAGGGCCGAAAACCTGCCGGGAGCCTGAGTCGTTGGTCCCGTAAAAATAACTGACGCCCGCCTTGTACGAGTGGGCAAATCCCAGGGACACGGTTCCGCCGCCACCCTGTTCGATCTGGTCTTTGTCCCCTGGACGGCCAAAGTCGGCATACCCCGTGACGTTCAAATTCTGCTGATAGCCGGCCTCCAGGTTGTAAGACTCGGAGCCGAAGTTCCACCCCAGGGACTCTTTGACCACCGAAGAATGGTTGGCATCCAGGATGCCATACGGTTTCCAAAACCGTCCCCCCATGAAAAAAACTTGGTCAGTGGCTTTATACAAAAGGTAGTGCCGCCGGCTCACGATAAAATCCAAGAAGTCTGGATTGGGCGTACCCGTATACGCAGGATCCACGCGACCCAGGCTCGCATCCACAGTCAGTCGACCGACTGTAACGGCCGCCTCGAGATCCATTTGCATCACGATAAACTGGGCCGAATTACTCGAAAGGCGTGAACTGGAATAGCTCGCAAAAACCGGAGATCGCCCCCCATGTTTAGCCATTTGGGGTGTGGAAAATCACCGTACAAAAACTGGGCTTCCGAGTTCTTGATCCCCTTCCGAGGCGTCGGCGTGCGCAGGCTTGGCTTTGGTAGGCTCGAAAACTTGCCGTAGCTTTGGACAGCCACCGAAAGCTCGCGACCATAGTCGTTGAGCAAACCCTGACCGTTGGGGTTGATGTGACAGGACACACAGTTGGGATAACCATGCCGAACGTTTTCGGGAAACGCCCAAACTTTTTGAGTCGGCAAAAGGCCTAAGAACGCAACCCAAGCCAAACCGAGTCGATTCAAGATCCGCACAAGACCTCCGATTCACCAGAATCGTGACCAAACTAGCTGACGGCAATAAAATCGCAACTTTCTTTTCCTAACACGGAGCTCCCAGTGGGATACGGGACCGATCTCATGACGCTCAAAGCTACAATGCAAGTTGTCGCACCTCTCCTCTGCCTCTTTTTGGGACAACCCGGTTTCGGGGCGGAGCAAGCGCGCATCGAGAGCGTCCCCCCCCTCCCTCGGAGCGCGCTACGGTGGAGCTTCATGCTCACCTTTTCATGAAAGAAGGGATGACGTGGGTCTTTAGCGGCGACTTTGATGGACCTCTCCGAGCGACGAGTTGGACCCAACGCCTCAGGAGCCAGGCCAACCCCGAATCCATGAACCGCTCGGAAGCAGGGATCGTCGTGGCGATGCTTTACGCCAATCCGTTTTTCGTGATCTCGCTCTATAAGTCGATCCGGCGCCAGGTCCGGCTCGCCGAAGTCTTCGTGGACCAACACCCTGAATGGGTCCTGGTCCGAGACGCGGCCCAAGCCCGCTCCGCGCTCTCCCAGGGCAAACGCGTGCTCGTACTGGGGCTCGAAGGAGCCTCTGGTATCATCGAAAACGAAGAAGACCTGCGCGAGTTCGTCGATACCGACGGGATCCGCATCGTCACCCTCTTGCATCTGACGGACGATCGATTCGGGGGGCACTGCGTTTCAGGAGGGTTTCAAGGTGCTCGACGCCTTGGGCCTGGTTGACCCAGCTTTTCAGCCCCGTGCGGGATCCCGACTGCATCCGCATCAATGCCGTGGGTCTCTCCGCCGAAGGCCTGCGCATGGCCGAGGCTTTGGTCAGGCGACATGTTTGG
>CAWIKT010000031.1:0-39849 GCA_963836555.1 uncultured Actinomycetota bacterium | reverse complement strand
CCATTGCTTCGCGGCCACCCTCCCCGGATCGCGTGACAGACAGTAGAGCCGCGGACAGTCTGGGTGACTTGGGTTATCGGATGCATGGGAGCGCTTCGGTGTACGCGATCCTTCAGGACGCCCGCGAACGGGCGAAAGCCGCTGGAGCCCGCGACGTCGAAGATCGGTCGATCGTCGGTGCGCCAGTCAATGCGTTGATGCATCTGGCCGACGAAGTCAACGCGGACTTGCTCGTCGTCGGCAACCTGGGGATCGGCACGGTCGCCGGCAGGCTATTAGGTTCCGTGCCCGACACCGTTGCGCGAAAGGCGAAAGTGGACATCCTGATCGTCCACACCGTGGGCAAGTAGCCGACACGTCCGCACGGCGGCAGCGGTCAGCCCGGCGAAAGTCATTCAACTTGTCCTCCGCTCGGAGTCGGCTGGAATCGACGCCGAGGCGGCGGAGAAGACCTACCAGTTGCTCGGCGAGTAGTCCTTCAAGAAGCAGCCGTGCAAATCTTCGCCTGACTCCCCGCGGACGATCGGGTCGTACACGCGGGCGGCGCCGTCGACGAGGTCGAGCGGGGCGTGGAAACCCTCGTCGGCAAGCCGCAGCTTGGTCGGGTGTGGACGCTCGTCGGTGATCCAGCCCGTGTCGACAGCGGTCATGAGAATGCCGTCCCGCTCGAGCATTTCGCCGGCACTGGTGCGGGTGAGCATGTTCAGCGCGGCCTTCGCCATGTTGGTGTGCGGATGGCCCGGGCCTTTGTATGCACGGCTGAACTGGCCCTCCATTGCAGACACGTTTACGACGTATTTGCGGCGAGACGGTGAAGCGGCCATCGCCGGGCGCAACCGGCTCACCAGAATGAACGGCGCGGTCTGGTTGCACAGCTGAACCTCGAGTAATTCCATCGGGTCGATCTCGTGGACGCGTTGAGTCCAACTGTTGACGGGCGCGGTATCGGGCAACAAGCCACCAGCGTCGATAGCGGTGCCCGCAGCGATCCGGTCCGGGGACGCGCTGCGGGCGGCGAGGGCCAATTCGGTCACCGCATGCGGCGCGCGATGTTCGGCGAGGCTGCCGGCAAGTGCCGCGGGATGGGCGTCGCTGACCCGGTCGAACGTGATTACGTCGACGAGTTCCGATGCCGGGGTGCGCTCCGCCTCGACGAGCGGCAGCGTAGGAGCCGGGGGCTCGGCGCACCGTCTGGGCGGCGTTGTTGATCAGAATGTCCAGCGGCCCCTGCGCGGTGACGGCGTCTGCGAGCGCGACGACCTGAGCGGGGTCGCGCAGATCAATCCCGACGATGCGCAGCCGGTGCAGCCAGTCGGCGCTGTCCGGCATCGCGGTGAAGCGGCGCACGGCGTCGTTCGGAAAGCGGGTGGTGATCGTCGTGTAAGCGCCGTCGCGAAGCAGCCGCAGCGCGATGTACATGCCGATTTTGGCGCGCCCGCCCGTGAGCAGAGCTTTCCTGCCGGTGAGGTCCGTCCGGGCGTCGCGTTTGGTGTGGCTGCGCGCAGCGCAGTGCGGACAGAGCTGGTGGTAGAAGGCGTCGACCAGGGTGTAGTGGTTCTTGCACATATAGCAGGCACGGGACCGCAGCAACGTACCGGCGGTGGCGCCGACGGCGGTGGACACCAACGGCAGGCCCGCGGTTTCGTCGTCTATCCGGCCGGGCGCGCCAGTGGCGGTGGCCGCGATGACGGCGTGATCCGCGGCTGCCAGCGCGTCACGTTTGGCGTGGCGGCGGGCCTTCTTCACTGACTTGAAAATGCCCGCGGTCGCGCGACGCACCGCGACTGCATCGGGGTGCTCGGGTGGCAACGACTCGATGTCGGCCAGCACCTGCAGGCACATGGTGAGCTTGTCCGGGTCAATCGCGTTCACCGTCGAAGAGTACGGCGTTACTTAGACAAGTTCCGTTGCCGGTCGATCGGGTTACCGGTGTGCCTGGATTCATCCCAGCGTGCCGACGCCCGGCCAAACGTCGTTGCCGTCAGACAGGGGGTAGTGCGCCGAGGCACTATGTCACTCATGGTCGCCGTCTACCGCGCACCGATGCGATCCCGCAGCGACGCGATCCCGTCACAAGCCACCATCGATCGCGCTCGCCGGCTTGGCCTGTGCGGGTTCGGGCAGTCGGTGAGTGGGTCCGCAGAACAGGACAGGCTTGTTCGCCGGGTAGCCCGGTTCGCCGAGCTCGACGAAGGTTCGTTCGCGTGGACCCGCGACTCCGACGGCTGGTTCTGGTTAGGTCGCATTTCCGGACCGTACTTCTACGATGCCGACAAACCCGCTAGGGCGGTGGATCTGGTGCACGTACGACCCTGCGAATGGCTGCCCGAGCCGACCCTGGAACGGGATGTGCCCACACCGGTCATTGCTACATTCCGTCGGGGCGGACGGAATTTTCAGCAAATCCACCACTCGTCGATCGGCCCGGAGACACAGCGGGTTTGGGATGCGCGGACACGTCCGCCCCGGTAGCTCGCCGCGAAGTAGGTCGTAACGAGTGGTGCTGCCGGGAACGGTAACCGAACGCCGGCCGTTCCAATCGAACCTCAGCGAGCGAGAAGGCGTCCCTTCTGCTCTGCGAATTCCTCGTCCGTCAGCAGCCCTGAATCGCGTAGGTCGCCGAGTGTGACTAAAGCTTCAGCGAATTCGCGGATATCGGCGGCCATCGTCGTGCCGTGGCCGCTCGGCGGCGTGGACGTCGACACGGTTCGGGGACGCGAAACGGATCCGGTGCGCTCCTGAGATCCTCGCGTAGTGGTGCCACCGACGGCACGGCTGGCCATGTTCGCCAGGGCCATCTCGCTGAAGAGGGTTCCAGGGCTGGCTGCCATGACTTCTGGAGCCGCGCTCAGGCTGGTAGCTGGCAGCGTCGCCGCGGCAAGTCTGATCTCCGGGGCTGCCACCGACCAGGCCGGTGGCACCGACAACCTTCCGAGCGTGGGAGCCTGCCCTAGGCCCGCCGTCACCGACGGGACCTCGCCCAGACGCAACGACGTTGCGAACCCTGGCGTCACGCCCGGGGCGGCCTCTCCAGGCGGGACGGACACGTAACCGGGAATTCCCAACTTGGCCGCGATTTGGTCCTCGGTGCCCTTCAATGCCTCATCCCGGACTTCCGAGTCGTCGTACGACAAGTCCGTGAACAAGCCCGTGGTGTTCAATGGCGTCAGCCCAGCCTGGGCCACCCCCGGCAAGAACAGCACGATGTCAATGAGGTCCGCCAGCGTGCCCAGAGTGTCCGTGGCCGCCGCGGGCGATGTGAGGCCCTGCGCTGTCGCGGCCGCCAGCTGAGTCGCCGTTGCCGGCGAGGTCGCCGCCGACGTCGCGTTCGTTGTTTGCGGTGCCGGGGTAAATGGAGTCAGCGTTGACGCGGACGCCGATGTGCCCGCGTAGCCGTACATCGCAGTGGCATCCTGTGCCCACATCTCGGCGTAGAGGGTCTCGGTGGCAGCGATCGCCGGGCTGTTTTGCCCGAACACGTTTGTTGCCACCAGCGCCTGCAACAAGGCGCGGTTGGCGGCGATCACTGCCGGCGGAACCATCGCCGCGAATGTCACCTCGTAGGCCGCTGCCGCCGCTTTGGCTTGGACCGCTGTCTGTTCGGCCTGGCTGGCGGTGGTCCTCATCCACGCCATATACGGCGCGGTTGCGGCTGTCATCGCTGCTGACGCGGCGCCAAGCCAGGGTCCTGCGCTCAGCTCCGAAATCACCGACCCGTATGCGGTCGCGGTCGCGTGCAACTCTGCGCCAAGGCCGTCCCATGCCGCGGCTGCGGCCAACATCGGCCCTGCCCCGGGCCCGTCATACATCCGCGCGGAATTGATTTCCGGGGGTAACAGTGCGAAATCCATTGCTCAACAACCTCCTAGCTGATCGCGAACGCGTGAACAGCTTTTGGAGCGCACAAGTCCCGCATACCGAGTCGAACTTCCTGCCGTTACGCCCCATCGCTGCATCACTGCAGCTTGCGCTCACAACGGTTCATTGCACCGATAAATGAACCGATCCAGCAACCGAGTGAAATCCTGAACAGGCACCGCCACCTGTCTCGAATGGGACTAGTGCCGCCGCAGGCGCAGTCGAGGTCATGAATGCGGGCGGTCGTCACGGTCCACGCCCGGGATTGATCAGGCGGCATGGTGGGAAGTCCCACCTCGTGAGCTCAGCCGGAACAGTGCTTGGGATGCTCGTGAACCATCCGCGAGCATCCGACCCCGACCGATTGCATGACGCGGTATCGGGCGCGACCGTGCTGGTCACCGGCGCCTCGTTCGGCATCGGCGCGGCCACCGCACGCAAACTCGCCTCGGCGGGAGCGACCGTGCTGCTCGCGGCCCGATCGGCGGACACACTCGACGAACTCACTGCGACGATCGTCGCCGACGGCGGAAAAGCGGTGAGCTACCCGGCCGACATCAGCGATGAGGCCGCCGTCGCCGAATTGGCGAAACGCATCTGCGCCGAGCACGGCGCGCCGGACATCGTCGTAAACAACGCGGGCAAGTCGATCCGCCGGTCACTGCACGAACAGTACGACCGACCGCACGACTTCGACCGCACGATCGGCGTCAACTACCTTGGCCCTATTCGGCTCCTGCTGGAGCTGGTTCCGGAGATGCGGCGGCGCGGCAGCGGGCACATTGTGAACGTGTCGAGCGTCGGCGTCCGCACCCCGCCGGGCCCTCGGTGGGGCGCCTACCAGGCGTCGAAGGGAGCATTTGACATGTGGCTGCGCAGCGTTGCACCCGAGCTGCACGCCGACGGAGTGGACGTCACATCGATCTACTTCGGACTCGTCAATACCCGAATGATGGAACCGACCAAGAGCCTGCGCAACGCGCCCGGCCTGTCTCCCGAGCAGGCGGCGGAGATTGTTGCGAGGGCGATCACCGATCGAACCCGCACCATCGCCCCGTGGTGGTTGTGGCCGGCCGAAGTCGCCACCGTCGTGCTGCGTGCGCCGGTGGAGCGGGCGACGCAGGTGTGGTGGCGGCGGCGCGCCAAGCACTCGGACTGAGCGGCCAGTGGCCGGTGACACCGTCGGGCTGACCGACATCGCCGCGCGCCTGCCTGCCTTGGTGCTGGACGCGCCCGTCGTTGCGCGCGGCACGCTCACGGCTTTTCTCATCCACGGGTCAGCGAAGAAGTCGATCGGCCGGGCCTTCCAAGACCGAGCGGCGCGTTACCCCGACCACGTCTTCATTCGTTTCGACGACGAAGAGCTGACCTACCGCGAGGCCAATGAAACCGTCAACCGTTACGCGGCCACGCTGGCCGAACGGGGCGTGGGTCGCGGTGACGTCGTGGGCGTCATCATGCGCAATTCGGCGCGAACGCTGCTGGTGATGCTGGCGGCGGTCAAACTCGGCGCGATCGCCGGAATGCTGAACGAAAAGCAGCGCGGCAACGTGCTGGCACACAGCGTCGGGCTATTGCATGCCCAGGTAATCGTCGGCGAGCAGGACCTGCTTTCCGCGGTCGACGAATCAGAGGCCGAAGTCGCCGACACCGTGACCATCGACGAGTTGGATCGCCTCTCTGCCGACGCGCCCACCGACAACCCGGCGGTGACATCGTCGGTGCGGGCCAAGGACCCAGCGTTCTACATCTTCACCTCCGGCACCACCGGCGCCCCGAAGGCCAGTGTCATGACGCACTACCGGTGGCTGCGCGCGATGGGTGGGTCCGGCGCTATCGGCATGCGATTGAAGAGCAGCGACACCGTGTACTGCTGCCTGCCGCTATACCACAACACCGCGCTGACCGTGGCGGTGTCGGGAGTGATCGGCGCAGGGGCCACTCTTGCTCTGGCCCAATCGTTTTCGGCCTCCAGGTTCTGGGACGACGTGGCTCGGTACGACGCCACCGCGTTCGTCTACATCGGCGAGGTTTGCCGCTATCTGCTCAACCAGCCGGAGCGGGACACGGACCGAACCAACAAAGTGCGCGTGATCGGCGGCAACGGACTGCGCCCGGATATCTGGGACGAGTTCACTACTCGCTTCAACATCGCGCAGGTCTTCGAGTTATACGGAGCCAGTGAGGGAAACACGGGATTCGTCAATATCTTTCACATCCCCAAGACCGCTGGCCTCTGCCCTACCGCGGTCGCGTTCGTCGAGTATGACCCGGAGACCGGCGAGCCGGTTCGCGATGAGAACGGCCGAGTCCGCAGAGTGCGTCGCGGCCAGCCCGGTCTGCTGTTGAGCAAAATCACCAAGGCTCAGCCGTTCGACGGCTACACCGATCCGGAAGCCAGCGAGAAGAAGTTGATTCGCAACGCTTTTCGCGACGGCGACGTGTGGCTCAACAGCGGCGACCTGCTGCGCCCTCAGGGTTGGCGCCACGCTGTGTTCGTCGACCGGCTCGGGGACACCTTCCGATGGAAGGGCGAGAACGTGGCGACGACAGACGTCGAGGCCGCCGTGGCGGCCGATCCGGGGGTCGAGGCGGTAACGGTCTTCGGGGTGAAGGTGCCCGGCGCGGACGGGCGCGCCGGGATGGCGGCCGTAGTGTTGAAGGACGGCACAGAGTTCGACGGCGCGTCGCTGGCCCGTACCGTGTACGACCGCCTCCCTGGCTACGCGGCGCCGCTGTTCATAAGGGTCGTAGATTCGCTGGAGCACACCGCGACGGTCAAGACCAAGAAGCTCGATTTGCGCGAGCAAGGATATGGACCCGACGTCGACGATCCGGTCTACGTGCTCAACGGCCGCACGGAGGGCTACGTCCCGTACTACAACGACTATCCCGACGCAGTCGCAGCCGGTGAGCGGCCCGCGCGCTGAGATCGCCGCAGATCGGGAGACGGTTCATCGTAGGACTTCGCGCGCCCAAGCGAAGGCCAGGCCTGTCGGCCTGGCCCGTTCCGGTGGAGTTGCCGGGAATCGCACTCGAGCTAAAGCAGCCTTGAGTGCAACCCGCGGATTACACTCTCCCGCAACACTATTCGGCTTCTGGTGGCGGCACCATGCTAGCAAGAAGTCAGGCCGCGGCACGTCGATTTATCAGGGACGGGTGAGGCTGTGGTCACCGAAGCCCTGTTCAAGCGCAATGAGGAACATTTTCCAGAACTCGGGAAATTTCACGCCAGCGCGGTGCGGCAGCGGGTCTGAGGCGACGCGTTGGCCCCAGCGGCCCCGATAACCTGCCGTGCCGTCGTCGGACGGCCACCACACCTGCCTCGACCGATCGACGATTATGTCGACCATATGATCGTCGCTTGGCCACACCGGCTCCAAGGACGTGACATCGGGCACGGCTACATTCTTCGGCCGCACCGTGATGCCCGCTGCGCCGGTCGGGGGCGAAGCGTCTGCTTTCGGCGGATCAAGCGTCGTGGGATCCGAGCCCGCGCCGAAAGGTGCGCTCGCGGAAGCGATAAGTTCTATTATCCCTGCCACTAACCCTTGGAAGAAAGCGCCGAACAGACCGCCCGCGACGGCTTTCGCGAGCAAGGTGAAGTAAGCCGCAGTCGAATTCCACCCGGACCCTCCGCCGTCGGAGGCGGGAGGTGGGATTGCGCTTGGTGTGTCGAAATGCCCGCAGCCCGCGGGAGAATTGGCTTCCTCGAAAGGCGACACTTCGTGTTCACCCGCGTCGAAATAAAGGCTGTGGGACCCGCGGGCGACGTAGAACCGAGGGTGGTCGCCCACGACGTCTGGCTGCACGGGGGAATCCGGTGCGCCGGTGCGCCACGACTCGACCTTCATCGCCACACGCCCCTCGGGGTCGAACGCATACGGCCGAAACTTCTCCCCGGTCGGGGTGGTGACTGGCTTGGGGCGTAACCCGGTGATGCCGAAGAATTTTGGGGTGTACTTGTCGGCCGCCGTGTTGGGGCCGTCGCCTTCGAGCAGTATTGCGATGCACTGCCAGTCGCCGGCGTGGCAGGCAACTTCTTTGGCTTGAAGGTTGTTGCACGTAGCCGAATCCACGCCCTGCTCGTGTGCGGGGTAGAAGAGGTAATAACACAGCAGCTCGGGATTCCTGAAATTTGCAAGTGTCGTCGTCAGTGCGGGCGCAGTGACCGAGTTGGCGAGCGCGGCGAGGCGTGTCGTGCCGAAACGCTCTGCGTGATACCAGAACTTGCTGTCCGCGAGATCGGAGTTGTAGCGCCGCAGGATCTCGGTTCGGTCGGAATACACGTTGGTGCTGGTGGCGGTTACGGTCGCTTCGGGGCTTTCGCTGGGATCCTTCCAGCCGCCAAACTCGAGGAAGCGTTCATGGCTTTTGTCGGCGACGATGTTCTCGGGCTTGCCCAGATAGTGGTTGGCATTCGCATCGGTCGACAATTGACCAGCTTTGACTAACGGAGCTGTCCCCCAAGAGTTTTTGTCATCGAAGGGTGATTTGGCGGCCCAGAGTGCGGCCGATTCCACGAATCGTTGTGCGTTCACCGGCACGAACGACTCCTGCGGATGGAAGTGAAGTATGGGTTCGAACCGGCGAATCAACGCTGTGGCCGGATCGGTGTTCGTCGGCGTCGTCGATGTCGGCTGCTTGCCTTTCACATCAATGACGATCGCGGCCGCGTCTTGGCTGTTTGCCCACGTCCATGCGATCGTGCCGACGCCGGTGGTCGAATCCTGCGTCTGCAACGTCAATCCCTTGTTGAAGATTTGCGTGGCGTTCTGCTGATGGATTTCGGAGAAGCCAGCTCCGGCCGAGACGGCTTCTGCATCTGTGGATTCGAGGATGATCGCGCCCACGGTGCGATCGCGCGTGGCATCCGCGGGTGTCAGGTTGACGTCGATCTTGACGTCTGTCCCGGTGGCGACCACGCTTTGGCCGACCGCCCCGGCGCCGCTGCTTCCGCTGGTATCAACATCGGTGTATTCCACGATGGACCACGCGCAAATGTCTTGAATATCGTCGGCAAAGCTAATGCTGACGACATCTCGGGTCGGAGCGTCGCCCATCGCTCGAAAGCAGGTGAGCCGCCGGTCTCCAGCGTCTGTCGTCACTGAGGCAACCCGTTCCCACGTGAGGCCGTTGCCTCTGAGCATCGGTGTGGTGGGGGTGGCGAGCGAGATCAACGGCCTGACGTTGGCCACGAAGGCAAGGACGAGCGCCATTGGCGTGGGCTGGAATTTGGCTGTAGTGAACAGGCTAGCGTCGGCGGTCGAGCTGTCTGTCGTCAGAGGGTGGTCTGCCACGGCCCTAACTTCCTCCACCTTTGAGCATCTTGACGAACTGCGGATCGCAGTCGAGCGGAGGGGTGATCCGCATCAACTCCTGGAAGCAGCGGTCGCTGACCAGAGCCTGGAAGGCGGTCATCTGCTCGATGTCGATGCCTTGGGACGCCAGCGTGTGCTGAAGCCCGGAGAGCACGGAATGAATCGCTTCGATGTTTCCGCCGAGCCACAATCGTCGATACTCGATGATCGCGTCCTGCAACGCTTGTCGTGTCGATGCACTCTGGGTGAGCGCCGGGGCGATGGTGCTGGTCAACAGGTCGTCGACGAGTTGGTTGAGGCGACCCAGACACTCGGAATCCTCTGGGGCCACGGCATTTAACGCATCCCGGAACTTGCGGCCCCATTGCACCCAGCAATCGGTGACGCCGTCTTTGATGATCCGATTGGTGAAGTCACTGGTGACTTTCACCGGATTGGGTCGCCAAATCTTGACGTCGTCGATCAGGCCCCGAAAGGGGAGTGAACCGCCCGGCTCGTTACCGATGGTCACCGTCGTGACGGGGCGCACTGGCTGCAATGGCTCGTCAAGCCAAGTCTTGGCGACTTCGCCGTTGATCAAAATCTGCGCAGTGCCGAATCCGTCGTGCATTATGGCGACTGTCGTCCACTCGTGCGGGTCAACGCCGACGTTGGCGAAATCGACGTCGAAGTCCTGCCATCCGAGGAATGAACCCGGCGCATGATCGGTCGTCCTGAACCCGAAATCGAGATTTCGCTCGCTTGCTTGCGCATAAAACGAAAGTGGTCGCGCGTTGAGAAAGTGGCCGCCACCGCCGGGATTCAAACGGAATACGACCTCAGCCCGGAAAGCGCCCAGTCGATCCCACCCGCCGGTAGGGTCCACCCGGACCATCCCGCGGCCATGAAAGCGCACCGCGCCAGAACCGTTGGCATATCCGTCGAGAACAAAATCTGTGGGATCAAGCCCGGCCGCGATACCGTGGCTGCTTCGGCTGGGCGAATGGTCGAACACCACCCCTGGGGTACCGGCATAGGTGTGGTGGAGAATCAATTCCCACGGTTCGATCACTGGCATCCCCCATGCGCTTGGTTCCGCAGGGGCCACAATATCTCTGACATAGCACGCCCTGTGTGAATTCTGCAAAGTCGCTTGGTGCTAGCTGAGAGCGTCTGATCGTTGGTTGCTAACTCCCGGGCGACTGACTATCGGGCGATGAGCGAACTGTCCTGCGGTAGCTAGTGCTCCGCGGTTGCGTTAGCCGCGAGGCGTGCCACCAGATTTTCAAGGCGAGTGACTAGACCCGCTGCAACCGCGCAGCCTGGCGCCGACCTGAGCATCTTGATGAAAAGTGTCGCCTGCCCCAACTGCATTACCCGCTCAATTGCGTCAGATCCCACGCGGGTACAGCGAAAAGTGTTTCGTGGGCGGCAATTGGTCAGAACATATTGGGGACCTCAAATCACAATGCGCCGAGATCGGTCAGTCCGCCGAGGTCACCCATGTCGAGACCCGCTGACATCGCAGTGGAGGCCGGGGCATCGATAATGGGCACCACGGTCCCGAAGAGGGCCAGCTCATCAAATGTGCCTGCCGGTCCGCTCGAGTAGAAATTACCAAGCCCAAGGAGGAGTATTTCGAACTCGTCCACCGTCGTTCCGCCTGGGCTGTTTGTGTAGTCATTGAACTCGAAATTAAACGGAAGACTGCCCAGTACGATGCCGGAACCCCCTAAGTCCCACACCGTTCCGACAGCGGGGGCCGCACCAGTACTGTCGATCACTACCTCCGAACCCTGGCTCAAGTACGGGATGGAACCCAATACCAGGCCGGTGTCCTTGACGTCATAGCTCCCCACCAAGTCCCGGGCGCTGTCGTACACCAGGTAATGGTCAATCTCATCAACACTGCTGTACAGGCCCGGGAACGATGAATTGTCGATAATCGTCTGTGTGCTCTCCGTGCCAGGCGGAGTGAAGTCGGTTATCGAGGGCACCGGTGGCCAGTCCGCGTAGGCCATCGGGCTGCTGATGAGCACGGCACTCATAACCGCACCGGCAGCCGCGCCGACGAGTGCCATTGCGCCGATTCCGCGATGAGTCATGTAGGGCTCCCGTTCTCTACTGCCCTAGCAATTGGGGGCGTTGTCTTGCGCTAAGTGTTTGGAGAACTTCATATGCAAGGCTAACTGAGAGCAAACTGAAAACAAGGGGAAAGAAAACTTAAGATACGACGCGTCTCGCAGTGGAGCAGGCGGGAATCGAAGACGCTATAGACCGCCTGAACTCGGCCAATGTCGAACGAGCCGACATGTCTCGACATGGGGAATACGGCTGAGCAGGCAAATGTGCTGACCACCGTCAGCACACCCTCATGTTCCCAAAGGCCTCCGTCGGCCGACACTGACCACCAGCGGGTGACCCCTCAAACCGTGCTGCGGTCTTCGCTCACGTTCACGAGTAAAGGCCACGCCGGCTGAGTCAGACGTGCTGACGTGGTGCTGACGTGGCCTTTATTCGCTCTATTTGCCTGTTCAAACTGTGGAGCTGCCGGGAATCGAACCCGGGTCCTACGGCATTCCCTCAAGACTTCTCCGTGCGCAGTTCGCTATGCCTCTACTCGGATCTCCCGGTCACGCGAACAAGCCGAGATGACGATCCCAGTCGCTGTTTGATGTCCCCACGGATCCCGCGACCGAACCCGTGGGTGGGTCCCTCTAGCTGATGCCAGGGTCCGGGCCGAGGGCGTTCCCGGTCTGACAGACACGCAGTCGCTTAGGCAGCGAGTGCGTAGTCGCGCTGATGTGAATCGGCGCTTATATGGTTGCAGCGACGCTTACGGTGGTCTCTTGCCTGCACCGGCACGCTTCCCTTGATTCGATGCGCGAAGTCGAAACCGTTCAGCCCCTCGCACCCCTGCCGATCCTCGGCAAGACAATCAATCATACGGCTAAACGAACAGCTTGCCGGAGACATTTCTTCCGCCACCGGTCTCGATCAGGGCAAGGTCGAGCCCCCCGGCCGTAACCGAGGGGCTGACCCAGACGCCGCTAGCTGATGCCGACGACGTCCTGCGCAATGGCGGCGACGCGGGTTTGCGCCGCGGACACGATGCGCTGACGGTTCTTGTGCGCCTCCTCGTAGGCGATGATCGCGCGAACATCGTCGACGGCGTCGAGGTCCTTGACCGCGGCGACCGCCTCATTGACGTTGAGAGTGTCGTAGTCGCTGATCGGCAATTCGCCGGCTTCCAACACGCCGACCTCAGCTCGACCCGCGTGCAGCGCGTCGGCGGTCCTGGTGGCCCCTTCGGATCGGGTGACCCGCTCGGCGGCCTGCAACGCGGCGCTCTGCGAGGCGGACAATGCCTTCACAGCGATCTCGCCGGCGTGTCCGCCGCGCTTGACCAGGTCGTTCAGTGCGGGCCCGGTAGACCGCAGCGCCTCGACGGCTCGGTCGACTCCGCGCGCCGACCACGTAGCGGGAAGGTTGACCAGCTTCACCGCGGTGCCGGCGGCGGCCTGCAGCGGAGTCCGGCGCAATGCCGCCGGTCCACCCAGCGCGTCCTCGGCCAGCACGGTGGTCAACCAATCGACGGTCGCGGAGTGCGCGGTGATCAAGCGGTCGGCCAGCGCTTCGACATCGGAGTGCTTCGCGGCGACCGCCAGCGCCTTGGTGTAGCGCGCCCGGTCGAGCAACTGGTCCTCGAGGGCCAGGTCACCGAGCAATGCCTCGTCGAACGGAGCAGCCTGCTCGGTGAGCGCCTTGACGGCTGCGGCCGCGCGGCCAAGAAACGGCCCGATGACATCGGGAATCCGCCCAGTTCGCGAATCTGCGCTTCGATGGCTTCGGCACGCTCACGCCCGTGAGCGGCGTTCTGCGTCAACTCCCGGCGCACAGCGTCTGTGCGAGCCTGGGTAACCCGGGTTTCCGCGATCTGGATTTCGGTGTTGGTCAGGTCCAACAGTGCGCGAAGCTGGGCTAGCAGTTTTGTCGTATCCGGTGTGGTCATAAATTGACGCCTCCCTGGGGTCAGAACGAATTGTGTGGCACGGCCGGGCGCACCTGCCTAGGTGGCTACCCGCCGTCACTCCGCGGGTATGCGCGTCCTGCCGGACTGTGACGAATGTCGCACCGTCCCTGTGCTTTTGGCGCTGACCAGTTCAGATGACGAAATTGAGGCGTTCGACGACCCGCGCGCCGACTTCGACGTCGCCGCCGAGTTCGACGTGGGCGGTGTCAGCGGTACGCCCGCCTGCCAGGCGAACGAATAGCCTGCCGTCCAGGCGAATCGTCGACGTCGGCTGCTGGTCGCTGAAGTCACCAACCACCTGCGCACGGTCGGCGACGGCGACTCGGATGGTCCGTGCCAGCGGCCCGGTCAGTTCAATGGCGACGCGCGACCCGGCGGGGGCTTTTCCGAGTTTGCCGACCACGAATCCCATTGTTGCGGCGATCTCATCCAGCGACTGACGCGCCGCGGGCCCGCCCAGATCGGTGTCGGGCGACGGTAGACCCACGCCGTCGCGAATATCCTGCTCGTGCATCCAACAGTCGAAGAGCCGCACCCGCATGAACCGTCCGAAACTCTCCAGGCCGACCGGTGTCGGCGTCGGTGCGTTCCACTCATCCACCGACATACCCGCCAGCACATCACGCCGCTGTGAGGTGATCGACCGAAACCGTTGCAGCATTGAATCTTTCGACTCTGCGCTGAGGTGACGGACCCAGGCTTCATTGGCCGCGCCCACGTCGTTGCGGACGTGATCGAGTGCGGAAAGATCCGTGCCGGCTTCGGGTGGGCTAATCCCCTGCAGCGACGATTCGGTGCCGACCATGTGCGCGACCACGTCGTGCACGCACCATCCGGGTAGTGGCGTCGACGCTTGCCACTGCTGCTCGGACAGTCCGCTCAACAGCCGATCGAGGCTGTCCCAGGTGCCGAACAGGCCGGACAACACATCAGATTTGTCAAGGACAGTGACCGGTCGCGACATGCTCGGATCTTAGTAGCCGGGGCCTGAGACCGATCGGGAGTTCACCGCGGGAAGATCAGGCAGCGGCGATCATGGTCACCGACACCGCGGCCAACAGCATGCCGATCGCCTGCCATCGGGTCAGCCGCTCGCGCAGCACAATGATTGCCAAGACCACCGTCGTCGCCGGATACAGCGAGATCAGGATGCTGGCCAGCGACAACATCCACTTCTGGATCGCCAGCAGCATGCTGACGTTGGCGCAGGTATCGAGCAGCGCCGCAAGGACCGCCAACCGCAGGGGCGTCGCGGAGGGCAGCTGCAAGTCCTTGCTGGCCGCCGCCACAGCCACCACCAGGACAGTCGCCGCCGCACGAGCAAAGAACAGCGGCCACATTCGACAGACCACCGGAGCCTGATGCAGCAGAACAAAGTCCAGACCGAACGCGACCCCCGACCCGATAGTCAGCCACGCGACCTTGCTGGTGAATTTGTGCGCGCGGACGTCCTCGTCATCCGGCGACTCACGGCTGACCAGGATCACCGAGAACATCGCCAACACCACGCCGACTGACGCCGTCGCTCCCGGTCGCTCGCCCAGCGCCACCCCGACCGCGACGGGAACCGCCGCGTTGAGCAACGCGGCCAGCGGTGAGACCACCGAGATCGGCCCGGCGCTCACGGCCGCATAGAACCAATAGACCCCGATTGCCTGACTGATTCCGTAGAGCGAACCCCAGAGCACGGCACCCGAATGGATCGGCCCGCCGGCGGTGAACGCCAGCGCCCCCAGCAAAAACGTGGCGAGTGGATACGTCACCAGCATGATGCGCAGCGCGGCCGCGCGACGGGACGCTACGCCTCCGACGAAGTCACTGACGCCGTAGCTGAACGCAGAGAGCTGGGCGTAGGCCGCCCCGATCAGCTCATGCCCTTGGATCGCCTGCCCAGTTCGCGAATCACTTCGCGCTGGGCATCACGCTTGGCCATGTCCTGCCGCTTGTCGTGTGCTTGCTTACCACGCGCTAATGCAAGCTCCACCTTGACTTTTCCTTCTGAGAAATACATCGACAACGGAACGAGCGCGAGGTTACCATCCTTGATTTTGCCGATGAGCACATCGATCTGACGCCTGTGGAGAAGTAGCTTCCGGTTGCGACGCGGCGCGTGGTTTGTCCAGCTGCCGTGGTGATACTCGGGAATGTGCAGGTTACGTAGCCAAACCTCGCCGTCGTCGACGGTGGCGAACGCGTCGGCCAACGACGCTTTACCTTCCCGCAAACTTTTAACTTCAGTGCCGACTAAAACTATGCCGGTCTCGAAGACGTCCAGGATGGCGTAGTTGTGCCGAGCCTTGCGATTGGTTGCCACGATCTGCCGGGACGGCGCAGACTTGCTCTGCGGCTTTTTGGCCACCGCTACCGCCGCACATACAGACGCAACGTCACGTATGACGTGGCACCCGCTATCGCGACCCCGACCAGTAACAACAACGGCGATATGTAGAGGATGTCGGCGTAATCCACCTTCGCAATCAGGTGCGCTTGGTAGAACTGGCTCAACGCGCTGTCGAGGAACAATGCACGCACCACCAAAAGCCCCAAAATCGCGATGACGACACCGACAGTCGCGGCAAGCATCGCCTCGACCAGGAACGGCAACTGGGTGTACCAACGCGTGGCCCCGACCAACCGCATGATGCTGATCTCAGTGCTGCGCGTACGCGCGGCGACCTGAACCATGTTGGCAATCAATAGGATCGCCCCGATCGCCTGAACCAGCGCAACGGCGAAGGCCGCGTCGGACAGCCCGTCGAGCACCGCGAAGAGCCGGTCGATCAACTCCTTCTGGTTGAGCAGGTGATCAACGCCGGGCTGGCTTTGCATCGCGGCATCGAATTCTGCGTGCTGCTCGGGGTTTTCGAGCTTGACGATGAACGACGCGGGGAACGCGTCCTTGCTGGCCAGATCCTTGAACTGGGGATCTTACGGATGGCGTCGTTGTACGCGTCCTGGCGATTGAGGAAGCGCACAGACTTGACGTCGCTGCGCTTTTCGATCTTCTCGCGCAACGCTTTACATTCGGGACTTTCGCAATTCATGTCGTTGGCCGAGATGTCGGTAGTCAGAAAGACCTGCGTCTCGACCCGGTCGAGGTAGATGCTGCGCGAGTGGTCGGCCAACCTGACCACCAGCAGTCCCCCACCGAACAATCCGATGGAGATGGCGGTGGTCAGGATCATCGCGACCGTCATCGTCACGTTGCGACGAAAACCGGTCAGGATTTCATTGAAGAGAAAGCTGAAGCGCACTTACCGGTCCATCCCGTAGACGCCGCGCTGTTCGTCGCGCACCAGCCTGCCCAGCGACAGCTCCACCACTCGCTGCCGCATCGAGTCGACGATGTGGTGGTCGTGGGTCGCCATCAGCACGGTGGTCCCGGTGCGGTTGATTCGCTCGAGCAAATCCATGATGTCGTTACTGGTTTCCGGGTCGAGGTTTCCGGTGGGCTCGTCGGCCAGCAGGATCAACGGCCGGTTGACGAACGCACGCGCAATCGCCACCCGTTGCTGCTCGCCGCCGGACAACTCGTGGGGCAGCCGGCTCGCCTTGCCGGAGAGACCTACCATCTCGAGCACGTCGGGCGTCACCCGGTTGATCACGTCGGCCCGCTTCCCGATGACCTCGAGGGCGAACGCGACGTTCTCAAAGACGGTCTTCTGTTGTAGCAGCCGGAAGTCCTGGAAGACACAACCGATCACCTGCCGCAGCTTCGGGATGTGCCGGCCGGACAGCGTGTTGACGTGGAACTTCGAGACCCGCACATCACCCTTGGTCGGGGTCTCAGCGCCGAGCAGCAGCCGCATGAACGTGGACTTGCCCGAACCGGACGGACCGATTAAGAAGACGAATTCACCCTTGTCGACCTTGAGGTTGACGTTGTCCAGCGCCGGTCGCGCCGACGACTTGTACTGCTTGGTCACTCGGTCGAGGGTGATCATCACGGGTCGCCAGTCTAACCGTGAATGTCAGGTGTCCAGACGACGCGGCGCGCTGGCGAGCCAGTACGCGTCATCTGCCCAAACCCGGCAATCCGGGCAAACCGGGTGCGGGTGCCGGCGCCGGCGGAGGTCCAGGTGTCGGGCTCGGGGTCGTCGTCCCAGGGCCGAACGGCGGCGGCAACACGATCGGCGGGAACAGCGGCGGCGGCGTGGTTGTCGTCGGGGACGTGGTCGGCGGCGTCGTCGGGACCGTTGTCGTCGGCGTGTAGGTCGGGGTGTCATAGGTGGGCTGCGGTGTCACCCGCGTCCGCGGCACCCAGGTGTAGTTGGGGTCCGGAACAAAGCCGGGCGGCACCACCTGCGGCGCCGCCGGCGGCGTCGGGTGCGGCTTGTAGGTGTTGTACGTCCACCACGTGGCGAAGAACGCAACGATCAGCACCAGCGTCGACGTCCGGACCCGCCCACCGAACATGAAGCTCGGCCACTGCTTGTCTGCGTTGCGGCTGGGGTTCTCGAAGAGGTTGAGGGTGAGCTTCATCAGCGCTTAACCGGCTCGTGGGTTTTTTCGTACTCTTGCTGTTCGGCCGCCGCCGCCTCGGCGCCAGGGCCCTCCACGACGCCGACTTTGGCGTCCTCCGCAGTCACGATGCCGGCACGAGCCAGGGCCCGGATGACCAGGACCCGCAATTGACGGCCGGCCTCGAACTGCTTACCGGGCAAGGTGCGGGCCACTAGGCGCAGAGTCACGGTGTCGACCTGAATGCTCTCGACACCCATCAAGGTGGGCGCATCCAGCAACAGGTCTTTGAGGACGGCGTTGTCCAGCGCGCTCTCACATTCTTGGCGCAGCACCTCGGCAACCCGGTTGAGATCGGCGGTGGTCGAGACGGGAATGTCCACCACCGCGCGGGCCCAGTCCTTGGACTCGTTGACCGCCTTGACGATCTGGCCGTTCGGAATGGTCAGCACTTCGCCATTGGGCGACCGGAGTCTGGTCACCCGCAGCGTGACGTTTTCGACCGTGCCGCTGGCCTCGGTCGCCGACACCACCGTCAGCGTCACCAGGTCACCGAAACCGTACTGCTTCTCGACGATGAGAAAGAAGCCCGCGAGGATGTCCCTGACTACCTGCTGAGCGCCGAAGCCGAGGGCGGCGCCGATCACCGTCGCCGGCGCTACCAGGCCCGCGACGGAGAAGCTGAAGATGCCGGCGATCCGAACGATGCACCAGATCGCGATCAGGACGATCGACACCCACTGCGCGACCGATGCCAGGGCCTGCCGGTGCTTCGACGATTCCGACCGGACCAGCGCGTCGCTCTCGACGAAGCGCTCGTCGAGAGCACGGGTGACCTTGTCGGTGACCCAGGTGACAAATCGAACCGCCAATATGGCGGCGATCACCACCAGGACCAGCCGCAGACCCCGGGTGATGATCCACTGACCGAGGACGCCGTGCCAGAAGTCGTGCCAGCGCTGCGTCGTGGTCACCGCTAGAAGCGTTGAGTTACTCGTCATCTTTTCTGTTACGCCACCTGATTCCTGCTTCCAGGAATCCATCGATGTCTCCGTCGAGAACGGCCGCCGGGTTACCCACCTCGAACTCGGTACGTAAGTCCTTGACCATCTGATACGGGTGCAGCACGTAGGACCGCATCTGGTTACCCCAGGAGCTGCCGCCGTCACCCTTCAAGGCATCGAGCTCCGCACGTTCTTCTAAACGCTTGCGTTCCAACAACTTTGCCTGAAGCACCCGCATTGCCGCAACTTTGTTCTGCAGCTGCGACTTCTCGTTCTGACAAGTCACGACGATACCTGTCGGGATGTGGGTCAAGCGAACCGCCGAGTCGGTGGTGTTGACCGACTGCCCACCCGGACCGCTGGAGCGATACACGTCGACGCGCAAATCGCCCTCAGGGATTTCGATGTGATCGGTGGTCTCCACCACCGGCAGCACCTCGACTTCAGCGAACGATGTCTGCCGCCGATTCTGGTTGTCGAACGGCGAGATGCGCACCAGTCGATGGGTGCCCTGTTCGACGGAGAGCGTGCCGTATGCGTACGGGGCGTGCACGGCGAACGTCGCGCTTTTGATCCCGGCCTCTTCGGCGTAGGACGTGTCGAATATCTCGACCGGATACTTGTGTTGCTCTGCCCATCGGATGTACATCCGCATCAGCATCTCGGCCCAGTCGGCGGCGTCCACCCCGCCGGCGCCGGAGCGAATGTTGAGCAGTGCTTCGCGCTCGTCGTATTCGCCGGACAGGAGCGTGCGCACTTCCATTGCCTCGATGTCGGCGTGCAGCGCCTTCAATTCGGCGTCCGCCTCGGCTTCTGTCTCCGCGCCATTGGCGCCGGCCTCGGCGGCGAGTTCGTAGAGCACCGGCAGGTCGTCGAGCCGCTGGCGCAACCCTTCGACCCGGCGTAACTCGCCCTGAGTGTGGGACAACTCGCTGGTGACACGTTGCGCGCGAGCCTGGTCGTCCCACAGATTGGGATCGGACGCCTCGTGTTCCAGCTTGTCGATGCGGCTGCGCAGGCCGTCGACGTCGAGCACTCGCTCCACCGTGGTCAGCGTGGAGTCGAGCGCTGCGATATCAGCCTGACGGTCGGGGTCCACGCCTGATCACGTTACCGGCCGGCACGGAGCGCCGACGACGACGATGCGCTCCGGCCCGCGGAGCGAGGAGAAGGGCGGCAATCAACGCTGTCGGTCACGGCCCAGGAGGCAGGACGTTTAGCATCGTGGCTTATGCGTCCCTATCATGTTGCGATCGTCGGGTCGGGTCCCTCGGGATTTTTCGCGGCGGCATCCCTGCTCAAAGCCGCCGACGCCGATGAGAACTTCGATGTCGCGGTGGACATGCTGGAGATGCTCCCGACGCCATGGGGTTTGGTTCGCTCCGGGGTCGCGCCTGATCATCCGAAGATCAAGTCGATCAGCAAGCAGTTCGAGAAGACCGCGGACGACGAGAGGTTCCGCTTCTTCGGCAACATCGGGATCGGGGAGCACATCACCGCGACCGAGCTCGCCGAACAGTACGACGCGGTGGTCTACGCGATCGGGGCTCAGGCCGACCGGCCGTTGAACATCCCCGGCGAAGAACTGCCCGGCAGCGTCGCCGCCGTCGACTTTGTCGGCTGGTACAACGCCCACCCACACTTCGAGGACATCTCACCCGACCTGTCCGGCGCCCGGGCGGTCGTGGTCGGCAACGGCAACGTCGCGCTCGACGTCGCACGGATCCTGGTGACCGAACCCGACGCGCTTGCCCAGACCGACATCGCCGACCACGCCCTGGAGTCGCTGCGTCCCAAGGGCGTCGAAGAAGTCATCATCATCGGTCGTCGCGGCCCGCTGCAGGCCGCGTTCACCACGCTGGAATTGCGCGAACTGGCCGATCTGGAGAACGTCGACGTGATCGTCGACCCCGCTGACTTCGAGCACATCAGCGAGGACGACGCGGCGGCCGTCGGCAAGGTCTGCAAGCAGAACATCAAAGTGCTCAAGAGCTACGTGGGTAAGGAACCCCGGCCCGGGCACCGCCGGATCGTCTTCCGCTTCCAGACGTCACCGATAGAGATTCACGGCGACGAGCGCGTCGAGAAGATCGTGCTCGGGCACAACGAACTGGTCACCGACGACAACGGACGGGTGAGCGCCAAGGATACCGGCGAGCGCGAAGAGTTGCCCGTTCAGTTGGTGGTCCGCTCGGTCGGCTACCGCGGTGTTCCCACCGAGGGCCTGCCCTTCGACGAGAAGACCGGAACCATTCCCCACAGCGGCGGCCGCATCGAGGGCAGTCGCAATGAATATGTCGTCGGCTGGATCAAGCGCGGTCCGTCCGGGGTGATCGGCACCAACAAGAAGGACTCGCAGGACACCATCGACGCGCTGATCGCCGACCTCACCGCCGCGACCGATCTGCCGGAGTTCGACTCCGATCATGCTGACCAGATCACCGCGTGGCTGATCGAACGGCAGCCCAAAGTCGTCACCGACGCGCATTGGAAGCTGATCGACGAGCACGAGCGGTCAGCGGGTGAGCCGCATGGACGGCCGCGGGTCAAGCTGTCGAACCTGGCCAAACTGCTGCATATCGGGCACGGCTGACGGCCGTCACTCGGCCGTCGGGGGTGCCTCCGGTGGCTCGGTCGGTTCGGCCGGCTTTGACGGGCCCGGCGTTTCTGAGGACTCGGACGGGGCGAACGCCCACTTCTCGGGGTTGCGCTGCGAGTACACCACTGGCTTCAACTCCCCCATCGTCGGCCATCGGTCGACGTCGGCAATCATCCGCAGGTAGACGGTGAAGTCGCTGACGGTCGGTCCGTCGATGACACCGGTGATCGTGACGTACTGCTCGCCAACGACGTCGGGCCGCGGACTGACCCCGGTGATCAGCAGCGTGCCGCTGAGCCAGTCGCTGCCGGCCCGCTGCCGGAACAACCGAGGGGCCAGCAGGCCAGCACCCATGGCAATGATCAACAGCACCGCAAGCATTTCCCACACGACGCCATCGTAGGTCGGGCAGCGATCAGCCCGAGACAACCCGATAGTTCGAAACGAGCGCCTGCGCGAGAATGCGGAGTCGACGACTACATAGCCGTCACAATGGACGCGAAAGGCGGGCAGATGAGCGACGACGACCTTGCGGTGGCATTAGCTCTTGCCAAGCAGGCCGATGAGGTGACGCTGGCCCGCTTCGGGGCGGTCGACCTCCGGGTCGACACCAAGCCCGACCTGACGCCGGTGAGCGACGCGGACCACGCGGTCGAAACGGGGTTGCGCGAGACGCTGGCCCGCGTGCGTTCCGAGGACAGTGTCCTCGGCGAGGAATTCGGCGGGACAACCAGTTTGGCCGGGCGGCAGTGGATCATCGACCCGATCGACGGCACCAAGAACTTCGTGCGTGGCGTACCGGTCTGGGCCAGCCTGATCGCACTGCTCGACGACGGCGTGCCGCAGGTGGGCGTGGTCAGTGCCCCTGCGCTGCAACGGCGTTGGTGGGCTTCGGCCGGCGGAGGTGCGTTCGTCGCGGTGGGCGACGCGCCGGTGCGGCGGCTGTCGGTGTCCTCCGTGGCACAACTGGATTCGGCCAGCCTGTCGTTTTCCAGCCTGTCCGGCTGGGCTCAACTCGGCGTGCGTGACCGCTTCCTCGATCTCACCGACGACGTCTGGCGGGTGCGGGCGTTCGGCGACTTCCTGTCTTACTGTTTCGTGGCCGAAGGGGCGGTCGACATCGCGGCCGAGCCAGAAGTGTCGGTGTGGGACTTGGCCCCGCTCGACATCCTGGTCCGCGAGGCGGGCGGCCGGTTCACCAGCCTCAATGGCACCGCCGGCCCCCATGGCGGCAACGCGGTGGCGACCAACGGTCTCCTGCACGACCAGGTCCTGCGAAAGCTTGCTGCCGGCCAGCCGGAATAGTGTGAACTAAGTAACAGGTACCTACTATCTTACTTTGGAGTAAGATAGTGTCATCGCATTGCCCCAACGACCGAGGCTGCATTCATGACAAACACTGTCACTTCCGCAAACGGTTCGCGAAACGGCTCCAAGCAGCGCCCCAAGCGCGGCGACAACAGGTCCGCAATCGGCGAGCACACTCACAAGCGCACCGGCATCGACGTGGCGATCGGACTGCTCACGCCGTTCGTCGGCCAAGAGTTTCTGGACAAGTACGGCCTGCGCGACCCGCTGAACCGGACGCTGCGCTACGGCACCAAGCAGATCTTCTCCGCTGCCGGCGCCGCTACCCGCCAGTTCAAGAAGGTGGAAAACCTGCGCGGCGGCCCCACCAGGCTGAAGACCAGCGGCAAGGATTACTACGACCTGACCCCCGACGACGACCAGAAGATGATCGTCGAGACCGTCGAGGAGTTCGCAGCCGAGATTCTGCGTCCGGCAGCCCATGACGCCGACGCCGCCGCCACCTATCCCCCGGACCTGGTCAAAAAGGCCACGGAATTGGGGATCACCGCGATCAACATCCCTGAGGACTACGACGGCATCGCAGCCGAGCGGTCGAGCGTCACCAACGTGCTGGTGGCCGAGGCGCTGGGCTACGGCGATATGGGCCTGGCCCTGCCGATCCTGGCGCCGGCCGGCGTGGCCGCCGCTCTGACCCACTGGGGTAGCGCCGGCCAGCAGGCGACCTACCTGAAGGAGTTCGCCGGTGAGAACGTGCCGCAGGCATGCGTGGCAATCGCTGAACCGCAGCCGCTGTTCGACCCGACCGCGCTGAAGACCACCGCCGTTCGCACCCCCGGCGGCTACCGCCTCAACGGCGTCAAGTCTCTGGTCCCGGCCGCCGCCGACGCCGAATTGTTCATCGTCGCAGCCCAACTCAACGGTAAGCCAGCGCTGTTCATCGTGGAATCGTCGAGCAAGGGCCTGACCGTGAAGGCCGACCCGAGCATGGGCATCCGCGCGGCCGCACTCGGCCGAGTCCAACTCGACAACGTCGCGGTGCCATTGAGCGCACGGCTGGGTGAAGAGGATGCTCCCGCGGCCGACTCCGCCCGGAATTATTCGGAGGCCATCGCTCTGTCCCGGCTGGGCTGGGCCGCCCTCGCGGTCGGCACCTCCCACGCGGTGCTCGATTACGTCATCCCCTACGTGAAGGAACGTGAGGCGTTCGGCGAGCCGATCGCTCACCGTCAATCAGTCGCCTTCATGTGCGCCAACATCGCCATCGAACTCGACGGCCTGCGCCTGATCACCTGGCGCGGCGCGGCACGGGCCGAGCAAGGCCTGTCGTTCGTCCGTGAAGCCGCGCTGGCCAAGAAGATCGGCACCGATAAGGGCATGCAGATCGGCCTGGACGGTGTGCAGTTGCTCGGCGGCCACGGCTTCACCAAGGAGCACCCCGTCGAGCGGTGGTACCGCGACCTTCGAGCCATCGGCGTCGCCGAAGGCGTCGTGGTCATCTAAGTCTCGCAACGGCAAACGAAAGACCAATCATGGCAATCAATTTGGAACTGCCCGGCAAGATGCGCGCAGTGATCGAGAAGGCCCATCAGGGCGCCGCGGAGATGATGCGGCCGATCGCGCGAAAGTACGACCTCAAAGAGCACGCCTACCCGGTCGAGCTCGACACGCTGGCTGAGCTGTTCGCCGGTGCGTCGGAGGCCGGCACGCTGGATATGGCCGGTGCCAACGGACTTCGCGCCAGCGAGAACAACGGCGAGAACCGCAACGCCGCCAACATGGCCGCCGCGTTGCAGGCGTTGGAGGCCAGCTGGGGCGACGCGGCCATGCTGCTGTCGATCCCGTTCCAGGGTCTCGGCAACGCGGCCGTGTCCGCCGTCGCCACCGACGAGCAACTGGAGCGGCTGGGCCGGGTTTGGGCCGCGATGGCGATCACCGAACCCGGTTTCGGCTCCGACTCGGCGGCGGTCACCACCACCGCCAAGCTGGACGGCGACGAGTACGTGATCAACGGCGAGAAGATCTACGTCACCGCGGGTTCGCGGGCCACCCACATCGTGGTGTGGGCGACACTGGACAAGTCCAAGGGCCGCGCTGCGATCAAGTCGTTCATCGTGCCGCGCGAGCACCCCGGTGTCACCGTCGAGCGGCTCGAGAACAAGCTCGGCATCAAGGGCTCCGACACCGCCGCGATCCGTTTCGAGAACGCCCGCATCCCCAAGGACAATCTGCTCGGGAACCCCGAGATCGAGCCGGGCAAAGGCTTTTCCGGGGTCATGGAGACCTTCGACAACACCCGTCCGGTGGTCGCCGCGATGGCCGTCGGGATCGCCCGTGCCACGCTGGAGGAGCTGCGCAAGATCTTGACCAGCGCCGGCGTGGAGATCTCCTACGACAAGCCGGCTCAGGTGCAGAGCGCCGCCGCGGCCGAGTTTCTCCGGATGGAGGCCGAGTGGGAGTCCAGCTACCAGCTGACCCTGCGTGCGGCGTGGCAGGCCGACAACAACATTCCTAACTCCAAAGAGGCGTCGATGTCCAAGGCCAAGGCCGGCCGGGTGGGCAGCGACATCACCCTCAAGGCCGTCGAATTGGCCGGCACCATCGGCTATTCCGAGGAAACGCTGCTGGAGAAGTGGGCGCGCGACTCGAAGATCATGGACATCTTCGAGGGCACCCAGCAGATCCAGCAACTCGTCGTCGCGCGTCGGCTACTCGGCCTGTCCTCGTCCGAACTGAAGTAGCCGCTCAAGCGGCGATCAGCTTCAGCGGCAGTCGCTCGTGTCGCCGAATTATGTTGTTGATCGCCCATGTTGGCGGTGCGGTCGACTCGATTCGTTCCACGCGCTTGACCAGGGCGCGCAGCATCGCCGCGGTTTCCAGTCGCGCCAGTCCCTGGCCCGCGCACGCATGGCTGCCGTGGCCGAAGCCGAGTTGGCGGTTGGCGTCGCGGCGGACATCGAACACCCCGGGCCGGTCCCATTCCCGCTCGTCGCGATTTGCCGACGCGTAGATCACCAGCACGCGTGCGCCTGCCCGGATATGCACCTCGCTCATCATGGTGTCCCGAATGGCTTTTCGCGAGAATGCCCGTAGTGGTGACTCGTAGCGGATGATCTCGTTGACCGCGTTGGGAATCAGCCCGCGATCGCCCCTCAAGATCTGCCACTGCTCGGGGAACACGGCGAACAGTTGGAGGGCGCTCGAGATTGCGCTGATGGTGGTGTCCAGGGAGGGAGCGACGTAGTCGACCATCAGCGGCGGGCATTCGCGATGCCGGAGTTTCCCGCTGTCGGCTGCCATCAGCACGTCGTGACCGAGGCTGCCCTCGATCACGGTGCGACGACGCACCACTCGGCGCGCGAACCGCAGCATCTGCACACTGGCCGGTAACGACTTCAGCCAGTGCCGATTCAGTGGTCCGAGGATGTCGAATGTTGCTCCGCCCCAAGCGAGTAGATCGTCGCGCTGATCGCGAGGCCAACCCACCAGGTCGGGCACCACGGCTAGCGGCAAAGCACAAGCGAGGTCCGCGACACCGTCGACCTCACCCTTGCGGATTGCGGCGTCGACCACCTGCGCCGCCTGCTCGTCCACCGCGTCGCTGATCTCGCGCAGTGCACGGGGCAACATGCGGTGGGCGACGAGTTTGCGACGTTGCTCATGTTCGGCGCCATCGCTGTTCAACGTCGTACCCCGCGACAGCCGATTGGCAACGGCGTTGAGGGCTACCCCACTGCCGGAGACGAACGTCTCGTCGTCGCGCAGCACGGCTTTGCATTCGGCGAATCGCGACAACGCGTAGGCGCGCTGCTTTGGCAGCCAGACCACCGGTCCGAGTTCACGGAGCCGGGCGTAGTGCGGATACGGGTCAACGATCGCGTCGGTGGCATAAATGTCGGGCCGATAAATCGGAATTCCATCGACTGAGCGGTATTTCAATGATCTCTCCGTCCGTGTTCGTGGCTATCCGCGCCCGCGCGAAGCGGCGCCGAACCAGGTGGCTCGACAGCCCGCGCGAATCGCGGTATCGCGTCGCAGAGCGGCCGCAGTCGTCCGCCGGCCTGCATGACGGTTCCGTCAGGCCGAATGACGGCTGCCAGAGCCCGACCGTCTCGCAGCCAGTGGGCTAACTCGGTTCCCGGTTTTGCTGTGATGACGGTGGTGCCCCGCAAACGCAACTCCTCGCTTAGTGATGGCTCTAATGCCTTCGCGGTGACGAGTGCGAATCCGTTGCCCAGCACGGTGTCCAGCCGTATCTCGTCTCCGATGACGGGATTGGGACACAGGCTGCCGGCCAGCCTGTGTGGTCGCCATGACTTGACGATCAAAGCGGAGCGGCGCAGCGGCGGTGTGCTGCTGTCAACGAGCCGTGTGCGCAAGCCGGGAACTAAATGCAGCCGGGGTGCTAGCAGTCGGCGGATCGCGTTGCCAAGGCGACCGCCGGCGGTCATCGCCCAGCCCATCCCTAATGCCAGGCGGATCATCAAGCGCGCATGCGGTTTTCGCTCCGACTCGTAGGTGTCCAGGATGCTGGCTGGCAGGGCGTTGTCGATCACCGCGGCCAGTTTCCACGCCAGGTTCGTTGCGTCGCGCATACCACTGCCCATCCCCTGCCCGATGAACGGCGGGGTCAGGTGAACGGCGTCGCCCAGGAGAAACACATTGCGATCACGCCATCGATTGGCCAGCTGAGCACGGAACGTGTACTCGGTGACGCGCATGACGTCGAGTCGCTCGTCGGGAATACCTTCGACCCACGGCGCGATCAGCCGCCGCAGCGCCGTCGGTGTTCGGTAGTCGTCGGAGCTCTCCCCGGGCAGCAGTCGAAACTCCCACCGGTATCGGGTCGGCCCAATCCTCATGTAGGTTGCGGCGCGCACGGGATCACAGACCTGGTGCACGCCGTCCCACTGGTCAAATTCGGCTTCGGTCGCGACGTCGGCGACCAACCAACGCTGCTCGAACCCGAGGTCTTCCATGTCGGCGCCGATCGATGCACGCGTAATACTCTTGGCTCCATCGCAACCCAAGACGTAGTCGGCTTCGACCAGATGGCTTTCGCCGCTCGACCGGTCGGTGAACGTGACGAAGACACGGTCCTGATCGAGCTGTCTGATTTTCGTAACGTCGACGTCCCCGCGCAGTTCCGCTTCGGGATACTTCTCGAGGTTGGCGCGCAACAGCGCCTCCAGTTCGGGCTGGTCGAACATGTTGGCCTGAGGGTAGCCGTGGACGCTCTCATCGGCATCGCGTCGAAATTCAGCCAATAGACGAAAGTCGCGGTCGAGTAGTCGCAGCCCCATTGCCGGTAGGGAGATCGCCGCGAATTCGGCGCCGACACCCAGACGGGCAATGATGCGGTGGACTTCGTCGTCGAGGTGGACGGCTCGAGGTTGGGGATACGGATTCGCGTACCGGTCCAGCACCAGACATCGAATCCCGTACTGCGCTAACAGGGTTGCCACCGTGATGCCGGTCGGACCAGCTCCGATGACAAGAACCGGGACAGATGCCTCAGCGCTGACGGTCATAGCGGGCTCCGGCAGGCCGATCAGATGTACTTCACGGAATTGCGCTGTCCGCCAAGATCTATAGCACCATCGTCGGTCGCGACAGTTGCCTCGACGACATCGCCGTCGTGCAGATACTTCGGGTTTTTAGCTTGCCGGCTGAAGAACGCCTTCCACTTCACCGTCGGCGGTAGCAGTGATCCGATGATCTCGATCAGTTTGGGCGGAGCGCTCAGTGCGGTGCCGACCGGGGTGCCGGTCAAGACCAGGTCACCCGCATCGAGCCGTTGGAATTGCGTCAGCGCCTGAAGTGCTTCCACGGGCGGGTAGATCATGTCGCCGCCGACGATCATGTCTTGGCGCAACTGATCGTTGACCCGTAGCCGAAGCCGTAAATCGCCGAACCGCGTGAGCTCCTCAGCGTTCAGCAGTACCAGCATCGGGCCTACCGGGGTGAATGACGGATATGACTTCGACTCGTAGAACTGTGTTTTCGGTAGTTGGATGTCACGCGCGGAGACATCGTTGGTGACCACCAACCCGGCGATGTAGTCCGCGAGGTTCGCCTCGGTGACCGCTGTGCCTACTGGCATGTCGCGGCCGATGACCAATCCGATCTCGACCTCGTAGTCCAGGAAGCGGACGTGGGTGGGCTTGACTATGTCGTCGTACGGGCCGGTGATCGAGCCCGACGCCTTGCGGAAGAACGTCAGCGGGATCGACGCTGGATCCATTCCCGCATCTTTGACATGCGAAGCGAAATTGGTCATCTGCGCGACCACCCGGCATGGCGCCGTGACCGGCGAGATCAACGTGAGGCTTTCGAGTGGCACGTGTTCCGATGCCGCTGCCGCCGCCGCTTCGATGCTCGCGGGGTCGGCGAGCAACTCCCGAGTGGTAGCCGCGTCGCTAGCGATCTTTGTCGCACCGGATTCGCCTGCGACCCACCAAGCGTCGTCGGTGCGCAGGATCGAGATCGTCATGAGTTGGCTACTTTCAGCAAGCCGACCAGTCGCCGGAGATCGAATTCGTTATGTTCGCGAAGCGCACCGATCATCGAACGCGCCTCGCGGGGCAGGGATTTGGGGTTGATACCAAGGAAGTCTTTGCTCGTGGGCGGTCCCCACTGGGACAGTCCGGATGAGGTGAACGGCGCCCAGCCAGGTTCCACAGTCGAGTCGAACATGTCACCATCGGTGAAATGCTCCACCATCAGCCCGTCGGGGTCACGCCAATAGTCGAAGATCTGACTGCCCTGAATATGCCGGCCGATACCCCACGACCGTTGATAGCCATGGCTTTTGAGGTGCTCGCCGCCGGCTGCCAAGGCGTCGAGATCGCAGACCTGGTAGGCCGAGTGCACGTAACGGTTGCTCGGCCCCAACGCTATCGCGAGGGTGTGATGGTCGGCGGGGGTCTGGCCGTGGTCACAGCGGATGAAACTCATCGTCGGCCCGCGCTCACGCTGACCGGGGAAGTACAGGAAGTCGCTGACGATCATTCCGAAGTGATCCAGGTACCAGTCCAGCACCTCACGATATTTCGTCGTCTGCAAAACGACATGCCCGAGCCTCTGCAGCCGCGCCGGCTCCCGCGCTGGGCGCTGGGTGGCATTTTTGCGCCGCAGATCGTGGCCGAAGTTGAAGGTGTGAGGCTGCTGGTGCGCAATAGCCTCGTGCCGGTGGGTACCGGCAACTACACGTACGGGCAGACCGCTCGGATCATTGAGGTCGATCGTGTGGCCGCCGATCGTTTCAGGCAGTGCTCGGGTTGGCACACCGGTAGCGTCGGCGAGCCGTCGCATATCGGCTTCGTCGGCGGCCTGGAACGCCATCCCGACAAATCGCGAGGACGGACCGCGACGGATCAGCACACACGGGGCGCCGGCATCGGTGCCACGCAGCTGAAGCTCGTCATCGGTGCGTAACACCGTCGAGAAGCCGAAGACGTGCGCGAATGCCTCCGCACGCGCTAAATCCGGCTTCTGAAATTCCAGCCAGGCGAGGTCGTACACCTTGATCAGCGGGTTTCGTGACCGGCCCAGGTGTTCCCCGGTTCGGCGGCCCTGCTCGCTGTGCAGGTCTTTATGAGCGCCCAACGTGCTGCTCATTCCGAACTCCTTCATTGACTGACGAAATCGTCACATACGACGTTATCCTCAGTCAAGCAGCCCTGACGAAATCCTCAGGAGTGATTTACTCCGTTAAGCTGTCTGCACCGAAAGGAGACCGAGGTGGCAGCAGACCCGGTCGATCAACCCCCGGAATTACCGAATCGCCTCGAGCGGCGCAAGCAACGCACCCGCGCTGCGCTGATCCGGGCCGCCCAAGCCTTCATCGGCGCCGGCAAGCTGAACGTGCCGGTGCTGGAGATCACCCAGGCCGCCGACGTCGGGATGGGTTCGTTCTACAACCATTTCGAGAGCAAGGAAGAGCTGTTCGCCGCCGCTATCAATGAGGTTCTCGATGCGCACGGCGCCCTGCTGGACCAGGTCACCGAATCACTCGATGATCCCGCGGAGACCTTCGCGTGCTGCTTTCGGCTCACGGGCCGGCTGTTTCGGCGGCGGCCCCAGGAAAGCCGGGTACTCCTTGCCAACGGCGTGTTGCTGGCCTACTCCGATCGCGGCCTCGCCCCGAGGGCGCTGCGTGATATCCGTGCGGCTGTGCGCGCCAACAGGTTTCGCCTCGATGATCCCGCCCTGGCGCTGGCGGTCGCCGGGGGTGCCCTGATGGGGTTGGGTCAATTATTGGCCGCCGAACCCGATCGTGATGACGCTGCAGCGGCGGATCGCGTCGCCGAAGACGTGCTGCGCTTGTTCGGCATGGCTGCCGACGAAGCCCGCGACATCTGCCAGCGGCCCCTTCCCGACCTCGATCGGAACGAGGCTTAGCCCTCAGGCGCTGCGCAGCATCATCCGCAGCGCCGTGTCAGGAGGAAACCGTGTTACGTATTGACACCCATCACCACGTGATCCCACCGGACTATCGAAAGGCGTTGGCCCGCAGTGGTCTTCTTGACGCGGGTGGACGCGCACTACCGCAGTGGAGCGCCGAGGCGTCACTGCAGGCGATGGCGGACCTCGACATCGGCACTGCGATCCTGTCCGTATCCACCCCTGGCACAGCGTTTTTACCGAATGCGTTGGACGCCGCCGCGCTCGCTCGCGATCTCAACGATTACACCGCCGCGGTGGCCGCGGCGCAGCCGAATCGGTTTGGGCATTTCGCCACGGTTCCGCTGCCGCACGTCGAGGAGTCCGTCACCGAGATCGTCCGTGCACTCGACGAACTTCATGCCGACGGCGTCGTCCTGCTGGCGAACAGCGCCGGCACCTACCTCGGCGAGGACGGCCAAGACGCACTGTTCGCCGCCCTCGACGACCGCTCGGCGGTGGTGTTCATCCATCCCGGCGAACTTCCTGGCCCAAGGGTGCCCGGCGTCGTGCCGTTCGCGGCCGACTTCTTGCTCGACACCACCCGGGCCGCATATCTCTTGGTACGCAACGGTATCCGAACCCGCTACCCTAATATTCGATTCATTCTGAGCCATGCGGGCGGTTTCGTACCCTACGCCAGTCACCGGATGGCGATCGCGATCACCGGCGACACCGGTCGCAGCTGGGCCGACGTTCTCGACGACTTCGCCGGCTTCTACTTCGACACCGCACTCTCCTCCAGCGCGGCCGCATTGCCCAGCCTGCTCGCCTTCGCCCAACCGGGGCACATCACGTTCGGTTCGGATTTCCCGTACGCCCCGACCACGGCCGGGAAATTGTTCGCCGCCGGCCTGGAGACCTACCCCGGACTCGACATCGGCGCGCGTACCGCCATCGAGCGCGCCAACGCGCTGGCCTTGTTCCCGCGGTTCGGTGCTGCGCCGCAACCCATTTCGCGGTCGCCGGCGCAACGCATCCGCCACATCGTCAGCCGCTCAGCGCTACGCGGCGTCGCCCGGCTGACGAGTACGCGCTAGCCAACTCAGACCGGGTCGACCGCACCCCAGGGGACCATGCCGGAAACCCAGTGCGTGACGACCTCTTCCTGGTCGTTGCGGTGTAGGTGTCGCGGCGGTTGAGCGAAAGTCTCGTATGGCCGGCACCGCAGGACGACACGGTCCTCCTGCTCGGCCATCGCTTCGACGAACGGGCGAGCTTGCGCATCGAGCTCCTGCCCGGACATCCGTCCGGCGACCGCCATCATCACGTCGACGACGAGCTCGCGATCACGCTCCACCGTGGCGTCGGCATACACCTGCAAGTAGGCGAACGGCCACCGTTCGTCGAGCACACACAGGCTCACCCTGCCGTCCCGAGCGGCTATCCGCGCCTTGCCTCGCCCGGCCATCGTGGACACCAGCAGGTCGTCGTTGTCGGTCGGTATGTAGTACACGATCGACATGCCCGGCCCATCGCTCTTACGCCGGTACCCGTAGACGCACGTCCGATGGGTGCGAACGAACGCCCGCCGTTCTGACGGCAACATGTCGCGATCGGCAGGAGCCGTAAACGGCTCTGCCGCAAGCGGTAACAGGGTCATTCGGCAGTCCTCCCATTTACGGATACAGCGTAACCATAAATAGCTGCCGACGTCAATGCATAATGGATACGGCGTTACCGGTATCGCCGTCTGGTGAGGAGTCGTTGCGTGGCGGAACAGCAGGACCCTCGGCGTTCGCCGGGTCGTCCTGCGCTTCCCCGGGAGCGCATCGTCACGGTCGCGCTTCAGATCGTCGACGAGCAGGGCGCCGAGGCGCTGTCGATGCGAACGTTGGCACAGCGTTTGGAGTCGGGCACGGCCACGTTGTATCGGCATTTCGCCGGCCGAGCCGACGTCGTCGCGCACGTGATCGACCGAGTGTTCGGCATGGCCGAGCTGGATCTCGTCGCGCTTGGCGAGATGCCGTGGCCCGACGCGTGTAGAACGTTGACCCACCGGATGTTTGACGCGATTTGCCGCCATCCCAACGTCGCACCGCTACTGGCCGGTGACGTACCGGTCGGTCCAAACGCCCTGGCCACCCGCGAATACGCGATCGCTTTCCTGCTCGCCAACGGATTTCCGCCCGCACTGGCGGCGCGTTCTTACGCCACGTTGTCCCGATACGTTCTGGGCTTCGCCATCCAGCTCGACAGCAGCGTCGATGGACTGGACGACGCCAGAATCGCACGTGTTTTCCACGAACTCGACCCCAGCAAGTTTCCGGCTACGGTCGCCGCCGCGGATCACCTTCCGGTGCCCTTCGATGAGGAATTCGACTTCGGCCTCGAGCTCATCGTCAACGGTTTGGCGCACGCGCTTGAGCGTGAGAAGCGACCACGCAGAAGGAGCTCTGCTGCACGGGGCTAACGTCAAGCGCTAGCGACTCATAACGGAGGTGGCATGCGCGCAGCACAATTGACCCGGCTGGAAGGTCCGCAGGCAGTCGAAGTCGGCGAGATCGACGAACCGACCGGCGACGGAGTGATCGTCGACGTGCACGCGGCCGGTGCCGCCTTCCCCGACGCATTGCTGACTCGGGGCCTCTACCAATACCGCCCCGACCCGCCGTTCGTTCTCGGCGCGGAAATCGCCGGCGTGGTGCGGTCGGCCCCATCCGATGCCCGCGTGAAGGCCGGCGACCGGGTCGTCGGGCTGACCATGCTGACCGGCGGGATGGCCGAAGTCGCGGTGCTGCAACCCGACCGCGTGTTCAAGCTGCCGGACAACGTGAGCTTCACCGCGGGTGCGGGCCTGCTGTTCAACGACCTGACCATGTATTTCGCGCTGACGGTTCGGGGTCGGCTGCATCAGGGCGAGTCGGTGTTGGTGCACGGCGCGGCCGGCGGCATCGGCACCTCGTCGCTCCGGTTGGCGACAGTGCTCGGTGCTTCCAAGGTCATCGCGGTGGTCAGCAATGAAGACGAAGGCCGACATCGCCCGGGCGGCAGGCGCTACCGACGTCGTGCTTGCCGACGGCTTCAAGGACGCCGCCAAGGAACTCACTGGCGGTCGCGGGGTTGACATGGTCGTCGACCCGGTCGGCGGGGACCGGTTCACCGACTCGCTGCGCTCGCTCGCCCCGGGCGGGCGGCTACTGGTCATCGGTTTCACCGGCGGCGAGATCCCGACCGTCAAAGTAAACCGGTTGCTGTTGAACAACATTGACGTCGTCGGTGTCGGCTGGGGCGCCTGGGCGGGAACTCATCCCGGCGCACTGGCCGAGCAGTGGGCCGGCCTCGAGAAGTTGCTGTCTTCCGGCACGTTGCCGCCTCCAGAGCCGGTGGTCTACCCGCTGGAGGAAGCGGCGGCCGCGATTGCGTCGCTGGAGAATCGGACCGCCAAAGGGAAAGTCGTTTTACGCGTTCGCGACTGACGCGGCCAGAGCGGAGAGGTGCGCGAGCGAATTCTCGAGATGCGCGGGCTCGAACGGCGGGAATTGAATGTGCTCCCGCAGTGCGGGCGGGACCGCCGACCAGTCGTAGGTCAGCGTGACCTCGGCCGCGGACGGTCCCGTCTCGCGGATGTCGTACCGCCAAATCCAACCGCCGAATGACAGCTGTCCGTCACCTGCGGCGTCCTGGCCGGGTTCCCAGGCGATGGCGTGCGGGCGATCGAACACGACCACCTTGTTCGCCATCTCGTAGTTCTTGTTGGGGTGGTTGTCGTGGTACATCGCGATCCGGAAGATCTGGTCCGCTCCGGTCAGCGACTTTCCGTCGAGCGATTCGCGCACCCACCCGGTCCCGTCGATGGCGGCGTGCGAGGTCGGGTCCGCCAGGACGCCGAACACCGCTTCGGCCGAAGCAGGAATGGTGACGGTGGCGTTGATCGTGTCTTTGCTCATGCCGATACAGACTGCACCGCGGAAGAAAAATAATCACGGCATCCCTTGTGGGCGCCGAGAACAAAAAGTAATGTCACTTTCAGTTTTCTGCCCACGAGCGAGCAGCGCAACCCTGGAGCCGCCATGGAATCCTTCATTCACCTGCGCAAAGGCATAACACCGCGACGTCTACACGCCGATCTCGACGGGTTGAAAGACGACGAGCTGGGCCGCGGCGGCTTCACCGGACGCACCGCGAACCTGTACCGCCGCAACGACCCCACGGCCTACCGATCCGAGGGCCCGCTGCGCCCGGTCGATGTACTGTCCAGCGAACTCAAGCCCAGCGACGCCACCGACGCCCACGGCGGGCCGCTGCTGATGTTCAGCAATGGCGACTGCCGAGTCTCGCTGTCTCGTCGCGCGCAGCCGATGCCGTTCTTCGCCCGGCACGTCGACGGTGACCTGCTGTGCTTCGTACACCAGGGCGAAGGTCTGCTGGAGACCGAGTTCGGGCCGCTGCGCTACCGTGCCGGCGACTGGGTGTATCTGCCCAAGGCGTGCACTTGGCGTCAGGTGCCCGATACCGCGACGACGCTACTGATGATCGAGGCGAGCGACGAGTTCCGCGTTCCACCACCGGGTGCGTTGGGCCGCCACTTCCCGTTCGATCCGTCGCAGGCGGTGATCCCGGAACCCGAGCCGATCGACGACGATGGCCGTGACGAGTACCGGGTCCGGCTGATCCATGAGGGCGGCCCGACAACGCTTATCTACCAACATAATCCGCTCGACGTCGAAGGATGGCGCGGCGACAACTTCGCGTTCACCTTCAACATCGCCGACTACAACGTGGTGACCTCCGACAGCGTCCACCTCCCCCCGACCGTGCACCTCTTCATGCAAGCCACCGGCGTCTTCGTGATGAACTTCCTGCCCAAACCCGCCGAAGGTGTGCCGGGCACCGAGCGCACTCCCTGGTACCACCGCAACGTCGACTACGACGAGATCGCGTTCTTCCACGGCGGTTCGCTGTACGGCATCCCGATGCCGCCCGGGCTGATTTCCCATGCGCCGCAAGGCGTGCACCACGGCGCGCCGGAGAAGGCGCGCGAACGAGCCCGCCGTAAGTTCGACGAGCACTCGCGCGTCGACTGGCAGGTAATCGCAGTCGACACCCGTCGGCGACTCACCCCGTCGGCCGAGGTGCTGGCTAATGACTTAGGACAGCACTGATATGACCATGACTGCTCCGGTAAAGCACGACTACGAGCGGGTTCCCTATCTGGTTGCGTTTCAGAACAACTCGGGGGTGCGCGACGTCTACGGCGGCCTCGCCGAGATCGTGGTGCTGGAAAGCTATCTGCTTACACCGAAGGACAAGCCGTCGGACACCGTGTTGATGTTCATGCACCCGATCGGCGGCGGCGCATACCTGCCGATGATCAACGCGCTGGCCCGGGCCGGCCACCACGTCATCTACTGCAACAGCCGATTTCGCGGCACCGACTCGGCGTTGCTGATGGAGAAGGTCATCGAGGATCTCGGGGCCGCCATCAAGGACGCCAAGGAACGTCTTGGCTACCGCAAGGTCGTGCTTGCCGGCTGGAGTGGTGGCGGTTCGCTGTCGGTTTTCTACCAGCAGCAGGCCCAGCACGCGACCGTCACCTGCAGTCCGTCCGGCGACGGACCCGACCTCACCAAACTCGACCTGCCTGCCGCCGACGGCATCATGTTGCTGGCCGCGCACATCAGCCGGCACGGGACACTCACCGAATGGCTGGACGGCTCGATCCTCGACGAGTCGGATCCGACCAAGCGCGATCCGGAACTGGACCTCTACAACCCGGACAACCCCAACCAGCCGCCCTACAGCGACGAGTTCCTGGCGCGCTACCGGCAGGCCCAGATCGACCGCAACCGCCGAATCACAGCCTGGGTCAAGGACAAACTGGCCGAGTTGAAGGCCGCCGGCCGCCCAGACGATGAGTTCGCTTTCATCGTGCACGGCACGATGGCCGATCCGCGCTGGCTCGATCCGGCCGTAGATCCCAACGAACGGGCTCCCGGGACGTGCTATCTGGGCGATCCTCAAGTGGTGAACATGAGCCCGGTCGGCCTGGCGCGGTTCTCCACACTGCGCAGTTGGCTGTCGCAGTGGAGTTACGACGACGCGCACGGCGACGGCATCGCCTGCGGACGGGACATCGCGATACCCGCGCTGGTGATCGGCAACCTCGCCGACGACGCCTGTACCCCCGAGCACACCCGACGGCTCTTCGAGGCCATCGGACACCCGGACAAAGAAATGCACGAGATTCACGGCGCCACGCACTACTACGCCGGCCCCGACCAACGCGACAAGCTGCGCGAGGCCGTCACGATCGTCACGGATTGGCTGCAGCGCCATGACTTCACGGGGGTGCAGTGACGCCCACCGGTCCGCTGGACGGCATCCGGGTGCTCGAGTTGGGCACCCTGATTGCGGGACCGTTCGCCGGACGACTGCTCGGCGACATGGGGGCCGATGTCATCAAGGTCGAGCCGCCGGGCGCGCCCGACCCGCTGCGCACCTGGGGGCAGGCCGAGCTCGACGGGCATCATGTGTTCTGGACCGTGCATGCCCGCAACAAGCGAGCGGTCACCCTGGACCTCCGCCAACCGCGCGGCCGCGGTTTGTTCCTCGATCTCGTCGAAAAGTCCGACATCATCGTGGAGAACTTTCGCCCCGGCACGCTGGAGAGGTGGAACCTCGGTTACGACGTTCTCAGTCAACACAATTCGGGGATCATCCTGGTGCGGGTGTCGGGTTACGGGCAGACCGGTCCTGACGCACACAAGGCCGGGTATGCCTCGGTGGCCGAAGCGTCCAGCGGCCTGCGACACCTGAACGGTTTTCCGGGCGGTCCGCCGCCGCGGCTGGCGCTGTCGCTGGGCGACAGCCTGGCTGGGATGTTCGGCGCGCAGGGAGCTCTGGCCGCGCTGTACCGGCGCAGCGTTACCGGGCACGGTCAAGTCGTCGACGTCGCACTGACCGAATCATGCCTGGCGGTCCAGGAATCCACCATTCCCGACTACGATGTCGGCGGTGTGGTCCGCGGACCGTCGGGCACCCGGTTGGAAGGCATCGCGCCCTCGAACATCTACCAGAGCGCCGACGGGTCGTGGGTGGTGATCGCCGCGAACCAGGACACCGTGTTCGCCCGGCTGTGTCAGGCAATGGGCAGAGCGGAACTGGCCACCGACGAGCGGTTCGCCAACCATGTTGCCCGCGGCCGCAATCAAGACGAACTCGATGCGATCATCGGCGACTGGGCCGCCGAGCGCGAGCCCGGCGACATCATCGAAACGCTCAGCGCCGCAGGCGTGATCTCGGGTCCGATCAACACCGTTGCCGACGTGGTCAACGACCCACAACTGCGGGCCCGCGGCATGCTGGTGGAGCATCATGACGAGCGACTCGGCCGACCCGTCCTGGGACCGGGCATCACGCCTGTGCTGTCGGAGTCACCGGGCAGCGTCCGCAACGCCGGCTCGGCGCGGCCGGGCCAGCACAATGACGACGTCTATCTCGGGCTGCTCGGCAAGCGCCCCGACGAGATCGAGGAACTGCAAGCCGCGGGGGTGATCTGATGACACACGTCGACATCCGCGAGGTGTCGTTGCGCGACGGTCTGCAGATCGAGAAACCAATCCCGTTGTCGGCCAAGCTGGAACTGCTGGCCGCCGTCGCCGCGACCGGGGTGCGCGAAGTGGAGGCCACCGCATTCGTGTCACCGTCTAAGGTGCCGTCGATGGCCGATGCCGCGGAGCTGGCCGCCGAACTGCACCGCTACCCCGACATCGAATTTTCCGCGCTGGTCGCCAGTCCCAACGGCGCCAAGCGGGCGGTCGCCGCGGGCTTGCGTTCGATCGAATACGTGGTCGCGGCCAGCGACGCGTTCAGCCAGGCCAACGTCGGACGCGGCAGCGCGCAGGCCACCGAGCAGATCGGCGACATCGTCGCCATTGCTCACGACAGTGACGTCGCCGTGGAGGTCATCGTCGCCACGGCGTGGGATTGCCCGTTCGACGGGCCGACGCCGCCGCAGCGCGTGCTCGAGATCGCCGCGGCCGCAGTCGATCGCGGCGTCGACCGGTTCTGCATCGCCGATACCATCGGCACCACCACGCCTGGGCGCGTCCGGTCGCTGATCGCCCAACTGCGCCCGGTGATCGGCGACCTGCCGCTGGGCGGGCATTTCCACAACACCCGCGGCGCCGGACTGGCCAGCGCCTACGCCGCGGTCGAGTCGGGCGTCACGCGACTGGACGCATCGGTCGGCGGGCTCGGCGGCTGCCCGTTCGCGCCCGGCGCCACCGGCAACATCGCCACCGAAGACCTGGTGTACCTGCTGCGCGACAGCAACATCGACGTTGACATCGACCTGCGCGCCGCCATCGCCGCGGCCGGCATCGCAAACTCGGTTGTCGGCCATGACCTGCCGAGTGCTCTGCTGCGTGCCGGCGACCGGAAACATCTCGATGCCAACTGACGTCGTTACCGCGAAAGGCCGCCAAACCCGGGCGGCTATCGAGCAGGCTGCCCGGAAACTGTTCGCGGAGCGCGGCTTCCACGGCACTACCCTGGCCGACATCACCTCGGCCGCGGGCAAGTCGGGCGCGGTGTTCTACCGGTATTTTGACGACAAAGAGGACTTGCTCGCCGCCCTCGCGGAATCCTTCCTGCACGAAGTCCTGACGCCGTCGGGGCTCAGCCTGCACCTGCCGGACTCTCCGAACGACGAGGCTTTCTTCACCACTGTGGTGTCCGGTTACTGGAACATGTTCAAGCAGAACATCGGCATCATGATCGCCGTCGACCAACTGGCAACCACCCAGCAGCGGTTCGCGGATGTGCAGAACGAATTCCGGCGGTTCGGCATGGACATCGTCGCGGCCTCAGTGCGGCGCGCACAGCAACCCGCCATCG
>CAWIKT010000030.1:0-89348 GCA_963836555.1 uncultured Actinomycetota bacterium | reverse complement strand
GGACTTCTAGACACGTCCCTGGCTTGGCGCCGGCGGCTCTACGAGTTATTGAAAATGACTACCGGATACACTCATCGCCCATGACCATCCGGAACGTCGTCGCGGCCCCGGTGTTCGTGGCGTCGCTGCTGTTCGGTGCTGCCGGCATCGCACACGCACACGGCACGCACGTGGCACCCGTGCAACCGCAGGTGCCGTCGGGTCGAGCCCATCACGGGCCGTATTCCGTTCTTCACCAGGGATTGGTCCCCGGGCCGTTCTCCGTGCTGCGCGAGGCGCATCAGCTGAACGGCGAGTGAATTGTGATCTCAGCCGGGCGCGAACCTGGCGCCTACCACCCCGCTGCCGGGACACTGATGCGGTGCCGATAACACCAGCTTCCGCCGCCGCTTCGGCGGCCAACTTCTTCCGTTCCGTCGTCAAGTGGCTGCAGGTCGGCTACCCCGAAGGTGTACCCGGACCCGATCGCGTCGCGCTGTTGGCATTGCTCCGCAGTACGCCGCTGACCGAGGAACAGATCACCGAGGTCGTCGACTCGATCGACGAGGAAGAGCTGTCGCAGCGCGATATCGACCGCGACGTGGTCGCGGACTTCATCTCCGACATGACGCACTACGACGCGGGTCCGGAGAATATCGCGCGGGTGGCCGCCCGGCTGGCCGCCGCCGGCTGGCCGCTGTCCGGAATCAGCAACGGCGACGCGACGGCGGCCCCGGAGGACTAACTCACAGCGTCGATACGTCGATCACGAAGCGGTAGCGCACGTCACTGGCCAGCACCCGCTCGTAGGCCTCGTTGACGTAATCTGGCCTCGATGACCTCGATTTCGGGCAAGGTGTTGTGCTCGGCGCAGAAGTCCAGCATCTCCTGGGTCTCGGCGATCCCACCGATGTTCGAGCCGGACAAGCTGCGACGCGCCAGGGCCAGCGGGAACGCCGGCACCTTCATCGGGTGTTCAGGGATGCCCAACTCGACGAGCGTGCCGTCGACGTCGAGCAGACCCAGGTAGGCGTCGAGGTCGAGATTCGCCGACACCGTGTTGAGAATGAGGTCGAAGCTGCCGCGCAACTTCTTGAAGGTGTCCCGGTCGGCGGTGGCGTAGTAGTGCTTGGCGCCCAGACGCAGACCGTCTTCCATCTTCTTCAGCGACTGCGACAACACGGTTACCTCGGCGCCCATCGCGGCACCGAGCTTGACGCCCATGTGCCCCAGACCGCCCAGCCCGATGATCGCCAGCCGAGTGTCGGCTCCGGCCTTCCAGTGCCGCAGCGGCGAGAACAGCGTGATGCCCGCGCACAGCAGCGGCGCCGCGGCGTCCAGCGGCAGCGACTCGGGGATCCGCACGACGAAGTTCTCGTTGACGACGACGGCCTGGCTGTAACCGCCCTGGGTGACCGTGCCGTCCTTGTCGATGGCGTTGTAGGTGAAGGTCGCGCCGTTCTTGCAGTACTGCTCGAGGCCGGCCTCACAGCTGCTGCAGTGGCCGCAGGAGTTCACCATGCAACCGACGCCGACGTGGTCGCCGACCTTGTGCTTGGTGACATCCGAGCCGACGGCGGTGACGACGCCGGCGATCTCGTGGCCGGGCACGATCGGGTACTTCGGAACGCCCCACTCGGCTTTGACGGTGTGGATGTCGGAGTGGCAGATCCCGGCGAACTTGATGTCGATCGCGACGTCGTGTGGGCCGGGGTCGCGCCGATCGATCGTGGTCTTGGTCAGGTGCCCCGACTTGTCGGAGGCGGCGTACGCCGAAACGGTGCTCATCAACGATCCTCTTCAGTGCGCGTGGTGGTGTATCGAATTCCATTGAACGCCATCCAGATTAGCATAGACAAGCTATGTAATTGGCCAGGTGCGTTCGACCTCACACCTCGGCTAATTGATGGGCGCGTTGATCCAGCGCAAGTCGTCGATGATGCCGCGGGCCGCCACCACGCCCTGACCGGTCTGCCAGATCTCGTTGTTGACCACGAAGACCCGGTTGTCGCGGGCGGCGGCCAGCCGGCGCCACGCGTCGCTGTCGAAGATGGTCGGCGCGCGGTCCTTGGCGGCGGCGGAGTCGAACGACACATAGACGATGTCGGCGTCGGCGGCCGCAAAGTTGGTGCTGCCGGACAGGTCGTGGTCGGTGCTGGCCACCTCGATATACGCCTTGTCGGTAAAGCGTTGCGCTGCAGGGCGATCCACGCCCACCGTAATCAATACGCTGCCCGGGAAGTTGTCGGTCCCGTAGATCCGCACGGCGTTCTCGGTGAATTGCACAACCGATGCCTGGAAGTGCGCGGAGTCATGCGCGGCGCCGTCGTCGTGGGCCTTGGCGGTGAAGCGTTCGATCACGTCGTTGGCGGCGTCGGCCCGTGCCGCCGCTTCGGCGACGCCGCGCAGGTTGTTCTGCCAGGCGGCGCCGGGCGCCCCGGTGAACACCGTCGGCGCGATCGCGGCCAGGTTCGCGTACAGCTTGGGCGTCAGGGCCTGCGAGCCGAGGATCAAGTCGGGTTTCGCCGCCTTGATCGCGCCCAGGTCGGGGTTGGTGCGGGTGCCCACGCTCGGCAGCTTGTGAACGACGGTGCCCAGGTAGGACGGCTGGTCCGAGGAGCCGTCCGGGAGCGCGGCCCCGACGATGCGCGATTGCAGACCCAGTGCGCACAGCGCGTCGAGCTGGTCGCCCGAGAGCACGATGATGCGCTGCGGGTCGTCGGGCACCTGCGCAGTGTCGGGCTGGACGCCCGCGGCGTTGTGGGCGATTCGCGGCGATGTGGCGGGATCCAGGCCGGCCGGTTCGGGTGCGCACGACTCGTCCGGGCGGCGTTGGTTGCCCAGCACGCCCGCGCCGGCGATCTGGGTGGTGCTGGTGATCACCGACGTCGACGGCGCACCGCCGCCGCTGGGTGATCCCGAAGTGCAACCGTTGCACGCGGCGCTGACGATCACTGCCGTCATCGCACTGCTTAGCGCGGGTCCTACACCCCTGATCGGCACGGGTCCGACGGTAACATCTGGCCAGGTGAAGCCGACCGCGGCGAACACCGCGTCAACACCACGCCGAAGTGTTCACTAGCTCATTACGACAGTTTGTAGGACCTGTCCGTCGTGGCGCCGGCGCGAAGGTTAGACTCGGAATCCTGTGATCGCGGTTGCCCTGCTCGACGTTTGGAGGAGCTCTTGGCTGCCGAAGCCCCCCCAATCGGAGAACTCGAGGCTAGTCGCCCGTTCCCGGCGCGAACGGGTCCCAAAGGCAACCTGATCTACAAGCTGGTCACCACGACCGATCACAAGCTGATCGGCATCATGTACGTGGTCACCTGCTTCATCTTCTTCTTCATCGGCGGACTGATGGCGCTGCTGATGCGCACCGAGCTGGCCGCGCCCGGGCTGCAGTTCCTGTCCAACGAGCAGTACAACCAGCTGTTCACCATGCACGGCACGATCATGCTGCTGTTCTATGCGACGCCGATCGTGTTCGGATTCGCCAACCTGGTGCTGCCACTGCAGATCGGCGCGCCCGACGTGGCCTTCCCGCGGCTCAACGCCTTCTCGTTCTGGCTGTTCCTGTTCGGCGCGCTGATCGGCATGGCCGGCTTCATCACCCCCGGTGGCGCCGCCGACTTCGGCTGGACCGCTTACACGCCGCTGACCGACGCCATCCACTCACCGGGCGCGGGCGGCGACCTGTGGATCATGGGCCTGATCGTCGCCGGTCTGGGCACCATCCTCGGCGGGGTCAACATGATCACGACCGTGGTCTGCATGCGGGCACCGGGCATGACGATGTTCCGGATGCCGATCTTCACCTGGAACATCCTGGTGACGTCGATCCTGGTGCTGCTGGCCTTCCCGCTGCTGACCGCCGCGCTGTTCGGGCTCGCCGCCGACCGCCACCTGGGCGCTCACATCTACGACTCGGCCAACGGCGGGGTTCTGTTGTGGCAGCACCTGTTCTGGTTCTTCGGCCACCCCGAGGTCTACATCGTCGCGTTGCCGTTCTTCGGCATCGTGACCGAGATCTTCCCGGTGTTCTCCCGCAAGCCGATCTTCGGTTACACCACGCTGGTCTACGCGACGCTGTCGATCGCCGCGCTGTCGGTCGCGGTGTGGGCGCACCACATGTTCGCCACCGGTGCGGTGCTGCTGCCGTTCTTCTCGTTCATGACGTACCTGATCGCGGTGCCGACCGGCATCAAGTTCTTCAACTGGATCGGCACGATGTGGAAGGGGCAGTTGACCTTCGAGACACCGATGCTGTTCTCGATCGGCTTCCTGATCACGTTCCTGCTCGGCGGCCTGACCGGTGTGCTGCTGGCCAGCCCGCCGCTGGACTTCCACGTCACCGACAGCTACTTCGTCGTCGCGCACTTCCACTACGTGCTGTTCGGGACGATCGTGTTCGCCACCTTCGCCGGCATCTACTTCTGGTTCCCGAAGATGACCGGCCGTCTGCTCGACGAGCGGCTGGGTAAGTTGCACTTCTGGCTGACGTTCATCGGATTCCACACGACGTTCCTGATCCAGCACTGGCTCGGTGACCTCGGAATGCCGCGTCGGTATGCCGACTACCTGCCCACCGACGGGTTCCAGCCCTAAACGTCGTCTCGACGATCGGCGCATTCATCCTCGGTGTATCGATGCTCCCGTTCGTCTGGAACGTCTTCAAGAGCTGGCGTTACGGCGAAGTCGTGACCGTCGACGACCCGTGGGGTTACGGCAACTCGCTGGAGTGGGCGACCAGTTGCCCGCCGCCGCGGCACAACTTCACCGAGCTGCCGCGCATCCGCTCGGAGCGCCCGGCGTTCGAGCTGCACTACCCGCACATGATCGAGCGGATGCGCGCCGAGGCGCACGTCGGGTCGGTCCGCACGCCCGTCGGACGGCGACGTCACCCGAGCTGACGACGTCAACGTCCGCACCTGATCGCTCTCGCCGGCGGCAATCTGGGGTGAGCACCCCACGCAAGGTGTCGGTGTTGATCACCGTCACCGGACTCGACCAGCCAGGCGTGACCTCGGCGCTCTTCGAGGTCCTTTCGCGGCACAAGGTCGAGTTGCTGAACGTCGAGCAGGTCGTCATCCGGGTCGGCTGACGCTGGGTGTGCTCGTGCCGGCTCCGCTGGACGTGCTGGAGGGCAAGGCTTTTCGCGACGAGGTCGACGCGGCGATCCACGGCGTGGGCCTGGACGTCACCATCGAACGCAGTGACGACCTGCGGATCTCCGCGAACCGTCGACGCACACGATCGTGGTGCTGGGCCGGCCGATCACCGCCGAGGCGTTCGGCGTCGTCGCCAGGAAGTGGCGGCGCTCGGCGTCAACATCGACTTCATCCGCGGCGTCTCCGACTATCCCGTCACCGGCTTGGAGTTGCGGGTGTCGGTGCCGCCGGGCGGCCTACGGCCAACTGCAAAAGGCGCTGGCGCGGGTCGCGGCCGACGAGAGTGTCGACATCGCGCTCGAGGACTACAGCCTGTCGCGGCGGGCCAAGCGGCTCATCGTGTTCGACGTCGACTCGACGCTGATCCAGGGCGAGGTCATCGAGATGCTGGCCGAGCGGGCCGGCGCGCGCGGCGGCCGTCGCCGAGGTCACCGACGCCGCCATGCGCGGCGAACTCGACTTCGCCGAGTCGCTGCACCAGCGGGTCGCGCACGCTGGCCGGGCTGCCCGCCGAGGTGCTCGACGAGGTCGCCGACAGATCGAGCTGACGCCGGGCGCACGGACCACGATTCGGACGTTGCGCCGGCTGGGCTACCACTGCGGCATCGTCTCCGGCGGATTCCGTCAGGTGATCCAGCCGCTGGCGGACGAGCTGATGATCGACTTCGTCGCTGCCAACGATGCTGGAGATCGTCGACGGCAAGCTCACCGGCCGGGTCGTCGGCCAGATCGTCGACCGCGCCGGGAAAGCCAAGGCGCTGAGGGACTTTGCCAGTCAGGTCGGCGTGCCGATGGAGCAGACGGTCGCGGTCGGCGACGGCGCCAACGACATCGACATGCTGTCCGCCGCAGGCCTGGGCATCGCGTTCAACGCCAAGCCCGCACTGCGCGAAGTCGCCGACGCGTCGCTGAGCCACCCCTACCTGGACACCGTGCTGTTCCTGCTCGGTGTGACGCGCGGCGAGATCGAAGCCGCAGACGCGCTCGACGGCATGGTGAGCCGCGTCGACATCCCGCCCCAGTAGCGATCGCAAGCGCGGCCAAGCCGGGCGCAGCGGGTCCTACGCAGCCCGCCGCAGCTGTAACCACCGCGGTACGGCACGATGGGCGGGTGGCCGAAAACGGTAGCCGGAGGTGCAATCTGAGGATTCGCGAGAGTCCGTGGATGGAACCGACATGACTAGCCAGGCAGTCGACCCCGACCTACTGATCGACTTCACCGACGTGTCACTGCGTCGCGACGGCCACTCCCTGGTCGGGCCGGTGACATGGTCGGTCGAGCTGGACGAGCGCTGGGTGATCATCGGGGCAAACGGCGCCGGCAAGACGTCGCTGCTGCGCATCGCCGCCGCCGCCGAACATCCCACATCGGGTGTCGCCTATGTATTGGGTGAGCGTCTCGGCCGAGTCGACATGGCAGAGCTGCGGTCGCGGGTGGGCCTGAGCTCTTCGGCCCTGGCCCAACGCATTCCCGGCGACGAGGTGGTCCTTGACCTCGTCGTCTCCGCCGGTTACGCGGTGCTGGGCCGGTGGCGGGAAAGCTACGAAGACGTCGACTATCACCGCGCCGTCGACATGCTGGAGAGTCTGGGCGCCGAGCATCTGGCCGACCGCCGCTACCAGACGCTGTCCGAGGGCGAGCGCAAACGGATCCTGATCGCGCGTGCGCTGATGACCGACCCGGAGCTGCTACTGCTCGACGAACCCGCGGCCGGGCTCGACCTGGGCGGGCGCGAAGAGTTGGTGGCGCGGCTGGCCGACCTGGCCGCCGACCCCGACGCCCCGGCGCTGGTCCTGGTCACCCACCACGTCGAGGAGATTCCGCCAGGCTTCAGCCACTGCATGCTGTTAGCGGAGGGGCAGGTCATTTCGGCGGGACTGCTGCCCGACGTGTTGACCGGAGACAACTTGTCCGCGGCCTTCGGCCAGTCGATCGAGGTGGACGTGCTCGACGGGCGCTATTTCGCCCGCCGCACCCGCACCCGCGCGGCACATCGGAGGCATTTGATGACTGATGACACGTTCGTACCGCTGCCGGTGCGCCCGGCCGCGACCGTGATGCTGGTGCGTGACGGTGTGCAGGGGATCGACGTCTTCCTGATGCGCCGTCACTCGAAGATGGAGTTCGCCCCCGGAACCATGGTGTTCCCCGGTGGCGGCGTTGACGACCGCGACCGCAACGCCGACATCGCGTGGGCCGGACCGTCGCCGCAGTGGTGGGCGGAGCGCTTCGGCATCGACACCGGGCTGGCCGCGGCGCTGGTGTGCGCCGCGGCCCGAGAGACGTTCGAAGAGTCCGGCGTGCTGTTCGCCGGCCCAGCCGACGACCCCGTCGCAATCGTCGGCGACGCTTCGGTCTATGCCGACGCTCGCCGCGACCTGGACAATCGGACGCTGTCGTTCGCCGACTTCCTCCGCCGCGAGAACTTGGTGCTGCGCGCCGATCTGTTGCGGCCGTGGGCCAATTGGGTCACCCCCGAAGCCGAGCGCACGCGTCGCTACGACACCTACTTCTTCGTCGGAGCGCTGCCCGAGGGTCAGCGCGCCGACGGCGACAACACCGAATCCGACCGGGCGGAGTGGACGACGCCGCAAGCCGCTATCGCTGATTTCGAAGGCGGCCGCTGCTTTTTGCTGCCGCCGACCTGGACCCAGCTGGACTCGTTGAACGGGCACACCGTCGCCGACGTGCTTGCCGTCGAGCGTCAGATCGTGACCGTGCAACCGAACCTCGAAATCGACGGCGACAACTGGATCTTCGAGTTCTTCGACTCCGACCGCTATCACCGGGCCCGTAAGGCCGGCGGCCAGGGGTGGCACCTGTGAGCGAGTTCGTCAGCGTCCATTCCGTCGCCGAACGCCCCGGCGTGGGGACCGTTGTGCTGTCGCGACCGCCGACCAATGCACTGACGCGACAGGTGTACCGGGAGATCGAGCAGGCGGCGGCCGAGGTGGGTCGCGACGACACCATCTCCGCGGTCATCCTCTTCGGCGGCCACGAGATCTTCTCCGCCGGCGACGACATGCAGCAACTGCGAACGCTGACCGCATCGGAGGCCGAGACCTGGATACGCGTGCACCGCGCCGCCGTCGACGCCGTCGCCGCAATCCCCAAACCGACCGTGGCCGCGATCACCGGATACGCGCTAGGCGCCGGGCTCGGCCTGGCGTTGGCCGCCGACTGGCGGGTGAGCGGTGACAACGTCCGATTCGGCGCGACGGAGATCCTGGCCGGCCTGGTTCCCGACGGCGACGCGCTGGCGCGGCTGGCCCGCACGGTCGGAACGAGCAAGGCCAAGGAGCTGGTGTACAGCGGCCGCTTCTTCGACGCCGAAGAGGCGCAGGCACTGGGATTGATCGACGAGCTGGCGGCACCCGACGGCGTGTATGACACCGCCGCGGCCTGGGCCGGTCGTTTCGTCGACGCACCCCATGCCGCGCTCGCCGCCGCCAAGGCCGCCCTCGACGACGTCTACCGCGCCGCTCCCGCCGAGCGATGGGACGCCGAGCGACGTCGCTACCTGGAAGTATTCGACGCCAATTTACGACAACCGACGTCTCAGTCGACTTAAGGTATGGGCTAGCTCACACCATCGTCATTCAGGGAGGTCGCAGTGATCTTCCGAACGAGCCTCGGTCTCGGTGCCGCGGTCATGTCGACGGCATTGTTCGTCTCACCAACCGCCCGTGCGGACGACTTCGGACTCGGCGATTTGGTCAGCAACGTCGTCGCCGGTACGGCGTCCCGCCGAGGTCGGCAACCAGGCGATCGAACAGGCCTTCAACGCGAGCGCCTCTGGTTCCGAAACGCTCTCTGCGGCAGGGCTTTTCCAGCAGTACATCTACGACCCGCTGCATGCCGGCGTCGAGAGCTGGATCAACAGCTCGTTTGGTGAGCAGGTCGACCACGCCCTCAACCTGGCGTCTGGCCAGTTCCTGATCGGCAACGGCGCCGACGGTAACGCGCTCGATCCGAACGGCGGCGACGGCGGGCTGTGGCTCGGCGACGGTGGAAATGGCTGGGACAGCATCGAAGCCGGACAGCCGGGCGGATCCGGCGGCGATGCGGTCGGCTTCTTCGGCAGCGGCGGCGAGGGAGGAGCGGGCGGCGCGGGCGCCGCAGGCGGCGACGGCGGGAACGCCGGGTCGATGTTCGGCATCGGCGGCGACGGCGGCAACGCGGGCGCGGGGCTCACGACGGCCGGCCTGCCCGCGCTCGGCGGGGCCGGCGGCAATGCCGGCGTGTTCGGCGAGCACGGCATGGTCGGCGACTTCGGCGTGGTACCCACGATCCCGACCGAGGGCGGACTGACCACCAGCGGCGACTGGCTGACCAACAGTGGCGGGCAGGTCGTCCTGCTGCACGGCCTCAACGAGGTCTACAAAGTGGCACCCGGCGAGCCGTCAGCCGGCGGTTTCAGCGACGACGACGCGGCGTTCTTGGCCCAGAACGGTTTCAACGCAGTCCGCGTCGGCGTCATCTGGTCGGACCTCGAGCCCGAGCCCGGCATCTTCGACACCGCCTACCTGAACTCGATCGAGCAGACCGTCCAAACTCTGGGCAACCACGGCATTTACAGCATCATCGACTTCCACCAGGACGCCTACGCCACCGCGTTCGGCGGCGAAGGTGCGCCGGACTGGGCAACGATCACCGACGGAGGTGCCAACCCGTCGCTGCCCTTCCCGTACAACGAGTTCTTCAACCCTGCCGAGCAGCAGGCCTGGGAGTCGCTCTGGAACAACAGTGACGCGTCGAACGGCATTGGGCTGGAAGACAATTACTCGCAGATGCTGCAATACGTCGCGGGCGCGTTCAACGGCAATCCGAACGTGGCCGGATTCGAACTCATCAACGAACCGTCCCCGGGGGTATCGACGTTCCTGCCGACCTTGTTCGGCAGCCCGTTTTTCGACAGTCAGCAGCTGACCCCGTTCTACGACCAAGGGGCCGACGCGATCCGGTCTGTCGACCCGACCACGCCGATCTTCTTCGAACCCAACGTCCTTGCCAACGCGGGCCTGCCGATCGATCTGGGCCATGTGGACGCCACGAACACCGTCTTGTCGTTCCACGACTACTGCGAATTCGACCTCGGCCCGCTGGGCTGCATCCCGAGCGTCAGCGCGATCGTCGGCAACGCCGAGAGCTACGCACAGGCGAACGGGATTCCGGCATTCATGAGCGAGTTCGGCGCCACCAGCGACCAGGCGCAGATCCTCGGGCCCATGCAGGGCGCCGACCAACACCTGATCGGATGGACCGAGTGGGCCTACTCCGGCCAGAACGACATCACCACCAGCGCGAACCCGCCGAGCTCTGAGTCGCTGGTCTACAACCCGATGGAGGCGCCGGTCGGCGCCAACGTCAACACCGCCAACCTGGAGACGCTCGCCGAGCCCTACCCGCAGGTGGTCTCCGGCACCCCGGAGTCCTACTCCTTCGAGAACGGCACCCTCCAGTTCAGCTACTCCACCGAGGAACCCGACGGACTGGGTAGTTTCCTGGCCGGCTCGCACACCACGATCTCGGTGCCGAGCGTCGAATTTCCGGACGGCTACCACGTCAGCGTGACCGGCGGCGAGGTGGTCTCGGCCCCCAATGCGAGCGAACTGGTCATCGCCTCCAATCCGGGGGCCGGCACCGTCTCGGTCACGGTCAGCGCCCCGGGATAGGCAGGATGCGCGGCGAGTCGTGCGGCCGTGGTTGATGGCGTCGCGCCGCTGCGCCCGGCTTCGCCGCGCTTGCGATCGCCGCTATAGGCTGGGAAACCATGACCAGTATCGATCCGGCGCCGCAGCCGCACGCCACCGCCGAGCAGGTCGAGGCGGCCCGCCACGACAGCAAGCTGGCCCAAGTGCTCTATCACGACTGGGAAGCGGAGAACTACGACGAGAAGTGGTCGATCTCCTACGACCAGCGCTGCATCGACTACGCCCGCGACTGTTTCAACAGCGTCGTTCCCGACGACGAGGTCCACCGGTTGCCGTATGACAACGCCCTCGAGTTGGGCTGCGGCAGCGGCTTCTTCCTGCTCAACCTGATCCAGTCCGGGGTTGCACGGCGCGGATCGGTCACCGACCTGTCGCCGGGCATGGTCAAGGTCGCCACCCGCAACGGCCAGTCGCTGGGATTAGAGATCGACGGTCGCGTCGCCGACGCCGAGCGCATCCCGTACGACGACGACTCGTTCGACCTGGTCGTCGGACATGCTGTGCTGCACCATATTCCGGACGTTGAGTTGACGCTGCGCGAGGTGCTCCGCGTGCTGCGACCGGGCGGCCGGTTCGTGTTCGCCGGCGAGCCCACCACCGTCGGCAACAGCTACGCGCGCACGCTGTCGACGCTGACCTGGCGGGTCGCCACCAAAGCCACCAAGCTGCCCGGACTCGACGATTGGCGGCGGCCACAGGCTGAGCTCGACGAGTCCTCGCGCGCCGCGGCTTTGGAGTCGATCGTCGACCTGCACACCTTTTCCCCGGCCGAGCTGGAGCGGATGGCCAGGTCCGCCGGTGCCGTCGACGTCGACACCGCCACCGTGGAGTTCACCGCCGCGATGCTCGGCTGGCCGCTGCGGACCTTCGAGTACGCGGTGCAGCCGGACAAGTTGGGGTGGGCCTGGGCGAACTTCGCGTTCACCAGCTGGAAGGTGTTGAGCTGGGCCGACGCCAACGTATGGCGGCACCTGGTGCCGAAGGGCTGGTTCTACAACGTCGAGATCACCGGGATCAAGCCGTCCTGAACTTCACCCTCGACGACGTCGAGTATCTGACGTCGGAGAAAGGGTCGGCCGCGCTGGCCGTCGTCGCGGCCCGTCCGTTGACCGACCGGGTTCGCGATATCGCAACGCTGCGCAAGCAATTCGGCGACCGCACCCCGGTGCTGGTGGAGACGGTATTGCTGCGTCGTCGCGCGCTGGACAAGCTCGCCGAACTGCCGGGTAGCCACGAGTGGCTGTTCACCGACGATGCTCTACAGCAAGCCAGTGCCGCACCGGTCGCGCTGCACCGGTCGAATCGGTTGCGCGGCAAAGTGGTTCACGATGTGACGTGTTCGGTCGGCACTGAACTCGCGGCGCTGCGCGGATCGGCCGCGCTGCTGGTCGGCAGCGACATCGATCCGGTTCGACTCGCGATGGCGCGGCATAATCTCGCCGGTACCGTCGACCTCTGCCGGGCCGACGCATTGCATCCCGTCACCCGCGACACGGTGGTGCTCGCGGACCCGGCACGGCGCAGCGGCGGCCGACGGCGATTCGACCCGCGCGACTACCGGCCTGCCCTCGACGAGCTGATCGAGGTGTATCGGGGCCGCGACCTGGTCGTGAAATGCGCTCCGGGAATCGATTTCGATGCCGTAAGGCAGCTGGGATTCGACGGAGAGATCGAGGTGACGTCGTATCGCGGTTCGGTGCGAGAAGCGTGTCTGTGGTCGACCGGCCTGGCCGAGCCGGGTGTGCGCCGACGGGCCACGATTCTGGACCGTGCCGAGTACTTCACCGACGCCGAGCCGGACGATTGTCCGGTGCGGCCCGCGGGCCGTTGGATCGTCGACCCCGAGGGAGCGGTGGTGCGGGCCGGTCTGGTGCGCCACTTCGCCGCGCGGCACCGCCTCTGGCAGCTCGATCGCAACATCGCCTACCTGTCCGGGGACCAGTTGCCGGTGGGGGTGCGTGGATTCGAGGTGCTCGAGCAGCTGGCGTTCGACGAGCGGCGACTGCGCCAAGCGTTGGCGACGCTCGACTGCGGCGCGCTGGAAATCCTGGCCCGCGGGGTGGATGTCGATCCCGACGCGCTGCGGCGGCGCATGACCCTGCGCGGCGCTCAATCGTTGTCGGTGGTGATCACGCGAATCGGGTCGGGCGCGGCGGCGCAGGGAACGGTGTTCGTCTGCCGGCCGTCGCGATGAAACTGGGCCGGCTGCGCATTAAAAATAGGGAGATCTCCCCATAGTTTGCGGCCGGCGCGGCCCGCAGACTGATGTGAGCGCGCCGGGGAGTCGGCAGGACTACAGCGAAGCATCACCGGGACATGATGTGGCTGCGGCGGTTCCCACCGCCCCCGGCGGCGCGACATCGATCGCCAGGCGCCACCGGCTTCCTGGTGGGTTCGCGTTAAGAACTCAGCGCGAGCCCACCAGGGTCACGGCAAGAACTCGTCTTCAGAAACTTTGCCACCGACGTCCACAGCTACGCCGGCCGGAAATGTTCGATACACCATCTCACGCACGTCAGCGCGCTTTCCGTGGCCCAACTTTGCCGCGAGCTTGCTAATGCATGAACTTTTCTCAGGTAACCTGGTTTTAACAACATCGTCGACTTATCTCTGACTTACCGTGAGTCGGTAGACGACTCCGAAGGTTCCGCGTTGCCGGCCCGGCCGCCGACGAAAGGAAATTCATCGATGAACTCTGGTGGTAACGCCCGAGTAGGCCTCCTGGTGGCCAGCTTGATGATCAGCGGCCTACTGGTATCGGCACCGAATATCGCGCGGTCAGACGCCGTGAAAACAGCGGCGGCCGGACCCGGCGTGATTGTCGTCAGCGCCGGCGGCAGTGCCGTCGCCGGCGACCGCGGAAACTACGTCCAGTCCCTCGGCTGCGACAAGCCGAGGAAACCGAACTGCAACAGACCGGGCCGACGGTCGACTCGACGCTGAAGCCTCCTCGTCGAGTTCGGGAGCGAACCGCGGCCAAATTTTTTTCAACTTCTGGACTGAGCTCGCCGGGCTGTTTTAACAGGCCCGCCTGCCGGGTCGGCGTCCGCCGTTAGGGAGGACGGTGGCCGCTGACCTGGGCAGGCGCTCATCCGCAAGACGTTTGCAGTCCGTCGCGACGGGGGCCAGGTACGCTGGCGAGACGGCATTTCAGCCGTTCTGAGTCTGCGAGGACAAGTCGACCGATGCGCAAGATGATGTCGGCCGCGCTGATAGCGGCCGGAGCCCTGCTGGGCTGCTCCGGCGGCGGGGTCGCGGCCGCGGACTCGTCATGTTCCATTTTGGGCGGCGTTCTGCAGGATGACCAAACCTGCAACGTGCACGCGGTGACTCCCGCTTATACGGTGAATATGACATTCCCGGCGGACTATCCGGATCAGGCGCTGACAGATTTCCTCGGCCAGAATCGGGATGGTTTCGTCAACGTCGCGCAAACGTCATCGCAGGCCTCCGGTCCGCGGGATGTGCCTTATCAAATGGATGTCACCTCCGAGCAGTTTCACTCCGGCCAAGCGCCCGGGGGGACCCGCAGCGTAGTGCTCAAAGTCTTCGAAGACCTCGGCGGCCCGCGACCGTCCACTTTCTATAAGGGTTTCAATTACGACGTGGCAGGGCAGAAGGCGATCACGTTCGACACGCTTTTCGCGCCGAATACCAGGCCGCTGGAATCTATTTTTCCGATTGTGCAACGGGAAGTCGGAAAGCAGACCGGACTGGGCGCCGCCATTTCGCCCGGCTCCGGATTGGACGCCTCGCATTATCAAAACTTTGCGATCACCGACGACGAGTTGATTTTCTACTTCGCGCCCGGCGAACTCCTGCCCTCATTGGCCGGCGCCAGTCAGGTTCATGTCCCGCGGAATGCCATCCCGCCCTTGGCAATCAAAAGCTAGACATCAGCTCGGGGCGAAGCTGTACACCTGGCCATCGCTGGTGGCGGTGACGACCCGGCGGTCGTGACCGATCGAGACGCCCACGGGATACCCGGTCGCTTCGGGCAGCGGGTAGCTGTTGAACGTGCGGCCGCTGCGCGGATCGAAGACCAGCAGCGTCATGCCGCGCGCACCTTCGCCGGGGCCGCCGGTCACGACGGCGTAGCCGACTCCGGTTCCGGCCAGGCTGGACGTGGCCAAGGGGCTGACATCGTTGCGACGCCAGATCTCCCGCGCGTGGTCGCCCGCGTCTTTGAATGCGACCAGGCGGGTGTCCGGGCCACCGCCCGACACGATGACTCCGTCTGGTGTCACTGACGGCGGCGTCTGCGCCAGGAATTTCAGCGGCATCGACCATTTCGGCTTGCCATCGGCGGCCCGCAGCGCCCACAGTCGCTGGTCGCGGCCGTTGATGTAAATCGTGGACCCGTCGTTGGATATCACCGGACTGGCCTCGACTCCGGCGCCGACGGCGTTGCTGGTCCACTCGCGGGTCAGCAGCGGATCCTGTCCGGGGTGGTACTTGAGGCCGACCAGGATGGGCGCCGGGGCGCCCGGCTCCCACAAGCCGACGACAATCAGACCGTTGTCTTTAGCGAAGGCGGGGGCGGCTGCGACCGGGCAACCCTCTTTGGCCGGCCCGCAATCCGCGAGCCCTCGGGTGAAGTCGCGCGGGTCGACGTTGTCCACCAGATCCACCGAGTTGCCGACCACCGTGCCGTGATGGCCGTCGAAAACCTGAACCTGCCCCAGGTGCGTGACGACCAGGACGTGACCGTGCCCGAGAATCCTTGGCGTGGAGGGCATTCCCATCACCGGGCGGCGCCAGCGGAGCCACTGAGTGACGGGGAAGGACAGGATGGCTCCGGGTTGGCCGACATAGAGGTTGTCGAAGCCGTCGAACAACGGGCTTGAGAAGCCGCCGCCCTGGAACAGCCGAGTGCACCAGCGCTGCCGGCCGTTGTCGTCGTTCTCCCATTCCATCAGCGAACAGCCGCCTGGGGTCTGAGCATTCGCGGCGAGCCAGTTGCGTGAGCTGAGCGCCACCGACGACGCCAGCGATCCCTTGACCGAGCGGGTCCAGCGCAGGCTCAGCCGGTCGGCGCCGGGTGTCGGGCTGTAGCTGCTGTTGGCGGCGTCGCCGTACTGCGCAGGCCAGCCCTGCGCCGGCACCGTGTCAACCCAGGCGTCGGTGTTGCCGCAACCCGTTGCGACCGCAGCCAGGACGATCGCCGATGCCACCGATGACCAATGCCGCAGCGCACGGTGGGGGATCGGCCAGGACACGGTGTGGGTTCCCAATCCTTCCCGGAACGCGGTGGCACGTCGGCCATCAGCAGAAATCGAGTACAGCCGAGGGTAACGTGTGCCAGCGCAGGTAGGGCCGATTGCCTGCCGCGTCTCGCAGCAGCAGTAGGCTTTCCGGCCATGACGAGCATGTGGGGAGCCCCGATCCACCGCCGCTGGCGAGGCTCGAATCTGCGCGACCCACGGCAGGCCAAGTTCCTCACGCTGGCCTCGCTGAGATGGGTGTTGCGCAATCGCGCTTACACGCCGTGGTATTTGGTGCGCTACTTCCGGCTGCTGAAGTTCAAGTTGGCCAATCCCCACATCATCACGCGCGGCATGGTGTTCATCGGCAAGGGCGTCGAGATCCACGCCACGCCGGAACTGGCGCAGCTGGAGATCGGTCGCTGGGTTCACATCGGCGACAAGAACACCGTCCGCGCCCACGAGGGCTCGCTGCGATTCGGTGACAAGGTGGTGCTGGGTCGCGACAACGTCATCAACTGTTACCTCGACATCGAGATCGGCGACTCGGTGCTGATGGCCGACTGGTGCTACATCTGCGATTTCGACCACCGGATGGACGACATCACGCTGCCGATCAAAGACCAGGGAATCGTCAAGTCCCCCGTGCGGATCGGTCCCGACACCTGGGTCGGCGTGAAGGTCACCGTCCTGCGCGGCACCGCGATCGGACGAGGCTGCGTGCTGGGATCGCACGCGGTGGTCCGTGGCGAGGTGCCGGACTACTCGATCGCGGTCGGCGCTCCGGCCAAGGTGGTCAAGAACCGCCAGCTGGCGTGGGAGACTTCAGCCGCCCAGCGCGCTGAACTGGCTGCCGCATTGGCCGACATCGAGCGCAAGAAGGCCGCTCGCTAACTGATGCCCTGGTACCGGCGCAGCGCCTCGGTGCGTTCTGCGCTGTGGTCGATGATCGGCGCGGGATAGCCGGCCGGACGCTCTCCCACGGCCAGCGTCACGTCTTTGGCGTCGGCGAGCTCGGCTACCCATCGGCGAACGTAATCACCTGCGGGGTCGAATTTTTCGGCCTGTCTGGTTGGGTTGAACACGCGGAAGTAGGGGGCGGCGTCGGTGCCGCAGCCCGCAGACCACTGCCAGCCGTGTTGGTTGCTTGCCATGTCACCGTCGACCAGCTGATCGAGGAAATGGCGGGCCCCCCACTGCCAGGGCAGGTGCAGGTCCTTGACCAAGAACGAGGCGACGATCATCCGCACGCGGTTGTGCATGTAGCCGGTGTCGCGCAGTTGGCGCATGCCGGCGTCGACGATCGGGAAACCCGTTTGGCCGGCCTTCCACGCTTCGAATTTCTGCTCGGCGTCCTTACCCGTATCGGTCTCGATCGCATCGAATTCGCGGTTCCAGTTCCACCAGGCGCTGCGCGGCCAGTGATGCAACACAGCGGCGTAGAAATCGCGAAAAGCCAACTCGCGCAGGTACGCCCGAGCGCCGGCGCGGCGCTCGTCGAGGTCCGCGGCCATCGTGCGCGGGTGGATCGTGCCGAAGTGCAGATGGGCCGACATCCGACTGGTGCCGTCGTGCCCAGGGGTGTTGCGGTCGTCGCCGTAGTTCTCGAGCCCCTTGTCCAGGAATTTCTTCCACTGCTTGCGTGCGGCGGCCTCGCCGGCCGGCAGGTCGATGTCCGCTCCCGGGTCAGGGATGTCGACCGGTTCGGCGCGCTCGCCCAGCTGAGCGGGGTCAACCCAGGTCGCGGACTTGGCGGTCGAGCGGGCGGGCGATCGCCAACCCATGTCCCGCCATCGTCCGAAGAACGGCGTGAACACCTTGTAGGGCTCGCCGTCGTCTTTGGTGACCCGTCCCGGCGACACCAGATACGGCGATCCGGTCCCCACCAAAGGCACGTCGCCCAGCGCCTCGCGCACCTTGTCGTCGCGTCGTCGGCCATATGGCGAGAAGTCCTCAGACACGTGCACCGATGGCGCGTCGACCTCCTTGACCAGAGCGGGGATTCGTTCTTCCGCACGTCCGCGTGTCACCAGCAGCCGACCGTCCAGGTCATCGTGGAGTTGTCGCAGCGAGTCGCACAGGAATTGCATTCGCCGCCTACCCGACGACGCTTCCAGACGCGGGTCGAGCACGAAGCAAGCCAGCACGTCGTTGCTGTCGGCGGCGGCACGCAACAGTGGCGGAAGGTCACGCAGTCGCAGGTCGCGACGGAACCACAACAGCGCGGGCATCAGGGGCTAACCGAATTCATCGGCGATTGAGTACCCAAATATGCCCGGACATCAGCGTGGCGAAGGCGCACCACAGCGGATAAGGCGTCAGCGCGGCGCCGGCCCGTGGATCAACCGCGGCGGTCCGCCTGGTCAAATCGGCGCTACTGGCCGCCAGCACTGCCGCACCAATCGCCGCAGCGCCCAACTTCTGGTACTTGAAAAACAACCAACTCCACCCGGCGTTGAGGATCAGGTTGGCGCCCAAAGCGGCGATGTACCTGCGGGCTTCGTCGTGGCGGCCGGTGGCATGCAGGCGGTCGATTGCTGTTGCCGACGTCACGGCGATGTCGGCGTACAGCGTCGTCCATGCGATCGGAAACACGCCGTTCGGGGGTACATACGGTGGTTTCCGCAGGCTGGAATACCACCGGGTGATCCGCGGCTGGCTGGCCACGCTGCCGATTCCTGCGGTGGCCCCCACGGCGACGGCCGTCGCGGCCAGTGTTTGTTTGTTCACCTGAACTCCTCTCGACCCACGCAAGTCTTTCAGTGGTTTAAGTATTAATCAACTGAAGTAATACCCGGTTGGGGATAAACTGAGTCACGTCATGGGCCCCGAACACGTCGCGGACGGCCGCGCCGCACTCGAGCAGCAGATCACCGCCTGTTTGCGGGTGATGACGGCCGAATCCGAGCAGATCGGCCGCGCCTTCGCAGCTGTCCATGATGTGCGTCCCACCGACTTTCGGGCACTACTTCATGTGATGGTGGCCGAAACCGCCGGAGCGCCGGTCACTTCCGGCGAGCTGCGCCAGCGGATGGGATTGTCCGGCGCTGCGATCACCTATCTGGTGGATCGGATGATGGCGTCCGGTCATATCAAACGGGAGTCCGACCCCGCGGATCGGCGCAAGGTGATCCTGCGGTATTCCGACTCCGGGCTGGCCACCGCGCGCGCATTCTTCGCGCCGCTGGGAAGCCACTCTCATGATGCAATGGCAGACTTGCCCGACGCCGACCTGCACGCCGCGGGCAGAGTTTTCAACGCGCTGATCGAGGCGATGCGGAGATACCAAGAGGACCTCGCATCGCTCAAACTGCCCGTTCCACCGGCGGACTGAGCACGTGAAGGGGGGAGGTGCCGTGCCAACCGAATCCAGCGGGTTGACGACCCGTAAACGACGCCATATCGATGTGTGTCTGGACGAGCGGGTTACCTACACCGGGGTGACGACCGGGCTGGAGCGGTATCGGCTGCCGTACAACGCGCTGACGCAGACCAGCCTCGACCATGTCGACCTGTCCACCCAGTTTCTGGGGGCGCCACTGCGGGCTCCGATTCTGGTCGGCGCGATGACGGGTGGCGCCGAGTTGTCCGGGACGATCAACAAGAATCTGGCCGCCGCCGCACAACAGTTGGGCGTAGGCATGATGCTCGGGTCCCAGCGCATCATGTTGGACAGCGCCTTGGGTGAGCAGGCCGCATCGAGCTTCACCGTTCGTGATGTCGCGCCGGACGTGTTGCTTTTCGGAAATATCGGACTGGCGCAATTGACAGCGGCTGCTGCGCAAGACATCTCGAATGCGTTGAAGCGAGTGGGTGCGGACGCGCTTGCCGTGCATACCAATCCGTTGCAAGAGGCGGTCCAGCGAAACGGCGACGGTGACTTCTCGGGATCGCTTGATCGATTGCGCGAGGTGGCGAGTGCGCTTGAATATCCGATCCTGCTCAAGGAAGTCGGCCACGGAATTGGTGGCTCGGCGATCACGGAATTGACCAGTCAGTCGGGCGAATTGCCGGTGGCGGCAATCGACGTCGCCGGCGCCGGTGGCACCTCGTGGTCGCGGGTGGAGCAACTCGTCCGCTACGGCGAGGTTCGGTTCCCTGACCTGGCCGACTGGGGCATACCCACGGCCCAAGCCATCGTGGAGGTACGCGGCGCACTGCCTGCCGTCCCACTGGTCGCCTCCGGCGGCATCCGCACCGGCATGGACGCGGCGAAAGCGTTGGCCCTGGGTGCAGACGTGGTGGCCATAGCGCGTCCACTATTGTCTGCAGCAATCGAATCCACTGCGGCAGTGGTGGATTGGCTAGAGCGCTTCATCGACGAGTTGCGGATCTGTTTGCACGGCGCCGGCGCGGCCGACCTCTTGGCGCTGCGCCACATTGGGGTCGCGCCGGTTCACACGCTCTGAGACTTGACTGCTTTCGAGTCGGCCAGGTTCGGCGCGGGCGCGACACGAGCCGCCGGCGGTTTCTGCTGCGCAACCAGTTCGCCCTCGAAGATCGACATCGCCGCGACCATCGCAGTGAGCACGCGGTGCGCGGCCAGCAAGTCGTCGTCGGGCAGGTCCGCAAGTGCAGCGCGCAGGTGGCCGCCGAGCGGTGTGAAGAACCCGTGCGCCAGCTCCATTCCGCTGGACTCGTAGCGCAACAGCGCCTTGCGCCGATCTGCCGGATCCGATTCGCGCCGGATGTGCCCGGCGTCGATCATTCGGTCGACAAGGTAGGTGATCGCCGCGGGGGAGACGTCCATGCGCTGACGCAGCTGAGCCATGGTCAGCGGCGTCCCCGCCGTCTCGGCGACCATCACATGCAGCAGCGCGTGGAAGTCGTTGCCGCTCACGTCGTGCTGACGTGCGAAGTACCGACCAACCCGGTCGGATTGCGCCGTGACGGCCCGCATATCGGCCGACATCAGCTTCTCGAGCTGTGACCGACTGGGAGGTGAATTGTTAGTGCCCCGCTTGTCACCTCACCGCATCCTTCTCAGCAAACAGATCCAGCTATCGGAAACGGCTGGATCGGGGACGATACGCGAGCACCCTACACAATGTCGGATGGACCCGCTCCTGTATCGCTACCGCGGTCATCCCCGACAGCGTCGTTCGCGCGGTCGGTGATCGCACCATTGTGGACGAGATCCATTGCGGGAGAACGTATCGTTACTCGCCACTCCAGACGTCGCCGGCTACCACACGTCGCGCCACAGCCGCAAGCGGCATGTTGGAATCTTGCGACATTGACTTGAGCGTTTCAAAGGCCTCGGTCGCATCAATGTTGAAGCGTTCCATCATCCTGCCCTTGGCTTGACCGATAACGTCACGTGAATCCAGGGCAGCGCGGAACTGCTGGTCACGGCGCATCATGTTCCACACCAGCGCGGCGTGACTCGCGAAGATCAGGCCCATGTTCACCGAACGGTTGTCGAAGGCGTAAGCGCGCTCGCCGAAGAAATTCAAGCTGGCAGCGGTCGAACCCTCCCTGAGCATCCCCAGCGATAACACCGATCGGATTGGTGTCTGGGCAAGCGCTTCCCGTCGATAGATCGGCCAGCGCTCGTCGCGGGCGAGCTCGTCGACTCGCACAGTCGTTTGCGACATGGCGGCGGTCAGGCAGGGACCCTGCAGCCATTCATTCTGGATTTCATCAAGCACGATCGGATAGCTGTGGGTCGCTGACACGGTTTCGGCAGGGCGTCGCCGTTGGGTGACGGTGACTCCCGCGTACTGCGCACCCGGGAGGGACTGAGCCGCTTCCTCGATCAGGTCCCGCAGCAGAGCACACACGTCGAGCGACGCGCGTTGGTGCAGATCGGAGACAAGCTGGGTTGCCTCCAGATACAGCGCGGATTGCGAATCCAGCGACAACTCATCGGATTCAAGCATTGCCATCACGTCCGCCTTCCGAGCAACGAACTACTTCCTGGTCGGGTCGTTGCCCCAGTTCATCAACGAGTACCGCCACGGCGTCTCCTTCACGTCGCCTGAAGGGCGTTGCGCCGCATGACGTTTCACATACCCGACGACCTTGCGCATATGCGCGAGGTCGTCGTCCGTCAGATCGCTCTTCTTGGCTTTCAGAATCGAGACGATGCGCCGTCCGCTCTCGTGGCCGGTCGACTCGTCACCGCCCGATTTCTGGCCTACTTCCTTGGATTCGTCTGTCTTGAGCCACTTCTCGAGCTCACTGGCGGTCATGTTGACCGCGTCGTGGAAATCCGCCCAGGTAGCGGCGTCGTCGGAACCCATGTGTTCGACCCCTCAGGACTTGTCGCGTCGCAACGCGTCCGGCTTGTGAACCGCGTCGGCGCCGGTCTTGTCGCTGGTGACGCGGTATTGCGGCGCATCTTTTGACGCGCGGACCTGGCGGCCGGCGGTCTTCTCGTCGTCGGTGATCTTTTCTTCGACCGTTCCTGTGACGTTTTTGCCGTGGCTCTTCCACGTGACTTTGTCGCCCTTGCGCAAATCATCTGACATTGACAGGCTCCTCGTATCACTAGTCAGGTGCGACCCCTGATCGGCCGCGGTTTCTGCTTCCCTTGCCTAGATAGATAGCACTATAAACTTAACTATTAATCTTGTGAAGGAAGTTCGAAACGGGACATTCGGATCTCCCGCCCCGCTCCGGCCCAAAACGGGGTATACCCACCTGGCGGCGGGTCGCCGCCATCGATATGTGACAAGGCAAGGGAGTATGCGATGCGGTGCGTAGTGTTCGGAGCCACCGGATATCTCGGTGTACGCCTGGTTTCGGAGCTGCTGTCCGCCGGTCACGACGTAAGGGTGATGGCACGCACGCCCAAAAAGCTTGACGACGTGTCATGGCGCCACGATGTCGATGTGGTCAAGGGCGATATCACCGATGCCGATTCGGTACGACAAGCATTGGACGGGCAGCAGGTTCTCTACTACCTCGTCCATTCCATGCTGAGCGCGAACTTCGTCGACGTCGACGCGCGTGGCGCGAAGATCGTGGCCGACGCCGCCGCGCAAGCCGGCCTGGAACGCATCGTGTACGTCGGCGGCATCATCGCCGAGCACCAGGAATTGTCCGACCACCTGGCGTCGCGCGCCGAAGTTGGGCGCCTGCTTCATGATTCCGGAGTCCCGACTGCAGAGCTTCGCGCGGCGGCCATCATCGGCGCGGGTTCGGCGAGTTTCGAGATGCTGAGGTACCTCACCGAGCGGTTGCCTTTGATGGTCACGCCGAAGTGGCTGCGCACTGAGGTCCAGCCGATCGCGGTTCGCGACGTGCTCTACTACCTGACCAAGGCGGCCGAACTTCCGGCGGACGTCAGCAGGGTGTTCGACATCGGCGGTCCGGACACCTTCACGTACACCGAAATGATCCGCAAATACGCGGCGCTCGCCGGTCTGCAGCGGCGGATCGCGGTCCCGGTGCCCGTGCTGACCCCGTTGCTCTCGTCGCATTGGGTGAACCTGATCACCCCACTGCCACGGTCGCTGGCCTCGTCGCTGATGGAGTCGTTGGAGAACGACGTGATCTGCACCGAACACGACATCGCCGAATACATCCCTGATCCGCAGGACGGGTTGTTGCATTACGAGGACGCCGTGGAACTGGCCCTGGAACGGACCCGTGACACCGCGTTGACCACCCGCTGGTCCCGCCCTGGGCGCGATGACGCACCGTCGCGTCCGCTTCCCACCGACCCGGATTGGGCGGGCGGCGCGTTGCACGAGCGCACCTTGGAGCGACGCGTGGATGCCGCCCCTGAGACGCTGTGGCAGGTGTTCGAATCCATCGGCGCCGAGCACGGCTGGTCCGCCGCCCCGCCGGCATGGGCGCTGCGAGGTTGGACCGGACGCAGAGCCCGCACCGGAAAGCGCAGTTCGCAGCGTCCTCTGCATGCGGGTGAGGCGCTGGACTGGTGGCGCGTCGAGCACGTCGACCGCCCCAAGCTGCTTCGGCTGCGCGCCGATGTTCCGCTGCCGGGCCGGCTGTGGCTCGAGTTATCGGTCGATGGCGACGGCGGCGGGCGCTCCCGCTATCGGCAGCGGGTGGTGTTTCAGCCGTGTGGTCTTGCCGGTGAGGCATTCTGGACCGCATCGAGGCCGCTGCGTGACGTGGTTTTCGCTGGGATCGCCCGCGACATCGTCTCGGAAGCGGATCGACGGGCCGGGCATACCGTTTCCGGCTAGACCCAAGCGGGAATGCGGACCGCATGACTGTGATGGGGCTCGTCAGCGCGCCGTTTCGATGGGGCTCTGCCCTACGGGGGCGGCGAATCTTCCACCCGGACGGTGTGGTGGCCGAAGGTGTGATCGAACGGCTCGCGGAACCCGACACCGGGCTGCCGCTGCCGTCGGCGAAGATCGTGGCTCGGCTCTCGAAGGCGGTGGGGACGCCCGCTGCGCTGCCTGACATCATCGGCTTGGCGTTTCGCGTTGGCCTGCAGGAGGAGTCGTCGTCCGGCGGGGAGTGGGACGTCTTGTTGGCCTCGGCCGTGCCGGGCCCAATCCTCCGGTCGATTGGACTTCGTCCGGTCACGTCGTGGACCGGCACGTCGATGACGAGCCTTGCTCCGCTGCGTTATCGCGATACGAACTGGTGGCTGCGGGCCCGCATCACGACGCCGATCGACGGGTTCGGACTGTCGCTGGACGGCGTGCGTGGCACGCTCGAGCATGGCGAGATCGCTATTGACGTCGAACAAGGCCGGGCGACGTCAGGCTTTGATCCGCTGGCGCGGGTGACGCTGACGAACGCGGCGCCGGGTCGCGACGTGTCTTTCGACCCGGTGTTGCACACGGCCCCGGGGGTCGAGATGTATCCGCATTGGTTGGCGGACCTGCGCGCGCATGCCTATGCCCAGAGTCGAGAAGGCCGGGGCGAGGAGGATCACGCCTTGGCGGCCCGCAACTCATAGCGCCGCTCGGCGTAGACGAGGTCGTCCTTCCACAGTCGGGCCGCAGCAAGGCGCATCAGTGGTGTGATCAAGGGGGCGGCGGAAAGTGCCCGCCGGAAACCGGTGCGGCTGGAGTGTGCGACGGTCGCCTCGATCACTGCGGTCCGCGGCAGCTTGTCCGGGCCCAGACCGATTGGTGTGGCGTGGGTTTCGACGACACTACCGACACCTTCGCCGTCCACGATTCGCATCAGGATGGTCCGCGCCTCTGGGCTGGTGAACTCGGCGACCGTCGGCACGCCGACTCGGCCGACCCGGAACGTCACCGCGACCAGGAAGCTGTCGACCTCTTCGGTGGGCGTGGTCAGCACTTCGAGTTGGGTGAACGAGTAGGGGTGATACCACGCGCCATGCCAGGGATCCAGCCGGTTGGCGATGATGTCGGACGGCTCGCAGGTGCCGACCATCGTCGCGACGGCGTCGAGAGTGTCGCCGGCCGGCCGGGCCGGGATCACCGGATGATCGAGCGGCTCCTCGCCGCCGACGGCGTCGAGCCTGACCCAGGCCAGCACGCCGTCGTCATAGCTGGGCAGGAGCTGCCACCTGTATTCGTCGGTGTCGCGGCCGAGGCACAGTCCGTGCCATCGACAGACCAGGTCGTCGTCGTGAATTGCGGCCGTCGCCAGATCGGCGCCGAGATGCGGACAGCTGCGCGGGCCGACACACAACCGGGATCGGCGATCGCGCCAGGCAACCAGCTCGACACCCGCGACGGTGAAACCGAGCGGCTTGTCGCCGCGGACGTCGCGGCTCGCGGCGAAGGTGTACCAGTTCCCAGTGGGTCGGCGTTGCGACCGGTCCAGCGCCGCCTTGATGATCGCCGGTGAGGCATCGCGATAGGTCGGACGCTGACCGGTCCAGGTGCCGGGCGGGATCGGTTGCAGTGGCCAATCTTTGGGCCAGCGCCGCCGTACATTGTCGCCGATGCTCATCGTTGCGCCAGCTTTTCCCGGCCGGCGAGATGGCGCAGCAACGCCGAACGGCCCTCGGTGGGAACGGTCGACAGCTGGTGGCCGGCAAGGCCCCACCGCTGCAGTAATTCGTTGGCGGCAGTCCAGCCGGTGGTGGCCGCCCGCTCCATCAGCGCGACGGGTAAGTCGATGCGCACTCCGTCGCCGGCCAGCAGTAGCCCCGCCTGCGGGGTCACCACGCTGGGCCGGTGGGCGTACGTGCCGGGCGCGAACAGCGGGCAGTCCTGGTGCTGCAGCGTTCGCTCGTGAACGACTCTGGGCCTCGCTGGTCTCCGGGTAGAGCTTGTGCAGTTGATCGAGCATCGCGTTCTGCGGGTTGAGCGGATTCGACGGCGTAGGCATGCAATTCGACGACCGAGCCGCCGGTGCGCGCGCCCAGTCGGCGGCCTGACGCTCGTACCGGTCCAGGACGCTGATGTTGTCCAGCGGTTCGTGCCCGCAGGTGCCGAGGAACGCGGCCCGGTCTGCGGCCACCGGACGGTCCAGCCACAGCCGCTGCACGAGGAACGGCGGCGCGGTCCGCAACCGCTTGATCCGCGCGCCGCCACAGGTCATCGCCGAGTCCCGGCGACGACTGCGACGATCCGTTGCAGTCCGGCGACGTCGGTGGCCAGCACGACGGCATCGGCGTCCAACTGCTCGCCGGCGTCGGTGTGGACGTGAAACGTCTGGCCGCCGCCGCTGGTGATGCTCGACACCGAAACACCTTGCTGGAACCGGACTCCCAGGTCGACCAGATACTGGCGCAGCGGCTCCCACAGTGCGGTGTCGAAGTTGGCGTCGGCGACGTCGAAGATCAATCCCTCGCTGGAGCCGAGGAAGTAGATGTGGAACATGGTGGCCAGCTCGGCGGCCGACAGCTCGGTGGGGCTCGGCGAAGAAGCTGCGGGAGAACACCTCGAACGCCAGGTGCCGCGCCGCGTCGGGGAAGTTGATGCTCTGCAGGAACGTCTCGGCGTCGATGTCGTCGAGGCGGTCGAAAGATCTCGGGCAGCGACACCGCGGCCAGCGGGGCCGCGGCGCGGGCGTCGATCCTGACCGAGGTCGGTCAGCCGGAACGTCGGGCTGCGCAGCGCGAATGCCAGGGCGTTCCAGGGCGGCGTCTGCGGCAGACCGCGGAAGGTGTCCTGGCGGCCGTCGCCGTCGACGAGCGGGTAGTCGTCGACCGGCCGTCAGCATCGACAGCGCCGGGTCGACCCGGCGCAGCAGTGCACGCAAGTTGTAGTACTGCCGGAAGAAGGCGTGGAACCCGCGGCTCATGGCCGAGCTCGACGCCGTCGACGCTGCTCGGTCCAGCCGCCGACCCGGCCGCCGAGCTACGGCTCGCGTTCGATGACGTCGACGGCGACGCCGCGCTCGGCCAGCCCCGTTGCGGCGGCAAGGCCCGCGATGCCGGCGCCGACGACGACGACTCGCGGCTGCGACGGCAGCGCCGTGGCGCTGGGCAGGCCCGGCGGCGCCGGGAAGGTACGGCGGTGCCGGTCGGTCATGACGGCGCGTCCCCGAGGAAGGTGTGCACGATGTTGCTCTCCCAGCCCGGCATCGTCTCGCTGTGCACCGCCAGTGAAACCCGCGTCACGCATCCGTTGCCGCAACCGCGTCGCGCCGTCGAAGGTCAACACGCTGCGCCACAGGTACCGGTACAGCGTGGCATCGCCGGTTGGCGCCAGCCGGACGGGATGATGATGCCCCAGCACACCGCGTTCCATATCGCGGTGGCGACCCGCGAGTCGCGCACCGAGTAGTCGTGCACCGCCAGCGTCGCGCCGGGCGCCAGCAGGTCGCGCAGCGCGCGCAACTGGGTGTCGGGATCGGCGAGGTTGCGGATCAGGTAGGCGGCCAGGATGCCGTCGAACGGTCCGTCGACGCCGGTCTCGGCGAGGTCTTCGACGCGGCGTGTGCACGAACCGCACCGACGGCGGCCACGACTTGGCCTGCGCCTCGGCGAGCATGCCGCTCGAGGCGTCGATCGCGACGATCTCGGCGTGCGGCGCGACGCTCAGCAAGCGCCGCGGTCGACGCGCCGGTGCCGCAGCCCGCGTCGAGCAACCGCAGTCCGCGGCCGTCGTCGGGCAGCCGCAGTCGCTGGGCCGACAGACGCAGGTGCGCATGGTATCCGGGGCTGGCGCCGACCAGCCGGTCGTAGGCGGAGGCGCCGACATCGAACGCGGCCGGCACGTCCGCGCGGGGTAGGCCGGTGTTACTGACGTCTCCCGTTGTCGCTCCCATAGCAGCAGGACGGCGGTCACCATGGCAAAGCCGAACAGGAAGTCTTCGACCGGGATGTCGAACGGGAACCGGACGCCGCTGGTTTGCCGGTTGTCGTAGATCACGATCGGCGCGCTGAGCTTCGTCAACCAGCCGTCGATCAGGATCTGAAAGCCGATCACGATCACCATTGACAGCCAGTAGGCCGGGCACCGGAACAGTCCGGTGCGCAATACCGCCAACTCCAGCGCGCCGACGGCAACTACCGACACCACGGCCGGGACGGTGTAACCGAGGCCGGTCACCGGCGAGTTGACCCGTCGCAGGATCGCGTTGACCGCGGTGTAGGTCAGCAACGCGCACACCGGAATGACGAGAAAGAACACCACCTCTTCGATCGGCATGTGGAACGGGATGTTCACCCCGGTGACGTATGCCGGGTTGTAGGTCCACATGTGCGCCGCGATGGCGATCTCGTCCCACACCACGAAGACCGCGGCGACCGGCAGCACCGCGCGTGCGGCGCGCCACGCCTGGCGATAGACGCCGGGGCGAAAGATTTCCAGCGGCAAGGTGATCGCCAGGCAGGCACCGAGCACGATCAGATACTGCCAGCGATCCACTACGCTGCACCAGACTGCGGGCATCGGAGGCGACCTGCATGCGCCGCGCCCGCCACGACCGGATCAGGCCGGCGCCGGCGACCCGCAGCCGCCGCCCATTGCCGACGGTCGCGCGCTGGCTGAAGACCGCGAAGTCGCTGTCCTCGATGCGGTCGAGGATCTCCGCGTACAGCGTCAACGCCGTCGAAACGCACGGCCGCGACCGAGGCTCGCAGCATGGCCACGCCGTCGGCAGCGTAGCGGTAGACGCCGCGGGCGATGTCGTGCTGATCGGCCAGCGCGTTGCGCACCCGCGGGTCGGTCGTGCGGTTGGCGTGACACCACGTCAGCAGCGTCGCGGTCGACGTCGTGGGCGGCCAGTTCGTCGGCGGGCAGGTAGACGCGTCCACGTACCAGGTCCTCGTCGACGTCGCGCAAGAAGTTCGTCAGCTGGAACGCCCGGCCCAGTGCCGCCGCATAGGGAGCGGCCTCGTCGCCGGGGCCGACGGCGCCCAGGATCGGAAGCACCTGCAGGCCAATGACTTCCGCGGATCCCTTCATGTAGCAGATTGAGCGCATCGCGGTCGGGATAGTCGGTGACCGTGAGGTCCATCCGCATCGACGCCAGGAAGTCGTCGAACAACTCGTCAGCAATGGCGTAGCGCCGCGCGGTATGCCGAACGGCGGCGAGCACCGGGTTGCCCGGATGCTCATCGGAAGCGAAGAACTCGTCGGACAACTGCTGCAGGCGCGCGGCGCGGGTCGGGGTGTCCAAGGCCGAGTCGAAGTCGTCGAGAATGTCGTCGGCGTAGCGCGCGAACCCGTAGAGCGCGTGAATAGGTGGCCGCTGATCCGGGGCGAGAAGTCGCGTCGCGAGGAAAAACGTGCGACCGTGCGCGGCGTTGAGCGTCCGGCAACGTTGATAGGCCTCGCGCAGCTCCGGATCGTCGATACCGGCCGCGCTCAGTTCGGTGCGGATCATGACCGACCCGCCCTCGTGATGACGGTTCGGGTCGATTCGTTGGCGGCGCCGGTGACCCGATCGGCGGCCAGCCGGCCCGAGATCATCGCGGTGGGCACGCCGACACCGGGCACGGTCGACGACCCGGCAAGGACGGCATTGTCGATGCCGCGCACCGTGTTGGCCGGTCGGAACGGTCCGGTCTGGGCGAACGTGTGAGCCAGCGCGAACGGTGTACCCGCGATCATTCCCTGGGCCGCCCAGTCCTCGGGGTTGACGACATGCAGCACCTCGGCGCCGTCGCGGAAGCCCGGAATCAGCCGTGCGCCAACAATATCCATGAGTTGCTCGGTGTAACTGTCGCCAATTCGCGACCAGTCGACCGCACCTCGCTCCAGGTTCGGTGCCGGCGCGAGCACGTAGAACAGTTCGTGGCTCGGCGGCGCCAGGCTGGGGTCGCTGGCCGTCGGGCGGGTGACGAGCAGCGACGGGTCACGCATCAGCCGGCCGTCCCGGATGATGTCGGTGAACGTCTGATTCCATTCCTCGCCGAAGATGATGTTGTGGTGTGCCAGTGCCTGATTCGCCGGCTCCGGTTGGCGCCGGCCGATGTGCGCGACGACCGCCGAGGGTGCCGGTCGCAGGCGACCGACGCGGCGCGGCGTGCGACCCAGCAGTGTGTAGGTAGTCGGCAGTTCGCTGGTCAGCACGACGGCGTCGCACGCGATGCGCTCGTCGGTGTCGGTGAGCACGGCTGAGACGCGGCTGCCGCTGCGCTGCAATCCCGTCACCGTCGCGCCGTAGACGAACCGCACCCCGGCGTGCGTGGCGGCCGCGGCGAGCGCGTCGGGCAGTGCGCGCATTCCGCCGCGTGGGAAGTAGACCCCCGAGATGGTGTCCATGTAGGCGATCACCGCGTAGACCGCCAATGCCTTACGGGGCGCGACTCCGGCGTACAGCGATTGGAACGTGAACACCCGACGCAGTCGCGGATCGGAGATGTAGCGGCCGACCATGGTGTCCCATTTGCGGAATCCGCCCAGGGCCGTCAGGCGGGCCAGCTGAGGATTCAACAGCGACAGCGGGGAGTCGAAGTTCTCAGCGATGAACCCGTCGAACTCGGCGCGGTACAGCCGCGTCAACCAGTGGCGCAGCTTGCGGTAGCCGTCGGCCTCCTTGGCGCCGGCGAACTCGGCGACGGCCTGCGCCATAGTCTCCGCGTCACTGTGCACATCAAGGCTGCTGCCATCGGCGAACTGCGCGCGGTACGCGGGGTCCAGCTGCATCAATTGCAGCCGCTCCGAACGGCTTTCGCCGACCGCGGCGAAGGCTTCGTCGATGATGTCGGGCATGGTGAGCACGGTTGGCCCGGTGTCGAGCCGGTAGCCGCGAATGTCGGCGCGGCCGGCACGTCCACCGGGCCAGTTCTCGCGTTCGACGACGGTCACGTCGCGACCGCGGCCGGCCAGGTGTAGCGCCGCGGTCAGGCCGGCCAAGCCGGCACCGACCACGACGACGCGATTGTTGGGGCCTTGCACACTGCGCATTATTCAGTTCGCTCCGTACTTACGGTGGCCATATTGGTCAAGGCGGCCCTTACCGGCTCGTTGATCCGAAGCTCGTCGAGTTCTTTGAGCGCCGCGTTGACCCGGTCTTCGATGGTTTCCTCGATCCACTGCACGGCGCCGGTCGCGACGATCAGGGAACGCCAACGCTCGATTGCGTCGTCGTCGAGATGGTTGGCGTTCATCAATTCGAACATGAGCGTGCGGGTGGGCGGGTCGGCCAACTGGTGTGCAGCGATGACCACGCTGGTGGCCTTGCGCTCGATGAGGTCCTGGCCGTCGGGCTTGCCGGTCACCGTCGCGGCACCGAAGGCCCCGAGCACGTCGTCGCGCAGTTGAAACGCCTCGCCGACCGCTTCGCCGTAGCGACCCAGGCCCGAGACGGTCCGCTCGCTGCATCCGCTCATCGCCGCGCCGATTTCCAGCGGGCGGCGAACGGTGTAGTTCCCCGACTTGCGTCGCGCAACTTCCAAGACCGTGTCCATCGAGGGTAGGTCGCGGACATCGCTTGCCAGGTCGGCGAATTGGCCCAGTGCGAGTTCGGTGCGCATGGCGTCATACCGCGGCCAGGCTTGCTGCAGACTCCGGTACTCCAGGCCGCTTTCGCGCAGCATCTGCTCGGCCCAGATCAGACAGAGGTCACCCAGCAGGATCGCCGCCGACTCACCGAAACGTTCTGCGGACCCGGACAGCTTCCGGCTCCGGTGCCACTGGCTGAACTGGATGTGCGCGGCGGGGCGGCCACGACGGGAGGAGGCAGCGTCCATCACGTCGTCCTGCAGCAGCGCGAACGCATGCAGCAGTTCCAAGCCCGCGGACGCGAACAGCGCTTCCTCGCTGTCCGCGGAGCCCGCCAGCCAGCCGAGGTACATAAAGGTCGAGCGCAGGCATTTCCCGCCGGCCACGAAGTTCAGCAGGATATCGCCGGCCACCTCGACGCCCGACTCGGCGAGCTCGGCGGCGCACCGGCTGGAAACGAACTCGCCCACGTGGGAGAGAACCTTGGCGCGCAAGTCGATTCGCCACACCTCGAACTGCGCGGGATCCAACCAGGTTTGCTGGTCTAACTCAGCAGGTGCCACGGACGGTGCCAACGAGAGTGCACGCACCTCGCCCACTTAGGCCCCTCTCGCACGATCGGGTCGCGGCCTGGCCGTAAACCTACGACTCACGCGCTATACCTCCCACCGGGCGAAGACAAACACGTGAACCCGCCAACAAGTTCGCTTCACAGAGTTAAAGATTAACTTACTGAACATCTACCTCGCTCGCCAGCGGATCAACTCGCCTACAGTTGACGATGCCCGGCGAACCGATCAGGGGAGCGCACCAAGAGAGGGAGGAGGAGCGGCGCCGATGACCGCAGCGCAGCGCGAACGACGTGCCCTGGTGTCGACCTTCCGCGAGGTAGGACCGCAAGCCCCAACGCTCTGCGAGGGCTGGAACACCACCGACCTCGCCGCCCACCTCGTCGTTCGAGAACGGCGACTCGATGCAACGCCCGGAATCGCGGTACCTTTTTTGGCCGGCTACACCGCAAAAGTCCAGGACAAGGTAGCGCGATCGACCAGCTGGGATGCACTCGTCGACAAGGTGGCGTCCGGTCCGCCGATCTACTCGCCATTCAAGCTGCTCGACCCGATCGCCAATCTCGGTGAGATGTTCATCCACCACGAGGACGTGCGGCGGGCCGTCGACGGCTGGGAACCGCGCAAGCTCGACGACTCGACGGCGGGGCAACTGCGCCGCCAGCTCGGCCTGATGAGCCGGGTGATGTTGAGCAAGCTGCCCGCCGAAATCGTCTTGCAGACTCCTGCAGGCGACAGGATTGCGCGGGCCGGTCGCGGCGACACCGTCATCATCACCGGTGAACCGCAGGAGCTGTTGTTGTTCGTCGCGGGCCGCGACGCGGTGCGCCTGGAGTTCGCCGGGGCCCCTGAATCCGTCGCCGCGGTCCGCGCGGCGCCGCGCGGTCTCTAGCCCCGCCCCAGCAGGTGCCGCAGAGTTTGCTCGAGGACCGGACGCCGGAAGTGGTGGCCGGCCTGCTGCAGGCGCGCCGGCAGCACGCGCTGGCTGGCCAGGGCAAGCTCGCGGGCGCCCTGGTCGCCGAGTAGCACCTTCGGCCCGAGTGGCGGCACTGGCAGCAGCGCGGGCCGGTGCAGCACCCGGGCCAGCACCCGGGTGTATTCGATGTTGCGGACCGGATCGGTGGCTACGGCGTTCACCGGCCCGGTCAGGTCGGCGTCCCACAGAGCGCGGTGGTAGACGTCGACGAGGTCGTCGATCCCGATCCACGAGAACCACTGCTGACCGTCGCCCAGCCGCCCGCCGAGTCCCGCGGCGAACAGCGGCCGCAGCAGCCGCAGCGTCCCGCCGGCGGGGGACTGCACGATGCCCGTGCGCACCCGCACGACGCGCGTACCGGCCTGCTCGGCCGGAGCGGTCGCGTCCTCCCAGTCGGCGACCACGTCGGCCAGAAATCCGTCGCCGCGCTCGCTGTCTTCGTTGAGCGTCTGATCCCCCCGGTCGTAGCCGTAGAAGCCGATCGCCGATGCGCTGACCAGCACTTTGGGTCCGTCGGTGGAGTCCGCGATCAACTCGGCGAGTCGACGGGTCGGCCCGATCCGGCTGTCCCTGATCGCGGCGCGGTGATCATCGGTGAAGCGACCGGCGATCGAGGCGCCCGCGAGGTGGACGACCGCGTCCACCCCGGCCAGCAGGCCGGGGTCGGGGCTATCTGGATTCCATTGCCGCTCATCGGCTTTCGAGGATGCGTGCCGAACCAGCCGGATCACCCGGTGGCCGCCGGTGGACAGGAACGCGGCCAATTGGGACCCGACGAGGCCGGACGCCCCGGTGATCGCGACCGTCAGCGGGGTCAGCCCGTGGCCGGCCGCCTCCCGGTGCGCTGCGAGGTCGTCGGCCAGCTGCTGGTGGCGGTAACGGAACATCGACTTCAGCGCGGCCCGAGGGACCGGCGTCTCGACCCGGTCGATCACCCGTGTCCGTTCGCCGTCGACCTCTTCGAAATCGTGGGTGTGCCGCCAGCGGACGGCCAGCTTGGCGGGCAGCGATGCCAGCCCGTCCGAGCCGATCTCATCGACGAAGCGACGCGGCGGGTCGTAGCCGTCCGGTTGGTGGTCGGCCACCCAGCGCAGACCGCCCGGCAGGCGGAGTTCGGCCCGCCCGTTCGCCAGCGAGTCCGCCTCGGCGATCAGCCGCATCGGCGACCACGGTGGCGTCAGCCGCATGAAGGCACCGGGGCGGGCGTGCCAGTCGAATACGTCGTAGATCGGCGCGTCGACAACGCTCGAATACTCAATTCCCATGAGGCCGACGGTACCTGCGCTGATCGAACTGGCCGCATCCTCTTCAGGCCGCTGCCGGCCGGCACCGTCGCCGGAGGGAAAAATCGCCTACCGATCCGGCAGCGCGTGCTCCACGATAGGCAGCCGGGGCAGCGGCTGGCGCTCGGCACGCTTGGCCGCCAGATACACCTGTGCGGTCTCTTCGGCCACCGTGTGCCAGTCGAAGGCGGCGGTCAGGCGCTGTCGGGCGGCCTGAGCCCGGCGCTGCGCGGCCGCCGGATCGTCGAGCACGGCGTTGACGGCTTTCGCCAGCCGGGCCACATCGCGCGGCGGGCACGACATTCCGGTTTCGCCGTTGATCACCGCTTCGCCCAGGCCGCCGATGTTCGCGGTCACCAGGGGAGTCCCGGCGGCGGCGGCTTCCAGAGCGGCCAGCCCGAACGGTTCGTAGTGGCTGGGCAGCACCGCGGCGTCGGCGCGATGCAGTGCGGCCAACAGATCATCGTGATCCAGTCGCCCGGCAAAGTGAGTTGCCTTGAGCACCTTGTGTTTACGCGCCTGCTCGACGAGCCAGTCCTGCTGCGTGCCTTCGCCCGCGATGGTCAGCGTAGTGCCGGGATGGGCGCGCCGGATCCGCGGCAGCGCGGCGATCGCCTCGTGCACGCCCTTCTCGTACTCCAGTCGGCCGACGTACAACAGTTCCGCCGGACCGTTGCGTCGTTTACGCCGTGCGAACGGCCAGCGCGCCGCATCGATCCCGTTGCGAATCACGGTGGTCTCGGCCAGACCCGGCCCGAACAACTCCGTGATCTCCTCACTCATCGATGCCGAGCAGGTGATCAGCGAGTCGGATTCGCGGACCAGCCACGACTCGACCGCGTGCACCTGCCGGCTCAGCGGACCCGACACCCAGCCGGAGTGCCGACCCGCCTCGGTGGCGTGGATCGTGGAAACCATTGGCACGTCGTAGAATTCGGCCAGGGCGATGGCCGGATGCGCGACCAGCCAGTCGTGGGCGTGGACCACGTCGGGTCGCCACGGTTGGTCACCGCGCTGCTGCTTGAGCGAGAGTCCGGCGCGGAGCATGGCGTGTCCCATTGCCAGGGTCCACGCCATCATGTCGGTACCGAAGGTGAACTCGTGCGGGTCCTGCGCGGCCGCGACAACCCGGACGTTCTCGTCGAACTCATCCGAAGACGGATGGGTGCTCGGATCGGTGTCGGTCGGGCGCCGCGACAGCACCACGACCTCGTGGCCGGCGGCGGCGAGCGCGGTCGACAGGTGGTGGACATGGCGGCCGAGTCCACCGATCACCACCGGCGGGTACTCCCACGACACCATCAGGATTTTCATCGCGGCAGCCGCCGGGCATCCAGCGCGCCGAACAGTCCGTCGGCTCGGTTCCAGCCCTCGGCCAGGCGCTGTGCCACCTCGCGGCGGCCCGACGCCAGCGTGCCGGCGATTTCGCGGGTGGCGTGCGCGTGCAGATGCGCGCGATAGCGGGCGTAGTCGGCTGCGGAGTCCTTGCTCACCATGAACGGCCAGTCGCTGGAGACCGTGAGCAGGGTTTCGCGCAGAATCTGGTCGGCGATGTGGTCGCGCGGGGTCGGCCCGTCCAACGACGCCGTCTGATCGAGCGCCTTGTCGACGCATGACAGTGCGGTGTCGACCACCTCGGCGTTGAGCTGAACCAGATCGGCTACCTTCTCACCGGACCACACCTGCCAGTCCTTGCCCGAACCCCAAGAGCTGGGCGGTAATTCGACAGCGCTGCCGACGAGGCCCTCATTGACGGCGTCGCTCAACGTGCCCACCCGCACGCCCGCTTCCGGCAGCGCCCGCAGCACCCGCTCGAGCCACGCCGGCCCCTCGTACCACCAGTGGCCGAATAACTCGGTGTCGAAGGCCGCGACCACGTGTGCCGGCCGGCCTATGCGCTCGGACTCAGATAGCAGCCGCCGGCGTACCACCTCGACGAAATCGGTGACGTGGCTGTCGATTGCGCGATCCGCGCGCTCGGAGTCGTAGGGCGCCTTCTTGTCCGACGGCACGTTGCGACCGGTGACCCGGGCCGGCTTGAGGCCGGTGCGATGGTCGTAAGTGTGGAAGTCGCGGTACGCGGCGTGCCCGGGGTAGCCGGATTTGGGCGACCACACCCGATAACTCACCTGCAGGTCGCGACCGAACGCAATGACGCCGGAGTCGCCGACCGGCCGTCCCAACGCCGTATCGCCATGCAGTGACGGGCCGTCGACCATGAAGTGGCCCACCCCGGCGGCCGCATAGTCGTGCTCCATGCCGGGGGCGTAGGCGCATTCGGGCGCCCAGATCCCGGTGGGCTTGTGCGCCAACCGCTGTCGGGCGTCGGCCAGTCCTTCGCGCAGCGCAAACTCGCGGAGTCGCGGATTGAGCAGGGGCTGGAAAGGGTGAGCCAGCGGGCCACCCAGTAGCTCGACCGTGCCGGCGTCGATCAGGCGGCGCAGCAGCGGGCTGGCGCCGTGACGCCAGTGGGTGTGAAAAGCGTCCAGCGCGTGCTCGATTTCGGCCATCTCACGAATGCCGAAGGCGCGCAATGCTTCCGGGGCCGATGCAGGCGAACCGTCGGTGCTGTCACCGGGTCGCAAACTGGCGGCCTCGGCGGCGCGCAGATGCCAGTTGGCCAGCCAATGGTGCATCCCGTCAAGGCAATACGGGTCGTCGAGCTGAGCCATCACGACCGGGGTGACGCCCAGCGTGATCAACCGGTGCCGGTCTTCGTCGGCCAATCGGCGCAAAACCTGAAGCAGCGGAAGGTATGACGCCGCCCACGATTGGTACAGCCATTCTTCGCCGACCGGCCAGCGGCCGTGATGAGCCAGCCACGGAAGGTGGGTGTGCAGCACCAAGGTGAACAACCCGGGTACCGGCTCGCGCGGGCTGTGGATCACGGGCGTACCGCTATCGCCACCAGGTCCAGGCTGTCATCGATGGGTCGCGCAGCGTCGGTGTGGGCCTCGACGACCTCGAAGTCCGCGGCGGCGACCGCGGCGACGTCGGCCAGCAGTTCGTCGGACCACGGCGCGTCGGCGACCGCCCGCTCGATTTGGGCGTCGATGATCGAGCCGCCATGCCGGGCGTCCATCTCGACAAGGCGCGGTCCATGGAACACACCGCTCATCGTCACCGATGCGAAGCCGGCGTCGCGCAGCAACTCCGTCAGCTCCGCGGCGTTGAGCTCGCGGGTGTGGAACGGGTTGATCGGGGTGTCGCGCCCGGGCGAGAACGTGATTCGGTTGGGTGTCGACACCATCAGCACCCCGGAGGGACGCAACACCCGGGCGCATTCACGGACGAATTGTGGCTGATCCCACAGATGCTCGATCACCTGAAAGTTGACCACCACATCCACCGACTCATCGGGCAGTGGTAGCTCGGCGAGGTTGCCGTGGACCACCCGCACTCGCGGGTAGCGGGCGCGCACGTGGGCGACGGTCGCGTCGTCGTAGTCGACCGCGGTCACCCGGTTGGCGACCCCGGCGATGAGGTCGGCGCCGTAGCCCTCGCCGCAGCCCGCTTCGAGGACGTCGCGACCCATGCAGCGCTGTGCCAGCTGCTGGTAGACCACCTCGTGGCGGCGAAACCAGTAGTTCTCCACGTCCAGGCCCGGGACCGTGCGTTCACCGGTCAACGGCAGGGCGGCGTCCGCGGAGGCGTGCCGAACATCGGGGATGAATGCGCTCATTGCATAGGCAGGCTAACGCGTGGCGGTGTTTTCTGTGGGTTCGCGAATGCTTCACTTCGGGTAATCCGCCGTCGGGGCCACGGCACCGGCCCCGCGTGAGGGCACGGGGGGACAGAACCTGCAGGACGACCCGCTATGGTGAAGGGGCAAACCACACTAAGTTACCGGTCAGTAACATGCGGGTGCGGGGCGCACAAGACGTGACCTAAGTCCTGCCGCTCAAGGCTGCGGGACTCATTCGAGGAGGACGAGCCACTCTCATGACGAACATCGTGGTCCTGATCAAGCAGGTCCCGGACACCTGGTCAGAGCGCAAGCTGAAGGACGGCGACTGGACGCTGGACCGTGAGGCCGCAGACGCCGTGCTGGACGAGATCAACGAGCGCGCGGTCGAAGAAGCGTTGCTGATCCGCGAGAAGGAAGCCGCCGACGGCACCGAGGGATCGGTCACCGTGCTGACCGCCGGCCCGGAGCGCGCCACCGAGGCCATCCGCAAGGCGCTGTCCATGGGCGCCGACAAGGCCGTTCACCTCCTCGACGACGGGCTGCACGGCTCGGATGTCGTCCAGACCGGTTGGGCCCTGGCGCGGGCGCTGGGCACCATCGAGGGCACCGAGCTGGTCATCGCCGGCAACGAGGCCACCGACGGAACCGGCGGCGCGGTTCCGGCTGTCATCGCCGAGTACCTGGGCCTGCCGCAGCTGACTCACCTGCGCAAGCTGTCGCTGGAGGGCGGCAAGATCACCGGCGAGCGGGAGACCGACGACGGTGTCTTCACCGTCGAGGCCGCGCTGCCCGCCGTGGTGAGCGTCAACGAGAAGATCAACGAGCCCCGCTTCCCGTCCTTCAAGGGCATCATGGCCGCCAAGAAGAAGGAAGTCACCAAGCTGACGCTGGCAGAAATCGGTGTCGAGGCCGACGAGGTCGGGTTGGAGAACGCCGGGTCCAAGGTGCTGACCTCCACCCCCAAGCCGCCGAAGACCGCGGGCGAGAAGATCACCGACGAGGGCGAGGGCGGTAACGACATCGCCAAATACCTGGTCGGCCAGAAGATCATCTAAGACGTCCACACTTACCGAAAGACACGGAAATAACTCATGGCTGAAGTACTTGTGCTCGTCGAGCACGCTGAAGGCGCTATCAAGAAGGTCACCGCCGAATTGATTACGGCGGCACGCACTCTGGGTGAACCGGCCGCGGTCGTGGTGGGCAAGCCCGGCACTGCCGACTCCCTCATCGACGGACTGAAGTCGGCCGGCGCCGCGAAGATCTACGTCGCCGAGTCGGACAACGCCGAGGGCTACCTCGTCACCCCGTTTGTCGACGTGCTGGCCTCGCTGGCCGAATCCGCTTCTCCGGCAGCGGTTTTGCTGGCCGCCAACGCCGACGGCAAAGAGATCGCGGGCCGGCTCGCCGCCCGGATCGGCTCTGGTCTGCTGGTCGACGTCGTCGACGTGCAGCCTGACAACAAGGCTGTCTGGTCCATCTTCGGTGGCGCGTTCACCGTCGAGGGTCAGGCCAACGGCGACACCCCGGTGATCACCGTGCGCCCAGGCGCGATCGACGCCGAGCCGTCCGACGGCGCCGGCGAGAGGGTCGACGTCGAGGTCCCCGAGCCCGCCGAGAACGCCACCAAGATCACGTCGCGTGAACCGGCCGTCGCCGGTGACCGTCCGGAGCTGACCGAGGCCACCATCGTGGTGTCCGGTGGCCGGGGCGTCGGCAGCGCCGACAAGTTCAGTGTGGTCGAGGAATTGGCCGACTCGCTGGGTGCCGCGGTGGGCGCATCGCGTGCCGCGGTGGACTCCGGCTACTACCCGGGCCAGTTCCAGGTGGGCCAGACCGGCAAGACTGTTTCGCCGCAGCTGTACATCGCACTGGGCATCTCCGGGGCCATCCAGCACCGCGCCGGCATGCAGACCTCGAAGACCATCGTCGCTGTCAACAAGGACGAAGAGGCGCCGATCTTTGAGATCGCCGACTACGGCATCGTCGGCGACCTGTTCAAGGTCGCACCGCAGCTGACCGAGGCGGTCAAGACCCGCAAGGGCTGATCTCACGCGAAAGCCCCCACACGCCTGCCTTCGAGCCTGCAGCCGCAGTCTCGCCGGCTTGCTCACTAGCTCACTAGCCTGGTGTGGTGAGCAGCGACCCGCACCGCGAGTTGGTCCGCGCGGCCGAGAGCACCGGGCCGGCGGCCGGTCCGGGTAGGACCGCGCTGGGTAGCGGATCGGCCGCCAACCGCCTGCGGGCGGCGATCCTGGCGTTGGCCCACCACCGGGGACCGGACTCCAGCATCTGTCCCTCCGATGCGGCCCGCGCGGTCGGCGGCGACGATTGGCGCGCGTTGACCGAGAAAACCCGCGGCATCGCGTTCACGCTGGCGCGTGGGGGCGAAGTGGAGATCACCCAGCGCGGTGCCGTCGTCGATCCCGAGGGGCCGGCGCGCGGGCCCATCCGCATCCGGGTGACCCGCACCGACGGCTCCTAAGCCGCGCGCGGCCAGTGGGTTCGCTGCGAATAAGCTGTCAATTGCGTGTTTGAAGACCCGGGCAGCGGTGTACAAACAGTTGCCATTCGTTCCAGGAAAGGGACTCGATGATTAAGGCAGTGGCCCCAGCCGCACTCGCAATCGCAGCGGTTCTGTTCAGCGGATGTTCCGCATCGCAGATCGTCAACACCGGTGGTGACACCAAGTGCAAGGACTTCACCACGCAGGACGAGAAGAAGCAGAACGACGAGGTCACCAAAATGCTCAAAGACAAGAACGGTGGCGACCCGTCGAACTTACAGATCAGTGCGACGCGGTTGTCGGCGGCCACCTACTGCCAGACGCTAGGCAAGCCGGACAGCAAGATCAACGAGGCTCCGCACGGCTGAGCCCGAGTGGGTTGCGCCGGCGGCCTACTCGCCGCCGGCTTGCAACACCACCATCGCCCGCGCAGCCACCCGCACGGCGTGGCCGGCGGGAGTCGGCTGAGGATCTTCGGGAGTCGTTCCCACCGCGGTGTCGACCACCGGTGTCCACGCCGGACCGAAATCCTCTGGTGGCAGCGTGAATTCGATCGGCTCGTGGTGGGCGTTGAAGCAGAGGAAGAACGAGTCGTCGGTCACCCGTTGCCCGCGGGCATCGAGATCGGGGATGCCCAATCCGTTGAGGTAGACCGCAACGGACTTGCCGAATCCGGAGTCCCAGTCGTCGTCGCTCATCTCCGACCCGTCCGGCCGGAACCACGAGATGTCGGGTTGTCCTTCGACGCCGCGTCGGCGGACCGGAACCCCCTGGAAGAACCGACGCCGACGGAACACCGGGTGCGCGGCGCGTAGCGCGGAGACCGATTGGGTGAACTCAAGCAGGTCGGTGTCCATCGAATCCCAGTGCACCCAGGTGATTTCGTTGTCCTGGCAGAACCCGTTGTTGTTGCCGTTCTGAGTGCGGCCGAGTTCGTCACCGTGGCAGATCATCGGAACACCTTGTGAGAGCAGTGTTGTCGCGAGGAAGTTGCGCTGTTGATGGGCCCGCAGCGCGTTGACCTCGGGATCGTCGGTGGGGCCTTCCACGCCGCAGTTCCAGGATCGGTTGTGGCTCTCGCCGTCGTTGTTGTCTTCGCCGTTGTCCTCGTTGTGCTTTTCGTTGTAGGACACCAGGTCGCGAAGCGTGAACCCGTCGTGAGCCGTGACGAAGTTGATCGATGCGACCGGTCGCCGTGCGGTGTGCTCGTAGAGGTCGGCCGAGCCCGTGAGCCGAGATGCGAACTCGCTCAGCGTCGCCGGCTCGCCGCGCCAATAGTCGCGCACCGTGTCGCGGAACTTGCCGTTCCATTCGGTCCACTGCGGCGGAAAGTTGCCGACCTGATAGCCGCCCGGACCCACGTCCCACGGCTCGGCGATCAGCTTGACCTGGCTGACAGTCGGATCCTGTTGCACCAGTTCAAAGAACGCGGACAGCCGATCGACGTCATAGAATTCGCGGGCCAGCGTCGAGGCGAGGTCGAAGCGGAATCCGTCGACGTGCATCTCGGTGACCCAGTAGCGCAGCGAGTCCATGATCAGCTGCAGCGCGTGCGGGTGGCCGACGTTGAGGCTGTTGCCCGTTCCGGTGTAGTCCATGTAGTACTGCTGGTCGTCATCGACCAGGCGGTAATAGGCGGCGTTGTCGATGCCGCGCATCGAGAGCGTGGGACCGAGGTGATTACCCTCGGCGGTGTGGTTGTACACCACGTCGAGGATCACCTCGATGCCCTCGTCGTGCAGGGCCCGGACCATGGTCTTGAATTCCTGCACCTGGCCGCCGGGGGTATCGCTGGCGGCATACTTGGAGTCGGGCGCGAAGAAGCCAATTGTGTTGTAGCCCCAATAGTTTGACAGCCCCTTGTCCACCAGCGTGGAGTCGTTGGCGAAGTGGTGCACGGGCATCAGCTCGATGGCGGTGACGCCCAGGTCTTTGAGGTGCTCGATGATCGCTGGGTGCGCGATGCCGGCGTAGGTGCCGCGCAACCGCTCGGGGACGTCGGGGTGCAGCTCCGTCAACCCCTTGACGTGCGCCTCGTAGATCACGGTGTCGGCGTACTCGTGGTCCGGTGGACGGTCGTTTCCCCAGTCGAAGTAGGGGTTGATCACCACCGACTTGGGCATATTCGGCGCGGAGTCGTCATCGTTGCGGCTCTCGGGCTCACCGAAGTTGTAGCTGAACAGCGACTGGTGCCACTCGAAGGTGCCGTCGATCGCCTTCGCGTACGGATCGAGCAGCAGCTTGTTCGGGTTGCATCGCTGACCGGCCGATGGATCGTAGGGGCCGTGCACCCGGTAGCCGTAGCGCTGGCCCGGTTCCACCGCTGGCAGAAAGCCGTGCCAGACGAAACCGTCGACGTCGTTGAGCGTCACCCGGGATTCGTTGCCGTCGGCGTCGAAGAGGCACAATTCCACCTTTTCGGCGACTTCGCTGAACACCGCGAAGTTGGTGCCCGAGCCGTCGTACGTGGCACCCAACGGATAGGCCTTGCCGGGCCACTGCTCGATGCGCGGCCGACTCGTGTCCAAAGCTTCCGGCACTAGACCCTCTTTCGTATTCAACGCCGCTCAGGTGCGACCCGACGGTGGAGATTACCCGCCGTGGACGAAGTCACACATTGTGTGCGCAGAGGCACAATGGGGTGGTGACACCGTGGCCAACACCCGACAAACCAGGACCCGGACAGGAGTCGGTGTGGGATTACCCGCGCCCGCCGAGGCTGAAGGAGTTCAGCGGATCGATCACCGTGGAGTTGGGTGGCCGCACCATCGCCTCGACCGCGCGCGCCTGGCAGGTGCTCGAGACCAGCCATCCACCGACCTACTACCTGCCCGCCGCTGCCTTCGAAGACGGGGTGCTGCGTCGCGCCGACGGCGCGTCCTGGTGTGAATGGAAAGGACAGGCAACGTATTTCGACCTGGTGACCGACGCCAAGGTGGCGCCGCAAGCCGGATGGACCTACCTCGCGCCCACGCCGGGTTTCACGCCGCTCACCGGTGCGATCGCGGTGATGGCCGCGGCGGTAGACCGTTGCACGGTCAACGGTGAGACGGTCACCCCGCAACCGGGCGGCTTCTACGGGGGCTGGATTACCAGTTGGATTGTCGGTCCCTTCAAGGGAATTCCGGGATCCATGGGCTGGTGACGGTCACGGTCCGGTGGTCGCGATAACGTCGATCCGACGTAACGCGAGCGCGCACACCGACAGATAGGCCGTCGCCCACCACGGAACCGCCATGCTGGCTCGCGAATAGCTGCCGGCCGGCTCGACCCGGTGATGTGTTGCCGGGATGCCGGCCACCTTCCATGCCCAGTGCCGGCCTGGCTCGAACTCGGTGATGACGAACGGCGCGGTGATGCCCAAAACCGTTTGGACACTGCCGGTTACACCCAGTTGCAGCCGCGTGTGCGGAGGGTCGAGCTGCCCCCCGTTGACCGTCGGGCCCCACCTCGGCCACGCGTCGAGGTCGACCAGAACACTCCACACCACCGACGGTGGCGCGGCAATGACCCGGTCGACGGAGAGCATCAGGGCGCCCGCCCACCCAGGTTTCGTTGTTGCTCGACCACGGCATCGAGGTCTTTGAGCCGTCGCATGCCGGCCAGCGGTTGGGTCATTCGCCGGTTGTGCTCGAGGCGCTTGGCATTGCGCTCCAAAAACCACCAGTACCCGCCGGTGAAGGGACAGGCCCGGTCGCCGACCCGCTCGGAGGGCCGATAGCGGCAGTCGGCGCAGTAGTTGCTCATCCGGTTGATGTAGGCACCGCCGGAGGTGTACGGCTTGGTGGCCATCAGCCCGCCGTCGGCGTGCTGTGACATGCCGATCACGTTGGCGACCATCACCCACTCGTAACCGTCGACGAAGCAGCGGTGAAACCAGTCGGTCATCGCGGCAGGGTTCCAGCCGCGCTGCAGCGCGTAATTGGACAGCACCATCAGCCGCGGAATGTGGTGCACCCAGCCGTGATCGCGGACCTGGGCCAGCACGTCCTTCAGGCAGGCCGCGTCGACGGAGTCGGCGTCCAACTCCGCGAACCACCGCGGCACCCGCGCATGTGCGTCGAGCGCGTTGCGCCGACGGTAGCCCTCGCCGAAATGCCAGTAGACGTGCCAGATGTAGTCGCGCCAGCCGATCAACTGCCGGATGTAGCCCTCCACGCTGGCCAACGAGGCCTTGCCCGAACGGTAGGCGTCTTCGGCGGCGTACGCGCAGTCGAGCGGATCGAGCAGACCCAAATTCATCGGCGCCGACAGCAGGCTGTGCGCCATGAAGCGATCACCGCTGAGCATGGCATCCTCGTGAGGGCCGAAGTGCGTCAACCGATCTCGCACAAAGACTTTGAGGGCTTGCTGCGCTTCGACTGCGGTGACGGCGAATTCGCGGGGGCCGTCACGGCCCACGAAAGACACCTCGCCGTCACGCTCCCAGCGATCGAGATCCGCGCGCACCTGCTCGTCGATCTCGTCTTCCTCGGGACGCCACGGCGCCTTGATCCCCAGATCGTCAGTGCCCGGAGCGGGCTCACGGTTGTCGGCGTCGAAGTTCCACCGGCCCTCGACGGGGCTGTTGCCGTCCATCAGCAGGTCGAACCGCCGTCGCGCGTCGCGATAAAAATTTTCCAGCTTCAGCGTGCGGTGCCCGTCGGCCCACTTGGCGAACACGTCGCTGTCGGTGCAGAACCCGCGCGCGGGCAGCACTTCGACATTTGCTACCGACCGGACGAATCGGTCGGCGGCCCACGACGTCGGCTGACACACGCTGATCGGTTCGTCGAGTTGGTCGAGCGCCTCGCGGTAGGTGCGGGTCTGCAGGAACGTGGCCTGCTCGCCGAGTTCGGCCGCACGGTGCCGCAATGCCGATAGCACCAGGTGCGCCTTGCGGCGGTGGAAGCGGCGACGCACGAACGCGGCCCGCGACTCGATCAGCAGTACCGGCTGGTCAGGCGTGTCCAGGAAATGCGGCCCGAGCTGGTCGGCGAAACACCAGCGTCGGGTGTCAAAGCTCATCTAGGTGCCATACCCTTGCCTACAGAATCCGAATCACGGGTCGGTGTCCAGCATGGATCAAGGAGCGCGATGGCAGACGCCTTATCGGTACTGGGCGCCGAAAAGTTCGTCTCGTTGACGACGTTTAAGAAGGACGGCTCGGCCGTCGCGACGCCGATGTGGATCGGGCGCGACGGCGACCACCTGTTCTTCTGGACCCCGGTCGACAGCTGGAAGGCCAAGCGGGCGAGGAACAACCCCCGAGTGGCGCTGGCGCCCTGCAGTCGCAGCGGCAAGGTCCGCGACGGTGCTCATCCTGTCGATGGAGTCGCCGACGTCATCACCGATGCGGCGACTGTTCAGCGGGTGGCCGGTCGTGATCCGCCGCAAATATGGCGTCGAGTTCACCATCGTGACGTTCATCGAACGGGTGTTGGCGCGTGGCGCAAAACAACGCCTGGTTCTGCGGGTCGCGCTACCTGGCTGACGTCGACTCTCGAACGTCGAAGCCCCTCAAGCGTGCCGGTGGTGCGCCAGGCATCCAGGATGTCGGCGTATTCGGTTGGGCTGCCGAAGAAAAAGCTGTCCCGGTTCAGCCGTGCACTGGCCTGACCTTCGCGGTTGTAGTAGCCGGGAGTGCATGACTCGCGTCGGCCGGCGATGACACTGGAACGCTCGACGACGGTGTCCACCCAGGCGGCTTCGGCATCCGCCGTCGCCTCCAACTCGGCGGCACCGTGCTGCAGCGCCCAGGCGATCACCCAGGCGATGTGCCGGGACTGGGTGTCGATCAGGTAGGGGAAATTCACCGTGAATCCGGACTGCGCGATGCTCTCGATGAAGCAGTTCGGGAACCCGTTGACGTGCAGGCCGTGCATTGTGCGGACGCCGTCGGCCCACTTGTCGGTCAGGGTGAGCCCGTCGCGGCCGATGATCTCGAATCCGGTGCGCTGCGAATAGCTGGTGCCGACCTCGAATCCGGTGGCGAAAATCAAACAGTCCAAGGGATATTCGACATCGGCGACGACGACGCCGGCCGCGGTGATCTGGTCGACGCCCGAGGCCGTGCGTGTCGACCAGCGTGACGTTGTCGCGGTTGAACGCCTGCAGGTATTCGTCGTGGAAACAAGGCCGCTTGCAGTAGTACCCGTACCACGGCTTGAGCGCCTCGGCGGTGGCGGCGTCCGTCACGATCGAGTCGACCCGCGCACGGATCTCTTCCATCTTGGCGAAGTCGGCCAGCTCGGCCGCGTTGGGGCCGCCCTCGTTGACGATCGGCATCTTCTTGGTGAGGCTGGTCCACGCATCGTCCACCAGATCCTCGTCGGAAGTCCCTCCGGCGGTGAGGATTTGGAAGTTCTCCATTCGCCGCCGCTGCCAGCCCGGCTCCAGCGAGGCGGCCCAGTCCGGTTCGGTCGGCCGGTTGGCCCGAACATCCACAGTCGACGGGGTGCGCTGGAACACGAACAGTTCCCCGGCCACCTCGGCCAGTCGCGGTACGCACTGGATGGCCGTCGCGCCGGTGCCGACGATGCCCGACCCTTTTGTCGGACAGTCCACTCAGGTCGTCGCCGGTGTAACCGTAGTCCCAGCGACTGGTGTGGAAGGCGTGCCCGTTGAAGTTCGTAATGCCGTCGATGCCAGGCAGTTTCGGCTTCTGCAGGTAGCCGTTGGCCATCGCCACGAACCGGGCGCGAATCTCGTCACCCCGATCGGTGGAGATCACCCATCGGGAACTCGTTGATTCCCAACGGATTTCCTGCACCTCGGTCTGCAGGCATGCGTCGCGGTATAAATCGTAATGTTCGGCGATGCGGCGGCAGTGCGCCCAGATCTCGGGGCCTTTGGCGTACTTCTCGGTGGGGATGTAGCCGAGTTCCTCGAGCAGCGGCATGTAGACGTAGGACTCGACGTCACAGGCGATTCCGGGATAGCGGTTCCAGTACCAGGTTCCGCCGACGTCAGCGGCCTTGTCGATCAACCGCACGTTGTCGACACCGAGCTGCTTGCACCGGGCCCCGATCAGCAACCCGCCGAAGCCGGCGCCCGACCACGGCGACATCGACGAAATCGTGAATCGGGTCGCGGCTGAAGGCAGGGTCGGCCCACGGGTCGTCACCGAACTTGCGGAAAGCGCCGGTGATCTCGACGTATTGGGAGATTCCGTCTGAACGAAGCCGTCGTTGACGCTCCTCGGCGTACTTGGCACGGAGCGCGTCCGGATCGAACGATTTCCCGCCAACGCCAGACCTCACGGCTGAATACTGGACCAATTGTGACGCAGGCAACGCCGAAATGCGGATTCCTTTGTCATCTACCGTGCACGAACGCGTTACGGCTGCGATGCCGTTTGGCTGATCGACAGCGCCACAGTGGCGCACATGAGCACTGAATCGGTCCTCATCGCCGCCGAAAAGTCGGCCTCGGGGACGCGTTCAACGGCGGAACCGCGATATTCGCTGCTGCTTTCCACCGCTGCGGCCCACATCGAAGCGGCTCAACGGCTGCGCTACGACGTATTCAGCAGCGAACCGGACTTCGCGCTGAGCGGCGCGGACGACGGCCTCGACGCCGATCGGTTCGACGAGCACTGCGACCATCTACTGGTCCGCGAAGAGAACTCCGGTGACCTGGTCGGCTGCTACCGCATGTTGACGCCGATCGGGGCGATCGCGGCCGGAGGGCTCTACACCGCAACGGAATTCGACGTCAGATCGTTCGACTCGCTACGGCCGTCCCTGGTGGAGATGGGTCGTGCGGTGGTGCACAACGACCACCGCAACGGCGCTGTCGTGCTGCTGATGTGGGCCGGGATCCTGGCCTACCTGGACCACTGCGACTACGACTACGTCACCGGTTGCGTGTCGGTGCCGGTCGTCGTGGAGGGCGAGCCACCGGGAACCCAGATCCGCGGTGTGCGTGATTTCGTCACGCGCCGTCACGCGGCACCGCCCGAACTCGGCGTTCGCCCGTACCGGCCGGTGCTCATCGACGGACGGGCGCTCGACGAGGTCGTGCCCCCCGCCCGGCCGGTCATACCGCCGCTGATGCGGGGCTATCTGCGATTGGGTGCGCAGGTCTGCGGCGAGCCGGCCCACGATCCGGACTTCGGTGTCGGGGATTTCCCGGCGCTGCTGGACAAACGCCGGGCCGACACCCGCTACCTGCGAAGGCTCCGGTCGATGTCGGCGGCGACGGAGGCAGCGAGCCGGGTGGCGTGGTGAATTCCCCAGGGCTGCGCGACCATGCCTGGCTCCCACGGGCGACCTGCGACGCGGGCTGCATACGCGCAGGCGGCTACCGGGCAACTCGGCGGCTGATCGTCGCGCTGCGCGTCGGCCGGCGGATCACCCTGCTCGCGCTGCTGGCGCCCGCGCTGCCGCTGCTGGCCGGAGTGATCCCGGGCTGGTCGAAGTCGAGGCAGATCTACTGCCGACTGCTGCTGTGGTGCCTCGGTGTCAAGATCGACGTCTCCGGCGGGCCGATCCGCAACCTGCCCGGCGTCCTGGTGGTCAGCGACCACATGTCCTGGCTGGACATCCTGACCATCGGCGCGACCCTGCCGTCCGGCCGCTGGCGCGCCTCGCCGCTGTCGTTCGTGGCCCGTGCCGACGTCGCGGCCACCGGCGCCGTCAAGATGATGGCCCGCATCGTCACGGTCATCCCGATCGAACGCGCCAAGCTGCGCCAGCTGCCGGAGGTGGTTGCCACCGTCGCCGCCCGGCTGCACGCCGGCCACACCGTGGTGGCTTTTCCCGAAGGCACCACCTGGTGTGGTCTGTCCGGCGACGATGCGGGCCGCTCCGCGGCCCGAGGTGGGGGTACCTCCAGCCGCGAAGAGGCTAGGGGGCGGGCTGGACGTTCGGGTTCGTCGGGTCATTGGCACCGGGGGGCGGGGCCGTTCTATCCGGCCATGTTCCAGGCCGCTGTCGACACCGGTCGCCCGGTCCAGCCGCTGCGGCTGCGCTACCAGCACCGGGACGGCAGCACCTCGACTGTCCCGGCCTATATCGGCGACGACACGTTGCCGGCCTCGATCGGCCGGCTGATGGTCGCCCGCCGAACGGTGGCCAAGATCTACGTCGAATCGCTGCAGCTGCCCGGCGCGGATCGACGCGAGCTGGCCCGCCGCTGCCAGGCCGCGATCCGCCTCACCTCGGCGCCGCGCCCAGACCACGGGCAGCGTCCGTCCGTGCTCGTGTCCTGACCGTCACGGGAGCGTCGGTATCCTGGGCAGGTCATGGTGTACCTCGATCACGCCGCCACCTCCCCGATGCATCCCGCTGCCGTCGAGGCGATGACGGCTGTGCTGAGCACCGTCGGCAATGCCTCGTCGCTGCACGCCACCGGCCGTCTGGCGCGCCGGCGCATGGAAGAGTCCCGGGAGCTGATTGCCGCCAAGCTCGGCGCCCGCCCCTCTGAGGTGATCTTCACCGCCGGCGGCACCGAGAGCGACAACCTCGCAGTGAAGGGCATTTATTGGGCGCGCCGCGACGCCGAGCCGCGCCACCGTCGGATCATCACCACCGAGGTGGAACACCACGCCGTCCTCGACGCGGTGAGCTGGCTCGCCGAACACGAGGGTGCCGATATCACTTGGCTGCCTACCAGCGTTGACGGGTCGGTCTCCGGTGCGGCGCTGCGGGAGGCGCTGGAACGTCACGACGACGTCGCGCTGATCACGGTGATGTGGGCCAACAACGAGGTCGGCACGATCATGCCGATCGACGAACTCGCCGCGATCGCCGCGGAATTCGACGTACCGATGCACAGCGACGCGGTTCAGGCCGTCGGCCAGCTGCCGGTCGATTTCGGGTCCAGCCAGTTGTCGGCGATAAGCGTGGCGGCGCACAAGTTCGGTGGCCCGGTCGGTGCGGGCGCGCTGCTGCTCCGTCGCGACGTCGCGTGCGTGCCGCTGTCGCACGGTGGCGGCCAGGAACGTGACATCCGCTCCGGCACACCCGATGTCGCCGCAGCGGTCGGGATGGCGACCGCCATCCGGATCGCTGTCGACGACCTCGAGACCAACAGCGCACGGCTTCGGCTGCTGCGCGACCGGCTGATCGACGGGGTGCTGGCCGCGATCGAGGACACCCGCCTCAACGGCGCCACCGGCACCCGCCGGTTGCCAGGCAATGCGCACTTCACCTTCGACGGGTGTGAGGGTGATGCGTTGCTGATGTTGTTGGACGCCAACGGAATCGAGTGCTCCACCGGATCGGCGTGCACGGCCGGTGTCGCGCAGCCGTCGCACGTGCTGCTGGCGATGGGCGCCGATCCCGCCAGTGCCCGCGGATCACTGCGATTGTCGTTGGGGCACACCAGCGTCGAGTCGGATGTGGACGCGGCGCTGCAGGTGATTCCCGGTGCTGTCGCGCGAGCGCGGCAGGCCGCGCTGGCCACCGCGGGAGTGGCGCGATGAGGGTGCTCGCCGCGATGAGCGGCGGCGTCGACTCGTCGGTTGCCGCGGCCCGGATGGTCGATGCCGGTCACGACGTCGTCGGCGTACACCTGGCCTTGTCGCACGCCCCCGGCACATTGCGCACCGGTTCGCGTGGCTGCTGTTCGAAGGAGGACGCCGGCGACGCCCGGCGGGTCGCCGATGTGCTCGGAATCCCGTTCTACGTCTGGGATTTCGCAGACAAGTTTAAAGAGGATGTGATCGACGACTTCGTGTCGTCCTACGCCCGCGGCGAAACCCCGAACCCGTGTGTGCGGTGCAACGAGCGAATCAAGTTCTCCGCGTTGGCCACTCGTGCGCTGGCCCTCGGCTTCGACGCGGTGGCCACCGGCCACTACGCCCGGCTCTCCGACGGACGGCTCCGTCGTGCGGTCGATGCCGACAAAGACCAGTCCTACGTGCTGGCGGTGCTCACTGCGGAGCAATTGCGCCACGCGGCGTTTCCGATCGGCGACACCCCCAAGTCGCAGATCCGCGCGGAGGCGGCGCGTCGCGGCCTGTCGGTCGCTGAGAAGCCGGACAGCCACGACATCTGCTTCATCCCGTCCGGCGACACCCGGGCCTTTCTCGGCGAACGCATCGGGGTGCGCCGCGGCTCGGTGGTCGACCAGGGCGGGGCCGTGCTGGCCACCCACGACGGCGTGCACGGCTTCACCATCGGCCAGCGCAAGGGGCTCGGTATCGCCGGCCCCGGCCCGGACGGCCGGCCACGTTACGTCACCGCGATCGACGCCGAGAGCGGCACCGTCCAGGTCGGCTCGGTGGCCGATCTGGAGGTATGGCAATTGACCGGGCAGGGCCCAGTGTTCACCGCGGGCACGGCGCCGGCCGGTGCCCTCGACTGCGCGGTCCAGGTGCGCGCCCACGGTGAAACCGTCGACGGCGAAGCGCAATTGGCGGACGGGGAACTGATCGTGCGTTTGCGTTCACCGCTGCGCGGGGTGGCGCCGGGCCAGACGTTGGTGCTGTACCGCCGCGACCCGGCCGGGGACGAGGTGCTGGCCAGCGCCACCATCGCCACCGCGCTGTAGCACGCTCAGCGGCTCAGCCCGGGACGTTCGCGGCCAGGTTCGAGATCACGATGGTGGACACCGAGTCGGGAAATCCGCAGTAGGTGACCTCGATCAGCACCACGGATTTGAGCAGGTAGTCGCGACCACAGTCACCGGGCCGGGTTTCCAGCGAGCGGTCGTCGGCGTTCCACGCGCCGACGAGGCCGTAGCCGGCCGAACTGTCGGCACAGTTGCGGACCGTGGTCACCAAAGCCCCGAATGCGCGCTGGGCGGTATCGCCGTCGCGATACGCCGCGGCACCCTCGGAAATCAGCCCGCCGTGCGGCGGATCCTGGAAGGTGATCTTGTGGAACGCTTCGATGTCAGGGCCGAATGTCGTGGTGTCGGAGTAGACGAAGCGACATTGCGGTGGAGCGGTCTGGGCGAGGGTGTCGATGTCGACCGGGGCCGTGGCGTCCATCGACGGGATGATCGTCAGATGCTCGCCGCCGCCGGTGATCGCCTGCATCCGGGACTGGTCGAGCAGTACCCGTTCGACATCGACACCGGAAAGGTTCGGGCCGACACTAGATCCCGTCGCGGGCGTGCCATTCACCACGCGGGTGCACGCCGCGGCCAGCAGAGCCGCGGCGCACAGCGTCAGCCGTCGCGTCGCCATCGTGACCGCCAGCGTAATCGTGCCGACGCGGCCTCGGGTCGGGCAGGCAAGACGCGGTCGAATACGGTTCTGGGATGAGTGTTTTCGCAACCGCCACCGGCATCGGTTCGTGGCCAGGAGCGGCCGCGCGACCGGCCGCCGAAGTCATTATCGGCGAGTTGGGTGCGTCGATGGCTCACCTGGCGGAGTTGCCGGCCAGGGGAGTGGGCGCCGACTTGGTCGGACGCGCGGGCGCGTTGCTCATCGACATCGCGTTGGACACCGTCCCCCGCGGCTATCGGCTGACGCCCCGGCCTGGCGCGGTGACGCGACGAGCGATCAGCCTTCTCGCCGAGGACGTCGATGCCCTCGAAGAGGCCTGGGAGGTTGCGGGCCTGCGCGGCAGTGGTCGTCCGGTCAAGGTTCAGGCGCCGGGGCCGATCACGCTGGCCGCCGAGCTGGAACTGTCGAGTGGGCACCGCGCGATCACGGATCTCGGCGCGTTCAACGACATCGCCGCTTCGCTGGCCGAAGGGGTGGCCGCGCACCGGGCATCGGTGTCCCGTCGACTTGATGCGCCCGTGGTCGTGCAGTTCGATGAGCCGCTGCTGCCCGCGGCCGTCGCCGGCCAGTTGACCGGTGTGACCACGCTGAGCCCGGTCGCAGCCATCGAGGAGTCGCTGGCGATAGCCATGCTCGACCTGTGCGCATCCGCGGCGGGCGTGCAGGTCGTAGTGCACAGCTGCGCATCGTCGATTCCCTGGAACATTCTGCAGCGCAGCAGCATCGACGCGGTTTCAGTGGATGCCGACGCGTTGAAGGCGGACGATCTGGACGCGGTGGGGGAGTTCGTCGATTCGGGTCGGGTTGTCATGTTGGGGGTGGTGCCGTCCCGCGAGCCGGCCGGTCGCCCCGCCGTGGAAGAGGTCGCGACCAGCGTGGTGTCCATCACCGATCGGATCGGCTTCGACCGGTCGGTGCTGCGCGAGCGAATCGGCATCGTGCCGGCGTGCGGGCTTGCCGGTGCGACCCCGGAGTGGGCCCGAGCCGCCATCGGACTGGCTCGCCGCGTCGCGGAGGGTTTCGCCGACGATCCGGACGCCATCTGAGTAGCGTTTTCACGATGTCCTCACCCGACCTTGACGAGATGCTCGACGACTACGCGTTGCGAAAGCTCGTGCACGCTTACTGCCGTGCGGTCGACCGCGGCGACTTCGAAACGCTGCGCAGCCTTTATCACGACGACGCCGAAGACAGCCATGGCTCCTTCTCGTCGGGCTCGGTCGAGACGTTTCTGCGCACCCTCGCTGAGGCCCGGCCGTACATCCGGTCGATGCAACACCACATCACCACCACGAACTTCGCCATCAGTGGCGACGTCGCCGAAGGTGAGATCTACAGCATCGCGACGCATTCGTTCGCCGCAAAGGACGGTGAAACAGAGGTCATCGTGGGTGGGCGTTATCTCGACAAATACGAAAAGCGCGACGGCACATGGAAATTCATCGCTCGCTGCATCGTCACCGACTGGGCGCATGTCAACGATCCGTCCGCGGTCGACGTGAATCATCCGATCACCCGGGACACGCCGCGGGGCCGTCCCGGGCCGGACGATCCGTCTCATGAATTCTTTTCGCTGCTGACCCGCTAAAGGGCAACTAAAGGGTTGCGTGTTAGCTCCCGATCTGTTTACCTGAAAGGCAACCAGGAGGTTGCATATGACTATGGATCGAATCGAGAAGCAGGTGGTTTTGCGCGCGCCACTGGACCGGGTCTGGCGGGCGATCAGCGACTCGCAGGAGTTCGGCCGCTGGTTCGGTGTCCGCGTGGACGGGCCATTCGTTGCCGGGAACTCGGTGACCGCAACGATCACCGGCACCACCGTCGACGACAAGGTCGCCGAGATGCAGCGACCCCATGTCGGAGCCACGGCAAGCTGGCAGATCGTCGCGGTGGAACCGCGGCGCCGATTCGCCTATCGCTGGCACCCGTTCGCGGTCGAAGCGAACGTCGACTACGCCGCGGAACCCGGCACGCTCGTCGAGTTCACGCTGTCGGAAGTGCCGGACGGGGTGCTGCTGCGCATCGTCGAGTCCGGGTTCGACGCCCTCCCCGAGGCGCGGCGCGCAGATGCGTTCGAGGCGAACAGCCAAGGCTGGGCCATGCAGACCGAGTTGGTGCGCACGTACCTGTCGTCGGAGCAGCGGGTGTGACCGCGACACTCGAGGCGGCGCCACTGTTCGACGCACTGGGCGATCCGAACCGGTTGCGCATTGTGGTGCGGCTCTGTGACGGTGGTCCAAGCTCGACATCCCAAGTCACACAATCGGTTTCGATCACCCGGCAGGCAGCCACCAAACACCTCGAACTGCTGGAGGCGGCCGGTCTGGTGGCAAGCAGCCGGCGCGGCCGCGCCCGCATCTGGACACTGCAGACGCAGCAGCTGATCGATGCGGGCGAGTACCTCACACAGCTCTCCCACCGTTGGGACGCGGCGATCGAGCGGCTGCGCGCTTACGTCGAGGACTGAGAGCTGGCAACGACTTTCGCGTGCGGCCGGCCGCTCGGCCCGGCGCCGTTCATGCAATTGCTATACCCTGGCGGTCCCTGGGGAAGAGGACATCATGACCAATGGCAATACCGGTACCGTACGTCAGCGGGCGGTACTGGCGGGCTGGCTCGCCATCGTCGGGCTTGCCGCTGCGGTGTTCCTGGTCCAGGGCCCGGCGACCCCGTTCGCTAGCGGGAAGACGGCTAGCGCACTTCCGACCCCGACCGTCGACGAGCCGGCCACCGGCGGCCCGAAGACCGAGACCGCGGTCCTGGCCGGCGGTTGCTTCTGGGGTGTGCAGGGCGTTTTCCAGCACGTCAAAGGGGTCTCATCGGCCACGTCCGGATACGCCGGGGGAGACCAGGCGACCGCTGACTATGACACGGTCAGCTCCGGGACCACCAAGCATGCGGAGTCGGTGCGGATCACCTACGACCCGACCCAGGTCACCTACGGTCAGCTGCTGCGGGTGTTCTTCGGTGTCGTGCAGGACCCGACCGAACTCAACTCTCAGGGCCCCGACGTCGGACCGCAGTACCGTTCGGTGATCTTCACGCAGGACGACACTCAACAAAAGATCGCGAACGCCTACGTCGCTCAGCTGAACCAGGCCGGGCGCGTTCTCCTCGCCGATCGTCACGACCGTGACGCCGGGCGCCCAATTCTTCCCCGCCGAGACCTATCACCAGGATTACCTGAGGCTGCATCCGAACAATCCGTACATCGTGGCCAACGACCTGCCGAAGCTTGGCGCACTCAAATCGGACTTCCCCGACCTGTATCGCGACTAGCCGACCTAGGCTGTCGGCGCGCTCCGATAGCCTGCCACAGTGAGCTCACCAGACGCTGATCCCCCGCGGCCCCATCCCCTTGGGGCCGAGGTACGTCGTACGTGGCGCGAATTGGCCGACGAGGTGCGCGAACACCAGTTCCGTTACTACGTGCGCGATGCGCCGATCATCTCCGACGCGGATTTCGACGTACTGCTGCGCCGGCTCTCTGCACTCGAAGACGAGCATCCCGAACTGCGCACGCCCGATTCACCTACCCAGCTCGTCGGCGGCGCCGGATTCGCCACGGATTTCACCTCCGCTGACCACCTGGAGCGAATGTTGTCGCTGGACAACGTGTTCAGCGCCGATGAGTTCGAGCTGTGGGCCGGTCGAGTCCATGGCGAAGTCGGTGCCGACGTTCCCTTTCTCTGCGAGCTCAAGATCGACGGCGTCGCTTTGGCTTTGGTCTACCGAAATGGCCGACTGGTCCGGGCCGCGACTCGCGGCGACGGGCGCACCGGCGAGGACGTCACGCTCAACGCGCGCACCATCGACGATGTGCCCGAACGGTTGACGCCCAGCGACGACCACCCGGTGCCCGACGTCCTCGAGGTCCGCGGCGAGGTGTTCTTCCGGCTAGACGATTTCGAGGCGCTCAACGCTGCGCTCGTCGAAGACGGCAAGGCTCCCTTCGCCAACCCGCGCAACAGCGCGGCGGGGTCGCTGCGGCAGAAGGATCCGGGCGTCACGGCTCGTCGCAAACTCCGGATGATCTGTCACGGCCTGGGGCACGTCGAGGGCTATCGGCCGGACAGCCTGCACAATGCATATCTGGCCCTGGCGGCCTGGGGACTGCCGGTGTCCGACCGCACCACCCGCGTCGAGAACGCGGCCGGCGCCCTCGAACGCATCGCCTACTGGGGTGAGCACCGCCACGACGTCGACCACGAAATCGACGGTGTCGTAGTCAAAGTCGACGACGTGATGCTGCAGCGCAGGCTCGGGTCCACCTCACGGGCACCGCGCTGGGCGATCGCCTACAAGTACCCGCCTCAGGAGGTCCAGACCGAACTCCTCGACATTCGTGTCAACGTCGGCCGGACCGGACGGGTGACACCGTTTGCGTTCATGACGCCGGTCACCGTGTCCGGATCGACCGTCGGTTTGGCCACCCTGCACAACGCCGCGGAGGTCAAACGCAAGGGTGTGCTGATCGGCGACACGGTGGTGCTGCGCAAGGCCGGCGACGTGATCCCCGAAGTACTCGGCCCCGTCGTCGATCTGCGCGACGGCTCTGAACGCGAATTCGTCATGCCCACAACGTGTCCCGAATGCGGCACCACGTTGGCGCCGGCGAAAGAGGGTGACGCCGACATCCGCTGCCCCAATTCGCAGTCCTGCCCGGCGCAACTGCGCGAGCGCGTGTTTCACGTCGCGGGCCGCGGCGCGTTCGACATCGAAGGGCTCGGCTACGAAGCTGCGACGGCCCTGTTGAAGGCGCAGGTAATCGAGGACGAGGGCGACCTCTTCAGCCTCACCGAGGACGAGCTGCTGCGCACCGACTTATTCACCACCAAGGCGGGTGCATTGTCGGCCAACGGCAAACGCCTTCTGGCTAACCTGGATTCGGCCAAGAAGCAGCCGCTGTGGCGGGTGCTGGTGGCGTTGTCGATCCGGCACGTCGGCCCGACGGCGGCGCGGGCGCTGGCCACCGAGTTCGGCGACCTGGACGCGATCATGTCGGCGTCGACGGAACAACTGGCCGCCGTCGAGGGTGTCGGTCCGACCATCGCCGACGCGGTGACCGAGTGGTTCACCGTCGACTGGCACTGCGCGGATCGTCGACAAGTGGCGATCGGCCGGGGTGCGGATGGCCGACGAACGCGACGCGAGCGTGCCGCGCACGCTGGAGGGCCTGACGATCGTGGTCACCGGGTCGCTGCCGAACTTCTCCCGCGACGACGCGAAAGAGGCGATTCTGACGCGCGGCGGCAAGGCCGCCGGTTCGGTGTCGAAGAAAACCAACTACGTCGTCGCCGGCGACTCACCCGGCTCCAAATACGATAAGGCCGTCGAACTCGGTGTACCCGTCCTCGACGAGGATGGGTTCCGAAAGTTGTTGGCAGAAGGGCCTTCTGAAGCCAGTGAGTGATCGACGCGGGTGTCAGTGCAGGAGGGTCCCGACGATCCCGGCCAGATATCCCAGCCGGGCGACCTCCGACGGGCGGAAGGCCGGGCCGCCCGGCCGACCCAGCATCACCGCCGTGTCGGTGGAACCCAATGGAGCCGCGATCAGCGTGGTGTCCAGATCGCGCCAAAGCTGTGGCACCCAGTCCTCGGTCGCGTCCAGCGCGGTGGGGTGCTCGATCGGTATCCACGGCACGTCGCTCAGAATCGTCTCCGGCGCCCCAGGGCTGCCGGCGATGCGCTGGAACCCCTCGTCGGACTTTCGCAGCACCGAACACCAGCTCACCCGCAGCACCTGCGGTGCCTCATCGACCAGCACCTTGAGCTTGGCCTTGGTGTTGCCTGCCGCGGCGACATGGTCGACCAGCGCCAGTTCGCGGTGCGCGTCCAGCAGTCCGGTGTGTGGCCGCAGACTGTCCACTCGCACGCCCTGCAGCGCCTCGGCCGCGGTGATCAGGGTGTCCGGCATGCCGCCCGCCGGCAGTTCGACCACGAGATCGTCGATCGCGTAGTCGGGTCCGCGCTCCACGACATCCAGCGACAGGATGTCGGCGCCCACCGATCCCAAGGCCACGGCAAGCGAGCCGAGGCTGCCTGGTCGGTCGGCCAACTGGACGCGGAGCAGATAGGACGACACGCGGCCACTGTTCCACAGCGGCGCGCGCGCGGCATGTCGGCGTGCGGCGTCGGAACACTCGACGCGGACGTTGTGCTGCCAGCGCCGCGCTCGGCGGTGCCCATTAGGCTTTTCAGTCGTGTCCCAGATCTCCCGCGACGAGGTAGCCCACCTGGCCCGGCTGGCCCGGCTGGCATTGACCGACGAAGAGCTGGACAACTACGCAGGTCAACTCGATGCCATCCTGACCCATGTCGGCCAGATCCAGGCTGTGGATGTCGCCGGCGTCGAGCCGACCGACAACCCGCTCAAGGCGGTCAACGTCACCCGCCCGGACCAGACGGCGCCGTGCCTGACGCAGCGAGAGGCGCTGGCCGAGGCGCCCGAAGCGCTCGATGGCCGCTTCGTCGTCCCACAGATCCTCGGGGAACCGCAGTGAGCGACATCATTCGGCTCGATGCCGCCACGCTCGCCGAGAAGATCGCGGCCAAAGAGCTGTCGTCGACCGAGGTCACCCAGGCATTCCTGGACCAAATCGCGGCGACCGACCAGCAGTACCGGGCATTCCTGCACGTCGCGGGCGATGAGGCATTGACAGCCGCGGCGGCCACGGACAACGCGCTAAGCGCCGGCGAGCGGCCGGCATCACCGTTGGCCGGGGTGCCGTTGGCCCTCAAAGACGTGTTCACCAGCCTCGATATGCCCACCACGTGCGGCTCGAAAATCCTCGAAGGCTGGCGCTCGCCCTACGACGCGACCGTGACCGCGCGGCTGCGCGCCGCGGGCATCCCGATCCTGGGCAAGACCAACATGGACGAGTTCGCGATGGGCTCGTCGACGGAGAACTCGGCCTACGGCCCGACCCGCAACCCGTGGAACACCGACCGGGTGCCCGGAGGATCCGGCGGCGGTAGCGCGGCCGCGCTGGCGGCGTTCCAGGCGCCGTTGGCCATCGGCACCGACACCGGCGGCTCGATCCGCCAGCCCGCCGCGCTGACCGCGACGGTCGGGGTCAAACCGACCTATGGCACGGTGTCGCGCTACGGCCTGGTCGCCTGCGCGTCGTCGCTCGACCAGGGCGGGCCGTGTGCGCGTACCGTCCTGGACACCGCGCTGCTTCACCAGGTGATCGCCGGGCACGACCCACGTGACTCCACGTCGATCAACGCCGAGGTGCCTGATGTCGTCGGCGCCGCCAAGGCCGGTGCCGCAGGCGATCTCAGCGGCGTGCGCGTCGGAGTGGTCAAGCAATTGCGCGGCGAGGGGTATCAGCCCGGCGTGCTGGCGTCGTTCAACAACGCCGTCGAGCAGCTGACAGCGCTCGGGGCCGACGTCTCCGAAGTCGACTGCCCGCACTTCGACCACTCGCTCGCGGCCTACTACCTGATCCTGCCGTCGGAGGTGTCCAGCAACCTGGCGCGCTTCGACGCAATGCGTTATGGGCTGCGGGTCGGCGATGACGGGACGCACAGCGCCGAGGAAGTGATGGCTTTGACCCGGGCGGCCGGATTCGGACCAGAAGTGAAGCGTCGCATCATGATTGGCACCTACGCACTGTCGGCCGGCTACTACGACGCGTATTACAACCAGGCGCAGAAAGTGCGCACCTTGATCGCGCGCGACCTGGACAACGCCTACCAGTCGGTGGACGTGTTGGTGTCGCCGACGACCCCGACGACCGCATTCCCGTTGGGGGAGAAGGTCGACGACCCGCTGGCAATGTATCTGTTCGACCTGTGCACGCTGCCGCTGAATCTGGCCGGGCACTGCGGAATGTCGGTGCCGTCCGGCCTGTCCGACGACGACAACCTGCCGGTGGGGCTGCAGATCATGGCGCCGGCGCTGGCCGACGATCGGCTGTACCGGGTGGGTGCTGCCTACGAGGCCGCTCGGGGAGCGCTGCCCACCGCGATCTGAGGTTGAACCGTCCGATTTCTCCTCAGGGCGTGCCGCCCCGCATCGTCGTCGGACGTAACTCCTGCCCCACCAGCGTTCGCGGGGCAAGATGAGGGGATGCGGATCGGAATTCTCACCGGGGGCGGTGACTGTCCTGGACTGAACGCCGTCATTCGGGCGGTGGTGCGCACCTGCGACTCCCGTTACGGGTCGTCGGTCGTCGGGTTTCAAGACGGCTGGCGCGGCCTTCTGGAAAACCGGCGAATCCAGCTGGCCAACGACGATCGCAACGACCGCCTGCTGGCCAAGGGCGGCACGATGCTCGGCACCGCCCGGGTGAATCCGGACAAGCTGCGGGCCGGGCTGGAACAGGTCAAGCAAACGCTGGACGACAACGGCATCGACGTGCTCATCCCGATCGGCGGCGAAGGCACGTTGACCGCCGCGCACTGGCTGTCTGAAGAGAACGTGCCGGTTGTCGGGGTGCCCAAGACCATCGACAACGACATCGATTGCACCGACGTGACTTTCGGCCACGACACCGCGCTAGGTGTGGCCACCGACGCGATCGACCGGTTACACAGCACCGCGGAGTCCCACCAGCGGGTGATGCTGGTGGAGGTGATGGGACGGCACGCCGGCTGGATCGCTTTGAACGCTGGGCTGGCGTCCGGGGCGCATATGACGCTGATCCCCGAGCAGCCGTTCGACATCGACGAGGTGTGCCGACTGGTCAAGCGGCGGTTCCAGCGCGGCGACTCACATTTCATCTGTGTCGTTGCCGAGGGAGCCAAGCCGGCCGAGGGGTCGATGACGCTCGCGCAAGGCGGTACCGACGAGTTCGGCCACGAGCGATTCACCGGAGTGGCGGCGCAGCTTGCCGTCGAAGTAGAGAAACGGATCAACAAGGACGTCCGGGTGACCGTGCTCGGCCATGTGCAGCGCGGAGGCATACCGACCGCCTACGACCGCGTGCTGGCCACCCGGTTCGGGGTCAACGCCGCCGATGCCGCACACGCCGGGGAGTACGGCCAGATGGTGTCGCTGCGAGGGCAGGACATCGGCCGAGTGCCACTGGCTGACGCGGTGCGACAGCTCAAGCTGGTGCCGCAGAGCCGTTACGACGACGCGGCCGCGTTCTTCGGCTAGGCCTCGCCACTTGTTTCGTGACGTCACGTGATGAATGACCGGAACGGATCCGTTACGTAACGGCTAGCTGTAACGTATTTCCTGTGATCGAACCTTTGACCTGCGGCGGGTGCGGCATCCGGTTTCGTGGCCGGTCGGACGCGATCTACTGCTCGTCCGCCTGTCGGCAAAAGGCCCACCGCGGCCGTACGGCCCGCCGCATCGCCGCCCTGGAGGAGCTACGACAACCACGCGTACGGCCCCAGCCAATGGTGGGCAACCCGGAAGTCTCCAACGCCATCGAACGTGCCCAGCGCGAACAGCGTCGCGCACGCGAGTTGTGTCGCGCCGCGGCCGATACCGTGCGCCTGACGGTTGCATCCCAGCGAGCCTCCGCTGCGAACCGCGAATCGCGGGGAGGCGGCGGCGCCTCGTCCGCCGACGAGGGTCAGTCGTAATGGCCGAACTCGACGGCCGCGCGGTCGAACTGGGGCACGCGTTCGCCGGAGCGCCGCAGCGGGCTGGTTGGTTCCGCTTCTATTTCGACGACGAACGGTGGGAGTGGTCGGAACAGGTCCAGCGGATGCACGGTTACGAGCCGGGCACCGTGACGCCGACCACGGAGTTGGTGTTGCAGCACAAACATCCCGACGATCGGCCGCAGGTCGCCCAGACGATCAACTCGATGTTGCACAGCCGCTGCGCATTCAGTACGCGCCACCGCATCGTCGACACCCATGGCGGAGTGCATCACGTCGTGGTGGTCGGCGACCAGCTGCTCGACGACCAGAATGAAGTCATCGGCACGCACGGCTACTACGTCGACATCACACCGACCTCTGATCGGGCGCGCGAGGATCTGATCAGCGCGCGGGTCGCCGAGATCACCGAGCATCGCGCCGTGATCGAACAGGCCAAAGGAATGCTGATGCTGGTCTACGGACTCGACGAGGACGCCGCGTTCGACCTGCTCAGGTGGCGATCGCAGTCGAGCAATGTCAAGCTGCGGCGACTCGCGGAACGGATTGTGGTCAACTTCCGCGAGGTTCGCGACGACGCCATCAGTTCCCGGACAGCGTTCGATCACGCGTTGCTGACCGGTGATGCGGTCACCGATGGTGATGGCTCGACCCACCCGGCGGCCACCTAAGATCGCTACATGACTTCAGCCGCCATGGCGAGTGCGGAATTGCTCGACTACGAGGACGTGATTGCGCGTTACGACCCCGTGCTCGGCATGGAAGTGCACGTCGAGCTCTCCACCGCGACCAAAATGTTCTGCGGCTGCGCCAACGAGTTCGGCGCGGAGCCGAACACCCACGTCTGCCCGGTCTGCCTCGGACTTCCCGGCTCGCTGCCCGTGCTCAACGAGGCCGCCGTCGAGTCGGCCATCCGGATCGGGCTCGCGCTCAACTGCGACATCGCGCCCTGGGGCCGATTCGCTCGGAAGAACTACTTCTACCCGGACCAGCCGAAGAACTACCAGATCTCGCAGTATGACGAGCCGATCGCCATCAACGGCTACCTCGACGTTCCGCTCGACGATGGCAGCACGTGGCGAATCGATATCGAGCGTGCGCACATGGAAGAGGACACCGGCAAGCTGACCCACCTCGGCAGCGACACCGGACGTATCGCCGGCGCGACGACGTCCCTGGCCGACTTCAACCGAGCCGGCGTGCCGTTGATCGAGATCGTCACCAAGCCGATCGAGGGCACCGGCGAGCGGGCCCCGGAGATCGCCCGCGCCTACGTCACCGCATTGCGAGACATGTTGCGCGCGTTGAACGTTTCGGATGTCCGGATGGACCAGGGCTCGATGCGCTGCGACTCGAACGTGTCGCTCAAACCACTTGGAGCCACCGAATTCGGCATCCGCAGCGAGACCAAGAACGTCAATTCGCTCAAGAGCGTCGAAGTTGCGGTCCGCTACGAGATGCGCCGTCAGGGCGCTGTTCTGGAGTCCGGCGGCCGGGTCATTCAAGAGACCAGGCACTTTCACGAGGACGGCTTCACCAGTCCGGGCCGCACGAAGGAAACCGCGGAGGACTACCGCTACTTCCCTGAGCCGGATTTGGAGCCCGTCGCGCCCAGCAGCGAGCTCGTCGACCGGCTACGCCAAACCATTCCCGAGCTGCCTTGGCTGCGCCGCAATCGAATTCAGCAGGACTGGGGTATCTCCGACGAGGTAATGCGCGACCTGGTCAATGCTGGCGCTGTGGATCTGGTCATCGCTACCGTCGATCAGGGTGCATCCAGCGAGTCCGCCCGCGCGTGGTGGGGCAACTTCCTCGTGCAGAAGGCCAATGAGGCCGGCGTCGAACTCGACCAATTGCCCATCAGCCCGGCCCAAGTCGCCGCGATCGTGGCGCTCATCGACGAGGGCAAGCTCACCACCAAGATGGCCCGCCAGGTGGTCGAGGGTGTGCTGGCCGGCGAGGGCGAGCCCGAACAGGTGATGACCGCCCGCGGTCTGGCCGTGGTTCGCGACGACTCGCTGATCCAGGCCGCGGTCGACGAGGCCTTGGCCGCCAATCCCGATGTCGCCGAGAAGATTCGGGGCGGCAAGGTGCAGGCCGCCGGCGCGATCGTCGGTGCCGTGATGAAGGCCACCAAGGGTCAGGCCGACGCCGCGCGGGTGCGCGAGCTGGTGCTCGCCGCCTGCGGCTAGATATTAACTGAGATCCGCTGAGCGTCGCACAACCCTGAAACGTGGCCAGCAAACGCGTCGGACACGCCGACGGCGCCCTCAGTATCAACTACTTGCTATTGGTGTGGCGAGGTTATACCGTCGGCTGCGAGGGCGCCCAAGGGTCCGGTCAAGCCACTGCGCACGTGAGGGTTTCGGGCGGGCTGTGCACAAGCGCCAACCAGGATCGCACGGTGAGGAGCGGCTGTGGCTCGATTCCCCAAGCCTGCCGAGGGCAGCTGGACGCAGCATTACCCCGAGTTGGGCACCGGGCCCGTCTCCTACGAGGACTCGATCAGCCCCGAGATCTACGAACTCGAGCGCGAGGCAATCTTCAAGCGCGCGTGGCTCAACGTCGGCCGGGTCGAGCAGTTGCCCCGCAAAGGCAGTTACATCACCCGGGAACTGAAGGTGGTGAATACCTCAATCATTCTGGCGCGCAACGGATCCGGCGAGATCAACGCGTTCCACAATGTGTGTCGGCATCGCGGCAACAAACTGGTGTGGAACGACATGCCGCTCGAAGAGACCAGGGGAGTGTGTCGGCAATTCACGTGCAAGTACCACGCCTGGCGCTACGACCTGGACGGCAAGCTCACCTTTGTCCAGCAAGAAGATGAGTTCTTCGACCTCGACAAGAGCCGCTACGGCCTCGTGCCGGTGCACTGCGACGTCTGGGAAGGCTTTATCTTCGTCAACTTCGCCAAGACGCCCGAGCTACCGCTGCGAGAGTTTCTGGGGCCGATGGTCACTGCGTTGGAGGGCTACCCCTTCGACAAGATGACGTCGCGCTGGGCCTATCGTTCGGAGGTCAAAGCGAACTGGAAGCTCTACATGGACGCGTTCCAGGAGTTCTATCACGCGCCGGTGCTGCACGCGAATCAGTCGCCGACCGCCTACTCAAAAGCCGCTGCCGAGGCCGGATTCGAGGCCCCGCACTATCGAATCGATGGACCTCATCGACTGGTGAGCACCTCGGGCGTGCGCCCCTGGGAGATGGCGGCCGAAATGCGCAAGCCAATCGAAGACATTTGCCAGAGCGGCCTTTTCGGCCCGTGGGACAAACCCGACGTGGGCCCGATGCCCGAAGGCCTGAATCCGGCGAAATGCGATCCTTGGGGCCTGGATTCGTTCCAGCTGTTTCCCAACTTCGTCGTTCTGTTCTGGGGGCAGGGCTGGTATCTGACGTATCACTATTGGCCAACGTCGGTCAACAGCCACGTCTTTGAAGGCACGTTGTACTTTCCCGCGCCGCGCACGCCGCGTGAGCGCGTCGCCCAGGAACTTGCGGCGGTGTCGTTCAAGGAATACGGGTTGCAAGACGCCAACACGCTCGAGGCAACCCAGACAATGATCCAATCGCGGGTGGTCGACTCGTTCGTTCTCAACGACCAGGAGATCCTGCTGCGGCACCTGCACAAGGAGACGGCGGCATGGATCGAGGACTATCGACGGATGTCGACGGCGGGAGTGTGATGGCGATGCCGACGATGCTACCCGCCGAATTCGCCGATTTGGAAACGTTTTCCGACTGGTGTTTGTCCAGTGAATCTAAGCGTTATGCGAAGCGGTTGGCCAGTTCCATGGTGGAGATGAAGGCTTTTTATGACGCGGTCACGGCGCGGGCCGAAGCGGCACTCGCGTTCTGCGACAAGTTCTCCCTCGATGACCTCCCCGACGACGTAGAAAACCTCATGCACCTGTTGTATTCGATGATCATGGTGTCGTTTCCGGTGGAGTGCTGGAAACAACCCCGCGTCCCCGACTCGGGCGCCTCGACGTTGGACTGCGTGTCCGAGCCGGTGCCGTGAGCGACCAGACCGTCCTGCGGGCCGCGCGGTGGGCGGATGTCGAAGCGGGACAGATTCGGGCGCCGGCCGTCATCGTGGTCGAGGACGGCCGCATCACCGCGATCAATCCTGAAGCGCCGCTGCCGGATTCGGCAAAAGTCGTCGACCTTGGCGACGTGACGCTGCTGCCGGGCCTGATGGACATGGAACTCAACCTGCTCATCGGCGGCCCCGGTGGCCCGGAGGGCCTGCCCTCGCCCATGCATGGTGTACAGGACGACCCCGCGTATCGAACCCTGCGCGGCGCGGTCAACGCACGCACCACGCTGGAGGCCGGGTTCACTACCGTGCGCAATCTCGGTCTGATGGTCAAGACCGGCGGCTACTTGCTGGACGTCGCCTTGCAGCGCGCTATCGATCAGGGCTGGCACATCGGACCACGGATCTATCCCGCTGGTCATGCCGTCACTCCCTACGGTGGTCATTTGGACCCCACGGTCTTCCAACGACTAGCACCCGGCGTGATGCCACTGTCGGTCGCCGAAGGGATCGCCAACGGGGTGCCGGACGTCATCGCGTGTGTGCGTTACCAAATTCGCCATGGCGCCAAGCTGATCAAGGTGTCGGCCTCCGGGGGAGTCATGTCGCACAGCACCGCGCCCGGTGCCCAGCAGTATTCCGATGCCGAGTTCGCCGCCATCGCCGACGAAGCGCACCGGGCCGGAGTACGGGTGGCAGCGCACGCCGTTGGTGACAGCGCCATTCAGGCTTGCATCCGTGCCGGCATCGACTGCATCGAGCACGGCTTTCTGGCCAGCGACGAGACGATTCAGATGATGGCCGACCACGGAACTTTCCTGGTTTCGACGACGTACCTGACCGACGCGATGGCCATCGACCGCATTGCGCCGGAACTACGCAAGAAGGCGCTCGAGGTGTTTCCTCGGGCAAAGACCATGCTGCCCAAAGCGATTGCGGCCGGCGTGCGAATCGCCTGCGGCACCGACGCGCCGGCTATTCCGCACGGCCAGAATGCGAAAGAGCTCGGCGCTCTCGTCGCCCGCGGAATGACTCCGGCGCAAGCCATCCGGGCGGCGACCATCGTCGCGGCCGAATTGATCGAGGCCGACGGTGAGCTCGGCCGGCTCGCCCCCGGCTACCTCGCCGACATCATCGCCGTCCCCGGGGATCCGTTCGCCGATATCGCCGCCACCCTCGATGTGCGTTTCGTCATGAAGAATGGGCAGATCTACACGTCGCCTGCCGCCTAGGGGTCAGCATGGAACTCACCGACAACATCCTGTGGCTGCTGAAGCAGGCCTTCTACTACTCACTCACCACGATCAACGACGCCATGAAAGTCCACGGCGTGAGCACCGCCCAGATCGGTGTACTGCGTCAGCTGGCCAATGAGCCCGGACTGTCCGGGGCCGAACTTGCCCGCCGTCTGTTGATCAGCCCGCAGGGGGTACAGCTCGCGCTCACCGCGCTCGAACGCCGCGGTCTGATCGAGCGGAAACAGGACCCGCAGCATGCGCGGATCCTGCAGGCCTACCTCACCGGCGAAGGGCGCAAGGTTGCCGAAACCGTGGTGAGCGATGCCATCGACGCGCATCAGGAAGTGTTCGGCGTGCTCACCGACGAGGAGCAACAAATGTTGCGGGACCTGCTCGGTCGAGTGGTCGAAAAGGGCACCGGCCACCAACTCTTCAGCGATCACGTCGACGGCTGATACGCGCCGCTGACTCAGCGACCGTGCTGGAACGGCACCACGCCGGGTAATTGCGCCCCGGGCGGCAGGACCAGACGGCCGTCGTTGTCGATGAAGCCCGAGCGTTTGGTGGGTAGCGGCAGCGCCGGGTTGGGGATCAAGATGCGCTGAGCGAGTCGTGGGCGGCGGGACCCGAAATATCTAGTACTTGAGACTAATGACAAGTAGTTGATACTCTAACGGAGATGAACGACTCGACCTCGTCGGCGACGCAATGCGCCGCCGGGCTGTGTCCAGACGACGGCGTGACCACCGAGCACGTGACCATCGAGCTGGGCCGGCAGACGGTGACGGCGCCGTACACGGCCGGCGACACGGTGCTGCAAACGGCGCGGATGGCCGGCCTCAACGCCCCCTCATCGTGTGAAATCGGCTCCTGCGGAACGTGTATGGCGCGCGTAACCGAAGGCAGCGTGCGAATGCTCAACAACGACGCGCTCGAAGACGACGAACTCGAAGAGGGCTGGGTGCTGACGTGCCAGTCGCTTCCGACCAGCCGAACGGTGCGGGTGGTGTACGAATGAACAGGGTTGCGGTGGTCACCGGCGGCGCCTCCGGGATGGGCGAGGCGACCTGCCATGAATTGGGCCGGCGCGGCATGAAAGTGGGGGTCCTCGACCTCAACGAGGCCGCCGCGCAACGTGTCACCGACGACCTGCGCGCCGACGGCATCAGCGCCATCGGGGTGGGGGTCGACGTCACCGATCGCGCCGGGGTGGAGCATGCTTTCGCCAAGGTACGCGGCGAACTGGGGCCGGTGACCGTACTGGTGACCAGCGCCGGCCAGTTCGGATTCTCGGCCTTCGCCGACATCACCGTCGAATCCTGGTCGCGCATCATCGATGTCAATCTGACCGGCACCTTCCATTGCTGCCAGGTGGCGCTCCCGGACATGGTGTACGCGCAATGGGGCAGGATCGTGATGATCTCATCGTCGAGCGCGCAGCGCGGATCGCCGTTCGCCGCCCACTATGCGGCGTCCAAGGGCGCGGTGATCACCTTGACCAAGTCTCTGGCCCGCGAGTACGCGACCCAGGGGATCACGGTCAACAACATTCCGCCGTCGGGCATCGAGACTCCCATGCAGCATCAGGGTCAGGCCGCCGGATATCTGCCGTCCACCGAGCAGATGGCGAGCAATATACCGCTGGGTTACCTGGGTACCGGCGCCGATATCGCTGCCGCGGTGGGGTTTCTGTGCTCCGAAGAAGCCCGTTACATCACCGGCCAGGTGCTAGGCGTCAACGGTGGAGCGGTGATGTGACGATGACGAGGAGGCTGTGATGACCCGAGCAGGCCGGCCGCCCGAGGGTTCGTGGACCGAGCACTATCCCGAGTTGGGCACCGGTCCCATCTCATTCAAAGACTCCACCTCCGAGGAGTTTTACGGCCTGGAACGCGAAGCGATCTTCAAAAGGGCGTGGCTCAACGTCGCCCGCGTCGAGGAACTGCCACGCGTGGGCAGCTACCTCACCAAAGAGATCGAAATCGTGGGCGCGTCAGTCATTTTGGTCAGGGACAAAGACGACCAGATCCGCGCCTTCTACAACGTGTGCCGCCACCGCGGAAACAAGCTGGTATGGAACGACTTTCCCGGTGCAGAGACTCGAGGGATGTGTCGCCAGTTCACCTGCAAGTATCACGGATGGCGTTACGACCTACAGGGTGCGCTGACGTTCGTCCAACAGGAATCGGAGTTTTTCGACCTCGACCGAACCGAGTACGGCCTGCGTCCGGTGTGCTGTGACGAGTGGAATGGCTTCATATTCATCAACTTCGATCCCAAGCCTCGGCAGGGTTTACGCGAGTTCCTCGGGCCGATGATCACCGGACTCGACGAGTACCCCTTCGCCAAACTCAACGAGCGTTACGACTGGGTGGCGCACAACAACAGTAACTGGAAGATCTTCGCTGACGCTTTCCAGGAGTACTACCACGTGCCGTCACTGCACTCACAGCAAGTGCCTTCGGAGGTGCGCGTCGCCAACGCCGGATTCACCTGTGGGCACTTCCAACTCGACGGTCCTCACCGACTGGTGTCGACCGCAGGCCGGCGCCGCTGGCTGTTGGCGCCCGAGTACATGTACCCGATCGAGCGCGCCACGCGCAGCGGGCTCGTCGGACCGTGGCGCACGCCAGACATCGGCGAGCTGCCGCCCGGACTCAACCCCGGCGGAATCGAACCTTGGGGCATCAGTAACTTCCAGATCTTCCCCAACCTCGAGATCTTGATCTACGGCGGCTGGTATCTGCTCTACCGTTACTGGCCCACCTCCCACAACACGCATCGTTTCGAGGCCTCGACGTACTTCCATCCGGCGCGCACCGTGCGCGAACGCATCGAGCACGAGGTGGCCTCGGTGGTCCTCAAAGAGTTCGCCCTGCAGGATGCTGGCATGCTGGGCGGCACTCAAGCAGCGCTGGAATACGGCATCGTCGACGACTTCCCCCTCAACGATCAGGAAATTCTGGTCCGCCACTTGCACAAGGTGGTTGTCGACTGGGTCGAGACATATCGCCGCGAGCGCACCCCAGCGACGGTGTGATCATGCCAGAAGCGTTGTTACCCAGTGCGTTCGCCGAGCTCGAAGGCTACGCGCAGCGGTGGTGTCTGGCCACCGAGACCGAGCGGTGGGACGCTCGGATCAGCGCGTCGATGGCTGATTTGCACGAGTTCTACGACGCGTTCTTTCCCCGTTTGGAAGAAGCCATCGAGTATTGCGACAAGTTCCCGCTGAACGACTTGCCCGACGACGTCCTGCATCTGCTGCACATGATCTATTCGTTGATCATGGTCGCGATGGCGGTCGAGATCATGCATCAGCCGGCCCCGGTCGACGCCGCCGATGCGGTGATGATCCGCACCGGCGAACCGACGCCCTGACCCACCACCACCGCCGAAAGAAGCGACCATGAGTCTGCTCACCATCACCAAACTCACCGACTCGGTAGGTGCCGAGGTCCTCGGCCTGGAATTGGGCACGTTGGCGCACGACGACTCAGTCGGCCAGTCGGTGCTGGATGCGTTGGAAGACAACGGAGTTCTGGTCTTCCGCGGACTGCAGCTCGATCCCGCGGCACAGGTCGCCTTCTGCCGGCGCCTCGGCGAGATCGACCATTCCTCCGACGGCCACCACCCTGTCCCGGGGATCTACCCGATCACCTTGGACAAAGCCAAAAATGCGTCCGCGGACTACCTCAAAGCGACCTTCGACTGGCACATCGACGGCTGCACGCCGCTGCACGACGAGTGCCCGCAGAAAGCCACTGTGCTCTCGGCCGTGCAGGTTGCCGACTGGGGCGGTGAGACCGAATTCGCCAATTCCTACGCCGCGTACGACGCCTTGGGCGACGACGAGAAGGGTCGCTTCGCCTCGGTCCGCGTGGTGCACTCCCTGGAAGCGTCCCAGAGTCGTGTGTATCCGGACCCGACGCCAGAGCAGATCGAGCACTGGCGAGCCCGACCCACCCACGAGCATCCCTTGGTCTGGACGCACCGCAGCGGTCGTAAGTCCCTGGTGTTGGGCGCGTCGGCCGACTACATCGTCGGCATGGACCGCGACGAGGGCCGCGCTTTGCTCGACGAGCTCCTGCGGCGGGCGACGGTGCCGGACAAGGTGTACAGCCATTCGTGGTCGATCGGTGACACCGTCATCTGGGACAACCGGGGAGTGCTGCACCGTGCGGCACCATACGATCCCGGCTCGCAACGCGAAATGTTGCGCACCACCGTGCTTGGCGACGAGCCCATCGAATAGCGCTGCGAGACAGCCACTTCAGGTAAGAAAGGAACCGGTATGGCGAAAATCCTGCTGCTGGTCGAGAGCAAACCCGAGTCGCCGGAACACTACAAGGAGTATCACGCGTGGCATGAGCGCACGCATAACACGACGTGGAGTTGATGCAATGACGCTTACTCACCCCGAGCTGGCCCGGCCCTTCGCCCCGCACCGGCTCCGGATCTACGTGGTCATGATGTCGTTTGTCGGCGCGGTATTCGTCTTCATGACGGTTGCCTCCGCGACCGGTCTGGTCGCACCGACCATGACCGTCGATGTGATCGCCAATCTGATCTTCGGCATCCCGGTCATCGCCCTGCCGTTGGTGTTGTTGTGGAGAGCCCCGGGGGAAAACCGGGCCCGGCTGTCGCTGGCAGCCGAACTGGTGATGATCTACCTTCCCCTGACCGCCGGAAGTCAACTCACCTATGAGCTACCGTTTCTGATCGGCCACCCGTTTCATCTGTGGCAGAACATCACCGACCCGGGATGGCGTTGGCTGTGGTGGCAGTACGGCCTCGCCGACACCCGCTACCGCAGTGACAACAACTTCATCTTCGGCGTGGAATTCGGAGCGGTACTTGTTGGAATCCTGCTCTACGTGGTGTGGATGAGGATGCTGCGTCGCGACCTGCCCGACGAGTCGCGTGTCAAATGCCTGTGGCTCAGCTTCTTCGGTACCGCGGTCCTGATCGCGGGCACCACCGCCTACTACGTCGCCGAAATCCGCGCCGGATTCAGTGACATCGGACAAGGCGGGTTCGGGCTGTGGTTCAAATTCATTGGCGAGAACGTTCCCTACTTGGTCCTGCCGTACGTGGTGCTCTACGCCATCTACTACCTCGTCGACCACCTCACCCGCCAGGTGGCAATCGCCGCGGTGGACGCGTCGGCAAAGTCGGTCGATCCCGCTAATCGCTCATAGCTCCGCACTGATCGCCCGGCGTCGATGAAAATGCTTGGCTGAAGTAGCTTGAGGGTTACCGGTTGGGGTATTCGAGGAGGGAAGCGCGGGCCGTCTGGCGGGCAACTGAACGAGCGGACTGTCGGTTGACAATGCGATCGTGGATTGGTGGTCGTCGTGGATGCTGGTGAAGATCAAGAATCGGGTATTGCATTGAGTAACTCTGCCTCAGAGATAAGTGTGGGTGCGCGGGTGCGCGTATATCCCGGAAGCAGTAACGAACAATCCGGTCAGGTAGTTGACGACTTCGGACAGGACGCCGGGACCAGCGTGACAATCGGCAACGCACATATCGCTGACGCGAGTCGTCGGTGGGCCGTGGCCCTCGACGCGGGCGGTCTGGTGTTCGTCGATTCCGGCGATCTCAGCGCACAGTAACGCGGGACGATCAGGCCGGTTGCGCGGCGACGCGACGTTTCAGCAACTCCGTCGTTGCAACGCCGCGACGGGTCCAGGGTCCGTGCCGCATCGAGTTCCGATCCGCCGCATACACGGTGAACGCCGCGCAGGCGAGAGTGACCAGGTTTTGGGTGGGCCGCTTATCGCGCACCGCTCCGGCAATATCGTCGAGACTCATCAGGAGCGTCGGACTCAGAGTCGTGGCCGTCGGACCTACGCCGGACAACGCCGAGTCGAGCGCCGCATTGAACTCGGCCAGCAATTCTTCATACGACGCCGCGCCGGTTTGAATCATCGACCGCTCTTTTCGCTGCGGGGTTCGTGTCCCCAAACTATTTTCGGGCAATACCCGGCCGAAGACGTGGCGAAACGCCCGAAATAGAATTGATGCAATTGTTCGCGCGCCGTTATTCGCCGCGGAAGTGTTACTGACGGGAACGCAAAAAAGTTGAGCTGCCATTAGGGCGCAAGTGAGACACTCAGCGACATGGCGAGTATCGGAGATCAGCTCCGCGAACAGGCGGTCGACACCGTGCTGGGCCGAATCCGGCTGCAGGTCGGCGGATCTGGCTCGCCGATCGTGTTCTGGCCGAGCCTGCTGATGACGGGTGACATGTGGCACGGGGTGGCCGATCGGCTGATTGCCGACCACCAGGTCGTGCTCGTCGATCCTCCCGGCCAGGGCGGCAGCCAGCCGCTGACGGAGTTCTTCAGCTTTGGCGACTGCGCCCGCTGCGTGGCCGACATCCTCGATGGTCTCGGCCTCGCCAAGGCGCACCTCGTCGGGAACTCATGGGGCGGGATGATCGGAGCGACGTTCGCCGCGACGTACCCCGATCGGGTTGGGGGAGCGGTGCTGATGAACTGCACCGCGGGCCGCGCCGGCCTTCGTCAAAAGGTCGAATTCGCGATCTTGCTCCAGGTGGCGAAGTGGACCGGCGGAATTGGGCCGCTGCTCAGTCGGCCGGTGTTGCAGGCTTTTTTGGGGCCCACCACGATGAGGGAGCGTCCCGGCGTCGTCCAGCATGTGAGCACCACGGTGAGGTCCGTCGACATCGCCTCGGCCTCGTGGGCGGTGAAGAGTGTGGTGCCGCGCCGGCCCGATCAGCGAGAATTGCTGGGCCGCATACGAACACCGGTGCTGGTGGTCGGTGGCGCCGAAGATGCGACCTTCCCGCCGCGGGACGCGATCGACATGGCCAAGGCCATCCCTGGCGCATCCGTTCAGGTCCTCGATGGTGTGGCCCATCTGGCCGGTCTGGAAAACCCGCCGCTGGTAAGCGCCCTGATCATGCAGTTCCTGGCTGGAATCGGCGAAAGCTCTGGCGCAACATAGGTATTCGACGACTCGCGCCTACGGTGAAGCGGGCGCGAAGCCTGAAACCGCCGGAGCTATGTCTTGTCGTCGTTGGCCCGCGGGAAACCGCCGCCCTGCGGGAACAGCGGGAATACGACGTCGTCCAGTTTCTGGGCGTCGCCACTTGTCTTGTTGATTGTGTCGCCCCAGATGTTGCCGTCCGGCGACATCCGCAGTGCCCACGCATGTCCGTGCGTGTCCTGGCGCACCACATCCGGCTGACCGGTCACCGCGCCGGTTCCCTGCGCGAGGTGGATGGCCACCGTCTGCTTAGTGTTGACCAGATTGAGCAGCACGGTGCCGTCCAGCGCCGAGCAGCCGGCCACCCCGGGGCGGTCCGGCCAGCTCCACACCGTAGAGACCTTGGAGTCCTTGGTGATTCGCTGAAGCCGGTCGACGGTTGGCGTGCGGTCGGCGATGAACAGCGAGCCGTCTACCGGGTCGACGCACATGCCGCCGCCCACACCGATGCCACTGAGCGCGGTGGTCGGCGGTGCCTGATTCAGGGTGGTGGGCTGCTCGATACGAATCACCTTGCCCGCCAACGATGCTGGGTCGTTGGCCGCTGCCGGGTTGCCGGCGTCACCGGTCATGACGACCAGCGTGGTGGGACTCGTGAACAACATGGCACCCGTATTGCCGGTGACGCCCTTGGGAATTCCGGTCAAGATGTCCTTGGGGGTGTCGCCGTCCGCGATCCGGATGACCCGGTTGTCGGTGGGCGTGCTGATGTAGGCGTACATCAGACGGTCCTGCGAGTACGTCGGCGACAGGACGATGTCCATCAATCCGCCGTCGCCGGCCGGATCGACCGGAATGACGGTCCTCACTTTGGGCTCGGCGCTGACCGACACCTCCTTGACCGCACCCGTCGTCCGCTCGGCAACCAGAGCTGACTTGCTGTCGGGCTGCATCAGCAGACCGCTGGTGCTCTCCAGGCAGCCCTGCATCACTCCGGGCGCGGGGCATTCCTTCGGGAACGGCTTGTCGGGCAGCGGCGGCGGCGGAGGCGGTGACGAACTCGGCGCGCCGTGCCGCTCGGGTTCGGTGGTGAACGGCTGCGACTGGATGTCGTTGAACTGGGCGCAACCAGCCAAAACCAGCATCGCCGAGCAGAGCACAGGCACACTGCGCCACCCCGAGCACCACAACCGCATGACTGCCAGGTTACGGATATGTCGTTGCCTGTGCCCGTGACGGGTGCCGCGCACCACCCGTATCCGTCCGCAAACACCGACCCGCGCCACGCGATGAGCAAATCGCAACCCCGAAAGCCCCGCTCAAATCCCCGGTTTGCAGGAATTTGGCTTTACCCTGGCACGGGTGAGCAGTCAATCGAAAAATGCGCATTGGCAACGACCGGACTCATCCGCGGTGCCAACTGCCGGGCGGCCAACCGCCGCGCAACTGGTCGACCCCGAAGACGACCTGCCATCAGACTCCTACGCAGGCGACTTCGAGACCACCCAGATCCCGCACTACGACTCCACTGACTCCGGGAGCGTTCGCTCGTCGAGCAGCGGGGCGGGTGTGATCGGCGGCCACGAACCCCTGCCTTATCAACCCCAGCCCACCGGCAGCCACTCGGTGTTCGGGCCGGAAGGGATGGACGATCACCACCCCTTCGACGATGAGCGGGTGCGCGCGGCGAGCCGTCGCGGTACTCAGCATTTCGGTCTGCTGATTCTTCGGGTGGGCCTCGGTGCGGTGTTCCTCGCTCATGGGCTGCAGAAGTTGTTCGGCTGGTGGGGCGGACAAGGGTTGAACGGCTTCAAGAACGCGCTGTCCGGCGCCGGCTACCAGCACGCCGACATTCTGACGTACTGCGCGGCGGGCGGCGAGATCGCCGCGGGCGTCCTGCTGGTGCTCGGCCTGTTCACGCCGATCGCCGCCGCGGGCGCGCTGGCCTACCTGACCAACAGCGTGCTCGCCGGCATGTCGGCCCAGCACGGTCACCGTTCGTTTCCGTACTTCCTGCCGAACGGCCACGAGTACGAGATCTCGCTGATCGTGATGGCCGTCGCCGTCATCCTGGTTGGGCCGGGCCGCTATGGCTTCGACGCCGGTCGGGGATGGGCGAGCAGACCGTTTATCGGTTCATTCGCCGCGCTGGTCGTGGGAATCGGCGCCGGTGTCGGTTTGTGGATGCTGTTGAACGGCGCCAACCCGGTCGGCTAGTCCGCGTACGGATTGGGCACTCGACCGGCGCTGGCGCGGGTCAGCTGCGGCAAGGTCGCGAACGTGACGGCGGGCAGCCGCAACTGGTGGCCGTCCTTCAACTGAGCGCGGCCCCAGGCGCCCCTGCTGAATCGCAAGCCGTCAATGTCCTCCCACCGCACCGACCGGGTGCCGAGCAGGGTTCGCACCGTGATGCCGGTGTCGTCGGCCCGCGTGCGCAGTCGAACGATCAACGCCGACAACAGCACCGGGATGATCAGCAGCGGAGCCGTCACCGGCCAGGTCAGCACCGGAATGAGCAGCCCGAGGACGAAGAAACCCACTGCCAAGTGGGCCATCGGCGAAATGTTGAGCTCCACCGGTGGCGTGCGTTCGGCGTTCTCCGCTGAATCGGTGGCCATGCATGCATCATGGCATCGAGCCGGTCGGCGACCCCGTCAGCCACCGGAATTTGACGTTTGACCAGTACGGCAGCTACCGTCGTGGGGCGATGAACACTTCTGGAAAGCTCGTAGTAATCCACCTGCGCGTTGATGCCTGACTGATCAAGTCCATCAACGCGCAACCCTCGTGCAGCTGCTGAGCTGACGGGGGTTTTTTGTTGCCTACCGTCGACGTGACTTTCCAGAGAAAACCAGGACAAAGAGGACACCGTGAGCGCACCCGCCAAGCCGGCGTCGCCGGAGATCGCCAGTCTCGCCTCCGACGCGGCGAAAGCCGCCCCCAAGCCACCGACGGTTCGACCGAAACATGTTGCACCTGAGCAACTTACCGGCGCGCAGTCGGTAATCAGGTCGCTGGAGGAGCTTGACGTCGAGGTCATCTTCGGGATTCCCGGCGGTGCCGTCCTTCCGGTCTACGACCCGCTGTTCGACTCGAAAAAGCTGCGCCACGTGCTGGTTCGCCACGAGCAGGGCGCCGGCCACGCGGCCAGCGGTTACGCGCACGCCACCGGGAAGGTCGGCGTGATGATGGCCACCTCCGGTCCCGGTGCCACCAACCTGGTGACCCCGCTGGCCGATGCGCAGATGGACTCCATCCCAGTGGTCGCCGTCACCGGCCAGGTCGGGCGGTCGCTTATCGGGACGGACGCCTTCCAGGAGGCCGACATCTCCGGCATCACGATGCCGATCACCAAGCACAACTTCCTTGTTCGCGACGGCGACGAAATCCCCCGGGTGATGGCCGAGGCCTTCCACATCGCCGCCAGCGGACGTCCGGGCGCGGTGCTGGTCGACATCCCGAAGGACGTGCTGCAAAGCCCGTGCACCTTCAGCTGGCCACCGCGGATGGATCTGCCCGGCTACAAGCCGAACACCAAGCCGCACAACCGGCAGATCAACGAGGCCGCCAAGCTGATCGCCGCCGCACGCAAGCCGGTGCTCTACGTCGGCGGCGGGGTCATCCGCGGCGAGGCCACCGAGCAGCTGGCCGAGCTGGCCGAGCTGACCGGCATCCCGGTGGTCACCACGCTGATGGCGCGCGGCGCCTTCCCGGACAGCCACCGCCAGCATCTGGGCATGCCGGGTATGCACGGCACCGTCTCGGCGGTGGCCGGGCTGCAGCGCAGCGACCTGCTGATCGCGCTGGGCACCCGGTTCGACGACCGGGTCACCGGTCAGCTCGACTCGTTCGCACCCGACGCCAAGGTCATCCACGCCGACATCGACCCCGCCGAGATCGGCAAGAACCGGCACGCCGACGTGCCGATCGTCGGTGACGTCAAAGCCGTGATCACCGAACTGATCTCGGCACTGCGCCACCATGACGCGCCGGCCAAGATCGACATCGCCGACTGGTGGACCTACCTCGACGACGTCAAGGCCACCTTCCCGTTGAGCTACGGACCGCAGAGCGACGGCAGCCTGAGCCCCGAATACGTCATCGAGAAGCTGGGCGAGATCGCCGGGCCCGACGCGATTTACGTCGCCGGTGTCGGCCAGCATCAGATGTGGGCGGCGCAGTTCGTCTCCTACGAAAAGCCCCGAACCTGGCTCAACTCAGGCGGTTTGGGCACCATGGGCTACGCCATTCCCGCGGCCATGGGTGCCAAGTTCGCCCGCCCGGAGGCTGAGGTGTGGGCGATCGACGGCGACGGTTGCTTCCAGATGACCAACCAGGAACTGGCAACCTGCGCGATCGAGGGCGCCCCGATCAAGGTCGCGCTGATCAACAACGGCAACCTGGGCATGGTGCGCCAATGGCAGACGCTGTTCTACGAAGAGCGCTACTCGCAGACCGACCTGGCCACCCACTCGCGCCGGATCCCCGACTTCGTCAAGCTGGCTGAGGCGCTGGGCTGCGTTGGATTGCGTTGCGAGCGTGAGGAAGACGTCGTCGACGTGATCAACCAGGCGCGAGCGATCAACGACCGCCCGGTGGTGATCGACTTCATCGTCGGCGCCGACGCGCAGGTGTGGCCGATGGTGGCCGCCGGTACCTCGAACGACGAGATCCAGGCCGCCCGCGGCATCCGCCCGCTGTTCGACGACGGTGTCGAGGGGCACGCCTGATGAGCGGATCGACGAGGACACACACCCTTTCGGTGTTGGTCGAAGACAAGCCCGGTGTGCTGGCCCGCGTCGCGGCGCTGTTCTCGCGACGGGGGTTCAACATCGAGTCGTTGGCGGTCGGCGCGACCGAGCAGAAGGACATGTCGCGGATGACCATCGTGGTCTCCGCCGAGAGCACTCCGCTCGAGCAGATCACCAAACAGCTCAACAAGCTCATCAATGTCATCAAGATCATCGAGCAGGACGACAACAGCTCGGTGTCGCGTGAGCTGGCGCTGATCAAGGTCCGCGCCGACGCCGGCACCCGCAGTCAGGTGATCGAGGCGGTGAACCTGTTCCGCGGCAAGGTCATCGACGTGTCGCCGGAATCGCTGACCATCGAGGCCACCGGTGACCGCGGCAAGCTGGAAGCGCTGCTGAAGGTGCTCGAGCCGTTCGGCATCCGCGAAATCGTCCAGTCCGGAGTGGTCTCACTCTCCCGAGGGCCACGCGCCATCGGTACCGCCAAATAACCCAATAGCTCAGTAAAGCCAAGACGGCTAGAGAAAAGAAGGAGACATTCACGTGGCTTTGGAGATGTTCTACGACGACGACGCTGACCTGTCGATCATTCAGGGCCGCAAGGTCGGTGTGATCGGATACGGCAGCCAGGGACACGCGCACTCGCTGAGCCTGCGCGACTCCGGTGTCGAGGTTCGCGTCGGCTTGAAGGAAGGCTCGAAGTCGCGGGCCAAGGTCGAGGAGCAGGGCCTGACCGTCGACACTCCGGCCGAGGTGGCCAAGTGGGCCGACGTGATCATGCTGCTGGCGCCCGACACCGCGCAGGCCGACATTTTCAAGAATGACATCGAGCCCAATCTCTACGACGGCGATGCGCTGTTCTTCGGTCACGGACTCAACATCCATTTCGACCTGATCAAGCCGCCCGGCAACGTGACCATTGCGATGGTCGCCCCGAAAGGCCCGGGCCACTTGGTGCGTCGCCAGTTCGTGGACGGCAAGGGTGTGCCGGCGCTGATCGCCGTCGACCAGGACCCGAACGGCAACGGCGAGGCGCTGGCGCTGTCTTACGCCAAGGCCATCGGCGGCACCCGTGCCGGCGTCATCAAGACCACGTTCAAGGACGAGACCGAAACCGACCTGTTCGGTGAGCAGGCCGTGTTGTGTGGTGGCACAGAAGAATTGGTGAAGACCGGTTTCGACGTGATGGTCGAGGCGGGTTACCCGCCGGAGATGGCCTACTTCGAGGTGCTGCACGAGCTCAAGCTGATCGTCGACCTCATGTACGAGGGTGGCATCGCCCGGATGAATTACTCGGTGTCCGACACCGCGGAGTTCGGCGGCTACTTGTCGGGCCCCCGGGTCATCGACGCCGACACCAAGGAGCGGATGCGCGCGATCCTGCGCGACATCCAAAGCGGTGACTTCACCAAGAAGCTGGTCGCCAATGTCGAGGGCGGCAACAAGCAGCTCGAGCAGCTGCGCAAGGAGAACGCCGAGCACCCCATCGAGGTCACCGGCAAGAAGCTGCGCGACCTGATGAGCTGGGTCGACCGGCCGATCACCGAAACCGCCTAAGTACCGAGATCGCTTAGCTCCAAGATTCGTCGAGATCGACGTTAGCGCGACAACTTTCGGCGTGTCGTCGCGCTAACGTCGAAATGGCGGTTCCGGCGGGTCAACGCGCACGCCGAACACCGGCTGAAGCACCCCGTCGTTGCTGAATTCCGCGCACCACGGCCGGTGCCCGTCGTCGTCCGGCCAGACCAGCTGTAGGGCCTGCAGAGGTCCATAGATCGAGACCGCGAACTTGAGATGCGCATCCGGGTGTTCCACCTGGACGAAATCGAGCAGGAGCTCACCGCCGATCAACATCCGCTCGCCCGGTACCGGCCGTCCTCCATCGAGGAGATACTTCGCGACGGAGTCGAGCACATGGTTCGCCCGCTCTGGCGGCATCCCGGTCACCAACAGCTCGGGCAGACCGCGCTCATGTAACCCGATCGTGTAGGCGAACGGCGTGCGGTCCTGAACGAACTGCACGACCCAACCGTCCTGTTGCACCTTCTCGTAGATGAGTTCCAGCCACTCCTGCATGGTGGAATCCGGGTGATCGCATTTCCAGCACATGGTTGTTCCTCCTGTCGCCGGGCTTGTCGACAGGATTCACCCGAGCACCGACACATATAGGGTGCGCAATCCGGCACAACCGCGACCATGGCACATGGCGGCGACCCGCTGTGCCCGGCTTCGCCGCGCTTGCGGTCGCCGCATAGGCTGGCCCGCGTGAGCCTGCCTGTTGTTCTCATCGCTGACAAACTTGCCGAATCAACCGTCGCCGCGCTGGGCGACCAGGTCGAGGTGCGCTGGGTGGATGGCCCGGACCGCGAGAAGTTGCTCGCGGCGGTGCCCGAAGCCGACGCCCTCCTGGTCCGCTCCGCGACCACCGTCGACGCCGAGGTCCTCGACGCCGCGCCGAAACTGAAGATCGTCGCCCGAGCGGGTGTCGGGCTCGACAACGTGGACGTCAAGACCGCCACCGAACGCGGTGTGCTGGTCGTCAACGCCCCCACGTCCAACATCCACAGCGCGGCCGAGCACGCCCTGGCGCTGCTGCTGTCGGCCGCCCGCCAGATCCCCGCGGCCGACGCCACGCTGCGAGAGCACGCCTGGAAGCGTTCGTCGTTCTCGGGTACCGAAATCTTCGGCAAGACGGTCGGAGTGGTGGGTCTGGGCCGCATCGGGCAGTTGGTCGCGCAGCGACTGGCCGCCTTCGAGGCCAAGGTCGTCGCCTACGACCCGTACGTGTCCGCGGCCCGCGCCGCTCAACTCGGTATCGAGTTGCTGTCGCTCGACGACCTGTTGGGCCGCGCCGACTTCATTTCCGTGCACCTGCCGAAAACCCCTGAGACCGCAGGCTTGATCGACAAGGACGCGCTGGCGAAGACCAAGCCCGGCGTCATCATCGTCAACGCCGCCCGCGGCGGACTGGTCGACGAGGCGGCCCTGGCCGACGCGATCTCCAGCGGGCACGTCCGTGCCGCCGGTCTCGACGTGTACTCCAAGGAGCCGTGCACGGACAGCCCGTTGTTCGAGCTGTCTCAGGTCGTGGTGACGCCACACCTCGGCGCGTCCACCGAAGAGGCTCAGGACCGGGCCGGAACCGACGTCGCGGCAAGCGTCAAGCTCGCCCTGGCGGGGGAGTTCGTCCCCGACGCCGTGAACGTCGGCGGCGGGACGGTCAACGAAGAGGTGGCGCCGTGGCTGGACCTGGTGCGCAAGCTCGGCTTGCTGGCCGGCGCGCTCACCGACGAACTGCCGTCGTCGCTGTCGGTGCAGGTTCGCGGCGAGCTGGCCGCCGAAGACGTTGAGGTGCTACGTCTTTCGGCGCTGCGAGGCCTGTTCTCGGCGGTCATCGAGGACCAGGTGACGTTCGTCAACGCCCCGGCGATCGCCGAGGAGCGTGGGGTGGCCGCGGACATCAGCACCGCCACCGAAAGCCCCAACCACCGCAGCGTCGTCGACGTGCGGGCGGTGGCCGCCGACGGTTCGGTCGTCAACGTGGCCGGTGCGCTGTCCGGTCCGCAGCAGGTCGAGAAGATCGTGCAGATCAACGGACGCAACTTCGACCTGCGGGCACAGGGCATCTACCTCGTCATCAACTACGGCGATCAGCCCGGGGCACTGGGCAAGATCGGCACGCTGCTGGGCACCGCCGGCGTCAACATCCAGGCCGCTCAGCTGTCCGAGGACGCCGAAGGGCCCGGCGCGACGATCCTGCTGCGGCGTCGACCGCGACATCCCCGCCGAGGTTCGCACCGAGATCGGCTCCGCTGTGGCGGCCAACAAGCTCGAAGTGGTTGACCTGTCGTGAAACTCGCCATCATCCCGGGTGACGGGATCGGGCCGGAGGTGGTGACCGAAGCGGTCAAAGTTCTCGACACGGTGCTGCCCGGCGTCGAGAAGTCGCACTATGACTTGGGCGCCAAGCGGTTTCACGCCACCGGTGAACTGCTGCCCGATTCGACGATCACCGAACTGCGGGGGCACGACGCCATCCTGCTCGGCGCCATCGGTGACCCGTCGGTTCCCAGCGGCGTGCTGGAGCGAGGGCTGTTGCTACGGCTGCGATTTGAACTCGACCACCACGTCAACCTGCGGCCGGGCCGGCTGTACCCTGGCGTCAGCAGTCCGTTGGCCGGCAACCCAGACATCGACTTCGTCGTGGTCCGCGAGGGCACCGAGGGTCCGTACACCGGGACCGGCGGTGCGATCCGCGTCGGCACCCCACACGAAGTGGCGACCGAGGTCAGCACCAACACCGCGTTCGGGATCCGTCGGGTGGTGGAAGACGCTTTCGCCCGCGCCCAGCAACGTCGCAACCATCTGACCCTGGTGCACAAGACCAACGTGCTGACCTTCGCCGGCTCGCTGTGGTCGCGGACCGTGCGACGAGGTCGGCGAGAAGTACCCCGACCGTCGAGGTGGCCTATCAGCACGTCGACGCCGCCACCATCCACCTGGTCACCGACCCGGGCCGCTTCGACGTGATCGTCACCGACAACCTGTTCGGCGACATCATCACCGACCTGGCCGCCGCCGTCTGCGGCGGTATCGGGTTGGCGGCCAGCGGAAACATCGACGCCACCCGGACCAACCCGTCGATGTTCGAGCCGGTGCACGGCAGCGCGCCCGACATCGCCGGCCAGGGGATCGCCGACCCGACCGCCGCGATCATGTCGGTGGCGCTGCTGCTTTCCCACGTCGGCGAAGACGCTGCCGCCGCGCGAGTGGACCGGGCCGTGGCGTCCCATCTGGCCAGTCGCCCGAGCGAAAAGCTATCCACCGCCGAAGTCGGCGAAAGGATTGCGTCCGCGCTCTAGTCTCCAGGCCGGGCGGCAACGTCCTGGCCGGCACGATGGGCACCGCCAGAAGCGGGAACAGCCCGCACACGACGAACGCCGGCGGATAGCCGTGCGCGGCGATCAGCGCACCGAACACCGGCGGCGCGCCGGCCGCCATCAGTCGCTGATAGGTGTTCTGCAGGCCCAGCGCGCGCCCACTCCAGAACGGTCCGGCGTATTCGGTGATCGCCGTGGACTCCAACCCGTTGTCGAGCACGGCGACGACCGACGCCGCGACCATCAACGGCACCGCAATCGATGCAGCGCAGATGATCGGCGAACGCCAGACCGACCATGACCAGCACGCCGACGACCGACATGATGCGAACCGGCCGCAGACGTGAGCCGACCCGGTCCGACCACCGGCCGACCAAGACGCGACCCACCGCGCCGAGCAACTGCGACACCGTGACGAGGGCACCGGCCAAAGCAATCGAGCAGCGGTAGTTCGCGATCAACCAGATCAGCATGAACGTCACGGTCACGGTCTGGGGGACCATCAACAGCGCGGAGACCGCGTGAATCCGTCGCAGCACCCACGACCGGCGATACGGATTGGCCAGTTCCTCGTCGGTGGCGTCATCCCACTCCTTGCGTGGTGGGTCGGTGATGGCGACGACACTGAGCACTGCTGAGGCCGCGCACAGGAGGGCGGGAAAGACCAGCGCCGACGTCGCCGACCGGGCGCTCGGCGGCCATTTCGGGAATAACCAACGCGCCCAACGCAATTCCGAGCGGCTGGGCAGTCTTGGCGGACGCCCATAGCCAACCCTCGCTGCTCGGGCGGGAACCATCCGGAGACCAACCGGCCACCGGCCGAGTTGCAGCTCGCGGCCGCCATGCCGCCAACGAAAAGCCACACCGCGAACGCGACCATCGAGTGCATGGTGGAGGCCGCGTAGGCGGCGCCGGCGGTCAGCGCCGAGCCGAGCGTGAGCACGATCCGTTCGCCGACCCGATCGAGCACGTAACCCCACAGGATCAGCGTCGCCACCATGCCGAAGCTCGGCATCGACGACAGCAGTCCGGCCTCGGCCAGCGGCGTGCCCAGGTCATCCTCGAGTGCGGGGATCATGAATGCGACACCGTTGATGAAGACGAAAGCGCTTGCGGTCACAAGCAGCGAGACGACGACGATCGACCAGCGCCGGCCGCACTGAGCCGACCGCGCTGGTGGGGTCCGTCGTCATCGATCCATGCTCCATAGAACTGACTGTTGGGGCGAAGCGGCCACCGGCGTCACGTGCACGCTGCGCCGGCTTCGCCGCGCTTGCGACCGCTCAGCGCCTCGGGTCGCGTGCCGCTGCGCCCGGCTTCGCCGACACTTGCGACCGCCGCCTGGCCACGGGTCTCGGCCCGCTGCGCGGCTTCGCCGCGCTTGCGACCGCTCAGTAGGCTGAAACGAATGCGCCTTGGCCGAATTGCCAGTCCCGATGGCGTCGCGTTCGTCTCCATCGAGGGCGAGTCCGACGACATGACCGTCCGCGAGATCGCCGAGCATCCCGTTCGGCACCCCGACCTTCACCGGTCGCTCCTGGCCGCTGGCCGATGTGCGACTGCTGGCCCCGATCCTGGCCAGCAAAGTGGTCTGCATCGGCAAGAACTACGCCGACCACATCGCCGAGATGGGCGGTGAGGCGCCGGCCGACCCGGTGATCTTCCTCAAGCCCAACACCGCGATCATCGGACCCAACGTGCCGATTCGATTGCCGGCCAACGCATCGCCGGTGCACTTCGAAGGCGAACTGGCGGCGGTCATCAGCCGGCCCTGCAAGGACGTCACCGGCCGACCGGGCCGCCGAAAGCATCCTCGGCTACACGATCGCCAACGACGTGTCCGCCCGCGATCAACAGAAGTCCGACGGCCAGTGGACGCGGGCCAAGGGCCATGACACGTTCTGCCCGGTCGGACCGTGGATCGAGACCGACATCGACCCGGCCGACCTGGAACTGCGCACCGACGTCAACGGCGAGGTCAAGCAGGACAGTCGCACGTCGCTGATGATCCACGACGTCGGGGCGATCGTGGAGTGGATCTCGGCGGTGATGACTTTGCTGCCGGGCGATCTCATCCTGACCGGCACGCCGGCGGGCGTGGGCCCGATCGAGGACGGCGACACCGTCAACATCACCATCTCGGGCATCGGAACGCTGTCCAATCCCGTTGTGCAGAAGCAGGACTACGTAGCGATCGCCGCAGCATCGGCTCCGGCCGGACGCCTGCCGTCTGCGGCGCCAAGCGTCGCCGGCGTCGCACCAGCTCGCGGCGTCAGCGGGCGGAGTCGGGCGCTGGTGAGAGGTGAGCTGTTTGTTTGGTAGTCTGCTCGTCGGCCCATAACGGCTGGCAGCAGTGTCCGCACGACCGCTCGGGTTATCGGGAAAGCCTCTGACCAGCAGTTTTAGGCAGCCAATGGGGTATGGTGTAATTGGCAACACAGCTGATTCTGGTTCAGCCATTCTAGGTTCGAGTCCTGGTACCCCAGCAAAAACAGCGTCTCACCAGCACCGACCGTCCACAGGGTCGCCTCCAGTACGCAGACAGTACGCAGCGGAAGCAAATCCGAGAAAATTTCGTCGCCACGACGCGCGCGACGCTTCTTGCGAGCATCTCCCATCACCTTGCACTTGTAGAGCGGTTACGGCTGGTACAACCGCAGGGTGTATGACGCAGTCAAAGTCGTTCAATCGTCGGGGCCCGAACCCCAGCGTGGGTTGAAAGAACGCTGGCGCAGTTGGAACCGCTACGCGCACTTCAGCCCGTTTGAGCGTGGGCTCAACCGAACGCTGTGGGGCTTCCTATGCGTCGCCCTCATTTATGCGGTCATGCAACACGTCGTGCTGATCGAGCGGCCAGCCAAGTATGCGTGGGCCGCCCATCTTGGGGGTCTGCTCTACGACGTCGCTATCGCCTACGCGGGAGCGTTCGTTTTCTATCTTCTGGTTGTGAGGCTGCCGCTGCGGCGGGATCGTCAAAACGTCTACCGTCGTTTGGCGGCCACGATTGGCGGACCGGTGGATCGCGCCGTTGAACTGATGCGCTACCTGTACCGAGTGGCTGGCTTGGTGGGAGAAACAGAGGGTCGGGACCCGAGAAATTCCTGGGACCATCTGACAGAACTGTGCCAAAAACTGACGCCTGCTACCCCTGCGTTCTATTGGGCACCATACGGCCGAGTACATCTCACGACGATGGAACTCCTTCGTCTTCAGATCGGCTTGATACGGGAAGCGAACGCGAAGATTTCACCTCGACGCAGGGTGTTCCGTCGGACCTCATCGATTTGTTGAACGCGCTCGACAGTTGCTTCTTCTTGCACGCGGATAAGTCGATCTTTCCAGAGGTGGAGAAAGGGCTGGTCAACCCGGACGCCGACATGTCGTCATGGCTGACTGAAGCACTATTCGAGTACTTGTGCCTCGTCGATCAGGTCAACGCCTACGTGAAAGAGTTCATCCCGTTCGTTCCGCCGCCACGGCCAGTAGTCGATCAAACCGCAGTTCCGCTGCGGGACATCATGAACGACGACTGAGAAGGCGTCTCGACGTATAGAAACATCACCCGACGCCGGTTCGCCACCGACGCGGCGGGTCAGCCAGTAATCTCGTCAACTCGCCCGGCAAGATAACCGCAGTCGACGCCCATCCGGCAGCATGGACGGATGAGCGACAGCGACGACGATTCGTCGATCCTGTATCACTACACGACCGCTGCCGGGCTGCTCGGCATCATCAAGGGCTCACCGTGGGAGCTGAACCCGCCGTGGCCCGACGTCGAGAAATGCTCGACCAGGCGGGGCATTTGTACGCGTCCGACGTGCGCTACATGAACGACTCGCAGGAGTTGAAATACGGTGCGAGTCAGTTCGTTCCGAAGCTTGAAGCCGCCGCCAACGACTCGTCGCTATCGCGCAACAAACGGTATCTATGCCGTCGCCTCGCGGACATCTTCAACTCCGACGACGTGTTCGATTACCCGATGCGGTGTTTCGCCGCATGCTTCTGCGAAGACGGTGACCTGTTGAGCCAGTGGCGCGGCTACGCCAAAGGCGTCGGCGGATTCGCTATCGGATTCGACCGCGACGCGCTCGCAAACCGCTCGTACGCGCTCGCCTACGAGAAAAACATGCAGGTAGAAGGCCCAGAGAAGGCCGACTTACAGCCCTATACGGCGACACCAACGCTGCGGCACTAGCTGACAAGTTCATCGATGATGAAATCCGCAATCCAACTCACCACATGAACCTTGTGATCGAGCCGAAACAGGATTGGCCACACATGCGGGGGCATCGCGCTGGAATCGCTCGCGACGCTCTTCTTGCGCGCCATCGCGGGCGTCAAAGCCAAAGGGTTTAGCGAAGAACGCGAGTGGAGGCTGTATTACCTGGGCAAACCGACGCATCCGATCAAAGTCCGTGCGGGCCGAAACGGCATCCTCCCGTTTTTACACATGGGCATCAACATGAAAAACGCCGACGAGGAGACGATCCCGTCAGCAATCAGCAGACTGGTCGTTGGTCCTGGTCACAATCAACGCGGCCAGGTTCAGGCGGCTCGCGAACTGCTGCGCGCCTGCGGCCACGACCCCGACGTCGTAGAAGCGTCCGAGTTGTCGTTCACGGACTGACCGTCAGCTTCCAAATCGTGCACGCGTGAAGGGCGCCGATGACGTCAGTTGTCGGTGATGCCGTTCGGCAGCCACCATCCGGCAGTTGTTGAGCCAGCCCTGCTCTTCAAAATGGTCAGCCACTCTGCTCGGAAGCTCGTCGCCCATCTAGTTCATTGTAGGCAGGAACAGCGTGCGTGTTCGGCGTGTCGTCCTGTCAAGCACGCCGATGTGCGGCAATTCCCCAAACCTGTTGCTGTGTAACAACATCGAAGTAATTTCAGGGATGCGCAATCTTGTGCAGCAATAATTC